>JAJRWX010000004.1 GCA_024276605.1 Planctomycetota bacterium | reverse complement strand
CAGGTCTGGCCAGGATATAGCCCCAAAGACATCCGCCAAGAAAAAACTTGAGGAAAAGAAGCTATGAGGTATAAGAAGGAAACAACCACTGGCCGGTTTTAACCCGCCCATCAGTGGCTGGTTTTAACCTGCCCGGTGACAATCCGATGCAGGACGGTGCATTTGACGGTATTGGTGGCTCGCAGTTGGGCAACCGCATTGCCTTTCTTGAGACCCCCCCCCATCGAAACTCTCCGGCAATGGCGCAGACGTCATCCGGAAACTTTGGTATTACTGGATGATGCATCGCTAATCATCGAGTAAACCATATTCCCTCTGAACAGTTTTGTTTTATCATGTGTGCAATTGAACCAATTGCGTACGCGATGCAACGATATTCCAAGCTTGAGCCTACGCTGGTTGATCAATTAGACGCTTGGTATAGGGTAGCATACACTTGAAATGAAGCGCGGTCTGCCAGGTCGACGTCACCATCCAAATCGAAATCAAACGTGTCACACGCTACATATAAAGATTCCTCCGGACCCTGCATGCACGCAAGAAAATCGTTGAAGTCGAATAAATCAACATCTTTATCGAGATCGCTGTCACCACGCAAATTGGCTTCAATGGATAACGCCGGCTTTGTTGTTGGATCTGAATCCAACGCATCAATGAAAACCTGATTTATGGCATGTAGTGTATCGGGATCAATCTGAAAACGAAAACCAATAGCTATGGCTCCACTGGATAGCACCTCGTTCACCTCACGAGACACATCAATGGTATACGCGGTAGGTGGTTGAAAAGCGCCCACCGGGACGGACGCCGCCAATCGTAAGGGCGACACAAAATAATCCTCTAATTCTTCGATTAGATTGGCGGTGTAAGCATATACATGCACCGAGGTAAGGGGTCGAGGAAACACCGCAGGCCCCCTTATCGTAAATGTCAACGTAGCTGACAACGGTGGCTGTAAACTTATGCCACGAAGATCATATTCCCACACTACGCGATCTTCCCAGTTATTGAGTTCAGACTTATTGAGTGTGATTGAGCCTTCGTAACCCGTATCGTTAAAAATCCAGTCCCAGGCATCCGGCGTACCATCATAAGCCGCGTTTCGCCCATCAGAGATGGTACCATCCGCCGAAGGCTCAAGCACTGCAGCTAACGTCGACGTCGAACAAAAGGCTAAACATAGGCATAGGATGCTTATCAGACGCAAGTATCTGAAAAACAACATACGCTTAAATGAACCACGTGTTGATATTCTCAGGTACACGTATCATTCCTTATTCAACGAAGTAGATGAATCACCACGACCTACGCCCGCTTGCAGTTTAAGGCCCTGCGCTTGATGCACTATAGGTCGTAAGTCATCGGTTTTACTATACATTCGATTTGGTGCAATCAGCGTGCCAGAAACTCCGCTGTCTCCATATATGGGTGCTGGTGGCACAGGGCACGGGGTATCGTTCGTACCCACAAAATCCGTCTCACCAAACGCCATACCATGGCCATGGCAGGTTTGGCATCCACTACAGGTACCGTGCCAACTGTAGGCGTCAAGCCAATTAGCATGACAAGCACTACACAAACTCGTCGAGCCACCCCAATCCACATCTAAGCCATTGACCCCCACTGTGACATCCCGTGTTGAACCGGTTGTATTCCACGGGGGGCCATTAAAACCACCGGTACGCGTTCCGTCATCGATAAAGGATGTTCCATCCACCATATCGCGAATCATGTACGGATTACCGGCTGTATTCGTCGGCGTATAGGAACCATGTGGGTCATGACATGCCATACAACTCATGTCAGCGCCCGGTGCCCCGGAATAACCACCCCATAAACGCTTGGAATCCGGCCCATGCGCAGAATGTGTCCATGAGTAGTCCACAAACCAAGGCCCATCCACATAGTCGCAGGAGTCAATACCACGCAGCGAAGAACAATCTGAAGTCATACAGGCCCCACCAAGGATTGTCGTCCAGTCGAGGCCTAGCGCCACCCACCCAGGATCATTCACGTCAATCACAGGACCGTACACACCTGGAGGAAACTGTGGATCAAGCGGGCCAGTACCACCACCGTGGCATGACATACAAAACTCATTATCCGTACCTGTCCATGGTTGTGTTGGATTGAACGGATCAGCCGTCGGCTGGGACTTAGACACAGCATGTGCACTGTGACAGTTGAGGCATTCCAACTTGGCACCACTAAAAGCCTGGTCCGCATCACTGATGTCGTGATGACTATTCACCCCGCGTAATGTTCCTTCGTTACCGAAACAAAAGTCGCCGTACTCTTCGTTCCATTGCAATGTGCCGGTAAACTTGGTCGCGACATCCGGTGCAGCGTTACCGTTTCCAAACGGGTCAAAAGGTTGGGCCAATCGTGTGGCACCATCTGCGTCATGGCATCCATCACAGAAATTGGATACATCCGGGTCACCCACAAGATCGCTGGCTGACACGAATCGATAAATACTCCCGTCATCCGGATCAATCAATTCAACAAATCCATCCATGTGTGTATCCACACTATGACAGACTTGACAAGCATTCTCATCGAGTATCGCTCCATAATGAGCGTGGGCATCGTTGAGGGGAAACTCGGACACCACGGCCCGTCGTCCACCTACCGGTACACCATCGCCGTTATCCTGAGGTCCGGCATGACACGCCGTGCAATCGCCACCGGCAGGCATAAATCCGGTTTCATGGGGATGGCACGAAGTACAATCTTTGCCTTCGTTATGCGCCGCGCCACTGCCATCATGCCGGTGGTAATTTGTAGCCGTATGGCACGCTTCGCAAATACCGTCATACGCCGATGGATCGCCGTCAGCAAAGCTCCCCGCACCAGTGGTAGCCGTGAATAGAATCAACTTATCGACGTTCAATGTTCGGTTGTATATGCTCGTGTTGATAAGGGCGAGGTTAGCGCTGACCGGTGCGTGCATATCATGACAATCCTCGCAGGTCGGCTGCCAAGGCCCGCTTGGAGTATGACCGATATGATCGGCATGACACTGCTTGCACATCGCGCCGTTGGTATTGTTATCTCGCAGCAAGGGTGAACCGGCATCATTGTTGTGTTGATTATGGCACGTCGCACACTTGATGTTCCCGCCGTCAAGATGAACATCTAATGTGCTGCCTGCAGGAGGACCGACTGATCCGACGGCTGCATTAATCGCAGGCACATCCCAAGCATGGGAGCGACCACCGCCACTGGGCGTTAGCCCCCCAGCGTCTACTCGGTCGGCTAAACGGATGGACGATGCTGATGCCTGACCGCCGGCGTTATGACATGACTGACAAAGATTAGCCTGCCCACTTACCGTACCCTCATGGCCCAGCGGTAGACCGGCAACACCATGACATCTGCCGCACGACAGATCATCAAGCATATGCGGCGGATCCCATCCTGGTGCTGTAATCGTGGCATTGGTCTCTTTTTTGGTAATCCCCGTCCCCCCTGCCCCTGACCGTTGCCTAGCAGCCAAGATAGACCGATCCTTCGTGATCCACTTCCAAAGATCATCATACGCACTGATATTCGTGCCGCGATAAAAAATCCCACTGGTTGGGCTACGGGCCGCCGTGTACCCATCATATAGCTCAACGCTACCCACGTTGCTATTGGCGACAAAGATACGCCCGGCCCCGTCTACCGCGACATCCGTAGGAGACTGCAAATCCCCTGCATTTACGCCATGCGAAGCCATCAGCGCAAGCTCCGCACCACTCGGATCAAACGCACGCAGCGTACCCATTAGCGCATCGACCGCATAGATGATGCCATTATTATCTACTGCCAGCCCCGTAATACGAGGCATCCATCCCTCACTAATACCGCCGGGCAAATATTTGATTCTATATCCAAATGAAAATAGAAAAACGCCGGCACGCGAAAAGACTTGAATGCGAAAGTTATCTTGATCGGCTATATACATACGGTCGTTGGCACCATCAACCGCTATAGCGCTAGGATACTTGAATTCACCATACCGATCGCCACGTATACCAACGATCAACGCAAGTGACTCGTCAGGATTAAAAGCATAGATACGATCCGCACCGCTATCTACGACATATAATCGTCCAGTCGTGTCATCAATAGTCAAATCCGTTGGTTTGACAAAATTGACTGAACCATTCGAGAGTAAATGAAGAAATCCGAAACTTGCATCGTAAACACCTACGTCGGCATCTTTACTTCGTGAGACGACGATGCGTCCATCCGGGTGTATCGCTATGCCTGCCGGCCCTAATGGTTCTAACCATTCTCCTAACATGACACCGCTATGATCGTACCGCACGACCCGACCTGATCTAGGCTCCGTCACAAGAACTTGTGTAGCATCGATGGCTATGAAACCGGGATTATCAAGACCGGTTGACCATGTAGTGACATGAGCGCCTTTAGCCGTTTGAGACAAAAAAGACAATGAGACAACGAGAATGATACTAACCAAACGCATACACCCACCCCCCTCTAGTCAGAAGTACAATCTGGCATACGTTACAAGCTCTTCAACCCACACCTTACAGCTCAATCATTGCCGTGAACATCTAACGCTGATATCTTGCCCGACAAGTCGCCGCAACTCGTGCAAAATTCAGTCCTACGATATATGGACGTTCACACGGTAAAGCTTATATGCAAGGGATATGCCAATGCATAACGCATCGGTTCTATCTAATGAGAACACTGGCAGTGCAACAGTCGAAAGCGTCGTTTATAGCTAATTCTCCACAATCCTCGGCCCCCAAATGGAATAGAACGGATAAAATACAAACCCAGGAAATCTCGGAATGTGGTACACATGAACACCCAATTCCCACAATTGAGATCGCTATGCCTATCAGAGCTGCGAGCGCAAGCGACCGGTGCGTCAAACAACCATACCCAAACTTGGTGACAACGCATTATCCGAGCACTCCCGATGTACTTCGGGACAAGCTTGCTGACCATCATCAGAGCACCATGCGCAAGCTTGGTGACATATGACGCCGGGTGCCCGCAGGCTCGCGCCGTGCGGCTCTGATTTGGGTTCCGTAGGTTTGCGCCAGTAGCTCTTTCTCGGCATACTAATCCCACCGGAAATACGACGTACCCAAATTGGAGTGATCCTTGAATGAGTGGTTAAGACTATTGTTTAGCACGTTTTCGTCAATGGGTAGTCCGAAGTGAATTAGGTTGGGCTTGGTGATGCGCACTATGAACTTCTTCCAGAATGGATACTAGTTGCCCGGCCAGGTGGTCTCGGGAGAACTTATCTTGGGCTAGCTTTCGTGCGTTGTGACCCATTTGTACTAATCGCTGCTTATCTTCTCGCAGATGAACAATGGCATCCACAAAGGCATTGGGATCGTCAGGATTCACCGCGATACCGCAATCATGCTCGCCAATCATATCCGCTAACCAGCCGGGATAATTGTTCAGCACTGGCAGTCCGCAAGCCAGATAATCAAAAAACTTATTCGGGGAAGTGCCATAATAGAATGACGGGATATTACTCAACATCATCAGTCCCACATCCATTTGAGGCAAAAGTTTAGCTAACTCTTGCTTAGGCATGGAATCGATCCAGCTGATGTAATCATCAAGTTTTTCCTCACGCGACCGGGCCATGAGGCGTTTCTTTTGATTGCCTTGCCCAATAAAAATAAAACGAATACCGGATAATTGACGTCGTTTGATTTCAGCAGCTGCGTCTATTGCGGCGTCAAGGCCATTGGCTAATCCATGCGCACCGGTGAAGACAAGTCGAAAATCATCCGGCGATCCATAGCGTGGGTCTTGCGGTTTCGCATCGGTTGGTTGGAATAAGTCCAAGTCTGAACTATTAGGGATAATCGACACCAGCGATTCGGGAATGCCCGCGTTACAAATACCCTCTTTAATGCCGGGTGCTAGGGCGATGATGTGTATCGCAGCCCGATATATTTTTCGCTCCAATCGCCGGGTATACCAGATCAACACCGGATTCTTCAAAACTCCCAAGGCTATGGGCAATTCAGGCCAAAGGTCGCGCACTTCAAATACAAAGGCAGCGCCGCTTTTTTTAGCCCCTTTCATACCGGGAATGCCCACCGTCAGCGGGGTTGAAGTAGCGAATACAATATCCGCATTGAGTTTGGATACAATTTTTGTCGCCCCCCGAGCAAACCTGAAAAAAGACACGATGCGCTGCGTGAAAGACATTTCATTCGCATAGCGCACGGCGATTTGCTTCACCGAGATACCGTCAACCTCGTACTCGGACACTGGACCGCTAGACCGATTCGCTTGATGTCCGACGGTGTAGTTTCCGCAGATCATCGTCACACGATGCCCCGCATCTATTAGTCGACGACTCATCTCGTAAGACCGTGTGCCCGTCGCCCCTTGCTTAGTCGAGAAATGTTGGTGAATGTAAGCTATGTGCATGGCATTTGCGCATGGCATATATATGCCCGTTCCAGGAATCATTCACGCTACACTTTTTGATCGACGCGATCGACACCACGGCTCCACCTCGCGTCAGACGGATTGCCCGAATCTAACTGAGCAGCGGACTTTACAGCAAGCTCTATATTTATGTCGCGGCCAAAACCCCGTTTCCCCCGAAAGATTGCCACAAAAAAACGATACACAACAATGTAGGATGCGGTACCCCACGCAGCGTCCTGGTTTCCAGTATCGCCAAGCCGTTTTAAGACCACGCAGGCTAAAGGCCTACGACTCGTAAAGATGTTTCTAAGGCTGTCAAGGTGCGTGACAGTATCGGCAACTTAAATGTCGTACTCCAGTGTAGCCTGAAAGGCTGACCGACAGTAGCCGATTCAGTATTGCACCCCGCACCCTAGTACATAGGCCCGATGCCTTGTCTGAATCCTTAGCTGGCGTTATGTTCTTTCGTGTCTATTCCCGGCTTAGCCTTGCAATCGTATGGTGAACCCGGACATTATAGACCAAGGCGGCGTAGCTCAGCTGGTTAGAGCGTGGGATTCATAAACCCGAGGTCCCCGGTTCGAGTCCGGGCGCCGCTAGTGCATTGTATGAGTCAAGGTGGCATCTCGCCCTCCGTCGTTCCCACGTAAGTGGGAAACCAGAGCCAAGTTTTCGCACACCAGTCTGTCGCACGATTCCCGCCTGCGCGAGAATGACGAAGAGCAAACCGCTTACCCGCTGCGCACATCTACGACGATTTCGATAAAATCGAAACTGGGAATGTTTTCACCAAATACGCCACAGCTATCCGTATCAACCACGTCGCGGATAATGTCATTTTCCACACGCAATCGGATATAATGCAGGCCCACATCCAAACGTTGGATAGGCATTTCTTCATTGGAGAACACCGTGCCATCGATCAGTGAGCATGGATCGGTATCCGTCGCACCGGTACTCCAAAAATATGATAATGACGTCGCGTCGTTACCCACCGTGCTGTCGCCGGCACTAAGCAGGACATCGAATTCGCCATGCTCAATCTCGCCGATGACCATAAAGCCATCTGCGGTAGCCGAAACCGTTTGCCCTTCCAATGCAATCACGGACGCCATAGCTACCGGCCAGGAACTCGTACAGGCAATCACATTCTGTGCGCATTGGCTCTTAATCGTAACGCGCGTAGCCTCCGCGGGTAGCGATGAAACCATTTGCGGACAACCAGCCAGCAGCGGTAGTAGCAACAACAAAACGCCTCGCGTACATGAACCTCGAAACCATAATGACATATCTAATCCCTCGACAAAAGTGTAAATAACACAGCCCGAAACATGATAGAATGTATAGTGTGTAAAGACACAAGGCTCATGTCAAATCACTGAAGCAATATCAGGAATTAGCGTTGTAGGAGGGGAAACAGCCAAGATGATTGATTCGTTCTAAGACGAGGCATTTGAAAAAGGGGAGCGGAAATATACGTTTACGGGTTGAACGGACTGGAAGAGCTAGATGGACTAGAAGGACTAACAGAGGTATCGATATCTATGCCTGTGAGCAACGAATTGATGACCATACCACTAAACTGGGGAGAGAGGAAATAATTACGCGTACTACCAAAAATCGTATCTTTGACACGCGTGGCGCATGAGCCGACTAACACACTACCACTAAGGGCGGCTACCAAAGACAAGCCCCAACCAACCGCCGTTGACCGTCCAAGTTTCATCCGCTGACTCCTGAATAAATGGTGCGCCTGTATAACTTAACTGGCTACTGATCTTCCGGCGTTTGAGACTCCAGAAATGCCTGAAGATTCACAAACGTGCTCGGGCCTGAGAAATTCGAAGGTTGCGTACTGCCCGGGAGCCTGAATGACTCAATTCTGACACCACCTGTCACACCTGTACTGAGGATAGCTCGAAAAATGATGGTATCACCACATCCAAAGTTACCCGCCGCACGAGATAGTGGATTCACGGTCGACGCAGGGATGCCAAAACCAACCATTCCGCCTGTTCCACCACCACCAATAAACACAGCCGCGTCGGTTGGTAGTAGGTTCTCTCCAAGCCCCACAATATTGATAGGTGATGTGCTACAATCGAACAGCACACCCAACTCATTGGCCGGTGACACATTGGTGGTCGTTAGTCGTTTCGTCTCCCGCAGCGGCCTAGTGATGAGATTGCCATCATCATCTACAAGCGGATTTCCATCGTCATCGACCTCAATTACATCACGTTCAATAGTAACTGTAAACTCGGCGACTTGGCTAGTTTCATTGACTACGCGAACAAGCACAAAATCCGCACCCGGTCCCGGCGTCAATGGGAACACCCCGCCGCTGAACGTGTTGACAAAAGCCGGGTTGAAAATACCGTTCCCGCAACCGGCACATATGCCGACCAGCAGGGCATTCATCACCCAGCTATACGCTCGTAGCCTCTTACAACAATTCAGCACAATGATATTCTCCCATCGTTCCAACGATGTTGATGCCCCATGACATAAATTACTGTACACCTACATTAAATTCATAGCGACCTCCAATACTGGCCACTGATTCAGCATCGTCCTGGTCAAAGCTGGGTCTATCAGTTATTCCATCCAAAAACGGCACACGCAGTACGCCGTCCAGCGTAATCGTAATAACAGATCCGCAGATCGGATCTGTTACCGGTGCGGGCTGATCTCGCACGCCAACATTCGCAATGACAAGCACGTTCCCGTCTTCATCCACCTGATCCACCTGTAACGGTTGAAACCGGGGAAGTAATAGCTGACGAAATACCAATTGTGTCAGATCAGTGGTACCACCCACATTAATTGCCACACGTTGAAATGCCTGCAAGGCCGTTGGAATGAAGACATCAGTAGAACCCGGGAGAATCGACACGGACTGCACATCACAAATCACAACAAGATTATCAAGATCGTTCTGATTTAAGTCAGGGGTTGCCTGGGCACTAAAATTCTGGTCAATCAAATTAGCACTGCCATCAACAATTTCAAACGTCGTTTGAACTCCGTTACGGAACACGACCTGCACACGCAATCGAACGCGCGGTCGCAAGGCTCGTTTCTCCGCCGCTGTGAGCAATAAATTGCCACCGTCAGGACTTTCCAAATACGAAATCAGCCGCTCATCCACCTCTGCATTATTGACAAATTGTATTACAACATGACCCGGCGCATTATCCAACCGAGCTGATTGTCCCGAAGGATCGATCAAATCCACAAAAGCCGGGTTTAGCGATCCACAGCCAACCAGCGTCACTAGCCCGATTCCCATTACAACTAATCCGCACCAGAACTCTCTATCAACCGGAAATCCGGATCGCCCAAGATTTGAATTCATTGGATTCCTCATACACTATCATCCCCACATCCGGTCCCAACTCATTTCACCCACAAACCGCTAGGCCAACTAAGCAACGTAGTTCGTTGCTGCCCTACGTAAAGACTACCAGCGATACTATAATGTATCCGTGGCCCGGTTGTCCGGTCAAGGTGCCCCATCGATTGTCTTTCGTTAGTATATCAACCCCATCAATACCTGATACCCACTTCATGACATCAAAATAGGGGTAGTCCGCACGAAAATGACGGCCTTATCAACCCGATGACAAAATCCCCGGACACATTCCCGACGATACGATATCTACAGGGCGATTGATTTTCCACCGAATTACCCTACAACGGGCATCTTGCCGAAACCTAACTCGACTCCTTGAAGGACGAAGGATCGAGCAGGATCGGATTAAATCTCGATATCAGGAGCATGGATTTTGACAGTAAATTACAATCAACGAACACACAAATGCGGCGATCTTCGGGCAACTGATGTTGGTAAAACCGTAACCCTAACGGGCTGGGTCAATTCCTTCCGAGATCATGGCGGCATGACCTTTATTGATTTACGGGACCACACCGGGCTTGCCCAACTACGGTTCAACCCGGATCACGCCGTAGAGGCTCACCTACTCGCCCGTAAACTTCGCAATGAATACGTCATTGCCATCGTGGGACGTGTCGTTAGCCGAGGGGAATGGGTGAATCCAAAACTTCCTACCGGAGAAATCGAAGTCGAAGTCGACGAAATAGATGTTCTCAGTGAATGTGACCCCCTACCCTTTCAAGTCAACGACGACTTTGACGCGGCGGAGGAGCTTTGTCTACGATATCGCTTTCTCCATTTACGACGACCGGAGTTGCAAAAAACTTTTCGTTTGCGTCATCGCATTGGCCAGGCTATTCGTGAATATTTCAACCAGCAGGATTTTGTCGAAATCGAGACCCCGTTCCTGACAAAGTCAACGCCGGAAGGTGCGCGTGACTACCTCGTACCATCGCGCGTTCGACCGGGAAACTTTTATGCCCTGCCGCAATCGCCACAAATTTTCAAACAACTTCTCATGATCGCAGGCTTCGATCGATATGCTCAGCTGGTACGATGTTTTCGAGATGAAGACCTGCGGGCGGATCGTCAACCGGAATTTACGCAGCTCGATATGGAAATGGCGTTCGTCCAGGCTGACGACGTGATGAGTATGGTTGAAGGATGCGTGGAGCGAATATTCAAGGAAGGACTGGGTCTGGATATCACCACACCCTTTCCGCGCATGAGCGAAGCTGAGGCCACACGGCGATTCGGCATTGATCGACCTGACTTGCGATTCGGCATGGAGCTTCAGGATGTCACCGAAACCGTAACAGCCTGCGATTTTCGTGTCTTTCAAGGCGCGATCGGCACCGGCGGGGTTGTCAAATGCCTCGTAGCTAAAGGTGGTGATCAACTAACCCGCAAAATCACCGACGGCCTCACGGAGGAAATCAAAGGTATCGGCGGCGCTGGTTTACCTATCGTCAAAGTTATCAAGGGTGACAACGGTCTTGAGTTTTCTACGGGCATCGCCAAGTTCATTCAGCCTTTGTGCGCGAAGCTGTGCGCCGAAGTTGGCGCCGATGTCGGCGACACCATCTTCTTCATGCCCGGTACATACGCAGACGTAAGCAAGTATTTGCACTACACGCGTACCCGATTAGCCAATATCCTCAATCTGATTCCGGAGGATCAATGGAATTTGCTTTGGGTAGTGGATTTCCCACTGCTGGTATGGGACGACGAAGAAAACCGCTGGACCAGTACGCACCACCCATTCACCGCACCACGAGACGAAGACATTCCCATGCTGGAAACAGACCCCGGCAAGGTGCTCGCCAAAGCCTACGACTTGGTGCTCAACGGCACGGAAATGGCCGGCGGTAGTATTCGTATTCACCAACAAAGCGTGCAGCGTAAAGTCTTTGAACTTTTGGGCATTGGCCCGGATGAAGCCAAGGAGAAGTTCGAGTTTCTGCTCGACGCTTTGCGTTTCGGTGCCCCACCACATGGTGGTATCGCATTCGGTTTCGACCGCTGGGCAATGATGCTCAACAAGTCGGATAGCCTGCGCGAGGTCATCGCTTTTCCAAAAACGCAACGTGCGGTATGTCCGCTAACCAATGCGCCGGGCATTGTAGTCAAGCAGCAACTCGACGATCTATTTATCGCGACCAAACCATTGCCTAAGAAATAGGAGCTGATCGTGGGCACTTCTTTGGTTGCTGTAGCTGCGGTGATGCCCAAACCAGGGGCGGACGTCGAGCTACGCGAGATTTCGCTACCGGAACTGAAACCCGGTGCAGCCTTGCTACGCGTTGAATGTAGCGAAGTATGCGGCACGGACCTCTACCTTCAACAAGGTTTGCTAGCCGGAGTTCCCTACCCCATCATCCCCGGCCATGTCTCCGTCGGCGTTTTAGAAAAAATCCACGGCGAGATCAAAGATGTCTATGGCCAACCTTTTGCAGAAGGCGATCGGGTCACTTTTCTCGATGTCCATAAAACTTGTCATAACTGTTGGCATTGCTTAGTAGCCAAAGCTACGACGCGTTGCCCACATCGCAAAGTGTACGGCATTACTTACGGCCTTGAGGATGGACTCACCGGCGGGTGGGCTGAGTATATCCACATCAAGCCGGGGGTGCATTGCATTCGCCTCGATGACATACCATCAGACGTGTTCATGGCTGGAGGTTGTTCATTACCGACGGCGCTGCATGCCGTGGAGCGAGCCGATATCAATTTAACAGATACGGTATTGATCCTCGGTTCCGGTCCTGTCGGGCTATCCGCAATTGCGTTGGCTACGCTACGTGGCGCAGGAAAAGTGCTGTGCATAGGTGGGCCGAGTATGCGGCTCGAATGTGCGCGGCGTATGGGTGCGTGCGACATACTGGATTTCACGACAGCTACTACGCCGCAGCGTGAGCAATGGGTACGCGATAGAACCCTTAGCCGGGGTGCGGATATAACCATCGAATGTACCGGCGCACCCTCAGCGGTTACGGATGCCATGCGCTATACGCGTGATGCCGGCACCGTTGTCATAGTCGGACAGTATACCGACCACGGCGAAATCCCCTTCAACCCGCATCTCGACCTCAACAAAAAGCATCTCAGCATGTATGGCTGTTGGGGGAGCGACTATTCCCATTTTCATCGCGGGGTGGAATTGCTACGGCTTGCACATGCCCGTGCCCTATGGGCGAATATGCCCCTTGCGCGATATAAGTTGTCAGAGGTGAACGAAGCACTATCAGCCATTGCTGCCGGAAGCGTGGTCAAGGCACTAGTCACACCATCCACATGAATCGCATCACGTTTTTCACTAAGCCTGATTGCACATTGTGTCACGCGGCTTTGTATGTGGTTAAGCGCGTACAATCTCAGATAAGTTTTGAATTGTCGTGTATTGACATATCTGCACCAGGTCAGCAGGCTTGGCTTGCACAATACAAGCATGACATCCCGGTCGTTCATCTCAACGGCGAGGAGATTTTCCGGCATCGTGTAGATGAACGTCGGCTTAAAGAACTATTGCGAAACACCGTTTAACATTGACCATCATGAGTGTCACGAACTCGACGCTCGATTCATATTTTCGCCCATACAGGGATTGATGCCTCGTAGATAACTTGCTGGTCGGTTGCGGGATGCTTAAAGGAGATTGACTTGGCATGAAGACATAAGGGGGTATCGTCAACGGATAACGTCTGCGTAGAACCGATGTTACCATCTCTCAGATACATCGGGTCACCCAGAACCGGTAGGCCAAGCCCCCACAAATGAACACGTATCTGATTCGTTCTACCCGTGCGAGGGCATGCTTCTATCAGCGTAGTATTGTCTGAACATCTTTCTAACACGCAAAAGTCCGTTCGTGCAGCGAGGCCCATAGGATCAAGCAGGCGTACTCCTGCATGACCCGGCTGGGAACTAATCGGTTTGGTAGAAGAAAAATGATCGGCATCAGGCTGGCCATATATCCAAGCGACATATACTTTTTCCACTTCGCCGCGCTCAAACTGCCGCTGAACTTTGGCCGCGAATTTGCTCGTCTTGCATAACACGACAACACCGGAAGTATTAGCATCGAGTCGATGGACAATACGCAGCTTGATGCGTTGATACACTTCACCCAACATCCAGCTAAGCGAATGACGATTGTATCGACCACAAGGATGCATCGGCAACGGTGCGGGTTTATTCACCACGACCAGCGCGTCATCTTCATGAAGAATCTGTATATCGCCGTTGACCGCCGGCTCTACCGTTTCAGGTATGATGTGATCCAATCGTTGCCCTGCACGAACGATCTCGTCGGGCGTCATACGCCGTCCATCGCAGTGCAACTGGTTACGATCAAACACGTCAAGCCATTGTTCCCGAGTCATGCGGATATAAAGCGCACACAAAAAATCGATAGCCTGATGTCCATCACACCGCCCGGTCACATAGATCGGTCGAACATTCTCATAGGGCTTGCAACCCGGCAGAGGCGTCGTCACATCACGAATAGCCGCATGTCGCCGGGATAACGTTTCCTCTAGTCGCTGCTCGGGCGATTTGTAACACTGTGGACAAGACGTACCGGCAACATATTCCGGTGATAGACATTGCTCGGGCGAAAGTATGGCCTGACAAACGTAACACTGGGCCGTATCGGTTTCGCAAAGGTGACTATCCAGCGACACACGCTTATCAAAAACAAAACACTCACCGTTGTAATGCTCGCCACCGCACTCTTCAAAATACTTGAGTATCCCACCGTCCAATTGGTAAACGTGCTGAAAACCCTGACGCTCCATTTGAGGCCCGGCCTTTTCGCAGCGGACGCCCCCAGTACAAAACGTAACAATCACCTGATCTTTCATTTCGTCAGGCAATTCGCTCACGGCCTGCGGAAAATCTCGAAAATCATCGACGCCAATCGCTATCGCATTTTCAAACGTGCCGACCTTAAACTCCATGTCATTGCGCACATCGAGCATCGTGACCGGCCTCCCCTCATCCAACCACCGCTTCAATTCTGAGGCTGACACGCGCGGCGATGTTTTCCGTAACGGATCAATCCCCTCAACACCAAACGCGATAATCTCTTTCTTGATTTTCACCAGCATACGGCTAAACGGCTGATAGTCGCTATAACTCTCCTTCACCTCCAAGTCAGCCAATGCAGGCTCACTACGAATCTGGGATAAAAATTCATCGATCGCGTTACGGCTACCCGCCAGAAAAAAATTGATCCCTTCCGGCGTGAGTAGAATCGTCCCCTTGAGTGACAACCGCTTACACAAGGCTAACAACGTGTCGCGTCGGCCAGACAAATCATCCAAGGGTACGAACTTATAAACCGCGATATTTACGATAGCATCCATAGTAACTTAAACTGTACCCCACAAAACCCACGCAGCCAATCCTATCCCGTCATTCCCGCGTATGCGGAGCGGATGTCCCATCTCCTTTTTTTTGGACATGGGGGAGCCGATGATAGCCTACATCGAGTCGTAGCTGAGGTGCAACGTGTATTACCGCAACGAATCGATGCTTGCCCGATCGGAAATGAATCGGTATTGAGCATGAACTGAACAACGAAATTTGGTCGATGATCTGGTGATGTTACCCGCCCACAATCATCGTCTCCCCCACCTCCAAAGGAGGTAGGCCACTCTGTCACTATAGCTTTCCAGCACTTGCCAAAACTATAACCGTTAACCCAGGTTTACATCAGCTCAATTCTTCGGACAGCGCCCTCAGCTTTTGTAGACCATCGAATATACGCGATTTTACTAGGGGTTCAGCTATATCGAGCACTTCCGCTATCTCTGCCCGAGATAGCGCTTCCACGTAACGTAATCGAAGCACTTCACGTTGCGTATCCGGTAGCTGCAATACTAACTCCGACAGTTTTGACCGCATCTCATCTTTGACAAGTCTGGTCAAGTGTCCCGTAAGGGATTCGTAGATCATCGAATCAGAAGGTAGCGCGATATTGTCGTGGCGGCGCTGGCGATCACGAATCAAATTAAGGCAATGGTTACGCGTCATCTTGTAGACCCAAGGGCGAAATTCATCTGGCGTATGTTGAGCGGTAAGCACCTTATACAAAATGTCCTGCAATGCGTCCTCGGCTTCGTCCATACTGCCAAGGTATCCCCAACAAAACCGCAACAACGCGTCACGAAATAATTGGTTGAATAGCCCAGCTGCATCACCTTCACCGCTACGCAGCGCAGCCACTAGTTCTGCGATCTTAGCCGTTGAATCAGAAGTGCCTGTAGGTTGATCTTCGATCACTAAGATAACTTTCAGTTTTTTTTACATACATCGGTCAATCGCATCTCAACCGTCTTACCTTCATTTCGCTCTCGGAAACTTGTCAGTATCCATGATATTAATCTCATCTTGGTAGGAGAGAAAAGCCTCCTTATTATCCCAAGCTTGTGGACCAAAAATATATACCATGTCTTCAAGCACCTTCCTTTTTTTATCACGCCATCGCGACGGATCAGCATCATAAACGCTCAACACTTCGATAAGTAACTCCTCCGCAGCCTCCAATTTTTGGTCGATCTGTATCCGCTCATCCTCTTCTAACTTCGCATAAGGCGTATGGCTAAGGGTTTCATCCTTCACACGCAAAATTAGCAACTCAGCCCAGTCATGTTTTACTTCAGCCAGATCCTTTTCGCGTCGTAGCTGTCGGAAAATTTCCGCAGACTCTCGATACTCACTCTCCGCCAGATCATACTGACCAGCCATCCGAAAGGCGGCAGCCATTCGTTTGGACTTAATGGCTAAGCGTAAATCCTGTAGCTCACGCGTATTTTGAAGAATTTTCAAATCATCCCTTTGCACCAACACTAACCAAGAACGTGCACCACCCACCACCAAAAGCACCGATACTGCAACGACAGCTACCAGGCGGTGTCGTTTTAACAATTTTCCAAATAGGTATACGAAACTCGGTGGGCGTGCAAAAATCGGTTGGTCCGTCAAATATCTCTCTATATCCTCAGCCATCGCTGCGGCACTTTGGTAGCGACGACCTCGCTCCTTCTCCAGAGATTTCAATACAATCGTGTCCAAGTCGCCGCGAAGAGTTTTGTCGAAAGCACTAGGCCGTCTGGGCCTATCCTCGCAAATCACACGCACTGCCTCGGGGATAGCTGATCGACTCACGATGTAGGGAAGACGATCGACCAACAATTCATACAGCACAACACCGAGGGAGTAGACATCACTACGCACATCAATTTCGTCCGGGTTCCCGCGCGCTTCCTCCGGACTCATATAGGGTAACGTCCCCATGAACTTACCAATTTCCGTACCCGTTGTAGCCAGCGCAGCGTCGGGATCGGTAATACGTGCTAATCCGAAATCCAAGATTTTTGGATTGCCATCGATATCCACCAATATGTTGGATGGTTTCAAATCACGATGTATGACGCCGCGTTGGTGTGCATAGTTGATAGCCTCGCAAATTCGACAAAAAAGTTTGAGTCTAGCCACGCGGGGCACTTCGGCCTGTCGGACAAATTCATTGAGCCTCATTCCGCGAACGAGTTCCATCGCAAAAAAGTGCTGACCGTCTTCCGTTCGCCCCGCTTCATAAATGGCCCCAATGGCCGCATGTTTAAGCCGGGCCAAGGTTTGCACTTCTCGTTGGAAAAGTTTAACTCGATTCGCATCGATATATTGGCCGCCTCGGACTACCTTAACAGCCACCAGACGCTTGGGAGTCTGCTGCTCACCCTCATAGACGATCCCCATACCACCCACGCCAAGCCTGCGAATAATCCGATAATGACCAATCATTTGTGGCAGAGGAGGCTGGGGAGGCGAAGAAACATGGGTGATGGCTGCGATACCAGACTCAAGTTGCGCCGCCCGGACCTGGCATTGGGGGCATGTTTGGACATGCTCGACCAACTCCGGCGCTTGACGATCCATGCCGCTCCAGAATTCTTCATCTGTTAAATCACACGTCATATCCGGGCGCATCGACATGGTTACTCACAACAAATCACAAAAAACGGCCACAACACCCGTGCAACCGCACTTTTTACGTATTCCCAATACATCATAACCCCGTTGCACGATGCTTCGGCGAATAGAAATAATATTTTTTTTATTTTTTTTCCGTCGTTTTGGCTTCGGCGGTGTTATAAGGATGAGTAGAAAGGTTTTTGAGGCTGAAAGCTGCATAGATCTGCCTACTCCGAGGACTTGACTAAATGTGATAGGTTGCCTGTAATGGCCTATCGAATGTCGAATAATGGATAAATAATAAAGTTTGAGTGACTTCCCCTAGCCCCATGGAGGACTGTGATGAGTACGTTGAATGGACAAAGAATTCGCCATACTAGGCGACAAGCTTTTACGCTTATCGAACTGTTGGTTGTGATTGCTATTATCGCCTTGTTGATCTCGATTCTGCTTCCATCGCTGGAAGCAGCTCGTAGACAAGCGAAACAAGTAGCCTGCCTTTCGCATATCAAGAACGTAGGGACGAGCAGCCGCGTTTACGAAGCTGACGACCCACAAGGCTTTGGCATTCCTGTACATGCCAAGCAATTCGACAAAGACGGTTTTGTCTATTCCTCCGTTAAACTGACCGACAATCAGCAGGCCGGTGTAGGTATCTTCGATTGGGGTGGCAAATCCGGCATTGGGGAACAGGGGTTCATTCCGGGGCCTACCACAGGAAAATATGCCGTTATCACAAGTAGATACGGAACGAAAGCCGGCTTCGGCCCTGTCACACGTCCACTCAACAGCATACTGTATCCAGGCGGCTTCGCTGACAATGGTGAGTTTGCCAGCAAACGACCAAGCAGGGATGGACAAGTAGAGGACACTAAGCTCGATCTCGGCATTTTCAAATGCCCTGCTGACGACGGTCCACCGCGTGGTATTCAATCGCACTGTGCCGACTGGGTTCTACATTCGGAACGATCAGCCTATGACCACTTTGGCACCAGTTATTCAGCCAATACCTTTATGACTTCATTCGTTGGTGGTGGTCCGGTTAATTCAAACGGCCCATATCTTAGACCAGCTTCACGTATCCCCAGCCCCGGTCGTACGATCTATTACGAAGAGACGATTGGCCGAAACGCTGTTCTTGCGCGACGAGAGCCGGACGTATGCTTGGATGTCGGTGGTGTTGGCCTTGATCCAGGTCCGACCAAGGTTATTCGGGGATGGCACGGCAAAGATTGGTGGTACAACAAGGCCTTTGTTGATGGCCATGCCGAATACCAATCATACCTTATTGCTGGTACGAAAGATGCCGAGGGCTACTCTGAGCACTATAAAATAGAACGTGTATATGATGATGAAGAACGTCAACAGGCCTCGAGGTGCATCATCATTCGCGGTCCCGGCTGGCAAAAAGATACGCTCCCCTCACCTGGCGTCCCAACGGGATTAAGATGGGGCGGCAGTGGCCGTATATCTTCCATTTGTGTGGATGAATCAGTTGGATCCAACTAAACTGTAGGTGTCTCTCTTACAGCTTTCTCACATGCCGCCAGCCCCGATGGGCTGGCGGTTTTTTTAGTACTTGTTTACGCTTCGGGATGAAGTCTTAACCTGCGTGCGACACACATACGGCATCATTCACCGCACGTGTATTCTGGTCTACGAAAATGTAATGATTACACACATCTCAACTAGAATCGCCTATTCAACGGTCAGATTAGAAACATACGAGGCTATCTTGAGATGCACGTCCCCACTTGCCCCGAGAGGATGTCAGTGGATCGGTCTTGCGGACCAATGTAGACGCTCGCCCGGTCATGATGGCTTTTACTGAGAAAATCGATCGCGGCACGAATCTTTGGTCCCATCGAACCGGCGGGGAATTGACCATCCGCTAACCAGGCCCTCGCCTCAGAGATGCTCATATGATCCACCGACTTTTGATCGGGTTGACCAAAATTGAGGCATACGCGATCGACATTGGTTAAGATAATCAAAGCATCCGCGCCAAGCTCCGCAGCTAATAAGGCGCTGACTAAGTCCTTGTCGATCACTGCACGCGCACTCCGTAGCTCGCCGTCCTCCCGGCGGATCACAGGAATGCCCCCGCCACCACACGTCACCAGCAAGGCACCCGCACCCACGCCGCGACGGATGTTGTCCATCTCCATGATTTTCAACGGCATGGGAGATGGGACAACGCGGCGAAACTTACCCGGCTTGATTTCTTTGATGTCCCAACCCTCGGCCCCGGAAAGTTGATCCGCCTCCTCCTTATCGAGGAATCGTCCAATCGGTTTGGTCGGATCTCCAAAGGCCGGGTCGTTACGATCTACCAACACCGTGGTCATCAGGGCAGCCACCGTGCGATCGTGCCCGCGTTGATAGAGTTCGTTGGTCAGCGTTTGGGCGATCATAAACCCCATCCCGCCTTGCACATGAGCTAGCGCAACCTCCATAGGCAGTGGATAAATAGCACCGGCAGCCGCATCGTTACGCAACAAAAAATTGCCGATCTGCGGTCCATTGCCGTGCGTAATGACCAGTTGATTACCCTGCTCAATAAGATCGGCTAGTGCCTTTGCGGTTATGCGCGAGTTCGCAAACTGCTGTTCAACGCGACCTACCTCGTCAGGCTGCGAAATCGCGTTGCCGCCAAGGGCAACGACTATAAGTTGTCCGGTAGAGGTGTCCATGAGCACTGTATATCGTCGTTTAGTTACTTCCAGCGTGATGGCGCTACGTCTATATCGACCCCAAAACCTTTTCCTTTACCCCGCGACATGTACGAGCAACGCCTTCTGTGCATGAAGCCTATTTTCCGCTTGATCGAAGATAGCTGAGTTCGGCAACCGAGAAGTAGCATAATCAATCTCATCACCGTAGTGCGCGGGCAGGCAATGAAGGATAACCGCATCGTCCTTCGCCAACTGCATCGCCTTCCCATCGATACAATATGCCTTGAAAATCCGCTTACGCGACTCAGCTTCAGTTTCCTGCCCCATGGACGCCCAGACATCGGTATAAAGCACGTCCGCGCCGCTCATAGCTTCAAGATCGTTGGTGATCGTTATCGTCGCGCCGGTTTCCTTGCCGATAGTCGTCGCCTTCTCCATGACTGCACCTAACGGTTCATACTTAGGCGGCGTGATGATCGTCACATGCATGCCCACCAAAGCTCCGCCGAACATTAGGGAATGCGCGACATTGTTTCCATCACCCACGTAACAGAACGTCAAACCTTCGAGTTTTCCCTTGCGTTCGATGATCGTCTGAAAATCAGCTAGCGTCTGACAGGGATGTTCGTAATCGCTTAACCCGTTGATAACCGGCACACTGGAATACTTCGCCAGGTCCACAACAATATCGTGACCAAATACGCGGGCCATGATGACGTCGGTCATACGAGAGAGCACAATAGCTATATCTTCGGTCGTCTCGCGCTTACCGATACTAATATCCGTCGGCGAAAGATAGATCGCATGACCGCCAAGTTGCGTCATACCAGTTTCAAATGACACCCGCGTGCGCAACGAAGGCTTCTGGAAAATCATGGCTAGCGTTTTACCGGTAAGCGGTAGCGAACCACCCGCCGCATCACGATTCCCTTTTAGCTCCTTAGCAGTATCCAGCACGGCCAAAAGCTCCTCCCGAGAAAAATCCAAGATGGAAAGAAAATGACGGCCTTTAAGATTTACGCTCACCTACAATCTCCTTACGATCGCTTATGGCAGAAATACTCTAGCTCAATGTTACTCATCATTTGTTGGGTGGCATGGGTAAGCGATAGCTTACCCGTGTCTTCCGAGGTCTAAGCACCAGGCAAGTCCCAATGTACCCTATCAGATCAGCCGCGTTCAACCTACGCCAACACTTTCGTCAACCGCTCCAGCGCCCAATCGATTTCCTCTTTCGTTATGCAAAGCGGCGGTGCGAGTCGCATGGTTTGTTCGTGCGTATCCTTGCACAACATGCCTGCATCCATAAGTTTTTGGCAGTATTCTCTCGCTTTACCTGCAGCCGGATGGAACTCGATACCCACCCACAGACCTCGACCGCGAATCTCTTTGACATGCGGCGAGTTGATCTTGTTGAGACCGGAAAACAGATATTCTCCCATCTGCTTGGCGTTATCCTGATACTTATTCGTCTTGAGAATATCCACCACTTTTCTGGCCACTGCACAGGAAAGCGGATTACCGCCGAAGGTGCTGCCATGATCGCCGGGGGTGAACACACTGAGAATCTCACGTGAAGACACTACGGCTGAGATGGGCATAATGCCCCCGCCGAGTGCTTTACCGAGAATAAACAGGTCCGGTCTAACACCTTCAGCCTCGACGCAGAACGTCGTGCCACAACGGCCCAGACCCGATTGTATTGCGTCCGCAATAAAAAGAATATTCTTCTCGCTACACACCTCACGTACTTGTTTGAGATAACCTGCCGGCGGGACAATAATCCCGGCCTCACCTTGAATGGGTTCAACCAAAAATGCCACTGTATTGTCATCGATAGCCCCACGCAGGGCATCTATATCACCATAAGCGACAAGCTCAAAACCCGGGGTGAAAGGACCAAAGCCTTCGCGGCATTGCGGATCATCACTAAAACTAACCACCGTCGTCGTTCGGCCATGGAAGTTGCCAGTACAACAAATGATCTTCGCCTGATCTTTCGCTACGCCCTTCTTGGTATAACCCCACTTACGCGCGGTCTTGATAGCCGTCTCCACCGCCTCCGCGCCGGTGTTCATGGGAAGCACGGCTTCCATACCGCATAGCTCCGCTAATTCCTTACACAGCGGGCCAAGTTGATCGTTATGAAAAGCCCGCGAGGTGAGCGTGACATGATCCAACTGCGCCTTAGCCGCCGCGATAAGCTCTTCATGGCCATGCCCGAAATTCACCGCAGAATAGGCGGCTAACATATCCATATATCGCTTACCATCGACATCCGTCACCCACACACCTTTGGCATCGGCTACGACAACCGGCAGCGGGTGATAGTTATGAGCCGCGTAATGTTCCACCAGTTCGATATGTGCCGTACCTGTCATCGGTCCCACGTTTGTAGATGTCTGCATCACCATCATGTTTTCCTTTTACCATTCGGGCACACTAGCCCGAGAAACTTCCCTATACCCCAGTACTATGATACCTTGGTATCTTGATACCCTTTTGCCCCCTAGATTCTTCGACGGATTCGCCTTGCGAATTGTGGTACTCCAGCGGTTAATTAGAGCACCCATTACCCACGTCGCCTGCGAAGTATAACGACACCGTGCCACCGGCTGCAAGTCTTACAATATCAGCTAGAAATTCGTAGGGCAGGTCGTTCTTTCGCCAATGCCAATAGGCATTGGTGAAAGGTTGACCTGCCTGAAGCCATTTGGCACGCGCAACCACCAGGATAATCGATCAGAGCCGCACGGCGCCAGCCTGCGGACAAACGCACGTAAACAAGGCCACGTGATTCAGAAAACCCACCCGCGCCAACCCGTCAGCGTGTCACCAGGCTTGCGCCGTGGTGCTCTGACTCGCTGGGTGTCCTATGTCCTGTTTTTTGGACGTGGGGGAGTCGATGACGGCGTTCCTCTTTCTTTCATAACGAGATTCACACACCATCATCGACTCCCCCACATCGAAAACGAGGTGGGCCACCCGCCGCCGACATGCCCGCGCTTTTAGCTTGGGCATGCCACACGCCTGTTACCGTGTCACCAGGCTTGCGCCGTGGTGCTCTGACTATACTCGTCACACGACAGGACATCGCAACCCAAAGACATACCGAGGCGTGATGGTAAAAGGCGCGGGTGCCCCATCCTTCGGTGTACTGTCCGAAGGGTGGGGGACGGATCTTGTGTCGTAAGGCATCACAAGTGTCACTATTATGTCACGGAACATCCTTCCCCACCCTTTGCCAGTAGGCAAAGGATGGGGCACCCCTGCTGCATTCCAGCCCGTGCGGCGTGTGGCATGCCCAAGCTGAGAGCGCGGGCATGAATTGAGCGTCGGTGAGTGTCATGCCCAAGCGCGACGACAGTGCTATCTTCGTTCCAACATGCCCGCGCCTAGGGGCTTGGGCATGCCACCCATCGTGTCTTCAAAACGCCACTCGCGCCACGAGCGCGTAGAACATGCACAGCGTGTGTAACCATCCGAAGACACCGGGTGCTTATACTTTTGGTTCGGATTTGGATATGCAACCTGTTAGGGTTGACCTATATAGACGTCGGTCGGCGCATCGACAATGCGTACGCTGCGCATATACACGGTTCGCTTGGGACGACCCAACTCATCCACTGGCATAGCCATGAGTCGGTCGAGCACGGCAAAAGACTCTTCACCGACCAACTCAGCAAAAACCGTATACCGGCCATCCCAATCTTTCTGACGTGTATTGCTGATGAAAAATTGACAACTTCCCGAATCGGCGTCGCCATCTAACAAGGCCATCGATACTGAGCCTTTTTTATGGGGGATGGAATTAAACTCTGCGGGAATGCGCTTCCCGTCGGTGCGAATACCCGTACCGTCACCGCGTGGACACCCCCCCTGAATGAGATACCCAGGCTCAATCCGATGGAACAGCAAGCCTTTATAAAACCCGCTAGACGCTAACTCGATGAAATTGGCCACCGATAGCGGCGCTTCCTTATAGAAAAATCGCAATGTCATCTTGCCCTCATCCGTCACAATCTCCGCCTGCTTGAGAGGCGTTACACGGATGGTGATAGGCTCGCTGCTCGTCGCGCCGCCGTATGGCGTCCAGGTAAGGCGATAGCTACCGGCTCCGCGCAAAACCGGAAAATGCTGCCGCAAATCGATCATCGTACCCACGCTGGACTTAGCCCCGAGAATGAGTATCGGTGCTTGGTCAACAGGCCGCACGCGCTTCGGAGAACCCAGTTTGTGACCAGCCTCGGACGATAAGTGAACAGCTGATGCTTTACCGCCACTGAAAACGTGGGATATAGGTAAGCCGACCTCGGGAGAGGGAATGACCGGCTTGGCATCAGGCACCATCAATGTAATCGGCTCATCAGACAAATTCTCGATCGAAAAGTGTATCCAAATCGGTTTGCCCAGCGCGTTGTGGTAAGACATGGCTTGAACATGGGCCTCGATCCCAGCCATCTCGTGCTGGGCGTTAGCTGGCTGAGCCAATGGCATGGCCAACCACAGAGTAAACATGACATTTCGCATCATAATCAGATGATCTTTACCCACAGTAACAGTCCATCCACAATTTATTCGGAATCATCAAGGGGTGACATTGTCGGGCGTTTCCCAAGACTGTCCAGTGATAACCTCTAGGGCACACTACTTGGGCCGTGACAACTCTAGCATCATCAGAACGCAGGGTTTGTCACGTATCCCAATAGCTTCTACATCACCAACACGAAAAAGTTGCACATATCGCATAAGACAACGCATTCAACAACAAGCCACCATGTTTGTTATCGGCCTTTTTAGCCGTTTACAGTGACGCAAGGCTTGACGGTCTACCTATTTCACCGAGGCGACATGTTTTACGACTGATGTAATAGCCACACCTACCGAGCCATAGGCTGACAAATCTCGTGGCTGCGGGTACATTCACGTCACGATGAGCACAGGAAAAAAAATACGACTTACCGACTATGCTTCGTGCGCCGGTTGAGCGGGTAAGCTGCCCGTAGAGGCTATCGCGCAGGTTCTGCGCGGACTTACGCCGGTCGATAATCCCAACCTGTTGGTCGGGTCTCAACACTTCGACGACGCCGGGGTGTACAAGCTCGATGCGTCGACAGCCCTCGTACAGACGCTCGACTTTTTCCCCCCACTGGTGGACGACCCCTATACATTCGGACGAATTGCCGCAACGAACAGCCTGTCGGACGTCTACGCCATGGGCGCCAGACCGCTTACCGCGATGAACATCGTCGGGTTCCCCGATAAAGAACTTGATCTTGACATTCTCGGCGAGATACTCCGAGGCGGGTCCGAACGCGTCGCAGCCTCCGGAGCAGTCCTAGCCGGTGGACACAGCGTGCGCGACGCTGAGATAAAATACGGGCTATCCGTAACAGGCATCGTCCATCCTGATCGTATCTTAACCAACGAAGGCGCCCGAACCGGTGATAAGCTTGTTCTGACCAAACCGATTGGCAGCGGGGTACTAACTTCCGCCGCTAAAGCAGACAAAATAAGCCAAGATCAGCTCGCCGAAGCGATCGATGTGATGATAGACCTAAACCGCGGCGCGTCTGAAGCAGCCATCGAAGTCGACGCTTCTGCTGCGACGGACATCACCGGCTTTGGATTGATCGGCCACGCTCACGAACTAGCCGCTGCCAGTGGTGTCACGGTAACGATCGAAACAGCTTGCGTACCTCTGTTAACACAAACCATCGAACTAGCAAAGCGGGGTCTGCTAACCCGTGCCTACGCTTCCACGCTGAATTATCTCAAAGCACAACTAGACTGTGGCAAGGTCGACGAAACGCTGGTTCATGTATTAGCTGACGCACAGACCTCCGGTGGCTTGCTCATCGCCGTAGCCGCTAACCATGCAGACCGACTGGTCACCAAGCTCAAAGAGAACCAAACGCGATCAGCGGCAATCATTGGATCCGTCGAAAAACAAGCGCAGCACACCGTCGTACTTAAATAATATGATTGCGAAACAACCAGACGTCATCGAGTTGATCCGAGCAGCCATAAAGGAAGACCTCGGTCGTGGAGACGTCACGGCTGCGCTCATGGATGCCCCCACCGAGCCGGCGAAGTTCCGTTTGCTTGCCAAGCAAGACGGCGTCTTTGCCGGTGGCGAAATCGCAGCTTCGATCCTGACTCAATACGATCCCAACATCGATATCGAATGGAGCGCCGCAGGCCGTGACAGTGCTACATTCGACGTTGATACCACCCTGGCGAATATCACCGGCCCGCTCAGTGCCATTCTCTCTGCCGAGCGCGTCCTGTTAAATTTTCTACAACGACTTTGCGGCGTAGCTACCGCGACTCATGCTTATGTCAAAGCCATCACCGGCACCACAGCTAAGATATACGACACACGAAAAACAACCCCCGGCTGGCGCAGCTTGGAAAAATATGCGGTTCGATGTGGCGGAGGCTGCAATCATCGAACGGGCCTATTCGACGCGGTACTCATCAAAGATAATCACTTAGCCGGAGTCTCCACCCAGCGTTTCGCCTCGGTTATTTTCGACATGCTCAATAAACTCGACCCGCGAGACAACAAACCATCATTTGTGGAAGTGGAAGTTGACAACTTGGACCAGTATGAGCAACTCCTCAAAGTAGTCGGCGTAGACATCATCTTGTTGGACAATTTCTCTACAGACGATTTAATTCGTGCGGTGGAGCTGCGCAGCGAACAAGGCTTGCAAAATAACATTGAATTAGAAGCATCCGGTGGTATCACACTCGACACGGTTCACGGCGTGGCTGAGACAGGTGTGGATCGCATTTCCGTCGGGGCTATAACTCATTCAGTTACTGCGTTGGACCTCTCCCTGGAGCGCATCCCATGCTAACCAGCGGCGTGTTCGGCTACCTCGCGGATTATCTGTTATGGTGGCTGCTGCTGATCTCCATACTGGTTCACACGTGGTGTTTCTTTCGTTTTTTCCCAAAAAAATGCTGCCCGAAAACCAGATTGGTCATGGGTAACGGATTAGTATTCTTATCTCTACTGGGCGTCACCGCGCTCGTGGCTGAAAGCTATATTCGTTTCACGGTAGTCGAGACGGACGCGTTCGGGGTCTCTCTACCTGCCCGCCGGTGGTTCGCCATGTACACCAAGCTTAACGAGATGGGCTGCCGGGATAAGGATTGGTCTGTTGATAAGCCCGAAGGCGTGCGGCGCATCGCTTTTGTCGGAGATTCCTTTGCCTATGGCTGGGGTATCAACAATGTCGCTGATCGATTTACGGATATTATACAAGCACGGCTGAATCAGCAGCGCCCCCACCGAACCGAAGTGATGAACGTAGCCAAACCGGGTTGGGGTACGCAGCAGCAGGTTGAGCCGATCGAAGATATGATCGATCGATATCACGTCGACGAAATCGTATTGTGTTACGTGCCCAACGACATCGAAAAACTGTTGCCGACCACACCGGATTTTAACCCCACCAAACCGCCAACCTCCGGCTTTTTCAATCTGGATAGCTCATGCCTGTTGGATTATCTCTATCGCCGCGTTTGGCTGCCGCGTCTCCCGACGGTACGCGTCTACCACGATTGGCTAGCACAAGGATATACGGACCCCCAGGTATGGAGTCTCCAGCAACAACAGCTAGAAATCATCGCCCAATACTGTCGCCAACATAATGTCACCCTGCGCGTAGTGTTATTACCGTTCATTATGACGGGAGGACGGGAATATAACGCGCCCGCGCTACACCAGGCGCTAACCAACTTTTTCAACGAGATTGGCGTTGACGTGCTCGATCTACTTCCCCTACTCGCAAACGTCGATCGAAAATCTTTGATTGTCAATCAACTGGACCCACACCCCAACGAAAAAGCACACGCCATGTTCGCCGACGCCATCTGGAAAGCCTTCTACAAAAACCAACCCTCCCAATAGCGCCTTTCTTTTCTTCTTCTGCACGCCGAACCGCGCACACACTCGTCATTCCCGCGTAGGTGGGAATCCAGTTGGCGTACTGAAGGCATACGACTATCGACTGGATACCCACCTGCGCGGGCATGACAATGAGAACCGCCGGCGCAAGCCTGCGGACATACGATCAGAGCCGCCGGCGCAAGCCTGCGGACCGCCTATGTCATCATGGCGCCCGCTTGAAAAGGCTACACCTTTACGTCGAAGTGTCCGCTACCACTATTTTTTTGTGCATCAAAAGATTCAGCCGCGCTTTCGAGCAGAGAGATCGCAGCTTGGCCTTGGGCCTTGGCGACATCAAGAGATTTCTTGAACACTGCCGTGTTGATCTGATTTTGCGTTTGAGCAGCCTTTAACGCCGAAATGCTTGCCGCACTAGGAATATCCATAACTTAAGCCTTAATCAAATGCTAGCACTGGTTAATGCGCAAACAAACACTACACACTACACACTACACACTACCAGTCAGATCGGCGATTCAAGCCACAGACTTGGCCTATTACTTGACGTCCCAATAATACACATAGTCATTCAAGCGTACAGGTGTCACCTATTATCCTCGCGCGCCGTCATAGCCAAGGGCGGGCCTAGACGATGAGTGACAATCCATGCCAAACACCAACGGTGTATGTTCTCCGTGTTAATGCTAATCACAGCGGGCAACCGTCGGCATCGACGGGTGTTCCCGGCGGAGTGCCGGGACAAAGATCATTGAAGTCCAGTATGGTATCGCCGTCCTCATCGAAGATACTCCACTCTACAGGATCGATGCACATACCATAGTTATCGGGTAAGTAAGATGCATTCGCGTAGAACAGATTGATTTGTGCGCATCGAAAGGTGGATCCAGGACCGTCCAAGCATGTTGGGCCGCCACTACGCGATGCATCGCAGATAAATGCACAGGTCAAACCTGTCGAATTCACTGGTGAGTTGTTCAGTGCGCAACTATAGCCTGTTGCACAATCGTTTATATATTGACAATCGACTCCTTGCGTTCCTGTTCCCGCCGGTGAGGCACACACAGACATTTGCGGTTGAAAGTACACATAGCAGGCCTCACCACTTGGACAGTTGGTTACGCTGGAAAGTGGATCGCAAGGTTCCTTGCACAGTCCCACGCCCGGGCTATCCACAGGACCGGATAAGACATAGCACTGCTCTAACGCTGAACATGTATTTGGTGCATCAGAGCAAAACGCCATGCACGTGTCGTTGGAACAGAGCATACCGGCTGTGCAGTTGTCGACGCTGGTCACCGGATCCGTCGAGCAAGTGCCGCCCAATGGCACCGTCCCATCGGCTTGACAAACCGTCCGCAAATTCAATGGATTCTGCGCGTCCGGAATTAAAGTACACTTCTGGCTGACAGGGCATCCGATTTGCGTAATCGGGTTACACGAATGATCGGTGACCGGCATCATGGGGCCGGTGAAACCAGCAAGAAACAGCCCCAAATCGACGAGGTCGGTATCGCAGTCTATATCGAAATCACCGCGAGGTCGTCCGACCGAATCAACTGGTATACCCATCGGCGTATTGTTGCAGACATCTATTACGTCAGGCACGCCGTCATTATCAATATCAACACCGACTATAGCGGCATCGAGTTGAGTCGATAACGCACTGTCGATAGCAAGATTCCTTTGGGCGGTTAAAAGATGCCCCGCCGTCGTCCCCATCTGTTTTGATTGTGCTTGCACCTCATTCGGTTGCAAAGCGAACAATACCGAAAGCATAAACCCGATATAAAAGCGTGACATCATACGACTCCTACCAAACTCATCATTCGATCTACCGACTCACAAAACAACTGGTACATGCAACGGGGGCAGGTCATCAATGTAGCATTCTAGCACAATTCCATATGTACGTTCCACAAGTTCGATAATAAGCTTGGACGTTAGGACGAAGCGGCGGAATGACGGCTTGAATACTGGCGGATGGTGATTAGGAATGAGCGCTGACCAAACTGTTCCCAGTTATGAGAAATCAAGCCGCTAGATTCGCCCCAAGATAGTAGCGAACAAATCACGTGGCACCACCACCTAGGAGAGAAAAGGCATGGCCCATCGTCTTGCACCTAGGGCGATTGTTCTGGACGTAGCGTAAGCATCCCGCGTCATGCGATAAGACAGTTGCCCGAGATAATTCCTCCCCTACTCAGCACCAACGATCCAACCGTCAACAATAGTAGAATCATGACAGCCATCCCCCATGCGGATGTTGTCGGAACATTCGTCTGAGGAAACTGGAACATCTGCACACGAAAGTTGTTCGAGTCGGAAACGTAAACAATTCCGTTTGTGCCCGCGCGTATGCCGTATGGAAGGTTAAACTGGCCTTCACCACCTCCTAAAGAACCCCAAGAAGATAAAAATGTCCCGGTGCCCGTAAACTGCTGTATGCGATGGTCGTTTCGATCACACACGTAAACGTTGCCCAGCTCATCGGTCGAAAGCCCCCTCGGGAAGTTGAACTGGCCATCCCCGGCGCCGGCGGAACCCCACGAGGTAATGAACACGCCGTCATTCGTGAACTTCTGAATCCGTGGGCTGCTGTCACCCACAAACACATTGTCATCGCCATCCACCGCGACGCCGTTCGTACCATTAAACTGACCGTCGCCCGTACCCGTCGTTCCAAAGGCAAGGAGGAACGTGCCGTCTGTGGAAAACTTCTGTACACGATTCTGATTCCGATCCGCCACGAAGACGTTTCCGTTGCTATCCACAGCCAGCCCGTGGTTGTGCTGAAACTGTCCATCGCCCGTACCGAACGAGCCCCACGTCGCGATAAAGGTTCCGTCACTGGCGAATTTCTGGACGCGATTGTTTCCGGTTTCGGCAACGTAAATATTACCCAGCGGGCCGATGCCGATGCCGTGCGGATGATTGAATTGACCGGGGCCGGTGCCGGCGGTTCCCCACTTCATGACAAAGACACCGGTACTCGTAAATTTCTGGATGCGGTTGTTACTCGTATCAGCTATGTAGACATTCCCGTCAGCGTCAACTTCGATCCCATGCGCTCCGCCAAACTGGCCATCGCCGGCTCCGTTTGATCCCCACTCGAGTACGAACTCCGGTGGATTGGCACTTACCCACGCAGTACAAGAAAGATACACAACCGTCAGCGCAATTGTTCTGACTATCATTCCAATCTCCTCCATTACCCGACTTGTTCCGGCTCCGAGACTACCATTATACCGAAATATTTCCCGATTTCATAGCCTAGTGCTTCATCACAGCTAAGAATTCGGGTGGCATGGGTAAGTCCCGATGTATCCCGACTATTCGTCGGGATACATCGGGACTTACCCGTGTAGCTCCGGTGGCCACCACGGGCAAAAAAAGCCTTGCCCATGTCACCCGAAATATTAGCTGTAACTAAGCACTATCAGCCTATGCCCATGATCCGTGCCTTCATTGGGATAAGTTAGTGCTACTCCGAATCTCTTCGTTTGAAAATATACAAGCCTCGCCATCCGGCGTGTATCACGGCACTGTGATCAACATGCGCCGGAATGTAGTGCATATCGCCACGCTGATAAATGAATTGGGAGTCGCCAATAGTAATCTCCATACTACCGGCAAGCACAATGCCCCATTGTGCTTCGTGCTGGTGCTTGGGTACGGTCACATCATGGGCTGCGACCAAAAATAATATCGAATAGTCACCGCATTTGAGAATTCGCCCATGCAGCCCATCGATCGGAAGATCAGCCTCCGGTAACTCATCGATAATCGCCGGCCAAGTATTCCCGTTGTCTGCCGTGGACTCACTCATTCACGTCTCGTTCAATCTCTACTTCGGCACCCAAGCCAAATCTAATATGGTGTTCGTAGGCCTGCCCGTATTGAAGACCGCGTTAACCGGCATACCAATTTTAGGTTCGCCATCCTTGAGCCAACTCAATAGCTTGGTGCAGACACCTTCAATTTCAACACTAATCAATGGTGTATCGGAAGGTAGTTTGAACAGTTCACCAGGGTACTTCACCACGCTCCAGGTATAGATTCGCGCCTCCTGCGGAGCCTCTAACCACTCCATCTCCGACCAACAGTCCGGGCACTCACATCTAGGCGGTAGCCACAACCGTTTTTCGGCGCAGCTTGGATTGACACATCGCGTGGCTAAAATCTTTTTTTCCTGCAACCCCAGGAAGAATTTTCCCCAGCCTCCATAGCTGTGGCTATGCGACCATGTTTTGGGATTTTGCACGACCAGCGGGTCGCGGTCCTTCACTTCTAAAGTTGCCGTCGGCCAGTCGATCATTGATACAGCTCCTTTTGAGATAAACACGCTATAGCGACGCGTCGTTCTATGGTTTCTCTAGTATGGCACACGTCACGTGGCTACCCGTTCCAGCATGAGAAATTGCACACGCACGTCTGGCGTTTTCCACCTGCAGATTACGGAAATCGGACGGTTTGTTCTTTCCGTATCGATGCCAGAGTTCAGGGTCAGCATGAAATTTTTCCCACTTGTTTTGTAGTTGCCAGAGAAGTTCGACAATCTGAAAAATACCCGTCGCCCCAACCGCATGCATCGTACCAATCAAACCGCCGGAGAGATTAGTCGGCAATCGCCCTTCGAAGTATGCATCCCCGGACTCGATGAATTCTCTTCCACGGCCATACGGTCGCAGGCCGATGTCCTCATACGTTTGAATGTCGCTGATGGTGAAGGCATCGTGCGTTTCGAGAAGGTCGAAATCCTCGACCGGGTCTTTGATGCCAGCCATGTTATACGCCAAATACGCAGCCATGCGCGACGCGAGGAATGAACTGAATCCCGGCCAGTCGGCGCGATCACCGGTGAAGTAATCCTTGTACGTCTCCTCCGTCTCATTGGGCAATAGCAAGATCGGCATATGACGTCGGTCAGCTGTCCTCAACGTATGGGAGCCGCCGCAAATCGCCTTCAGTAAAATGGGCTGATCCGTCAACTTGTAGGCCGTCTCCTCGTCAGCCAGAAACAGCACCGCCGACCCCACGCTCATGGTACAACATTCTAAAAACGAAAGCGGATGGGACACAATATCATTCTTAAGGACTTCCTCAATGCTGTACTTGCCGGGGCTTTGCGCGTAAGGCGAATAGCAGGCATACTCATGATTTTTCACAGCGATTTGAGCCAGCGTTTCACGCGGCACGTTATTTTCAAATTGATAACGCTGCGCCATGAGTGCATAGTAACTGGCATACATCCAACCTAACTCACTCTCAAAATCCTTACACGCGGCGCTAGCAATGTAGGAGTTACCAACCTTGGTGGATACCTCGTCCATGCGCTCCCAGCCGACAACGGGCACACAATTGGCATACCCGGAAGCCACGGCCTGCGCAGCCGATAAGACCGCCGAACCACCCGTTGCGCCACCCGTCTTGACTTCGATGTTACCCAGCGGGTCGAACCCCAGGTAATCATGAATCTTGGCTGCCGCAAGTAGCTGGTCACCAAAGTGGTCTGCAAACTGCGAATAGACACACCAATTGACCATACTGCGCAATTCATCAGGCGAGACCTTCAGATCATTCTGCTCGACGGCCATGCGTATCGCTTCCGTACACAATTGGCAGGAATTCTTTTCGGGATAACGCTTGCGATAATCCGTTAAGCCGCCAGCCACGACATAGACGGGTTTCTCGAATTTAGGAATGCGCAAGTTCTCTCGACTCAGTTTGATCATCAGTCGATTCTCCTACCGGGTGAATGACGAATACTCTTTGATAGCAAGCATGACCGGCTTCCCACACGATCCAGATCGTACAGGTAACCAAGCCATCCACTACCGAGTGAGAGTACGCCAAACACCAAGCGATGTTTCCAACACCTGGGAAAGTCGCCAGACTGCCCAGACATCGTACTTATCCAAGGCCACAATACAGTCAGGATGAACACCTAGTGGAAGATTTGAAGCCCCCACCTCATGATAACTTGGGCAATCTCAAGTCATCAACTGGTGAAACAAAGTAGCCTGCAGCTACCTGCACCTTCAAATACTCCCTCCACCGTTTAGCCTTCAATTTCCATGCCACAACTATGCATCCTGCAAAGACACAAAATGAAATATACAAAACATCACAATGGCTAAACCCGCCAACGGTAATGCAGCATAAACGAATGCTCACGCGTTACGGCGTTTGGGGATGGACACGGTGCATGACAGAATCGGCATTGGTCAGTTCAGATCACCACGGCGTAAGCCTGGTGACATACCGACATATGGCTACAAGAGGACCGCAGGCTAGCGCCGTGCGGCTCTGATTTAATGCCATAGGGTCTGAGTCTAAGGGGCGTAAGCGACGTAGGTGCCCGGCGAAAAAAAAAGAAATTTCAGTATTCCGCTTGACATTCAAGCTGACTTTAAGGTGTAGAATGTGTGTGAGATGACACTGAAAGCACAAACAGATCGATTGATGACCATCGGTGAGGTGGCCCGCACGGCTGGCGTGGCTACGCCCACGCTACGGTACTACGAACAGGAGGGCCTCCTCTCACCAACCACGCGAAGCCGTGCGGGCTATCGTCTTTACGATGAACAGGCCATTGAACAATTGCGGTTCATCCGTTCCGCCCAGGCCGTAGGCTTCACGCTTGATGACATCCGCGCGCTTGGCCGGCTCGAAGGAGAGAGCGGTAAATCCTGCAAGGCCCAAGTGAGGCGACTGCTGGAACAGCGCCTGGCGGAAGTCAACGAGAAGATGAAGGACTTGAAACGCGTTCAGCAAGCCTTGGGGCAGGCACTGGACCGTTGTCAGCGCTCGAACAGCGAGTGCAAAGTGTTAAAGGAAATCCGCCCCGCTAGAAAAAGAAGGAGATGATGATGGTATCTAAACGATGGACACTCTCTGTACTGGCGCTGGCAATACTTGGCATGGCCACGCTTGGTGCCGTTAAGCTGGCTGCTGCCAATACAGAACGGGCAGACTGCCCTGGCAAGATCGTTTGCCCCGAGACGGGTAAACTCATCTGCCGGGATCGATGCCCGACGATTGACCACAATCGCCCGGATTGCCCCGGTCGAATCGTATGCCCGCTCACCGGGAAGCTTGTGTGCAAAGATCGGTGTCCAATCGGCAACAAAACCGCAAAGAATACGGACGAGAAAACCACACCGGCGTGCTGCCAAAAAGGCAAATGACGGCTGACAAACCGAAGGACGAGGCTGTTCTAGAAAGCGCCGGGCAAACCCGCTTGCGGGGTCGTCGGGTTTGGTATCAGACGATCATCGCTATTCCGGCTGCGGTGCTGCCGATTTTACCGAGTTTCTCGTGCCCGGTATGTGTCGCCGCATACGCGGGCCTACTCTCTTCGCTCCGATTGGGCTTTCTTCTCACTGATCGCGTACAGCGACCGCTTATCGTCGCATTCCTGATCGTTTCGGTGATCAGCGTGGGTTGGGCGGCGAATCAATACCGAAGAGTCGGGCCGTTGGCACTTGTCGTGCTTGGCTCCGCAGCGATTGTCGTCGGGCGTCTTGTTTGGAACGTAACGCCTGTGCTCTACGTCGGCGTCGTCAGCCTCGTAGCAGGCACCGCCTGGAATCTGATACTAAAACGAACCCGGCGGAAATTCGTTCAGATTGGATTATCGTCAGAGTAGAAAAGAAACAAACGAATGTACATGGTTCAGGTGTGCGTCCCCCTACGCTCCGTTATGCTCGAACAATCCTTTAGTGATTCGCTCGTCGGACCAGCATGAATAGTCTACACACGGTAATTTGATTGTATCTTTCAAACGCTTCCGGCTGTAATTAATGCTATATCCACGCTTGATTTTTTTCAGTTCGGAATAAATATCCGTAACACGCAATATAAAAAGATGAATGATTTGGTTGTCAGCGATGCAAGCAGCATGCGCCATTACAGGCTTAAGATCAAATCGCTTCGCGAAATATTCGAGTTTCTTCAGCTGATCGAATTCGAAAACAAAACCTTGGGATTCACAAGACCCTTCCCGATACATTCGCGTTTTAACTGATACCGCGATCCTGTATTGATCCTTATGAGCGATTAAATCGGCTCCGACATGATCGACGCAGGCAACCTCGTATCCTTTACGGATGAGTGTGTACATAACAAGCCCCTCGCCAAAGTCGCCTAACTGTTTTGGGGCACGGCTGTTTTTGTGATCCATTTGAATGACTCTCAAAATGGGGTAGCCTGAGAACGACCTAACTGTGATCACCTTGCAAGATAGCTAAATCGAATGACTTACAACAAACATATCCGCTATTAGCACTATATAACCCCGGCGTAAGGCTTAATTCGTTTTTCCAGATCGTTGATTTCGACCGGCTTGCTAAGATCGAACGGTAGAAAAACGCCGTGGTTGTGGTCGCTGGCTAGAATGATCATGCGGTCGTGCAACACGGCATAGCCCATCTCTTGGGGCTGATGGCCACACATGAAAATATCGACATCCAACAGTTGGCCCATGGCCTGCAGCGCAGCCTCCGTATGATAGCGTCCCCACACCAGCCGATGCCCCGGTCCGCCTTCCGTCAGGTCTTGCCTCGTTGGTACACGATCCAACACGGTTTTATCAAAACTTGGTATATCATGTGGGCTGGGCAATGAATGCGACAAAAAAACTCTGTTCGCCGTCCGACCGGCTAGTGGAAGTGATTGAATGAACGTGTTGATCGCATCCAACACGCGCGTCTCTTCACCGGCATACGCAACGGCTACACTCTCTTCAAACGCCTGTGTGACGATGCGGCCATTCTTGGTAATTTCCTGACGATTAAGCTGAGCCAGTTCGTGATTGCTCTGCAAAAAGTGTACCTGATCCGGAAATTCACATTTCCAACGGGCAGCCCATAGCTGCACTTCGTGCGAAGTATCCAGACCATCCATCGTCGTTACATCTTCATGGATGAGTTCATGTAAAACAACGTGTCGCGCACCGGCCTGCTCTAGCTTACAATACCATTTTAACTTTTGGAAATTGCGCCGATGTCCGTGCATATCGCCGGTCATCACCAATTGGCCGTAATTAGGAAATGACAGCAGAGAGCCGGTAAGCAGCGGATCGTTACGATTGAGTTCTGCAGCTTCGAGAAAGACCTCGGCAGCGGAAGCGCCATCATTCATTTGTCTTCCTCAGGTATCATCATTGGCTCATCATCATCCTCACCGGACGCGCTATCATGCGTATCCGGATTCATACCGCCGCTTTCCATTTCCATGCGCTTGGTTTCACGATGCTTGTCCCAAATCGTCTGAATCACCGCGAGGCGCGATATGAGTTGCTTCATATCCGAGGGACGATCCGCAGCCCGCTCTCGACAACATTCCATCACCAATTGGGACAACGCCAGCGGAATTTTATCGTTGATCTCGATCGGAGCAATAGGCTTTTTCGACCGAATGATATTGATACCACCACGGTCGTCCGTACCTTGAATCTTGGTCGGAAAGTTCTCCGAGGTTAGCACCCAATACATGGTCGCGCCCAAATTAAATACATCGGTGCGCTGATCGAGCGGCAATCGTTGCACCTGCTCGGGTGCGATGAAATCAGGCGTCCCTTGAATACGCTCTTTCCGAAAATGTAGGGGGCATGATTGTCCCAGGTCAATAATCTTCACCATACCGCCTGCGGAAACCATGATGTTCGTCGGCTTGATGTCGCTATGGATATAGCCGGCCTCGTGCATGGCATGTAGCCCTTGAGCTACACGTGTAAACACCGTGAGAAAAGTCTTCAGACGATTGGGACGCGCTTTCTCAAGATTAAGACCCTCCACCAACTCCATGACAAGAATCAATTCTTTGAGCTGCATCAACTTGCGTATGCGATGAACGGAAAAAGTTTTTCTTACAAAATCGCTATCAATTTTTTGGCTGATCTCATATTCATTTTCCGCCTGCTTGACGAACACATCATCGTCCGGGGATTGGCGTTCCACATTTTTTACGGCGTATTTTTTGCCCGTTTTAATATAAACAGCCAGACTGATAGCTGAACCCGCACCAACACCAAGCTGTTCGATGATTCGATAGTCAGGTAGTTCAGTCGGCAAAATACTTTCCCATCCGGCCTGCTAGAACCGGGTTCGATGAAAACGCGCTGTCGAGCCACAGCGGCAACTACAACCTATATCTACAGGATAAATGTCGGCCAATCCGTCGGCCTACTTGCTCGCATCGTCCACGCAGTGAACGCCACGTCTCCCTATAAACGAGTCGGGCATTATAAGCCCCTTTGGCCACAATCCTCAAGACGCAGTCCGGCAAAAAACCGAACCGCCCGCCCCGCGAGCGATATATAATCCCGATTCATCGGGAGTCTACGCAGCATTAAGTTATCCGTGGTGTTTAGTGGCCTTCATGTCGGGTAGCCCAGGTCCTTCTTTTTGGACCTGGGGGAGTCGATGATGTACGCTTGAATTTATGCTCGTGCACTTATGCAGTTATAACGAACCAGGAGACTGCCATAAGAATCCGATCACAGCCGCACTGGTTGATCGAGCGGAAGATTGGCTTTGGAGTCCCGGCGCGCCGGGATCGTTATTATGAGCTTGGTGATGAGCCTGTATTGAAAATGGATTGAGATGCTAGCTGGCCAATAATCTGGTGATTCGAATTGCGCTCTTGAGTAGATTGAATTCGTATCATCGACTCCCCCAGGTCCAAAAAGAAGGACCCGGGCCACCCAACCAGCAGTTCAATAAGATAAACCGATTCTCTTTCGCGAAAGAACAAACGTCCCTGCCACCCGTTGACATGTACCAACAATTCAATTGATTCGTATGTCTACAGAATCTAATGAGTGCAAAATTTCTATAGTCCTAGGAATCTGGCAAACATCTGCTTAATTCCGCTCCTCCAAACGAGCGTTGTTGTATATATCTCTGGAAACTGCTTTTTCAAGAGTGATGCCACACTTTTGAATATTCTATCTCGTTCAAGTGGAGGTTTTAGATCCTTGAAATTTACTTCCTCACCTCTACTTTCGTGATAGTCTGATGCTTCGCACATTGCGTCATAACGCTGCATTTCAATTTCATCAATAATCTTGCCGATTTTGAGTTCGGTGATTACTCGGCAAATTACTCTATCCAGATGATTTCTCGATATATCACAATCTTTGGGGCGATTGCCAGTGATGGCCTGCCAAACATCATAAACGTAACACTTCACCGAATCGTGCACGTCTAAGAATTCACTTACCTGACCCCGTGTAGACGATTCGTCAACATCGAATCCGAGACGTCGGGCATAGGCGATCTGTTTTTCAGTAGCGGGTAGACATTCTCGATTCGCTTTCAAATCATCAGATGTACGGTCAATATTCTCGATATCAAATTCGCATTCTTTTGATTTTGTTGCTTGCTTAAATTGACGGCGGCATGTCTGACACAACCATTGTCCACTGTCGATTTGTAATAGAATTCGTGGATCTTTATCGCATGCATCGCACTTGCCTTTTTTCTTTTCGCGACTTGCCATTTGCACTTCCATGTCCAGCACTGAAGCAGATAGTCAGGGTGGTAACTATACCACTCTCAGTCCTGATATCTGAAGCGTTTACGACCGGGTGGCCCAGGTCCTTCTTTTTGGACCTGGGCGAGTCAATGATCGAACGGATAATTCATCAACAAACCATCGTTTAGCATTGCCTGTCGCGTAAGGCGCTACGCCAACTTATATCAAGATTATTGATTGCTGCATCTAATATAGCACGAATCTAAACCAATAAACAAAAAAAGCCCGACAACCAGCTTTCGCCAATTGTCGGGCTTTCCATATCAAGTACAGGTTCATCGTCTGTCGAAATCTCTCGATTCCGACTATCGGAAATAAATCTCCGACGAAAATATGCTGACATTACCGCATTCAACTTTTGGTTGAATTGCGTCTAGGTAATCCCCTAGAAAGGAGGTGATCCAGCCGCAGGTTCCCCTACGGCTACCTTGTTACGACTTAGTCCCAGTCACCGGTCTTACCGTCGGCCGCCGCTTCCTTACGGTTAGCTAAACGGACTTCGGGTACTCCCAGCTTCCATGACTTGACGGGCGGTGTGTACAAGGCTCAGGAACATATTCACCGCGTCGTGGCTGATACGCGATTACTAGCGATTCCAGCTTCATGGAGTCGAGTTGCAGACTCCAATCCGAACTAAGGACAGCTTTGTGCGATTTGCTCCACCTTGCGATATCGCGTCGCTCTGTACTGCCCATTGTAGCACGTGTGACACCCTGGACATAAGGGCCATGATGACTTGACGTCGTCCCCACCTTCCTCCGGTTTGACACCGGCAGTCTCACTAGAGTCCCCGGCATGACCCGCTGGCAACTAGTAATAGGGGTTTCGCTCGTTAAGGGACTTAACCCGACACTTCACAGCACGAGCTGACGACAGCCATGCAGCACCTGTGCAAATTTCACCCGAAGGCAGCCTACTCCTCTTTCAAGGAGAGCATCTATGCATGTCAAACCCAGGTAAGGTTCTTCGCGTTGCTTCGAATTAATCCACATGCTCCACCGCTTGTGTGAGCCCCCGTCAATTCCTTTGAGTTTTAGCCTTGCGGCCGTACTCCCCAGGCGGCGCACTTAT
>JAJRWX010000023.1 GCA_024276605.1 Planctomycetota bacterium | reverse complement strand
CTGCCTTGTGTGAACCCGGTGATCGAGAGCGTATCACCTTCGGGATCGGTGTCGTTGGTTAGAACGTTACCGGTTGTGACCGCGTTGTCCTCGGTTGTCGTAACGCTATCAGCTACGGCTGTCGGTCCGTCGTTAACTGCACCTACGGTAACGCTAACCGTAGCCGTGGATGTTCCACCGTTACCATCGTCGATGGTATAGGTGAACGAATCGTTACCGTTGAAGTTGGCGTTGGGCGTGTAGGTGAAGGTGCCATCGCCATTATTTACAACCGTACCGTTACTGCCTTGTGTGAACCCGGTGATCGAGAGTGTATCACCTTCGGGATCGGTATCGTTGGCTAGCACGTTACCCGTTGTAACTGCATTGTCTTCGGTTGTGGAAACACTATCCGCTACGGCTGTAGGTGCATTGTTTGGTGATGAAACCGGATTGACGATTATTTCCACCGTATCGGTGCTAGTCGTTTGACCGTCACTAACTTCGACCTGAAATGTCAATGTGGTCTGCGTGGTGATGTCCGGAGAGTTGAATGTTGGTTGAGAAGCACTGGAGTCCGAGAGTGTGACTGTTGGTCCACCGGTTTGGGTCCAGGAGTATGTGAGAGTGTCACCGGCATTGCTGTATCGTTGTCCAAATATGTTCTTATCGCCGCTACCGTCCTCACCTTCCCATGCTACGATAATGCTTCCATCATTCGCTACGGCTACACCTGGAGATTTCTGATCATTGGCCGTGGTCGTATTAATCTGAAACTCACTTCCGGATGCGTTACCGTTGGCATCGTAACGCTGCCCGAATATGCCATCTCCGTTTGCGTCCTTACCCTGCCAGGTCACCACGAAGCTGCCATCATTGGCCATGGCCACGTTTGGTTCTTTCTGGTCGTTGACCGTGGTCGTATTGATCTGGAATTCACTACCGGATGCGTTGCCGTTGGCGTCAAAGCGCTGCCCGAAGATGTTTTTGTCGCCATTGCCGTCCTCACTCTCCCAAGTGACGACGAAGCTACCATCACTTGCGATGGCAATGTCGGGTTTCTTCTGGTCGTTGGCCACTGTGCTGTTGATTTGGAACTCACCGCCGGATGTATTGCCATTGGCGTCGTATCGTTGCCCGTAAATGTTTTTATCACCGCTGCCGTCTTCACCTTCCCAAGTCACTACGAAACTACCGTCGTTGGCAATGGCGACATCGGGCTTTTTATGGTCGTTAACGGTAGTCGTGTTGATTTGGAACTCACTGCCAGTTGCGTTGCCATTGGTGTCATAGCGTTGCCCGTAGATGTTTTTATCACCGCTGCCGTCCTCACCATCCCAAGTCACGACGAAACTACCGTCGTTGGCGATGGCTACGTTGGGATCTGTCTGGTCGTTGGCAGTAGTCGTGTTAATTTGAAACTCACTACCAACTGCACTGCCGTTAGCGTCATAACGTTGACCGTAGATGTTCTTATCACCGCTGCCGTCCTTGCCTTCCCAAGTCACCACAAAACTACCGTCGTCAGCCATGGCGATGTCCGGCTTCTTTTGATCGTTGGCCGTGGTCGTGTTGATTTGAAACTCACTACCCACCGCATTGCCGTTAGCATCATAGCGCTGTCCGTAGATGCCGTCCCCGTCGGCATCCTTCCCCTGCCAAGTAACCACAAAACTACCGTCGTTGGCTATGGCGACATTAGGTTCTTTCTGGTCATTGGCCGTAGTCGAATTGATTTGAAACTCACTGCCTACGGCTTGCATCGTAGTGTCGGGATCGGTGCTGGCCGTAGCATCCAGTGTGACCTGGATGAGTTCATCAACAGTCTGATCCGGTCCCGCGCTGGCCGTCGGGGCCGTGTTTCCCCCACCGCCGGACGCATTGACAGTTACATTAACCGTAGCTGTGTCCGTATTCCCGTTGCCGTCATCGACCGTATAGGTAAACGAATCGTTGCCATTATAGCCTGCGTTTGGTGTGTAAGTGAATGTCCCGTCGCCGTTGTCAACCACCGTGCCATTACTCCCCTGAGTGAACCCGGTGATCGTAAGTGAATCACCGTCTGGATCACTGTCGTTGCTTAAGACATTGCCGGTAGTTACAGCATTGTCTTCTGTGGTGGAGGCTGTGTCATTCACGGCATCCGGTGCATTGTTAGGAGGTGCTCCCGTGGAAACCGATGAACCATCAAAAGTCATTTGGGAGGGCGTTGCGAAATTGTTTGAGTAGGTGTAGTCACCGGTAATGTCGAATTGTCCCACGACCCCGTTGGCTGTGATGCTACCGTTGTTGAGTGAATCATTGATGGTGATCGAATTCAAATAGCCGCTAATCGAAATGGTAGTGACTTCGTAATCATTTTGGATGTCTATGGTACCGACATCCCCCGTGATAGCGATCGTGGTGTCATCGACCTCATCGGTAAAGCGGAGTGTGTCAACGTTGCCCGTGATGTTGATCGTCGCATCTTCCACTTCGTCTGCAAAGTTCAACGTACTCACATTGGCAGCCACGTTGAACGTAGTATCATCCAATTCACTGGTGATATTGAGTGTACCGATATCGACGTTGCTGCTCAGCGTGTCGATGTTAGTGTCGAGCGTAATGCTGTCGATGTTCAGGTCGGAACCGTTGAGGTCGCTGATGTTCAGGGTGGAACCGACGCCGGTACCGTCGTTATCGTTGATGGTAACGGTGTCGCTAGTCGCGTTATACGAGAAGTCGACCGTGCCACCTCCGGTCATGTCCACCTTGAATGCCTGACCACCTTCGACGAAGACGCCTGAGCCGCTGAAATCATTTGCGGTGTAATCGCCGGATAGCACGGTGGCGTCTGTATCTCCAAACTGGATCGTATCGATGTTGCTATAATCGATGGTAAAGGATTGTCCGCCACCCATATCGAGCGTCATGCTGCCACCGCTGGAATCGAAAGTCGCCTTGTCGAGGTTGAAGTTGCTCAGATCAATGGTATTGCTACCACTGCCGCCGTCTATCGTGTACGTCGTTCCGTCAGTTGGATTGCTAAAGGCGAAGGTGTCGTCAAAATTGCTGCCGATAGCGCCTTCGATGTCCACCAACGTATCCGTACCCGCGCCACCGGTGTTTTGAGCATTGCTATCAGTGAGATCAAGATTGATACTAGAGCCAGCGTCACTGTAGTCTGCTGTGTCAGTGCCAATACCGCCGTCCAACAGGTCATCGCCAATACCCCCGTGTAACAAGTCATCACCGGCGCTACCAAATAATTGGTCGTCTTGAGCTCCACCATGCAATACATCGTCACCGTCTAGACCGTCTGCTATGTCGGCATCAGCCGTACCGTCAAAGACATCATCCCCAGCGGTGGCACCAATCCAGGTGGTCGATAACAGAATGCGCGGTTCCAGTGTTTCGATCTCAAACGACGCATGTTGCGGCTTGTTAGCCGTGCTTTTTTTCACAGAGCGACGTTTGGCGTTTGTCTTGGCTTTTTTTCTCTTTTTGCTCAACGGGCTAGTCCCTTCACGAATTGGCATCGCAAATTAATTGTGGTGGTTTACGATCAGTGTATAGGTCCAATTTGAATCTACGATTCAGATTGGTTAGGGACAAACGTGAATTGTCCCAAACGTCCTTTTTCACTTTTTGATCTGTCGATAGTAGAATATGAGACCTTGACGGCTCCATGTTTAGCTGTCACAAGTTAAATGATGCGTGAGGTTGTGGGTTTAGTCATAGGGTAGATGATGATACATCAGCGGTGATTATATCGGCGAGCGATCGGAGGAAGACGTGTGAGTATCTATTCTGAAAATTCAAGTGTCAATATATCGAGCAATTCCCCACCACGAAGACGTGGTCCGGATTGGTTAACGATCGGCGGTGTGTGGGCATTCGTATTTGTCTTGGTGTGGGGCTTTGCGGGGCGCTCATCAACGTCGTCGTTACACGACGTGAACGCTGTGCCTCGTGTTGTCACCGCTCGTGGCGACCTAGCTGGCGACGAACAATCTACTATCGATGTGTTCCGCAATGTGTCACCCTCCGTCGCGTATATTACAACCAGTGATTTGGCCCGCACCTTTTTCGGTATGAATGTGTATGAAATTCCACGCGGCACGGGTTCGGGTTTTGTGTATGACCAGGATGGTCACATCGTTACCAACTACCACGTAGTCATGGATGGTACGCTCCTGCGCGTAAAACTATCAGACCAATCGGAATGGAAAGCGCGTCTTGTCGGCAAAGAGCCGGATAAGGATATTGCCGTCTTGAAAATCGATGCCCCTGCGGAGCTACTGACGCCCATTGCTGTAGGTCGATCGAGTGAATTGCTGGTAGGACAAAAAGTGTTAGCCATCGGCAACCCCTTCGGGTGGGACCAGACCCTTACCACCGGAGTTGTCAGTGCGCTGGGCAGAGAAATTCATTCCCTTACCGGACGTAAAATTCGCGACGTCATCCAAACAGACGCAGCGATCAATCCGGGTAATTCCGGTGGACCTTTGCTAGAGAGTGCTGGCAGGTTAATCGGCGTCAATACGCAGATTAGCAGCCCAACAGGCGTTTCAGCCGGCATTGGATTTGCCGTTCCGGTCGACACGGTCATCGAGATCGTACCGGATCTAATCCGATACGGGCATGTGAGAAAGGCCGGTTTAGGGGTTCAGCTCGCTTTAGATTCCAATATCCGTCGCTTCGGTCTGCCTGGACCATTGGTTGAACAGGTCATGGCTGGCATGGGGGCCGAAAAGGCTGGATTGCGGGGTACCGTGACCGATAGTCGCGGATACGTTCGTCAACTTGGTGACGTCATCGTGAAGATAGACGGTGTGCGGGTACAGAATCAGATCGAGTTGAAAGATGCCTTGGATGGTAAAAAAGCCGGTGATAAAGTACATGTGACTTTTGTTCGGAATGAATCCGTCATGGAAGCGACCATCGAGTTAGGAATGCTGCGCTAGCACTGGTATCATAAGTCGTATGGAGAGCACGAGTTAGGGGTATTCAAGGCTCTGTTTCAGTGCTACAGGACAAACCAAGATGGCTTCTTAATACTGCCACCGCATATCGCTATAAAATGCCTATTTTTCCATCTGAATCCCTTCAAGGCATACATTCCGGTTGTCTATGCTTCCTATGTCCCCATACCACCTCAAGTTGTATGTTGAGTTGGTACAACTGCAAGATATTGTACATCCTGTGATATTTCTTAATGCACAGGCTAAATTCCTTCAAGACTGAGCAATGGCCCTGTCGATATTGATAGTGACGATAATATCGCTCGCGAGGCAACCGATGGATCAGTTCCTCGCAGCGTTGGTACCTCTGTTTCCACCCTGGGCGTGTCATGGATGATTGCCTACATGGGGCGGGTTGGGTGCGGTGCTGTGGGTCATAAAGACGCCGGCTCCGATAGCTGATGCACATGCGAGGCCGTGGCAATATCGCATGTCATTGATGACTAGAGGCAGTGGGAAGGATGGAACTATAAGTGGCTGAGATCACCAACATTTCGAACATTACGCCCATAGCGGTCCGATCGCGTGAATCATACCCTCAAAGCGTCGGTCGGCAGACGGCTACGCAAGGGATTGAAGATCGCGTCGAGATTTCTGAGGCTGGACGTGTACTTGCGCGCCATGAGGATGCATCGAGCTATCGCCGAGCGCGGGTCGAGGCGGTCCGTCAGGAAATTGATGCTGGGACGTATGTAACCCCCGAACGCATCCAAGGTACGATCGATCGATTGCTTGAGCTGCTTCGCTAGCAGCGATCCCCCCACTACAATACACGTATGGATTGTTTAGTGAGTGGTCTTAATGTGCGCTTAGATGAGGCACTAGTGCTTTGTCACAGCTTATTTTTCGGGTTCATCGAGGGTGGCATGGGCAAGGTTTTTTGCCCGTGGTGGCCACCGGAGCTACACGGGTAAGTCCCGATGTATCCCGACTATACGTCGGGATGCATCGGGACTTATCCATGCCACCCGAATTCTTAGCTGTAACGAAGCACTAGGTTCTAAGCCGGTGCGGACATGACACTCTGCGTGGGATGTTGTACTACCGTCATGCGCGATGGAGCCGGATGCGTGCTGAAAGAAGTCTCACAACGAAAAATTGACTTCAAGAGGCAAGCACGGTCTCAATTCGATGACTGGGCGAATGCTTACGATCGATCCATCCTGCACCATTTTCTTTTTCGTCCGGGTTATATGATGTTGATGGAAGAGATGGCACGCTGGCGTCTCAGTCATGCCGGGCCTTTCGATTTACTTGATATAGGTTGTGGTACGGGAGAGATGGCTGGTATCCTGGCGGCGGCGTGTTGGCCAGTGACGTATATCGGGCTTGATTATTCACCGTCCATGTGTGCTACAGCCACCGAAAAAGCTCGAGCCGGCGGATGCCCGAATCGTGTCATTTTTGTCGGCGGTGACAGCGAGCACCTTCCGTTGGCTGATGCGTGTGTCGAATTTGTTATTTGCGCGAATTCCTTCCACCACTATCCCCATCAGCAAGCGGTTGTTTCTGAAGTGTATCGCATATTGAAACCGGGTGGACGATTCATACTTGTGGACGGTTTTCGCGATAATGCGCTGGGCTGGTTTGTCTTCGACGTGGCCATTACGTATATCGAAAAGTCCGTATATCATGCACCGTGGCATGTGATGGATAGGTATTTCAATACAGCCGGTTTTACGAACATATCTCGCCGAAAAAGCAGCATTCTCTTTCCTCTTCTCGCTACGATAGGCGACAAGTAAGCGACAGCTTCCCCGTGTTGTTCCGGGGCCGCCACGGGCGAAAAAAGCCCTGCCCATGTCAACCATTCACTTGCTCATGCTTAGTTATCAGATGATTTGTCACGAAACACCAGGTCCGTATCCGTCACCGTCATAGACAATCATTTAGGACGTTGCATACTTTTTCGCTATCGCAAGCGCGTCGTAAGGGTTTGTGCAATAAAGCCATACGCCACGATTGCCTGATTAGCGGACCAGCCATTATCTCCCACGTATTCCATGTTTTCTGCTTGCAGCAAGGCTGAATTGTAAACTGCATTTGGTCCGGCATCAAAGCAATCGGAAAGGGGCAAGCCGGGCGCGTCGCCGAATGGGAGACGAAAGAGTCATGTCATATGTTGATTTACAGTCAGCGTTGCGTGAGTGGTGTTACGACGCGGAACAAATATCCGTTCGTAAAATTCTTGGAGCGGATGGGGAAGTGCGCTTGCAGATGCGCATTGAATTGGGAATCATTCAAATGGAGACCGAGGGCCGTCCGGATGGTGTGCTTCCGCATGGTTGCCATTCTCTGCTTCATTATTACCGCAAACGGCTAGCGACGCATACACAGCGTAACGGAACCACGTTGGGTTTCGAGTTAACGCCGGAGGAATGTAGCGCACTACGCAACGAAGCGTCGCTGTATTATCGTCGTTATATCGCGTTATTTGTATTAGAAGAATTTGATAGTGTGACAGCCGATACAACCCATAGTCTTGACATATTCGATCTATGTCGTGACTACGCGGCTGAGCCTGAGGATCGCAACGGGTTGGAATCGTTTCGATCTTATGTCATGATGATGGATGCGCGAGCGCGAGCGTACCACGCCTTAGCCGAAGATGAACCGGCCAGTGCCCTGGCTCATATCAACCGTGGCATTTTGAACCTGCGCACGCATTATGAGTCACTCGGTGATTATGAGGCTATTGAACATAGCGAAGAAATGAAAATGCTGCAGGTTCTAGCCAGCGACCTAGCCCATCAGATGCCGAAGGATTCGCTGGTTGTTACTCGAAGAGCGCTGCGCAGCGCCATTGAAAATGAACACTTCGAGGAAGCGGCTCGACTGCGCGATGAATTGAAAGTTCTTCTCAAACCGGAGGATGGTTAACGATCTATAGCGTTTAACAGTCAACTGTATCGAGGCAGCATCGAAAACCTCCGTGAAAAACATGCTAGGGGGCGCTACAGTTAAATAGAGCTTGCTCTAAGTATTTTTATTTCTACTTGCCTACAGGCATGATGAGCGGATCCTATGCGGCGGGGTCCGCTTTTTTTGTGCTAGGCATGGGGCCGAGTGCAAATCATCGTCTCCCCCACGTCCAAAAAACAGGACATGGGCCATCCAGCCATACGCCTGACGCCGCATGCATTTGTCCTACGGATGACTCACTGCTTCTCGAATGCAACGACGACTTTTGTGGATCAGCCTCTACCGTTTCCGGTGTGACCATTGAAGGCGTCCAAGCAAACGCGTGTTATACGATTCGTGTTGGCGGTTGGTCGGGTAATGGTATTGACACCAGCGCATCTCGTGGCATGAGCGAAATAGACATTGGTGTCGTTTGCGGGAAGTAGTTCAATACGAGTTCGCGGCCTTCAGCCCGCGCGGTGTCTCGTACACTTAAATACTAGATGTTGCTAGGAAGTGCTATACAGGAGTCTCTACATGCAGGTATTGGTTTTATCGGTGTCGCACACACAGTCTACGCTATACAGTCTACCCTTCGCAGCAATTGGCTACCGCAGCACTTGTACAATCGTAGTTAACAATGAGTAATCTGAAGCAGACAATCCTAACATATCTGCTGGTTCCATTTGGTCTCGAAATAAATTTCAAAATTTTGTTGACATTTGCTGGGGGGGGGGGGGGGAGAGTTGATCCGATGAGATGTATGGGACGTTCCTATTTTCATATCTGGGGACGTGCTCGTATCGGCTTGTTTTGAATAGGGAGTAGTTTCTATTTTGTCCGGGTGGTTGCCGGGCCCAACTCTAAACTGGGGAGTAGGTTATGAAAAAGCAGGTGGTTGTATTGGTTTCGATGGCTGGGTTGGTTGGTTTGTTAGTTGCGACGTCTCTAACTCTCGCCGGGGGAAATAGAACCGTTGGGATTCAAAAAACGGAGCCGGTGGAAGCAGTGACTCCGCTAGAAGCGTGGCAGAAGGACTTCGATCGAGCACTTACGGAGGATGCTCTGTACCTGGCCGCGGAGGACGCCGCGTATTCTTATGATGGTGATGACGATAGTGAGTATGAAGCCCTGGTCACTATCCAAGAACAAAGATACGAAGAACTTGCCCGCGAAGCCTACGAAATGCGATTCGGTCCATGGCAAGGTACCGACGAGGAATTCGGTAGATTCCTACTTCTGGCGAGCGGTGAAAATGTTATCAAGGCATGTGTCAAAGGTGCCATTCAAGCATGCGGTCAGGGTGAAGTGCAGAGTGTTTCAGTTGTGGATAATAATTGCTCCTTTACGTGTAAAAAGAGAGTAATCAATCCATAATACACGAAATCTCACGACGATGTACATATTTGTGCGGCCTGCCTCATTGACGCAAAGATGAGGCAGGCCGCATTTTTTTGCTTATCAATCCCAAAGCCTTTCTGCATTGGAAGTGAAGAGTCAGAGTGTTCCGCGTCTTTCCGCGAAATGATGCGCGATAAGGCATAGTGAGCAATAATGCTGCCCCGGCAGTAGTACCACTCTGTCGTTCCCGCGCAGAGATGACGGGTGCAGCGTCCGTTGGTGTGTGGCTATTCTTTTTGGCATGGTCCGGTTAGGGTACGCTGTAGTCATGACGCAAAACGATGCGAATACATTTACGAGTCAGCGGGCACCTGAGGCTGTTGGTGCGTTTCCACATGCCAGGCGCGTGGGCGATCTACTGTTTCTCTCTGGTATGGGGCCGCGCAAACGCGACAGCAAAGACATACCCGGTGTCACGCTGGATGTACAAGGTAATATCACCGACTACGACATAGCCATTCAATGTCGCTGCGTCTTCGATAATGTACGCACAGTCTTGGAAGATGCCGGTGTCGCCTGGGATAGCATTGTGGACGTAACTGTCTTTCTTACCAACATGAAAAAAGACTTCCCTACGTTTAACAAGCTTTATGCTGAGTACTTCGCCGGACCAGGCAACCCCAACCCCACGCGTACAACCCTGGAAGTGAACTGCTTACCAACGCCTATTGCCATTGAACTCAAAGTCATCGCAGCTATGCGTGCAGCTAACTAACCGGCCTTGTCGAAATAGTTTTCAGGAATCTCCACGTATCGGGCATAACGTGTTTGGGAAAAAGGTCGCGTCATGCGTTGTTCGCCTAGAATTAGTACAAAGATGGTGCGGAACATGATCGACATATCCAGCCAAAAGCTACAGCGAGATACGTAAACAACATCGAATAGAATACGCTCATCCCAGGAAACATGAGCATTGCAAAAAACCTGCGCCAGTCCTGTTGCCCCCGGTCTAAGCAGTAGGCGATGATTGCGAAATGCATCGTAGCGGGCGACCTGATCGAGCAGCGTCGGTCTGGGGCCAACAAGCGACATGTCTCCCTTTAGCACGTTGATTAGCTGCGGTAGCTCATCAATTTTAAGGCGTCTAAAAACACGGCCTACGCTGGTAATCTCAGGATGATCCAAAGGGACTAGCTCTTTGGGGTCAGGTTTTCGGTTACCCCGCATGGTACGCAATTTCAGTACCCGAAAGGGCTTGCCGGCTTTGCCCGCCCGATCCTGGGTGAACAGTATCGGTCCAGCGCTGGTTAATTTGATCAGGAGCACAGCTATGAGCAACACCGGACTAACCAGCACCAGCAATATCAGCGAGGCGGCGATGTCAAACCATCGCTTCAATGCGCAAGCCCAAAGTGTTTGGGATGGATGGATCATCACATCAGTCATTGCCTAAGTGTAACACGATTCCCTCCTTGGAGGGAATGACAAAGCGCGCTTGGGTGACGGTGTGGCACTACCGGGGCCGTTGGGGTGTGACTAGTGGATGGCCAGATATTATCTGCGAACACGAACGATTCAATAAGCGGGCATGTTACAAGGCATCGATCTTATCGAAAATTTCTTGGTGTTCGGGAAAGCGTCCGATTGTTGATTTGTCCCAGACCTGATGACCATCTACGCGCACATCGAACACGCCGCCTCCTCCTTCGATCAGTTGGCATTCAATGTCGTAGCGGTCCTTTAGCGCATCCACCAAACTGGTGGCTGTTGGTAAATAGTTTCACTGGGTGCAGTATTCGATGCTAACCTTCATGGCCATAAGACTCCCTAAAACAAGCTTTTTTTTGCCCATGGTGGCCTCCGGAACAACACGGGCAAGCTGCGGCTTGCCCATGCCACCCGAATTTTTAGCTGCGACAAAGCACTAGGCCAAGTTCATGGTCATCAAAAATTCGGCGTTGGAACGCACTTTACCTAGCTGGGCACGAAGCATTTCGATGGCTTCGACTACATTCATATCCGCCAGTACCCTGCGCAGTTTGTATACCAATTCGAGTTCTTTCGGGTCCAGCAGGAGTTCTTCCTTACGCGTGCCGGAAGCGGCAATATCGATAGCTGGGTAAACCCGACGATCGACCAAGCGGCGATCTAAGTGAAGTTCACTGTTGCCGGTACCCTTGAACTCTTCAAAAATAACGTCATCCATTTTAGAGCCGGTATCGACCAGGGCCGTGCCGATGATGGTCAGCGACCCACCTTCTTCCATATTACGCGCAGCCCCAAAGAACCGCTTGGGTTTTTGCAGGGCATTGGCATCAATACCGCCGGACAGGATTTTTCCCGAGTGCGGCATTTCGGTGTTATAGGCACGGGCTAGACGAGTAATGGAGTCGAGTAGTATGACTACATCCTGTCCATATTCGACGAGTCGTTTGGCTTTTTCAACGACCATCTCCGACACCTGAATATGCCGGGAGGCCGGTTCATCGAAGGTAGAGCTTACAACCTCAGCGGACGTGTTGCGCTGCATCTCGGTGACTTCTTCCGGTCGCTCGTCGATGAGCAAAATGAAGACATACGTATCAGGATGGTTAGTCGAAATGGCGTTGGCCATTTTTTGGAGCAATACGGTTTTACCCGTTCTGGGTGGCGCCACGACAAGCATGCGCTGTCCATGGCCTATCGGCGTGACCATATCGACTATGCGCATGTTTAGTTCTTCTGAAGTTGTTTCAAACAGAAGTCTCTTGTCCGGATGAAGGACCGTCAAATCTTCAAAGTTGGTTTTTTCAGTTACGACGTTCGGGTCTAGGAAATTGATCGCCTCCACGCGGAGCAATGCGAAATACCGCTCCGATTCTTTGGGCGGTCTAATTTGTCCGGCGACCACGTGACCGTTACGCAGGCCAAAGCGTCTGATTTGGGACGGACTGATATAAATATCATCAGGACAAGGTAAATAGTTGTACTCAGGGCTACGCAAAAAGCCAAAACCATCGGGAAGGATTTCGAGCACACCCTCCCCATACATCATGCCGCTTTTGCTGATACGGTTCTTGAGGATTTGAAAGATGAGATCCTGTTTTTTAAGACCGGTGTATTCATCCAGGCCTTCATCCTTGGCCACCCCATGAAGCTCCTGCACAGTCATGCGTTGGAGTTCAGTGATGTGGGTGTTACCACGCTTAACCTCTTCATATTTAGCGTGTGTTTCGTTGTCGACCGATTCTACATCCACTGCAGATTCGACGTCGGGTGTTTCAACAGCCACTTCGGTGTCGGTGTCTTCTACTTCTACAGCTTTGCTGCTTCGTTTTTTAACCTTAGTGTCTTCCGTGGCGGAAGCTTTTTTTCTGGTCGTACGTTTTGTTGTGGTGGCTTTCGCCATTACGCAATCCTCCTGATATGGGAAATGGTGTTACCTAAAATAAGGTAATGTTTGTGTTAGTTGAGTCGTTATGGTTACTATCGTTTTGGGAACATATTTATAAAGTCGCCGAAACCCCTATTGTTCGGCACCGCTGGAATAGCTGGCTAGTACCTTTGAGAAAATGTGCTTGACCTCACATTCTACATCGGCTTTTCCGGCATGATTGACAACCACATAATCGGCTAAAGTCTTCTTCTTGTCCAGAGGGTCGAGGAGTTTTTCACGTTTGTCCAATTCTTCGTGGCTCCAGCCCCTGAATTTGGCCGTACGCGCCTGCCGGATCGACTTTTCCGCCTCGACAAATACAATCACATCACACTCGCGATGCAGGCCCGCCTCAAACAATTTTGGCGAATCCAGCACGATGGCAGTAACCGCTGCATCCCTGCGGTAGTCAGCCATTAACGATTGTCGTCTGTGCTCAATTATGGGATACACGAGCGATTGAAGTCGTGACAATGCTGTTGCATCATTAAAAACGATAGAGGCAACCGCTGAACGGTCGATACTTCGATCGACCGACACGACATCATCTCCCCACCACTGACGTAACGTCGCTACGATCAGCGGGTTTGTATATTGTTCGTGGATGAGCCGGTCAGAGTCTATAACCGCTGCACCCAACGACGCAAATACTTCAGCGACTGTCGACTTACCCGCACCAATACCGCCGGTAAGTCCGATGATCGGCTTCAGGTGATCATCCCCTGTTCGCGCTTGGTTACTATCCATCACCAGGTTCATCCGACGCTAATATATGCCCGGATGCATTAAGCCCTATAGGTGCCTGGCTGTGATATTTCAGCGCTTGTTCGGGCAAACACACACCACCATTTCCGGCATGGTACGCGGCGTTTACTCTACATCATAGAATCATTTACAAGCTTGTTACGGGCATAATCCAGCCAAGCCAAACCCTCACATGAACAAACGGAATCAGTGAGACGGAAGAGTATACTACAGACAAGGCTGTCTTTAGCCCCAAGCGACTGCAGTACTATACAGCCAATGGGCGAAATTGTCACTAACCAATATACGTCTTTTTTTCATTCCAGTTCCTACACCAGCGCAAAGGGCCAATATTGTCTGAAAACGACACGATTCCCTGCTGGGTCCAGTGTGGATATTTCACGCCCAGTGATGCTAAGGCTGCTCACTGGCTGATATTCTCGTTGCCGTATTTCAAGCTCTTCGATGAGGGCATCCAGCCATTTTATCAATATTGTGACTCGAATGGGCACAGAATCGATGTTGGGCTGGTCCAGGAAATGCAGCCAAAGCTTGATTCGTTCCGATTTGAAACCCATGGATGCCCTATAATCATGCTCTTCCTGGATCGCTTGAAGGTCGGCGAGGTCGCCATAGAACCATCGCATCGACTCTTCCAGGCCTGATGGGGCTTCCAAATGAACATGATCAACCGCGACGATACGACTTTCTCTCATGTAGCTAACCCGGGTTTCGTGGTTACGGATTGTCTGATTCAAAGGCCTGAGATTCAGAGAATACCTGCGCGGTGAACGTGAAGATGTCCGTTTCCTTCTCATGCCAGGCCTGGGGTGGTAAATTAGCTTTCATTGAGCAAGCCTGGGTGAGAAACGTCTCTGCGTCCCATCCCCGTTCCACAGCTACTTTCGGTAGAAAACACCCCTGCTGTTTGCCTTTTCGCACCACAATGCCATGTTTCCCGATGACGATAGACCGGGGGGTATCGATACGCGTAAGTAGTGATAATAGCGAGATTTCAATGACGAGTTGGTCTAGCTCTCCTACGGTCACGCGCCGGCCTGCGAATCGTTGATCCTGCCATGAACTAATTGTCAACGCGCGAACGGTTGACACGAGATCGTTTGTGGTGGCGAAATAGCCGACGCATCCGCGTAGCTCACCGGTTACCCACAAAGTGACAAACGCCCCGCCGTACTCGCCGGTGATTTTGGGAAGCTCAGAGGTAGACGGCGGCGATTTGGCAATCGCAGCGCGGATTGTCGATCGTGCCACAGCTAGTAGTTGCTGTTGTTGTGGTTGAGGTATGGTATGTATCATAAGCATCTAACGCCTGATATGATGGTGGTGTCGATGACTATCCAGTTGACACGAGCAGCGGATTCAGTTGCACTGCTTCTCTAAACTATAGGTACTTCAGCGTTGCACACGATCAGGTACGCTCGGGACGGTTCATGAGTTTACCAGTACTCGACAGCTTCGCAAAACCCCCGTGCTGCGGGATCCAGTGCCGCGGATCAGATTTAGGTGCATGGTCACAAAATGTGTGAAACGGTGCTCCAGGCAGTGATGACAGAATATGGCTTTACCCATTGTCGCTATCGTCGGTCGACCCAATGTCGGCAAGAGCAGCCTCTTTAATGCCATTACCCGTACGCGCATCAGTATTGTAGAATCCACGGCGGGTGTGACCCGCGATCGTATCTCAGCTATTACCGATATCGACGACCAATACTTTGAACTTGTGGATACCGGAGGCTATGGCATTGTCGATCGTGACGATCTGGGCAGCCATGTGGAACGTCAGATTGAATATGCGGTTCGCCAAGCCACGATCATACTCTTTGTGGTCGATGGTCGTGAGGGACTAAATCCTTTAGATCGGCGTACGGCTGATTTACTTAGGGCACATCAGGATCAAGTTCATTTGATAGCCAACAAAGTGGACGAACCTCACATGGATGGCATGATCGGTGAGTTCATTAGGCTTGGGTTCGGTCAGCCATTACCCGTCAGTGCTAATTCAGGTTTGGGTCGCACCTCTCTTCGCGAATTAATTGTGCAACATATAGGCTCTCAGGCATCCACGGCCCCGGCGGATGCCGCGATCAAGATTGCACTGGTGGGTAAACGAAACGCAGGAAAGAGCACGTTTGTGAATTCCCTAGCCGGAGAAGATCGTGTGATTGTCAGCGAGATTCCCGGTACCACGCGCGATAGCGTGGATGTACGATTTGAAAAGGATGGGCGCGTGCTCGTCGCTATCGACACCGCAGGCCTGCGAAAGAAAGCTAAGATAGCTGATGATATTGAGTACTACGCGTACTCACGAGCGACGCTTTCGATCGAGCGTGCCGACGTGGTTTTATTTCTGATTGACGCTACCGAGCCGGTTGGTCAAGTGGATAAACGTCTTTCACAGTTCATTGCCCAAGCGTTTAAGCCGTGCATTCTGGTGGTGAATAAATGGGATTTAGCCAAGGGGCAGTCTAATACGGATGCCTATGGTGATTACCTCACGAAAACGCTTCGAGAATTAGATTACGCGCCGATTGCGTTCACTACGGCTGAAACCGGACGTAATATCGACTCAACGATCGACTTAGCCTCGGAAATGTATAAACAATCCTGCCAGCGTGTGGGGACTGGTGAATTGAACCGAGCGCTCGAACAAGCTTTAGCCACTAATGCGCCCCGTGCCAAGCGGGGTACGAAAAGACCGAAGTTTTTTTACGCGACGCAGGTCACGACTTCGCCTCCTACGATTATCATTTTTGTCAACAATCCTTCCTATGTGAAACAGGATTATCAGCGTTTTCTGATCAATCGCTTCCGAGAATGTTTACCCTTTGACGAAATCCCGATACGATTGGTGTTCAAAGCGAGGCGGTCGAACGACCGATTGTAGGCAGGTGATCAACGTCGACTGAGGGTTGGAAGTGCTGTCGACGAATATACCATAGTTTGAGGAGGCCTGGCGATGCCCATCGAACTTCATTGTTCTAAGTGTAGCAAACTCATACGTGCACCGGATAACGCGGGTGGCAGATACGGCAAGTGCCCCTATTGCCAGAATAAAGTTTATGTACCTGCGCCGCCCGATCAAATCGAAGAAATTCCGCTCGCGCCGGTCGATGAAGAGGAAGAACGTCGTGAGGCGCAAGCAAGACGAGAGTCTGCGCGGGTGGCAGCCATGATCCATCAAGCCACGGATAATCCCAAGGGCGGTATTTCAGGTGGCGAGGCGGGTACCGGTGCAGCCACAGATTTTTCTTCCGAGGTGCAGACCTACATTGTAGCCATGCGCGATTCCAAACTCGAAGATGCACAAAACGTGGTGGATCGTATGCGCAAAGCGGGCAAGCCGGCGCTACTCTATGTAGAAAAGTTGGCGCAGCGCGACGCCCCCCTCAAGATCGAAAACGTTCCGCCGCCATTGGTTAAGGGATTTATCAAAACCCTACTAGCGGATTTAGGTTGAGTGGCCGGTTCAAACCATAATTGGCACTCATGGTGCGTTGACTTTATCGGGCATTTCGATTGTTTGTATTGCGGTGTTCGGTACATACACTCCCATTTCATTAGCTAAGCACATAATAGACCGATACGACCATTGAGATGGGTAGTATCCGTTGTGTCGTGGCCATCGCTCCTGTTGGTGTAAGGTAAACGCATATTTTTGAAGCGCTATCGAACACGGATTGATCTGGCGTTTTTCATAGATACGACGTTTCGAATATACGGGATAACGCTCTAGTGCTTCGTCACAGCTAAGAATTCGGGTGGCATGGGTAAGTCCCGATGTATCCCGACTACACGTCGGGATACATCGGGACTTACCCGTGTAGCTCCGGTGGCCACCACGGGCAAAAAAAGCCTTGCCCATGCCACCCGTCACATGCTCAGCGACCATGCACTTGTAACAGTTAGATGTCGTGTCATCATTCGTTGAACGCAGCACAAACATCGTAACACCGCGCAAGCTAAAGTGTGCGGCTCATGACATACTTAATGAAACTGCCTTAGTGGGAGGATGCTAACCGTTGCAAATCGTCAAAGCCATCACGGATTGTCGTGTATGTGATCGACAAAACCAACTTGCGTATCAATTGCGTGTGGGTGAATCGTATGTGTTGCACGACGAAGAGGCCGGGTTGGGATTGCGCGATGGTGCGATCGAATTGGTGGAAGGCCTGGATCGACAATTACCTCACTATCGCGGGCAAGCTCTTTCCCATGAACGACTATTGCTAGCCTTTATTGGGCGGGGCGGTGACGCACTGGTCGTTGCATCATGCCTGGAGGCGCTGCTTGAAGCGTACCCAGATATTAGTATAGACATATCCTGTCGCGAAGAGGCTAAAGCCGTCTTTTCACTGTCGCCACACATTGCCAACCTTATGGCTTACCCGCCGTCAGCCGATGCCATTGATCGGTACGGGTACTATATGTGTTTCGAGGGGATCGAATCTATTTCCAAAGGGCATTCTCTTAGTTGCCGCACGGTGTTTACTGCTTGCCTGCATACTCCGCCGACTAAAAAGCCGGGAACCATTGTCGTTCCGTCGGCGCATCAAGATCAGTGGCAGCTACCGGAATTCAGTGGCGAGACCGTTGGCTTGGCTATGGGGCGACGTGATTCGTTGCGGTCTTATCCACTCACCGCGTGCAAAGAATTGGCAGACCTGCTTGTTAGCGCCGGCTATCGCGTGTATCTGCTCGGTGGGGATGATCCGGATCGGGACTGCATACGGGAATTGTTCCCACAGGCGTTGCATGTGGCGCATGCAGAAGATTTACGCGGATTGCCACCAACTTCTGCGATGATCGATCTTGTAGGCAGCACGCCGGCCCCGGCTGACCTGGCTGCGGTGATAGCGCAGCTAGACATGATTATCACCAGCGATTCATTTCCTATGCATTTGTCCGGGTCGTTAGGCAAGCCAACGATCACGGTGTTCACGGTTACCGATAGCGTTTTAGCTAGCGACTATCCCAGCGCCATCAGCGTTATGTCGCAGCTAGCCTGTAGTCCATGCGGGCAAGCGCAAGGACCATGCCCACTTGGCCACCGACGATGCATAGCCCATGATGATACCTCCGTCAGCCCGCGTGCCTTGTTAACCCACATCGAGGCTGTCCGTGCGACATCATCTTTCGTTTAGCAAATTTTGAGCGTACGCAACCCCGACCTATTCATTGTAGGGGCTTCTTATGTACTCAATACGCTTTCGGTCAGCGTACTTCCGGTATTAAAATATGTTCGACGCAAAAAACAGCGCCAGGGCAAAGATCACTGCATTGACCAAGAGTGTATTAATAAATTCTGATAATTCCATCCGCGGGTCTCCTTCTCATCCTACATTAGAGGCTGTCGACGTTGACTGCCTTTCTCCTAGCGATCAATAGTCTACACGATGTTGGAATGATTTTCATCCGGTACTAAACCGCTGCGTAAAGTATTTTCGGTAATGCATCGTGCATCCATAAAATGCAGTAAATAATCGGGTGAACCTGCTTTGACGCCTGTGCCGCTCAATCTGAAGCCGCCGAAAGGCTGAGCGTCTACTTGTGAGCCGGTAATGCTGCGATTGATGTACAGATTGCCCACGGCGAACGCCTGTTTGGCACGGTTGATGTGGTCAGGGCTTCGAGAGAACAGGCCGCCGGTGAGGGCGTACCGCGTGCCATTGGCAATATCCAAGGCTTCGTCGAAGTTGGTAGCTCGTAATAAAACCAGCATTGGCCCGAGGATTTCCTCTTGGGCGATGCGGGCGTTACTTGTGATATCTGTTATGACTGTGGGGGCCACAAAATGCCCCTTGTCAGCGTCGTCGGGTAATGAGGCTTGCACGAGCACCTTTCCCTCTAAGCGTGCCAGCTCTAAATAAGTATTGAAACGTGCCACCGCGCGGGCATTAATCACCGGCCCAACCTGGACGGCAGGTTGTTCCGCCGGGCCGATTGTTAGGCTATTGACGGCTTCGGTGAGTCGCTGGGCTAGTTCGTCAAACAGTTCATCCATGACAATGACCCGACTGCAACTACTACATTTTTGTCCGGCATAACCAAACGAGGATTCGAGTATCGCCTGTACCGCTTCATCGAGATTGGCGTCACGATCGACGATAATGGCGTTCTTACCACCCATTTCGACGATCATTTTCTTAATAAAGGCTTGGGTAGGACGCACGTTAGCACCCGCATGAATCACTCGTGTCCCTACTTCTTGAGAACCGGTAAAGGCTATGATGTTCACGTCGCCGTGCTCGACAAGGTGCCACCCGACCTGTGAACCTCGGCCCGGAAGAAAGTTAACTACGCCGGCGGGTAGGCCCACTTCTATCAAGGTCTCAAAAAGCTTGGCTGCGACTATGGAGGCTTCGCACGCCGGTTTGATGACCACCGTGTTACCCGCAGCCAAAGCGGCGCCGGTCATGCCGGACAGAATAGCCAACGGGAACGCCCACGGCGATATAACTGCGCAAACTCCCTTGGGTGAGTAGGTTAGTTGATTATCTTCACCGGGGAGATTTCGCACACGTGGGTTATTTTGAATGTGTTCGATCTGGTCGGCGTAATATCGCCAATGATCGATTGCTTCAGTGACATCGGCATCGGCCTGGCGCCAGGGTTTTCCGACTTCGAGAATCATCGTAGCTGCCAGCTCGAACCGTCTGTCCTCCAGACGATTCGCTACTTTTCGCAATAGGTCCGCTCGTAGCGTCGCGGTGGTATGTCGCCAGGTATCGAATGCGCGCATTGCTGCGGCGACTGCGCGGTCAGCGTCCATGGTTGAGGCTAGGGTGATGCGCCCGATGACTTCTGCGTTATTCGACGGATTGCATGAAGCGAAAGTGTCTTCGGTTGTGATGGACTGACCGTCGATTACAGCCGGGTACAGTCGTGATGCCTCGCCTCGTACATACTGAATTGCACCGATCATTTTTTTACGGCTGTCCTCGATGGCGAAATTGGTATGGGAAGCATTGGTAAACATGGACGTAGATTCCTCGATATAAGTATTTCGATAATAACGTTTCGGCAGCGGCGCGCTGGGCGGCTGAGCGACGGCAGGGTCTTGCAGGAGTTTTTCATGAGACGTTCGATCGGTGAATGATTGTTTTAAGAAACTGTCATTGGATGAGTTTTCGAGCAGTCGGCGAATGAGATATCCCATACCCGGCATAAGATCGCCATAGGGGCAGTAGACCCTCAGGCCAACGCCGAGTTTGATCATCGCACTTTTTAGGGGATCGCCCATGCCGTAGAGCATTTGCGCTTCAAAGTGTCGGCGCGATAGGCCCAGCGACTCAGCTAAGGCCAGTACGTAGGCCAGTGAACGCACATTGTGCGAAGCGAATGCCGGTCGAATCAGGTGCGTATTTTCCAGCATGATACGTGCGAGTCGTTCATAACAGGCATCCGACTCCCACTTACGCGTCCAGACCGGCGGCGTTTTATGGTTGCGAACTGCGGCGGCGGTTTCTGCGTCCCAGTAAGCTCCTTTCACCAACCGAATCGAGAAGCGATGTCCACGATGTTGACCCCAATCAAGCAGACGACGAAGGTCTTGCTCGCCGCTACGTAGGTAGGCCTGCACGACGATGCCAATGTCGGTCCACGTGCGAAATTCATCTTCCATCAGCAGTGACTTGAATAGTTCAAAGGTGATTTCTCGATGTTTTGTGGATTCGAGATCGATATTCATAAACACGCCCGCTTCACGCGCTTGGCGCAGTAATGGACGTAATCTTTCGCAGACTACGCGGATGGACCGCGTCGGGTCGATGGCGTCGAAATGGGGGTCCAAGCCGGTCAATTTGATGGATAAGTTGACGCGCGGCAGCCGACCGTAATGGTCTTGGTCGATGTCCGGGTCACTGGGCCAAAGACGTGTGCGCCCGGGAAGGCGGCGAATTAGACCGTGGTACAGCTGTGCGTAGGCATCGGCTCGTGCGTAGCTGGTTGTGGATTCGCCGAGTACGTCCATGGTGAAGGCCATACCGTTTCGGCGTAATCGTTGGATGGTCTTCATGGCTGTGGGGATGTCATAGCCGGTGATGAAACGATGGGCCATTTGGATCGCGCCTATCCCGGCCATCTTACCCACGAATTCTGCTCTCCGGTTTTGCCCTTTCCCGGTACCCAGGACCGCAGCGGTGAACTGTGGAAAGGGGGTTTGGGTGGGATCAACATATTCCCGCAGATGGCGGGCGATGTCTCGATGGGTTCGGAGTGCGGGTAGACAATCCACGAACTGGAATAGTCTCGTTTGCATAGCTGGATAAGGGTCCAGCGCTTTCGTCATCTGCTCCAACCACCAGGCGCGTTGCCAGATGTGCGGTTGAGCTTGAGCAGCGCACTCGAATATCTCATATCCGATTTCACATGTGCGCTGGTTGATGCAATTCTGTTGGCTGTTGGTCATATTGTTACGCAGGTCCGTTGGTTAATCATAGACTGTTAGCTACCGCCTCATTTTCCTACACGGTTCGTACCACGACCGGCGAGTTAGGACAACTAGAGCAAGCTCATTTATTTTGTAGCGGTCAATGCTCATTTTTTCTCGGAAGATTGCTTCAAAAAAGCGATACACAGAAACGAAGGATGCTGTATGTGGACTGGAAAAACGAAGTCGCCGGGTGTGGCTGGATTCCCGCCTTCGCGGGAATGACGGTGTGCTACTGCTTGCGTGGCAACCCATGTCATTAAAAAAAGCAGTGGTATCACAAGTCTTTGAGTACCTCGATTTTCCTTGGGGTTAGAAATACGAGCGAGCATTGGCTAACCGGCTTTTTCCAGAGTTTTTGGATGGCCCGGGCGTACAGCGTCATTTGTGGTCGATAGCTTTGGGCGCGCTCAGCTACGTCGGCAGAAGAGACCCGGTCCGTTTTGTAGTCGATGATTTCGACTGACCGCTCTTCTGGTAAAACGCCGTCTACGATGCCGCGTACTAACACCGTATCGCTTGGTTGAGCTTCGACTGTTGGGTCGAACCAGTCGATCGGTTGAGTGCAGATAAAATGGAACTCTCGGCGAAGGGCCTGCCCGGTACGGCGAATTTTTTCAGCCAGCGGCGTCGATAAAAACCAAGCGATAGCCTCAATTTCGATCCATGATGCCTCCTCTTCACTCAGCAGTTGCTCCCGGCATAGTCTTTTAATCTCAGCCCTTATGTCTGCTTCGTCTCGCGCAGTCGAAAAATTCAGGTGCTGCAACAATCGGTGATTGATGATGCCTCGTTGCATGGGTGCATCATCGTTTTGGGGGGCATTTTCCTCGGGCATGGTCAAGGCAACTTTTTTGTCGCCATGATGCATTTGTCCATCAGCATTGATGAATTGCGCTGGTGCATCCCGGGTATCTTCGAAATATCGTTTCACTTCGCTCGCGCCGATGGCGGCCCGGATGGAAGTGGCTCCTAGAAAAGGATACTCACGATCAAATCGTTGGATGACGCGCTGTGCTTGCGGATCATTCAGTGCGATAGGTTCACCACTGGGAATCGGTTGCAAGTTAGCGATTGCGCGTAGCGTTGCAGACTCATCCTCCGTCGGTTGTGCTTGTGCCCGCCATGCTTGCATCTGCTCGGGTAGATAGGTTTGCAGGGTGAACAAGGTATTTGTAGCTTGGTCGGATGCACTAATCGTATCCAGTGGTGAAGCTGCTAACGTGGGATAAAGCCAATCCAACGGTGACGAAGCCGTGGTTAGCTCATGTTGGGTGATGGGTGGTAGCGGCGCATGGCGGGAAGGCAGGCTTGACCAGTCCTCCAACTCATTTGTTGAACCGACCATGACGAGTTTGTCCCGCGCCCGTGTCATGGCTACGTACAGAATACGCACCTCCTCGTCGCGGGCATTACGCTCAACTTCCTCCACCACCAGGTGATGGGTTGCGGAGGGGTACTCGATCATTTTTTCTCTGTCGATCACCCGCAGGCCGAGCTTTCCCACACGCTCATAAATCATGCGTCCACTTCGATCGCCCAGATTAAATTTTGTGCCCAGTCCAGCCAGAAAAACAACCGGAAATTCCAGCCCTTTACTCTGATGTATGGTGAGGATTTGTACGACGTTTTCGCTTTCACTACTCGTGGGCGCGATGGATACATCTCGGTTGGCATCGGTCAGCGAATCGATGTACCGGATGAATCGATGTAATCCTTGTCGCCGAAATCCCCCGAATTCCTGCGTGAGTTGGTGCAATTTGAGCAGGTTGGCGCGGCGTTGCCGTCCCTGTGGCCGGCCACCCACATAGGCCAGAAAACCAAACTCCTCGAACAGCTCCCACAACACATCAGCTACCGATTGCAGGCGCATCGCTTTGCGATATCGCTTGATGCGAGCCAGCAGTGATATCACGCGCTCGCGTAGCGCCTCATGGCTGCCTGACACGGCATACTCACGCACGCAGGCATGAAACGGTATACTGCGATTCAGGTTACGCACCAAAAGTAGGTCGTCAGGGCCAAAGGTTTCACCGAATATGCCGTTGCGCATCACCGCGGCCAATGGGATATCTTGTTGCGCATTATCCAGCACCCGCATGGCTGCTAATGCATCGCGCACTTCAACGGTTTCCATCAACGAACCACCCGCCGCTGCGTATGCGGGAATACCCATCTTCGTTAGCATCGTAGCCATCTGCTCGCCATTGACCCGCGCCGCCCTGAGCAAAATAGCTATATGTTTGTACGTAAGGGCTTTGCCGTTTGGTTGAATCGTCCCCGTCTCCATTAACGATTTGATACGCGAACCAATGACGTAAGCTTCCCGCGCCGCATAGGTCCAGTGCTTGGAACTTTGAGCATCCATCACTGAAGGCTCTTCTTCACTTTCCTCTTGCGTGAAACGTCGTTGCAACAGATGAATTTCGACGGGTTGCCTCGGGTCGTTTTGCACGTCTCTACCCAGGCATAGCTCTGCTTGTTGGTCATAGACGATGCCATTTTCCCGGCCCGGCATGAGCGATCGAAAGATGAGATTTACCGCGTCGATCACCTGGGGTCTACTACGAAAGTTTTTTTGTAAATCGATAGCCTGATGTTGTCCCGTTGCCAGGCGAAACGTGTGCAATCGATGGGTAAATAGTGCAGGTTCCGCCAGGCGAAATCGATAGATGCTCTGTTTTACATCACCTACCGTAAAGAGATTGTCATCGAGGTCGGCGTTGGATTCTCGGCTTATTAACTTAAGAATCGCTTGCTGAATGGGATTGATGTCTTGAAATTCATCGACGAGTACGTGGGTGAAGCGTTGTTGCAATTCAACCGCTATTTCCGAAGGGCTATCAACCTGACCATCGCGGGTTAACAGCACAAACGCATATCGCTCGAGGTCGGAGAAATCGAGTAGGGCCTCTTGTTTTTTCCGTGCAGCGTAGGCGTGAAGAAAAGCCCGCGAAAGTTGGGTGATCGTCGCCACATACGGCGAAACCTGTTCCAGGCCTGCCTTCCATTCATCAACGGAAAATAGGCTATAACGGGATTTAATTCGTTTGGTGAATAAATCCTTCTTCACATGGGTCAAGTGTTTACTGGCCTGGTCACGGGCCTGACGTACTGTCTGCGGCGCATCTTTGGCCAGCCTTGATGTCGCCTTCAAAAATTCATAGGTCTCGATTTCGCCACGCAGCGTTTCGAAGGACTTTAGCATTACCTCAGTCGAATCGTGTGTATCAGCCTTACGGCTGGACAACTTAGCTGACCACACCTGGAGTTGTTCCACATAGGCCCGAATAGATTCTGCGTAGGGTAGACCGATCTCAAGCCCGGCTTCGATGCATTGGGCTAATGGCTGGCAATGCTGAATCTGACGTTGCATTTCACTTTGTAGCTCGCCGATCAGACGTAGGATAATCGTCTCCGGAGACTGCGATTGAACCGACTCAGCTTCTGTTAACCAACTTTCCGAATCCGGTAGTGAGGATAAGAATTCAGCGAGTTGCAGAATCAACGAGCCAATAGGCGCATCCTGGCCTAGCCCATAGACGTCTACAAGATCGATAAAACCAGCGCTTAATTGGTTGTAGTCTTCGTTGGTTATATTGAATGGGTTAGATGCGACGGATTCTTCGTCATGCGGATCGCCCGCTCGAATATGATCCGAAGCGTTGCGTACTGTGTGCGCACGATCGTACAGCGTGGAAAAGAGATCGTGCAGAACTTCCCGGCGTAGCAGATTCGATTCGTCTCCGTCGAGCAATGTCGCGGCTGGATCAAGACCAAGTTCATTGAACCATCGGCGAATAAGCCATTGGCAAAAGGCATGAATCGTGGATATATGCGCAGCCCCGGACATCGCTATTTGCTCACGAAGCCGACGGTCGTTGGGTTGGTTCTGGAGTCGCTCACGAAGGGCGGCTACGATTCGATCACGCATCTCAGTGGCTGCTGCATCAGTAAAGGTCAACACGACGAGTTGATCTACATCACAGCGATATGGTGGTGGAGCATCACACACCAGATAGGCGCATCGTTGGGCAAGGACGGCGGTCTTACCAGAACCCGCCGCAGCGGACACAATCACGCTGCAACCGGTAGCCTCGATGGCTTGTTGCTGCTCAGTGGTAAATGGAATCGTAGTCATCAATGCCGGATATTATAGCTAACGTTTTTTCGGACGCATCATTTTTACCAAAAACGTCCTAAAGTTCACGGAATTTTGAGCTTATAAAGGTAAAAAAATTCAATCCAGACGTTTTTCCAGCCCAGACCATTCATCGGACTGCTTGTTGGACGGGCGTATTGTACATTCGCATTGGAGGGGGACGAAGCACAGCTGACCGGGGGGTTGGCCGGCGTGAGTCGCGACGATTTCATCGCCGCACTTACGACGGCCAACCTGCACGGTTTGCGTAACTCCTATGTGGGAGTAGCCGGTGATGCGAATCGGCAGGGGAAAGTATTTACTCGCATATGGAACGGGGGGGGATGAACTGTGCTGGTCCAAAAACAACGCCGTGTACGCGCGGGATTCTGGTCTGCAAACATAACGATTTTACTGCTCGTGGGTTGCGGGGTGATTCCCGGGCTTGATGGTTCGCGTCCCTCGCGACCGACGCTTAGTCTTGCTTTGCTGGATGAAAGTGCCGAAGACATCTTCTTTGAAACCGATACCAACGATGCCTTTCAATCGGCGGAATTGGTATCCATTCCCGAATCTTCATTGGTCATCCGTGGTTCGATCAACGGTGCAGGCGATGTAGACCTGTACAACCTCGGCGCTGTAGCTGTCGGCGATCGTATCATCGTCGATATGACGACTGAAGATACGCTCAATGGTGCGATTGCGCTCTTTGACGAACAAGGGGCTGCCCTATTGGTCAATGATCACCGCAACGTGTATCTTGGTTCTCAACAACCATTTATTGATATCATCGCCAGACGCGCATCAAGCGCCTACTATATAGCAGTGTCTGCCACGCCGGGGTATAGCGCCAACGGTGAATACGGCCTGGTGGCCAGTGTAGTGCCTGATGCGGTAACACCTTCGCCCAGGCCGGATACGGTCCTTTTAGTCTTCGATGGTGGCAACAATGTACGCATTAGCACGCGTCCGGCTGTGGATGTCCCACGTTTTGATGCATCACAAATAGACACGAGATTTGCAGGTAAGACTGACGATGTAATCAAAGCATTGGTACAAAAGGTACGAGAGGATTTTACCGACCTTGATATCACGATATTATCCACTAGCGAAGGCGCTCGATTTGAATCTTATATGACAAGGGTATTTTTCGGTTCATCCGATCCCGGCCTGCTCGGTGTAGCTGAAGGCGTTGATGAATACAATGCGACCGCAGGTCAGGTAGCCATTGTTTTTACGGATACCTTCGCAGTGTTTGGCGGTTTGCAGCCAAGTAATGATGAGATAGCCCAAGCGTTGGCCAATGTGACTAGCCATGAGATTGGACATCTACTAGGTCTGATACATACTTCCGATCCTTCGGGTATCATGGATATAACCGCAAGCTTGAACCAGCTTATGCTGGATCAGACCTTTACCCAGTCTTCGATCTATCCCGATGTATTCCCCGTGGGTATGCAGAATGCGATCATGCTGCTGGTTGATGGTGTTGGTGGAGATGTTGATTTAGACTTTTCTACAAAGTTGTTGTTTACCGGTGCCAAAGGGCGGGCTGCCTGGAAGGATGATATGTCCGCAAGAAGTGGCTTTATGTTGAGTAGCTGCGGATTGGAAAACCACTAGGTTATGCCTAGCGGGATGTATCCTACTCATTGAGTATGCGAACCCAAGATATTCCTCATGTAACTGCGTATGTCTTATTGAATGGCCACTTACCATTGTGATATATATCCATAAGGAAGCATTAACATCTTGATCTACGGAACTACAACCACACGCAGCTTGCATCGATTCTTGATCGTGTTTTTGCTTACCGCAGGACTATCGGGATGTGGTTCGGGCGTTGGGTCTTTATCAGGAGGGACTAACGGGATCATCGTCGACGGCAATCGCGATGAAACCATCACAAGTCCTATCGGGAAAACAGATAATGAACCCAACGACACCTTAGCCGAAGCTATCGTGGCTGTTTTTGATGAGAATGACGTGGCGGGATTGCAGGGCACCGTGCAAGTTGAAGGCGATATCGATGTGTTCCTGCTTGGCTCATTAAACGCCGGCGATCAGCTCACGATTACTACCACAACACCGGGTTCCGTGCTTGATGTATCAGTAGCTGTCTTTGATAGCCAGTCGCATGTTGTGTATGTCAACGATGATGTCAGTAGTAATAACTTTGATTCGTATCTGCAGTGGATTGTACGTCGAGATAACGACGCCTATTATCTAGCTATTACGAACTCCGCCTTTGCCGGCCCGGGTCAGGATAAAGGCAGTTATCAAGTCGACATTGTCGTTAATCGGGGCCTTGAGGTTCCTATCGCTACGCGGCAAATTGTCGTGATCGATTTCGACGGCGGTACCATCAATGATGCCCCGCTCGGACCAACTACTATCCCGGCGTTTGATGCGGATCAAATCAGCCCTATATATAGCGGGCAGACCGAACAGCTAAAGGGATTCATTCGAGATTCCGTGGCTAGGAATTTCGAGCGGTTCAATGTGGAGGTGTTGACTTCGGATAATCCGCCAAGCTCAACGACGGAAGTGACGACGATATTCATGGGGGGGTTTAGCCCGACTATGTTTGGCATCGCGGACGCTGTAGATTTATACAATGCTGATTTCTGCGATGATGCTATTATTTTTGCAGAGTCATTCAAACCACAAATTTTCAGTACTGCTCCGTCGCTTGTGGATTTAGCCGAGGCGATTGGTAATGTCACCGCACATGAAGCGGGTCACTTGCTTGGTCTCAGTCATGTGGATGATGACACTGCCATTATGGACGATCGCTCAGCAGCCGATGCGTTTTTGGCAGATCAGGAGTTCAAAAACGCGCCGTTATCGCGTGATATCATGGAGCTGGGGACGCAAGATGCCGTGATGCTCCTGGCTGATATTGTAGGCTTAGTGGGGAACTAGGTCTGTCTCGTTCTGAGAGAGACATGCTATACGTCGCTGGTCGGTATGGGGATGATCTACGCCGTTTTCACTGGGGATTCGTCAATCTGCCAAGTCTGGTAGTTGGGGAGGGGGAAATCATGGAAGCGTTATACGTGCACTGCCCATTTTGCGCGTTTCCACACGTTATTTCAGGGTTGGAAGTCGCTAAGTCACGCTACTGCCGTCAATGTCGAGGTGTTTTTTCTCCCATTGAAAAAATTCCCCGGCCACTACGTCCTGTGCAGGCAAACGGCAAACAAAAACGCCGAGGCCGGCGTATTGCGCTGCGCTCCATACTAAACAAGCGGTGAATTGAAATACCTGGTAAACGGTATTGTGAGATCATGTCAGCGTATAAATTACGCTGTGTGATGAGATGGCATAACCGACTGCATCATCTGTTTGATTGCATTAAACCCACACAGATTCCTTCAGGATCGCTAATCATGGCGATGTGACCAACACGCGGGATTTCTGTTTTGTCGATGAGAACTTTCGCTCCGTTCGTTTTGGCTTGCTCCAGTGTGTCCTTGATATCTTCAACCATAAAGTAAACATTGACACAACCAGTAGGTACGTTGTCCGGCGAGGGGAACATGCCGCCGGATGGTTCTGCGCCGGCATTGATTAAGGTATACCCTGGCATCGAAACGTCATCGAGACTCCAGTCGAATACCGTGCTATAAAACGCCTTGAACTTTTCCGGGTCTCGGGACATAAACTCAAAATGGCAAAGTGGATTCGACATTGAATAACATTCCTTCCCGACAGCGCGACGGCATGCGCAAACCATGAATTCCAAACGGTGAGACCGCTCTAGTATCTGCGGTTGTTTATCCTTATCTATCGGAATGAGAATCAAATGTAGCAAGTATCGATTGAGTAAGTCGTTTGATAGTGTGTGAACGGCGACGTTATCTGACGATGAATGTTAATTACTGTCGCGCGGTCGGGAATACAAGATAAATGGTTTATCGGCCCAACTGATGGGGCTTGCCATGTTCTTCACGCCTGCTCCACCAAACGGCGTCGTGGTCCATGTTGTTAAAGCTTCATGCGGAAGGGCATTCAATTTGGCAGATTCGATAGGCTCACCCTGAATAGTATCCACCACCTGAATCCAAGCGTCGGGTGCATTTGCTTCATGAATCATAAATGGCGTGCCCGGTGGATAGAGCACCATATCTATTTGTGAAAAATTGAGCGGCGGACAGTTATAAGGTGCAGGCTCTGCCGGTAGGGCGATGACCGAAGGCTTACCTTGCGAAAAATACGTTTTAGCGTTAATGGTCAATGCTTGTGCGAGTTTGGCACGCGAATGCTCTGTCGTTGTATCAGCATAAAAATGATTTAAGTATATAGCCCCTTTAATGCCAACGGAGACAATAGCTAACAGCGTCATGGTGATGACCAACCCACGTGCCCGACTGTGCCAAAAGCTAGCCACTACACATCCCGTCCCGATGGCTAAGGCGCTGTTGGTGAAAATGCCGAATCGGCCATACTCCGCCGGTTTGCCCGCGCCGATGAGTACGAATTGAAGGAAGAATATACCGGCTGAGATCAACAGCGGCAGTGCGATCCACCGCTTTCGACAAAGCCCTGCGATCAAAGCGATGACACCGCCGAGACATAACACCCACGTCGCCCCTTCCACGGTCAACTCAATCACGCGAACGAACCCTTCGCCGATGCGTGAAATGTCGTACATGGCCAGCGAATTGCCGAAGTTACTTCGAAGCACTGCACGATTGGTGATCGTATTGATGAGGATATACGGATTGGTGATGAGATAGACAGTCATGGCCACGACAATACCTGTGATGGTGCGCAAAACGGCATGGCTACGTGTGATGGTTTCCTGCTTTGGGGAATCTTTTTTTCCAGCAGCACAGCCGATATATTGTGTAACGCAAACCAGCGGAATCAAGATCAAAATCGGTGCGGACGACAACACCATACCCACCGCAGCCCCACAGCAAACGCACATGAACCACCAAGACCAGCGCGTAGATGTTATGGCGCGCATAGCGAAATATACTGCACATAGCATAAGCACCGCACCGGGGAGATGGGGCTTTCCTTCGTGGGCCATACAGATTACAACCGGCATAATCGCAAACAGTGCTGCGGATACGACACCGGCAGCGTCCGAACTGATACGACGGGCGATGGCAAAGACTACGCATATACCTAGTAATCCCCACGCAGCCGCGTAGGCTCGGGCGACGATATAGAACTTGCCGAACTCGTCGGGGTGATCGAGGTAATAGACCACATCACCGCGTACTTCGATCAAACCGAGTAAGCCGCATAGTTTGATTAATGCCCCGACGGGGTAGATAAACAACCCGCCGTATTGATACAGTTTGGGATCAAACTGTAGTTGGCCAGGCTTCATGCCAGCCAGGGCCATCATGGTAATCATCTCGTCAGGTTGATGAGTAAAGAGGCGGTAACGAAGATAGATCTTCGCTATATCACTTTTTGTTTGGGTCAGATGAACTGGTTGGCCGGTGGATTTGTCTATCGGGTCAGGATCAACATCCGCTCCGCGCGAAGCGTCGAATTTCTTGTCGGCATGGGCTAATGCATAGATGGTTTCGCCGGACCAAGGCGTCTGCTCGCCGAATAAATATGTGTCCACGTCGCGCGAAGGCAACCCCCAGGTTAAACCAATCGAGCAACAGACCAGATAAATCACTGCGATCAGGGCCAAGGCGATGGCGGTAAGACGAGTCATAGTGATTCAAACAGCGTAGCTACGCCTTGCCCGACGCCCACGCACATGGTCGCGAGGCCTCGTTTTGCTCGCGTACGTTTCATTTCGTATAGCAGTGTAGTCACCAGTCGCGCACCGCTACAACCAAGCGGATGACCCAAGGCAATCGCACCGCCGTTGGGGTTAACTTTCGCGGGGTCGAGTTCCAACTCACGCATACACGGAATCGACTGGGCCGCAAAGGCTTCATTTAATTCTATCACGTCAACATCACCCATGGTCAGTCCGGCGCGATCCAGTGCTTTTCGCGTAGCGGGAATCGGGCCGAGACCCATGTGGGCAGGGTCGACCCCAGCCGTAGCTGACGCACCCACCCTGGCTATGGGTGACAAGCCAAGTTGCTCTGCTATTTTTTCTTCCACGAGGAGTAGTGCCGCGGCTCCGTCATTGATACCGGATGCATTCCCTGCCGTGACTGTGCCGTCTTTGGCGAACGCAGGACGTAGTTTGGCCAATTTTTCCAGCGTAGTATCCGGGCGCGGATGTTCGTCTTGATCGACGATGATTGGATCACCTTTGCGTTGCGGAATCTCAACGGCTATGATTTCATCCTTGAACCGTCCTGTTTCCATCGCAGCTTTACACTTCATTTGTGACGCAACGGCAAATTGATCCTGCGCTTCGCGCGTGATTTTATGATGCTTTGCGACATTCTCTGCGGTTTCGCCCATCGAATATGGATGATACAACGCCGCTAACTTGGGATTGGTAAAACGCCAGCCAATTGTCGTATCATAAATTTCCGCTTTGCGATCGAAAGCCGTCTGGCCTTTACGAAGTACGAATGGGGCACGCGACATGCTCTCGACACCACCGGCGATCATCACATCGCCGTGGTTGGCTTCAATCATGCGCGCGGCGATGTTGATGGCGTCCAAGCTGGAAGCGCAGAGCCGATTAACGGTTGACCCTGGAACGGTATCCGGTAATCCGGCTAGTAGCGCCGCCATGCGAGCTACGTTGCGGTTATCCTCACCGGCTTGATTCGCCGCGCCAAAATATACATCGTCGATCATAGCCGGGTCGATACCCGATCGTGTGACCAGCGCTTTGATCACCATAGCCGCTAAGTCGTCCGGTCGAATTGCACTTAGCGAACCGCCGTATCTACCGACCGGCGTGCGCACGGCGCCAATGACCACAGCTTTTCGCATCATAGGATTACATCTCCTTGGGGTATCATGCTGGTAAAATATAAGGAATCTTACCTGTTTGTATAGCTGGACGTTCCCCTCAATAATAAACCACTAGTGCTTTGTCACAGCTAAAAATTCGGGTGTCGGGTGGCATGGGTAAGTCCCGATGTATCCCGAAGCTCGTTCGGGATACATCGGGACTTACCCGTGTTGTTCCGGAGACCACCACGGGCAAAAAAAGCATTGCCCATGCCACCCATCAGTTCTTGTGTGTCCGAGCGCTAGTTTTAACCCTCATCGACCAAAGGCCAGCGCCATCTGCTGATTATTCAATGCACCTTCAAGTCGCAATAGTCTTTCTTTTTCACGAATGCCGTTTGGCGAGGAGAATCCACCTATCGTACCATCGCTACAAAGCACGCGGTGGCAAGGAACAAGGAGCGGTAGCGGGTTGTGGGCCATGGCGCTGCCAACCGCTCGCGCCGCATGAGGACTCCCGACTACCCTAGCCAGGTCCGCATAGGAAGCCGTCTGACCATACGGGATGCGCTGACATGCTTTGAGTACGTTACCGCGAAAAGGCGATAGATGAGACAGATCGAGCGACACAGAGAATCGTACCTTCGACCCATTAAAATACTTCTTTACCTGCCGACATAATGGTGTCAGTATCGACTTGGATTCAATCGCCCCAGGCCAATCATCTTGGATGCGCTGACGAACTTTTTCTTGTTTCCCGGGCAAATACGTAGCCAGAACTTTATTATCAAGTTCAACCATGCCAAAATGCCCCCAGTCAGTAAGAAATAGTCGATATTTCATCATTCGATCCATGCTATAAACATACGAAAAGGATAATCCAAACCTCGTCAAGGCAACACCCAAGCACCCACAAGCACCCAATACCCAAACCTCGCGCGGGATAACTGGGCCTCCCTTTGCTCTTGACGCATCCAGCTTCATAGAAGGCGGAAAACCAGTAGCGTTATACCGAGCGTAGGGCATGAAACTGGGTTCCCATCTGCATGAACGACGGGAAAATGGAAAAAGGCCACTTTTTACTTGTTTTATGATAGGGCATTACGGTATAATCGCGGTATTGATAGGTCGCCTCTGAGACATAGTTGTATCACGCTGCAATGGCGTGCATTAACGGAGAGAAGCTTATGAGCGATAGACTAACATCTCGCAATCGTTCCGGACACGTCCTTATACTCAGCGGCAAGGTGTCATGGCTGTGTGCCTTGGCTATCGTGCTTTCCATCTTGGCTATGCCCGCCCAAGCGCAAAATCCACCCGGTAATACTGTTTTCGATCTTGTACCTGTCGGGAGTACCGGGCCGGTGACCAGCTTGTTTGGGAATTCGATCGAAATCCCAGCCGGTGCGGATGATGGGAGTATTGTGGTCGAGCTTGAACTGCGCGTGTCCGGTTGGGCTACGACGGGGGACGGGTTGATACAGTCAGTGCAAGCAATCATTGATGGCACTGGCTACTGCAGTGGCGGTGGCGATCCATTAAACCCGCTTGGGTATCCAGGCGCTCCTCTTCTTTCATGTCCGCAGGGCAATGGTTGCCCGGCTGACGGGAACACATGCAAACAGGGTGCCTTCGTAGCTATTAATGTTTGTGTGGGCACTTCCACGCCTTGCCCGAACGGGGTCAGCGATTGCCCTGCGGGAGACACCTGCGAGCCAAATACCAATTACCTCTTTTCCGGTTTCGATCCTCTTGGTGCGGTATCCTATCCAGGACTAAACTATGAGTTTTTTGGTGTATCTCAACTCGGTGGTAAACCGGATACCGGCAATATCGAAATGTTCGGCACGCTATTGGTTGAGATTCCAGCCGGGGCGGCCGGCAGGTATAATATCAATTTTTCGCTGGATACCGAAAGGACGTTCAATGCGGATGGCCAGGGTGACTCCTACGCCGTTTCGAACCTGAATGGTGCGACCATTACCATTACGACAGGCCAATGTTGTTTTGACATCTTCCAATTCCCTCCACAGTGCATGAATGAGATTACGGAATCGATGTGCGCTTCGCTTCCTCAACCGTCAAATTTTCGCGCTGGCGCATTGTGCCCACCTTTAGGCCCAGATTGTCATTTTTGTATCGTTGATAGCGAGTGCGATGATTCCAACGCATGTACCGATGACAACTGCAATCAAGCATCCGGTGTATGCAGCAACATACAAAACTACAACAATAACACGGATTGCTGCGACCCCGCTGGTGGCAGCTTGACTTCGATCGACGATTTTGATGAGTGCACCAACGACAATTGTAATCCTGGAACAGGTCAGGTGAGCCACAATCCTATTGTTGGCTGCGTCCCTAATACTATTTTTGATTTGGTTCCGATCGGAAGTACGGGGCCGGTAACCAGCCTGTCGGGCAACTCGATCGAAATCCCAGGTGGTGCGGATGATGGAAGTGTTGTGGTCGAGCTAGAGTTGCGGGCGTCCAGTTGGGCGACGACGGGCGACGGGTTGATGGGCGCTTTACAAGCAACCATCGATGGCACCGGCTATTGTAGCGGCGTCGGTGATGCACTAAACCCTCTTGGCTATCCAGGTGTTCCACTGCTTGCATGTCCGCAGGGCAATGGTTGCCCGGTAGATGGGAGCACTTGCGATCAAGGCGGATTCATAGCGACAGATGTTTGTGTGGGCACTTCCACGCCTTGCCCGAATGGTGTCAGCGATTGTCCTGTTGGCGGGGTCTGCGGCATAAACACTAATTATATCTATTTCGGTTTTGATTATATTTCAGGTGTAGACTATACAGGACTAAACTACGGTTATTGGGGCATATCTCAAGTCGGTAGACAGGATATTGGCACTACCGAAATGTTCGGCACACTGTTGGTTGAAATCCCAGCCGGGGCAGCGGGTACGTATAACATAAATTTTTCACCGGACAGTGGAGAGACGTTTAATATCGATGGACTGGGTGATATCTACCCTGTCATGAACTTTAATCGCGCGACCATTACCGTAACGTCAGGGGCATGTTGTTATGACATCGGCCCAGGCACGACAAAGTGTGTGCATAATGTTTCCGAATCGACCTGCAACACCTTAGTTCAACCGGCTAATTTTCGCGCTGGCGTCCAGTGCCCTCCTTCTGGCCCTGGAAACAATGGTCCGGATTCCGGCAATGGCCCACTGTGTGATTTTTGCGATAATGATATCGATTGCAACGATAACAACGCATGTACTGATGACAACTGCGACTTGATCTCCAGGGTGTGCTCTAATCCCCTCATCTACGATTATGCGACGCAATGCTGCGATGTAACAACCGGGGCTATTGTTACCTTTAGCGATGGTGATCTTTGTACGTTCGATTTCTGTGACAGGCAAACACTAGAGGTTACGAACACGCCCATTGCCGGCTGCAAGATTATAAGCAACCGTTATGCTACCTTCTTCCCCAATCGTGGTAACCAAGTGGTTAATTACAGAGTCACCGAATCCGTATCAGGTCGCTGGAAATGGATATTGCCACCCTCATCTGCGGAGGAGATCACACATAGTATTGCCAGACTCACTGACACCATGCCCGCGCCGCGTGTATGGAATAGCGCCGCGCTACATATCGGAGATTGCATCATTGCACCCGGACACCTCTATCGAATTGAATCAACGACGGATGGTATAAGCTTTAGTAGTGCTGGTTTTGCGGTTACAGCGAATGTTCCCTCAGATGGACGCCACTGGGCTGACATTGTAAGCTCCTATGATATAAACTTCGGACAATGGCGTGCGCCGGATGGCCTGGTAACCGCGTCCGACATCCTGGCTATCGTGCAGGCCTTTCGGTTGGTACCGACAAGTATACCGGTGACTTGGGCTGACCTGACACCCGAAAGACCGAATGGCATTGTCAGTAGCTCAGATATTCTGGCTGTGGTGCTGGCGTTCCAGTTCGAGCCTTATCCGTACGCTGATCCTTTGAACTGTCCATAAAAAGAAAAACCGCGCATACAGCATGAAATTGGGTTCCCGTCTGCGGGAACGACGGAAAAATGAAAAAAGGCCTATTATTTCGCTTGCTTTTCTATGGCGAAATTTGGTAATATATCTCCCGTAGGGGATTCGCACTCGTACGTGGCAGTATTGCTGCGAATATCGCGGTGCGTGTGGAGTTCTAGTTATGGACAGGAAAGAAGCATCTCGCGGTAGTTCTGGGGGCGTTTTTTTGCGAAACGCTACAGTGTTACGACTGGGTGTTCTGACAATTATATTGTCAACCATGGTCATGTCAGCCCAGGCACAAGATCCGACAGGCTCATGTTGCTACAATATCGGCCCTGGCTCTACAAGTTGCAGACAAAATGTGACGGCAGCCACCTGCAGCGGACTACCCGTACCCAACGTATTTCGCCCAGGTCAGGAGTGTAGTCCGCTTAACGGTAATAATCAGGGACCAGATTTTGGGAATGGCCCTTGCTGTTCTACTTGTACTACTAATACTGCCTGCAACGATGGCAACGCTTGTACTGATGACATTTGTACGAGTTGCGATGGGTGTGTAAATACAAACAACTTCAACGATACGACGGATTGCTGTGACCCTTTCTCAGGTATTTTGACGCCCATCACTGACTTTGAAATATGTACTGACGACGTCTGCGATTCACAAACCGGTCAAGTGAGTCATACTCCCATTGTTGGCTGCGCCGGTTGCATAACGAATACCGACTGTTTCGATAACAACGCTTGCACTAATGACACCTGTAACACGACCACGGGGGACTGTAGCCACACAGCTAACTTTAACGAAGCCATTCAATGCTGTACGCCTGGCAATAGCAGCTTAACGCCGATCGACGACTTTGATCCATGCACTGACGACTCGTGCGACGCACAAACAGGTCAGGTAAGTCATACCCCCATTGCAGGCTGCGTCGGTGAGTGTAAGAGTATTGCTGATGCTATAGCCGGGAACTGCCCGCAAAATATCCCGACCGTGTCCGAATGGGGGCTGGTGGTCTTGTCACTGCTGCTACTCATCGGTGGTAAACTCTACTTTGGTAGGTCTCACGTTATCGTTTGAGGACGTGCAATAACACGACATACAACTGGAGCGTGGACAGTTATCGTGCTCACGTCCCCATTCAAGTCTCATCCCCACCACTACTCCGTGAACTGCCCATAAACAGCAATCCCGTGCATACATCCGTCATTCCCGCGCAGGCAGGAATTCGCCGACGTTCCACCGTGCGTTCAGCACGAAACTGGGTTCCCGTTTTCACGGGAATTACGGGTGAAGGATGTTTTAAGCATGTAATACTATCCTACGGCTGGTGGGGAAAATTTGTCGATTAGAAAATAGAGGCTAAATCTCTACTCGCCAAGTTGGGTGTGGCGTATATACAATACCATCAGGACGTAAGATCAACGACGCTGAAGTACATGTAGGCCATTGATACGAAGGATAACAGGACGATGCAGATGCTAGCATTTTTTTATATGTTTGACCCGATGTATTTTGTTTATGTAGGCCCGGCTATTTTGCTGACCATTTGGGCGAATGCGAAGGTCAAGAGAGCCTACGCGATGGGTAGTAGGTTCCAGGCTAGTAGCGGCATGACCGGCGCACAGACGGCGCAGCGCATCCTTGATGTCTACGGCATTACGGATGTGGTCGTCGAGCCGGTGAAATCGTTTCTCGGTGACCATTACGACCCCAGTCACAAAAAGCTGCGACTCAGTCCCGATGTGTACAACGGGCGCTCACTCGTCGCCCTGGGCATCGCCGCGCACGAAGTGGGTCATGCCATTCAACATGCTACAAGCTACGCGCCTTTGGCTCTTCGCAGTACATTGGTACCGATGGCTTCGTTAGGCAGCAATCTGTCGATCATCCTGGTCATAGCCGGTATGCTTTTCAATATAATGAACTTGGCTATTGCGGGATTGATCTTTTTCGGCGTCGTGGTTGTCTTTCAACTGGTGAATCTTCCCGTGGAGTTCAATGCCTCCTCGCGCGCACGAGAAATTCTGCTTAATCAAAACATGATCACATCCAAAGAAGATGTTGTCGTCGGCCAAGTACTCAATGCCGCGGCGATGACCTACGTCGCAGCGACACTTACGGCAATCATGACGCTGTTTTACTATGCTTCGATTGTGCTAGGGCGACGTAACTAAATGCGAATCATCGCTATGGAAGATTCAGATAAGCGTTACTTGTGCAGCCAGCGCCATGTGAACCGTAAGCATGATTCGATATGAATGCGACAAATGTGGTGCTGAGTTGCAAGCTAACGATCACCAACGATACATCGCCAAGCTCGAAATCTTTGCCGCAGCTAGCCCCATCGACATCACCCCGGTACGCCCGGAAGATACGTCTCGCGCCCTGGACGAGGTCATCAAGCAATTACAACGCGCCAATCCCGATGACATCGAAGATCGTACTTACCGCTGCTTTCGATTTGATCTCTGCGACGCCTGCCGAAAAAAAGTCATCGATAAGCCGCTAGGCTAGAAAAAAAGTGTCAGGAAGAATTAAACGGTGTTGTAGGCTTCACTGAGTGGATTCTTCAATCATTCATTCCAACACCTTTTCTGCGTGTAAGCACAATGGAACCGGTGACTAGAATGCCTAGCGTGAGTATCAGCATGGTCCACGCCGACGTTGTAGGTATCTTGATCGCGTCACATGCGCCGGAAATTGACATGGCTTGGACCAGATTTGTGGGTGAACCCGGCCCGGTCATGCCGCCTACGATCACCCATTTGTCATCAAAGAGCACTAGGCCTCGATGGTCCATGGTTAATGTATGAGTGCCCGCGCTATCTTCGACAAGTGACCACTTGTCTAAGGAGGGTTCGTAGATAAAGGCCTGGTTCAAGGGATTGGAGGGCTGACCGTTGTAGCCTTGCCCGTCGAAATTGTATGGGTTGTCCGTGCCGCCCACGAACAGTATGCGATCACAGCCAAGAGCACCAATAGAGTTTGCGGCGCGATAGGTTTGCGAGAAGGGCGAAGGGCCGGGTTGTTGCCAGGTGATACTGGTGACATCATTCGCGTCGATCGTGCCGACAACCGTAGAGTGGTCGATGGGGAAATTGGCTCCCACACGCGAGCCATCGATGAAGGTGATTTGGCCACCGACCAATCCACCGGCGTGCCCGAAGCGACCGTTGACGTCATTGGGCAACTGCGTAGCCTGCTGCCAAGTGTTTGTCATGGTATCATAAACCTGCACCGCGCGCGTATTGGCATTGAGCGGTCCGTGCCAACCGCTAATCAAGTAGATGTATCGATCTTGGTAAACGCCGACTACGGTATCATCAACTTCCGTGGGCACATTAGCGAGCTGGGTGTAGTCGTCGGTGTTTGGATTGTAACGGAAAAAACGCTGTTCGGTTGTTTCAGTGATAAACGCCACTGTGTAACCGCCGATGAGATAAACCTCGCCGTTACATGTGACGGCTGATGCCGCAATTTTAGCCAGGCCGTTCAGCATCGGCGCGTCAGCTATCTGAACCCATCCTCCCGTCCCCGGTGATGTCAATTTGTAGGATGTAGCGGTGATTGTGTTCGAATCCGTCGGATCTGTCATGCCCATAAAACTATATATCGTACATGTACCGGCATTACACACACTCGTCACTGCATTGTTGGTGATGGGCGTGGGGTAGGGTGATAACTGCGACCATGTGCCGGTAGCTGCAAGACCTACTACCGGAATTCCTAATGAACCATAAAGTGTAACCAATATAGTCAACCCCAGCATGGGTGAGTTCAAAGTACCGTGGCGAAATGTAGCGGACATGCGAACCCCTTTCGATCAATGTTTGACAAGCCAACGCCGACCCGACGCTGGTACACCTTAACAAATATAGGGTATACAAAGCAAGAAAGTTTTTCGTGTTGTCTTTTTCTTCGAGCGGTCGTACCAGTATTCTAGGCCGTCCGGACGCTTCATGGCTTTGTGGCCATGCCACATAAGCTGCAGGAAGACGCGTGTCGTGGCCCACAGTCCGTGGGAGATGGTCTTTCGACCGGAGGTGATGACCGGCGTTTGGAGAATGACAAAACGACCGACACGCTTTAACGCCAGACTGAGTACAAGCTCTTCTCCGACATAATACGATTCATCGAAACCACCCACGGATTCAAAGGCTTCTCGTTTGACGAATATAAAACAGCCGGCCGCCCATAGTTTTCTGGGGGCCATAACATTCCATAGCCACCCCAACACACCAGCCCACCAGGGCACCTTGCAATCGAAATGTATAGCGGCGCCACCGCCGATGGTGCCGGATGCCAGACTACTCATAGCTGCACTTAAAGTTTCTGCTGGTAACATGGTGTCAGCATCTACAAAGACTAACGTGTTTCCCCGTGCTTCTTTTGCTCCAGCGTTGCGCACCGCACTGATGCGTCGTAGACAGACGGAAACAACGCGGGCACCACATCGCTCGGCGATCTCTGTTGTGTCGTCGGATGAATCGTCGTTGACCACGATGATTTCGTATGGTTTATCCAGCGATTTTACAGCCGAGATGATATGCGATATCGTGCGCTCGATCAGTTCGGATTCGTTATGGGCGGGGATAACAAAAGAAATCATCCCAGCTCCAACCTCCGGTTCATTTATTACACTCACGTTAAGATTATCCTGATGATTATCCGCCATGGTCTATACCCCGTGATCGTTCGTGTTTGATGGCGCTACGTTTTTTCTTATCGTCAAGCCTTCGTTGCTTGGCGCGTGCGGAAGGTTTTGTCGCTATGCGTTTCTTTGGTTTGGTCGTTACCTGTTGTAGCAATTCGATGAGTCGTTCCATCGCCATCACGCGGTTTCTACGTTGACTACGATGCATCTGACAGGAGACGCGAAGCCGGCCATCATGTGATAGGCGGCTATGCAATCGTGAACGAATGCGGCGTTTTTCCCAGGCCGTCACGAACTCACACGCGTTGAAATCGAAAAGAATCGTGACGCGCGTTTCAACTTTGTTGACGTGCTGACCTCCCGGTCCAGATGATCGTGCGTAACGCGTTTCGAGCCAGGGCCTTAATGATGATGTCCATTTTGACATAGCAGGTTTCACGAATCGTCTATCCAATATCAACTATGGCTTGACCAAAACCGCGGTTGGCCAGGTTGAGGGGTCCACATGCCAGTTGAGGTCATCGCCGACGGTTGGGTATTGCTGACCAAGTTCACGATCCTCCAAGATGTAGTATAGGCCGATCCGGTGATGTTGCTCCGGATCAAAGCTCGACAAACAGGCCGACGGGATAATAGCTTCCATCGAATAGCCTGTCTTGCGGACAGATGATGCCACCTCTATCCGATCCACTGAAATCGACGGTGCATGATCCTTGGCTCGTTTTATCTGCGCCGACCCTGCTACCGGCTTGTTTTTCTTGGGACCACCGCCGGTTGGTAAAAAGTAAAACTGCTGACAATATTTCGTCGCTCGTTTGTTGCTGCGTGCATCACGCATGTCACTGCACAGTCGAAGGTTGTCTCCCGCCCAATATCGCTGAGGGTCGCAGACTAAAGCGCGTTTCTTACCAGCGACGCGACACGCAATAGCGAGGCCGTCTTGATTCCAACAGGCATAAACCAGGCCAAAATCAGTTTGGTTGTCGAGTTGGCTAAACGTGGGTAGTAGATATTCGTCGGACCAATCCTGTAATTTGCCGTTGATACGAGGCAACTTGCTTCGGTATAACAGTGGAAACTCAAAGTCGAACAAATAGCGCGTGGGAATTAACGTTGTCATGCGGATTGTAACCTCTGAGATACCTCAGTTTCACGGCAAGCGTGCCATACCTGACGCAACTGTTTGGTGTCGATATGGGAGAGCGAGCGTACCCAGAAGACGATTCGATCATAAGCGGGGCATGGTTTGATCTCCACGTCTTGGCCCAGGCGCTCAACTTGCGTTGGTGTCAAAAGCCCGCTAGGCGCACGTAATTCCACACGCAGCGCTCTTCCCATGTTGGTGACGATTTTCCCCGCGGGCATTGTTTCACCGGGTACGGTAAACTGCCCGGCGGTTTTAGAGTCCCACGAAAAATCTAAATCTGCCTGCAGCGCTTTGAATCGGCCTACGAGTGTCACGAGCAAGTCAGGTTTCCAACCGGCCATCTGTCTGTTCGACATCGACTTCTGCGACAGATGCCATGCCATACCGAGCGATTTCCAAGGCTTATCACTATCAGGATCAGTTTGTGCAACAACGAGCTTACCATCATACGATGCCGCAGCCTTTTTGAGCATGGTGCGGAAAGTGGTCTTCGTCACATCTTTGAAATCCCGGAGATACAGCTTCACCTCCTGCCAGCCGGGATGAGGTGTACGAATGCGCACCCGTTCCCATTGGCCATAAATGGGTAAGTCTCGCCGCTCGTCCAGCGTTTTCATGTTCAACTTAGCCAGTTGCGATGGTGTGAATGTACGGTTATCCACGCGCAGACAGACCTCGATTAAATCTTTACTACCCGTAAGGATATGACAGAACCACGGCGTAGCTCCCGGTGACTTAATTTCGATTCTTGAACGATGATTCCAATCTGTCGGCGCAAAGTTACCAATAGATTCGATCGTACGCACCAGCCATAGCAGTAGCGCTGGATCCCATTCGCACGGCGTGCCGTTGTGGTCCAAGTGGTCAACGGTGTGCCATGCGATACCATCATGCTGCCAGGGCATTTTGACATCATCACCTAGGTCGATTTTTTCGGATAAAGCCAATTCGAGCGACGCTTGTTGCTTGGCATCATGGCGCTCACGCACCTGGCACGGGCCGGCTTTAAGTACGGGTTGCAAGGCCTTAGCCGTGTGTGATTGTTTGTTTTTTACGATTACCTGTGGTGGGCCTTCTGCCATGATTGTGCCGCCATTCTCACCGGCTTGGGGTCCAAGATCGATCACCCAATCAGCTGTTTTGATGACATCCAGATTATGCTCGATGCAGATGCAGGTGTTGCCCAAATCAACCAGCCGGTGCAATACCTGCAATAGTTTCTTGAGATCGTCGAAATGCAGCCCGGTGGTAGGTTCATCGAGTATGTAAAGGGTCTTGCCGGTTGACGGTCGACCAAGCTCAGCCGCGAGTTTAACGCGCTGTGCCTCGCCACCGGATAGCGTTGGTGCCGGTTGACCAATTTGCAGATAACCCAGGCCCACGTCATCCAACGTTTGCAACATACGGCGGATTTTTGGCACGCTAGCGAAAAAGGCCACCGCCTGCGACACGCGCATCTCAAGCACATCTGCAATGCTCTTGCCGCGATACTTCACTTCGAGCGTTTCGGGGACGTATCGCGTACCTTGACAATCTTCGCAGGTTACCCACACATCCGGCAAAAAGTGCATTTCGATGCACCGCTGACCCATGCCCTCGCAGGCTTCGCATCGACCGCCCGGTCGATTAAAGCTGAAACGATTCGCGCGATATCCGCGAATCTTGCTCAAGGGTAGCTTAGCGAAAAGCTCACGCATGCCATCGAAAAGACCGGTATACGTGCCTGGGTTGCTCGTCGGGCTGTTGCCTATGGGGGATTGATCTACGTTAATAACTTTGTCAATGTGCTCGATACCCGCGATACGATCGTGACCACCGGCTACCAGTCGTGCTCGGTGCAAACGCGTGGCTAAGGTGTTATACAATACATCGGAGACCAGACTGCTCTTACCGCTACCTGACACTCCGGTGACACATGTTAGCCGGCCCAACGGAAACGAAACATCGATTTCTTTGAGGTTATGTTCCCGGGCGCCGTAAATAGTGAGCCATTTTAGCTCGTTCTCCTCGGTTAATTCATCAAAAATATCACCTTCATCGTCAATACCGACAAGATCACAGCGCGGCGGCGTAGAAACCGGACGAGGGTTAGTCGGTACGGGAATCGCAGATTTACCGGAAAGATATTGGCCGGTAAGCGAAGCACGTTTTTTGCGAATGGCGGATACGGAACCTGAGGCTGTCACCTGGCCGCCGAAGACGCCTGCACCGGGGCCGAAGTCGATCACGTGGTCTGCGGATTCGATAATCTCGCGGTCGTGTTCTACGACGATCAACGTATTACCCAGATCACGCAAACGACGCAGCGCGGTGATGAGCCGGTTGTTGTCGCGCGGATGTAACCCGATGGTTGGTTCGTCGAGCACGTATAGCACGCCGGTCAACCCCGTACCGATCTGCGATGCCAATTGGATGCGCTGCGACTCGCCGCCGGATAACGTGGATGCGGTGCGGTGAAGATGCACATAGTCCAGGCCGACATCGACTAGAAATCGCAAACGAGAGGTAATTTCGTGCAATAGTTCGCCAGCCATTTTACGCTTAATTGCCGGTAGTTTGAGCTTATCAAACCAAGCATACGTTTGAGATAAAGGCCAAAGACAAGCTTCGTGGATCGTGACACCATTGAGTTGCGTCGCGGCAGGCATAGGATGTAACCGCCCGCCTGCACAGGCATCGCAGGGTACGTCGGTGACTAAATCTTCCAATCTTTTACGATACTGCCAACTCGAACGCGTGGCTCGACCAATAGCCGGAAAAAATCCGCGCCAACGAAATCGCGGACCTGTGTGTTTCGAACCCTTCGATTTCTTGTTTGCCTTTAGCCGTAAGGCAATCCAGGTCTCGTCTGCACCGTGCAAGAAAGCTAACTTATGCTTTTCTGCGAGCTTATTCCATGGACAGTGCAGGTCGAATCCGATGTGATCGGCCAGGGCTGACATCATGGCATAAAGCATCCCATGTCGATCAAGCTCGCCCCAACCGGTAATCGCACCATCGGCGATGGATCGGGTGGGGTGAACGACGATCGCAGCGGGACTAGCGCCTTGTTGCGTGCCGAGACCTTCGCATGTCTCACACCATCCCATACGGCTATTGAACGAGAAATGATGCGGCGTTAACTCATCATAACTCGTCCCACACTTATCGCAGGCGTGGTGTTGGGAGAAGCGGAACTCGGATTGTTTCTTGTCATCAACCAATTGAAGTCGCATCACGCCGTTGCCTAAGGCTAGGGCCTGCTCAATGCTGTCAGTGATTCGTGACGTCTGTGCGGATCGAATGATGACCCGATCCACGACGACTTCCACTTGATGGTCACGTTTTTTATCGATGGCAATCGTTTCACTGAGTTCGTGGAGGTCTCCATCTACGCGCACGCGACCATAACCGTTACTGCGCAAGCGTTGGAATAGCGCATCGTATGATTCACTGCCCAGTGGTTCAATCGGCGAGAGCAGTAGTGCCCGACGTCCGCCACCTATATGTAATACCTTTTCAGCGATTTCATCACTTGATTGCGTGCCGACGGGCACCTTGCACCGTGGACAATGCGCCTGGCCGATGCGGGTCCAGAGGATGCGCATGTAATCGTAAATTTCGGTGATCGTGCCGACGGTGGATCGCGGTGATTTGCCGGTCGTTTTCCGTTCGATGCAGATAGACGGAGATAACCCATCCACATGATCGACGCGCGGTGGGTGAAGGCGACTGAGGAACTGTCTGGCATACGAGCTTAATGATTCGACGTAACGGCGTTGTCCTTCTGCGTAAATCGTGTCGATCGATAGACTCGTTTTTCCGCTACCGCTGGGGCCGGTGCAGACCGTTGTCTTGTTTCGAGGGATTGTGACATCAATGTTTTTCAGATTGTGTTCACGCGCTCCCACGACATTTATGGCGGTATCTTTTCGCCTCACTCATTTACCGTTATGAATGTTTTTACCGCGCGGCGCCTCGAACTTATTGTTCGCCGCCCGCGCCGCGAGGTTATCAAACAATTCACGCAGCACCGCGCCGGTTGCAGACCGCTTGGACTTAGCCACCTTTTCCGGCGTACCTTCAGCTACGATGCGCCCACCACCTGCGCCGCCCTGCGGACCCAAATCAATCACCCAATCCGCTGTTTTAATGACGTCAAGATTGTGTTCGATCACAATCACACTATTACCCGCTTCCACAAAACCGTGCAGCACGGCTAATAGTTTTTTGATATCGTGAAAGTGTAGGCCGGTGGTTGGTTCGTCGAGGATGTACATCGTTCGACCGGTCGATCGCTTGACCAGTTCTCGTGCGAGTTTAATGCGCTGCGCTTCACCGCCGGATAGTGTGGGCGATGGTTGACCCAGCTTGAGATAGTCCAACCCCACATCGTGAAGTGTTTGCAGCATCTTGGCGATTTTTGGGACGTTGGCGAAGTGGTTCAACGCCTGCTGCACATCCATCTCAAGAACGTCTGCGATACTTTTTCCTTTGAATTGAATGTGGAGGGTTTCACGGTTGAATCGATGCCCGCCACACACCTGGCAAGTGATCCATATATCAGCAAGGAAGTCCATCTCCATGCGATGGCTACCGTTGCCTTCACATGCTTCACATCGACCGCCGCCGGCTTTTCCCGTGTGGACGTTGAAGCTAAATCGTCCGGGTTTATAGCCCCGTACTTTGGCGTCGGTGAGTTTGGTAAACAAAGTACGGATTTCATCGAATACCTTGATGTAGGTAGCCGGGTTGGAACGCGGTGTTCGACCGATTGGGCTTTGGTCGATGGCGATTACTTTGTCCAGATATTCCGTGCCATCTATGTGGGTATGTAAACCGGGACGAACTTTGACCATATCGTTGAGGTCTTTGGCTAATGACTCCCATAGAATGTCGTTAACCAGCGAACTCTTGCCCGACCCTGATACACCGGTCACACACACAAACCGTTGAAGCGGTATGGCTACGTCTATATCGCGCAAGTTATTGTGGCGCGCACCCACGATGGTTAACCAGGGACATCCTTCGTCTTGCGGATGTTGCTTAGGTTTACGCTTGTGTTTGGCCATTATCGCTTGGAGGCTTTCGTTTTTCGTTGCTTGGTAGTGGACGCGGTCGGTTTGACCACTGGTCGGCGCTTGGTGGGAATGTCGATACGCTCCTGACCTCGTAAGTATCTACCCGTGATAGATGATTTATTGCGCATCAGCGTTTGCAGGCTGCCCTGGGCCATGATCTTGCCGCCTCGAACACCGGGGCCGGGACCAAAATCCACGATTTCGTCGGCTATTCTCATCGTCTGCTCGTCATGTTCCACCACGATGACCGTATTGCCCATGTCACGTAGATGGCACAATGATTGTAGCAGTTTGTCGTTGTCGCGGGCATGCAGGCCGATACTAGGTTCGTCGAGAATGTATAGCACGCCGACCAAGCCCGCGCCGATTTGCGAGGCCAGGCGAATCCGTTGTGATTCACCACCTGATAGCGTCGGTGCCGTGCGCTCAAGCGTGAGGTAGGACAACCCCACATCGCAAAGAAAACCCAGCCGACCGCTGATTTGCTTCAAAGCTTCCTCTGCGATGTATTGCTGCGTCTGACTTAGTTTGAGTTGGCTGAAAAAAGTCCGTGCCTCGTGAATGGATAGGGCGGATATATCGTTGATGTTGAGTCCCCCGAGGCGCACCGCTAAAGCTTGGGTGTTGAGTCTCCCGCCGTGGCAGTCGGGACATGAGCGCCGCTGCATGTATTTTTCGTAATATGCGCGAACGAAACTAGACTTGGCCTTGCGATGTTTATCGCGCAGGTCTGCGATAATACCGTCGAAGGTGGCACCGTGTCGCCAGACACCGCCGGACCAGCGCCATTCAAAAGTAATATGCGTATCGCCAAGACCGTACAGTAATGCGTTTTTCGCCTTTTTAGAAAGCTTCTGCCAAGGGGTGTTGAGATCGAAACCGACATGGTTAGCCACGCCGCGATATATATGGCGACGCCATCGGCCAATCCTGGTTCGCATGGGCGCAATCGCCAGTTTCAAAAACGATTTTTTCGGATCAGGCACGAGCAGTTCGGGATCGAAGTCAAACGTCTCACCCATGCCGTCGCAGGTCGGACACATCCCCGACGGCGCGTTAAAGCTTAATAGCTGCGGCGTAGGCGGTTCAAAGCTCAGGTCACATGTCGTACACGCATAATGGGATGACAGGAGTATGTCTCCGCTGGTATCCTTTTCCGATGTGCGCTTCTTGGGTTTCTCTTTTTTCGTGGCGCCTGGTGATTCGACCGGATGAACGATCAAAGTGCCATTACCCAACTTCAGCGCTGCTTCGACAGCCTCCGCCAATCGTGGACGTAGCGTGGCCTGGATGATCAATCGATCGATTACAATTTCGATATGGTGGCGGATATGACGGGCTAGCTTAGGTACGTCCGACAGCGACACAACCTCACCATCAACACGTGCTCGCGCGTACCCCTGTCGAATCATATCCGCGAACAAGTCCTTATATTCACCTTTCTGACCTCTCACCACGGGCGCAAGGACCAGAAACCTGGTTTGTTTGGGCAATGATAAAATGCGTGCGATTATTTGTTCGCGGGTTTGTGCGGAAATCACTTGCCCGCATTTGGGGCAATGTTGCGATCCAACCCGGGCAAAAAGTACGCGTAGATAATCGTTAATCTGCGTGATGGTGCCGACGGTGCTACGCGGGTTCCAGCCGGAAGTCTTCTGCTGAATGGAAATCGCAGGACTTAACCCGCTTATTTGATCTACATCCGGTTTGGGTAATTGCCCGAGAAACTGACGCGCATAAGAACTCAGCGATTCCAAGTAACGACGCTGACCTTCGGCGAAGAGGGTATCAAACGCGAAGCTGCTTTTACCGCTACCGGATACACCGGTCAGGCAAATCAACTTACCTCTGGGCAACTTCAGCGAGATGTCACGTAGATTATGCTCGCGCGCCCCTTTAACTGTGATTGTTGCCGGTTCCATGTGTTGAACGTGTTCTCTTAATCGCGTACCGCCGTGGCAGATCCATACTCTCGCGCTCGGATAGACCCACTAACATACGGGACTACCCGGATTCGACTGGCGAAGCAGACTTACCTAGCCACCCGACTGCCGCTACGGTGACATATAGCTTGCACTAGCTGTGACAGGCCCGTACATACAAGACGATCGGGATCCCCGCCCAATGTTGTTGATTTAGGCTTGTAGCGTAGGCATCTTGCCTGCTCAATCCGCGATCATAAAGCAGGCTGGAAGCCTGCGCTACGAACCGCCGCGTTAAGTCAACAGCATTGCCCCCCCCATGGTCGCTCGTCATCATAGTCAAACCTGCAGGACTGGCCTATCAGTGATTCGATGGTTTGGTGGTGGATAGGGCAGCGAGCGATCGTATGGTCGGTGCAAACGCTAACCGTCCTACACGCCAATGGTTTTTTTCTTGAATCATGGCTAACGCCAGTACCACGGATGCATTCGGATCACCACTGGGATCAGCCAATTCCACCAATATCTTGCATTCCTTCACCCCTTCAGCGGCTCCGGTTACTTGCCGCAGCCCCCTTCGGATCAATCGACTTTCCATTTGATCGAATTCCGTACCAATGTCACCGACATAATGGCCCACGGTGGGCGTCCAATGGTGAACTACATGGTAGAGTAGTTCATCGCGCGTCAATATATTGTTGAGCTTTGAAATAATGGCATCGGGGGCGCAGACATCGAACTGAATATTCAATGCATCAGTGCGGTCCTGAGGCGTAGTAGCCTCGAAATCTTCTTTGATCGCCCGCAGTAAGACGAACGCAACTTGCTCAGGAGTCGCACTTTCATCGAGCACTTGCCCATAGTGCGTAACCGTTTTGACCTGGACATTTTTGGGTATGTGATGTCCGGCCAGGCGAACATCTCGACTACATGAGGTACCCGTGGCCAGAAAGTAAAGACCTACCGCAACGACTAATATTCGTGGTTTGTACATAGTTTGAAAGTCTACCCCGGTAGCACGGCTATGCCAACCACCGCTATACTTGTTTAGTGGCTGGAGGACAGTTACACTGCTAGGCGTAACTTAGATAGGAAGGTGCTGCTGTGCCTGAATTCAACAAAAACCTCTGGGCACCCTGGCGTATGGAATACATCCGTTCGCTCGATCAAGAGAGTCAAGACGATGGATGCTTCCTTTGCACGTATTGGGCTGGTGTGGAACATGATCACACGAACCACGTAATCTGGCGTGGTGAAACCTCGTATGTGGTCATGAATCGTTTCCCTTATACGAATGGCCATCTATTGATTGCGCATGCCCATCACAAGGGCGACTTCGCCGAGTTATCCACCGAAGATTTTTCCGAGATGGGCCAGCTCATTCGTAGCAGTGTTGCCTTGCTAAGGTCCAGCGTAAAAGCTCATGGTTTTAATATCGGTTACAACCTCGGACGATGCGCCGGAGCGGGTTTGCCGGATCATCTTCATGCCCATGTCGTACCGCGCTGGTCCGGTGACACCAACTTCATGGCTGTGTTGGGTGAATCTCGCGTGATTCCCGATGCCCTCGATGCGATGTACAATCAACTGATGGACACGGTCGATAAAACCAATCCTTTCTCCTGAAATCGATGACACAAGGTTGATCACGTGACACGGATAACGCCTGCATCATCGTTGGCTGCTTTCGCGACGTTTCCGCCGGCGGGCGTGTCGCGTGCGCATGAGGAAACACTACTATCGAGTCTCGATCCTTTTGAACTTGATCGACATCGTATTATCGCTTGTTCGGCATTTAGGCGACTGGAAGGGAAAACGCAGGTTTTTTCGCCCGATTTTCACGACCATTTCCGCACCCGTCTCACGCACACTATCGAAGCCGCGCATTTTGCGCGTATGCTTGCAAAAGCTTTTGGCGCCAATGAATCGCTAGCTGAAGTCATCACGCTCGCGCATGATCTTGGTCATCCGCCCTTTGGCCATGCGGGTGAAGCGGGCCTCCATCACATGATGGGCGACCACGGTGGGTTCAATCACAATGCACACGCGCTGCGCGTGGTAGACTATTTGGAGCATCCATTCCCCCAGTTTCGCGGTCTAAATCTCACACAAGCCACACGCGCAGGCCTGGCCGCCCACGCCACGCCTTATGATATACCGGCGGCTGCGTCGGCTGCGCCGTCAATCGAATCTCAAATGGTGTCGTTGGCGGATCGAATCGCCTACAATACGCATGATCTTGAAGATGCACTCGGTGCAGGTATGATTGAAATGGATCAACTTGCCGACCTCGAACTCTGGCAAGCGGCTTGCGATCGTAGCCGCGTAGAAGTTATCAACCGAGACAATGTATTCAAGCTGCGACGAACGGTATTAGATGCGATCGTGCAAGGCGCTATTGAAGATGTCGTCACCACGACACATAATCAGATTCACCATGACCATATCAACACACACGCAACCACAGTACCGCACGTGATGATGTCATCGAAACTTGTGCAACAATTTGAAAACCTGGAACGGTTCCTGCAAACCCACATCTATGGCCATGCTGAAGTGCAACGGGTAGACAACGCCGGGCAGAAGATGGTGCGACGTCTCTTTGACATTTTATGTAACGAACCCAAACATTTGCCTCCGCGTTTTCTAGCCCGCGTTGAGGACCAGGGTCGCGCGCGGGTCGTGTGCGATTACATCGCTGGTATGAGTAATCGATTTTGTCAACGTCAATACGAGCTTCTCACTTAATCCGAACCGTAAGGAAGCGGTCTATAGTTAGTCGTGCGTAGGTCGCTTCCTCACGGTCGCGGTTCGGATTGGTTGTGCCCACACGTAATGGCTATGGAATGCGAACCATGTCCCACCATCTACCGAATCTTAGGTACAGACAATAAACGCCACGAGAAAACAAAATAAGTCGGATAAATTCGTTGAAACGTACTCACAAGAAAGCTATGATGCCTGCAGGGGCGGCTTGTCTATTGGGCTATTGCTTATGCGCGTAACTGTTAGCACGATCGGGTTGGGTCTGCAAACTATCCAGCCATACCTTCGGAATTATATTGTGACATACTATAGAAAAGTGACAGGATGTACCAAATCAAAGTATGGCTTGTCCATCTTGGTATGTGCTTTTGTATGGCTATTGACTACCAACCTTTTTGCCACTTCCGGCGTATGCCTGATAGATGCAGACTGCGATGATGCCAATGTTTGCACCGATGATAGCTGTAACGCCGGTACCTGCGTGAACAGCTTTAACTACTCAACCTGTGACGATGCCGACGCCTGTACGGAAAATGACATATGCACGCAGGGAATGTGCCTGGGTACTGTCATCAATAGCGTCGCTTGCGCCCCGCTGTTTTCCATAAAAATTGTAGCGATCGACGGTGTTGATCTTGCCGGCGGCCCTACGGATCAGTGGGTCGCCTCGCGCGGGGATGTCATCACATTTGAATTGTTTGCCAGTCGTTGGGCACCTCGTGCCATACTAGCGAGCAATCTACTCATTGATAGACAAAGCTTTTTCAGCGGTGACACCGGCACCATACTGCCCGTGACGGTTCCGGACCCCAACGCCGGTGCATTCATTGATGAAGCACGCCCGGATTTTATCTTTATTGGATTGCCCATGGTGGCGCTCGTGTTCAACGAGTCCATTGATTTCTTGGAATATCTAGCCGTCATCACGGATGTAGATATTTGCCGCGACGATCCAGGCAGTGAAGTGTATCTCGGCACATTGATCACAGAGGTATCAGACACAGCCAGCGGTACGTTTAATATATGTCCGCAAGCCTTTTTCGACGACATTACCATTACATTCATGACCCTCTGCCCGGATGGTACCGTCATCGAACCATCTGATCTCGCCTGTGCTACAGTGGAGATTCCGCTGGGAAATTGCAACCGCTTACCGGATTGCAACACCAACGGACAATGGGATGTCTGCGACGTAGCCGGTGGTAACAGTTTGGATTGCAACCGCAACGACGTACCCGATGATTGCGACATCCGCGATAGCTCATCGGATGATTGCAACCAGAATCAAATACCGGACGAATGCGATATCGCCAACGGACTGTCCACAGACTGTGATGCCAACGGCATACCCGATGAATGTGATCCGGATTGCAACGGAAACGGCGTGGCAGATGCATGCGACATTGCCGGTTCATTGAGTTTCGACTGCGATGGTAACGGTATACCGGATGAGTGTGCGCTCTTTTTTGTGGATGCTAGTGCTAATGGCAACAACGATGGATCGAGTTGGGTCGATGCATTTCCCACCCTCCAATCAGCCATTACCGCCATGAAACCGATGTGCGGACCGGGACGTGAAATCTGGGTTGCTCAGGGAACCTATCGTCCCGATGTTGTTGACGGAGATAGATCAGCCAGTTTCGAGTTACTCAGAGGCGTAGCCATATACGGTGGTTTCGTTGCTAACGAAACCAACCTCGATGAGCGTAGTACGGGGTTACTCACCACGATTCTCAGCGGTGACCTTAATGCAAACGACACCAGCGACCCCACCTCCAAACAAGATAATAGTTACCACGTCATCCGTGCCGTCAGTGTCAATGCTTCAGCCATATTGGATGGATTTGTGATCCGCGATGGCTATGCTGATGGTATCGATGCAGATGCCAATGGCGCAGGTATACACTTGACCGCAGCTGACCCCGTTGTAGCCAACTCGTTGGTCGTGAATAATTACGCCATAAACGATGGCGCTGGTGCCTGGACCATCCAAGGTAGACCTTCGTTCGTGAATTGCATATTCAACGGGAACCAAGCTGACAATTTCGGCGGTGGGTTGCGCCACGTCACCGGCATTCCCATCGTCACCAATAGCACGTTCACAGCTAACATCGCCGGCGCGGGCGGTGGTGGCGTATTCAGTGGTAGATCGGATGCCGGCAACAACGCCCAGACTATTCCCAGTTCGGTGCATATGACCAATGTCATACTTTGGGGAAATGCCCAGTTGCAGCTATTCAACCAACGTGAATCCGCGCAAATCGTAGCTACCGTGCCAAACATTGACTTTTCCTGTGTAGAAGGCCTCACGCCTCAATTAGGTGGTATCGGTAATATTGGTGACGATCCCCTCTTTGTCGATGCCGATGGCCCGGACAACATAGCCGGAAACACCGACGATAATTTACGATTGGCATTGGGTTCTCCTAGCATCGACAAGGGAGATAATCTCGCACCTGCGATACTACTTTCGGATTTCGACGGTAGACTACGTATTGATCAATGTCGAACGGATATGGGGGCTTTCGAATCACCACATTTTGCAGATTGCAATGCCAGTGGTATTGGGGATGCCTGCGAAATCGAAGATGGCTTGGTGACCGATTGTAATGATAATTTGACACCGGACGAATGTGAAATTGATTGCAACGGAAACGGCATTGCAGATTCTTGCGAGATTGAAAACGGCACCAGTTTGGATTGCAACAACAATGCCATACCGGACGAATGCGAACTCGACTGCAATCAAAATACCATACCCGACGACTGCGACATCAGCGATGCAAATTCCACAGACTGCAATCACAATGGCATTCCCGATGAGTGTGATCTCGCCTCACAGACATCCAGTGATTGCAATGCCAATGTCATATCGGATGATTGCGAAGTCAGGGAAGCGTTCTTAGCCGGTTCGCAGAGGTTTATTCCCATCACCGCCGGCGTCCCTATGACCTTTCCGTTTGATCCGGCGCCTCTGGCTATTGATAACGTCTCCATCGCCTTCCTAGGCCGAGGAGACTTGGGCGCTGCCGACGAATTCCTTTCCGTGACTGTGGGCGGTGTTTTTGTCGGTTTGGTTTATGTGGACAACGCACGAGAATGCGCACCTTTTGGTTTTGACGTCGATGAAATTGTAGTCTCAGCCGCAGTTTTCAATCAAGCTATCGAACTGGGAGGCGCGATCATCGAAGCTATCCCAAGTGATGCCGTAGATTCTAACCCCTGCACCTCACCGGCAGACCTACTCATCTTTGTCTCCTACGACGGGCCGTCGGCATTGGACTGCGACGCCAATCTCATTCCCGATGAATGTGAAATCGATACTGATGCAGATGGCCTGATAGACCCTTGCGACGAATGCCCCAACGACCCTGACAAATCGCTCGAAGGCGTTTGTGGCTGTGGTGTGTCGGACGTGGATTCCGATGGCGACACCGTCCCCGACTGTATAGATCGATGTCCAAATTTCGATGATACGTTGGACCAAAACGCCGACGGCCTGGCAGATTGCCTGGGTATTCCCACCCTCTCATCCTGGGGGCTAATCATATTGTTGTTGTCGCTTTTAACTGTGACAAAAGCCGCAAGCTTACAATCAAAAAAATACTTACATCAATAAATCACGCTGTTACTGCCACTTCGTGAGCATGTTGTTTCGGTGCTTGTTTGACGTCAGAAGATAGTAACGATCTACTGATGAACAATTGCATAAGACTTGACAGCATGGCCACGGGGTGCAAGACAGCATTGGCGGGTGGGTGGCATGGACAAACGCCGCGGAATCGGGCTGTCGAATGTCCAATGGATGCTACTCGCGGCGTTTGCCCGTGCAGGCGCAACCGAGGAAAAGCACGGGCAAGCGTCGCCCCTACGCCTCGTTTCATCCGCAATCCCCTCAACGCGACGCTTGTCCATGCCACCCAACTCAAGCCCGCCTAATCTGTCTTGCACCCATGGCCACGAGTCTCGCATGGATACTATGGAAGCGATCGGGTAGGGGTAAGATTATCCAACGATTTTTCCCCGACGGTCAATGGTATACCGAGTGTTACGCCACGGGATGCTGCGTCTGATCGTCAGCCACCACCAGGATTGAGCCAGGATACGCATGACGACACATACGGACAAAGGATACCAGATCAAATCAATTCGTCGGCACCCACCCATGCCCCAAAATCGGTAGCTGGCGATCATCATGAGGATCAGATGGTTCGCACAGAGGGCGGCGAAGCATATCAGTTCTGTACTGATCTTTGTATTTGTAGACCAAGCGGAATAGAATGCTACCGCCAGCCACAAAGCCACGACGTATGGAAGAAGCGAGCCGAACATCAACCATAGGATACTTAGCGCGATTTTGGTGCCGTTTCGCAGTGCGCCGACATAAATTCTCGCCCAGCCGTTTACGATGGCGTTGTAATTGTCGTACATGCGTACCGAAACTAAGTCACGCCCAGAGGCGACCCAGCACGCCACTCCCGATTTTTTGGCGTGCTCAGCTAGTGGGATGTCTTCGATGATGGCTGAGCGTACCGCCTCGTGCCCGTTGATTAGTTCGTAAGCCTCGTGCTTGATTAGTAGAAACTGCCCGTTGGCAAAGGCAAGCCTACTGCGTGGGTTGTTCACTCGTTGAGAGCCGAACCAGAGGGCAATGATGCCGCCACACAAGGGGATCGTGGCGTGTTCCCAGAATCCCCCAGCCGTCTGCTGCGGCCAAAGCGTCAAGAACTGCGCGTTTCGTGAACAAGCTTCTTCGATCGCCCGTCTGACCGCATGTGATGTAAGATGACAATCGACGTCCGTGAAGAGCAGCCAATCGGCTTGGACGTTTCGTGTACCTTGCCACAACGCATGTGATTTGCCCATCCACTTCGGCGGTAGGTGGTCAATACGTTCTACCTGTACGCGCGGATCGGATTGTGCGAATTCGTATGCGATTTCGTAGGTGGTATCTTCACTACGGTCGTCGATCACAAGGACCGACAGTTTGGCATAGTCCTGCGCTAAAACATGTTTCAGGCATATAGCCAACCCCTCAGATTCATTTCTCGCGGCGATCACCACGCAAACGGTGGGCATGTCATCTTGTGGCGTTGGCACTGCAGCTGCGCCCGTACCGACTTCGAGAAACAGTCCGTCCCGCCGTGCCCGACGCTGGGCGACGATCAGCCAGAACCACACTTGACATATAGCGCCCCATCCGGCGAGGAGTAGTATCGTCTCGACGGACATGAAACGTTCTCAATCTAGCGGAGGAATGCGGAGCGTCTTTTCGAGTAAATGCGGATCATCGTGTAGAAAATCATCCCAACGTACCCGTTGTGTGCCGCGTTTGCGTGGTTGACCGGCGCTGAGTATGCCCGACGGTGCGAGTAGAAACCCCTCCGGGCGTCCGGCATGGTGAACCAGGCCGTCTGCGCCAAACATGCTGGCGATACCGTCCCCAAGTGGTAAGCGATCCAGGTTGCTATAGTCCAAGATACCGTAGGATTTATCCTCTACGATATCCAAGTGATTCATGGCTTCGGATGCGTTAAGCTTAACCTGATACACTTCATGGTAACCCGCAGCGGATAAGACCAATGGGTGTCCATAGTTTTTTTCAGTGTCAAATGTATCCGTGACGACTATATCGTGCTTATCTGGCAAAGACTTTTCTACGGCGAAATGTTTCCCGGGAAGCGGTGCTCCGAATGTCTTACGTGCGGCGGATTCAATGGCGCGGGAAACGAAAACTTCATGAGAGCATCCGCAGTTCTTGGTACTTTCGATGAACATCGGATGATCATTGGCATCCAGCGTAATTCGGACCATGGTACCGTCAATGTGACCAGCTACGGGATCGTCCTTCTTCATCTCCGGTCGCTCAGAAAACCACCAAACATAGTTGAGTTGTCGAAATCGTCGACCGTTGATTTTAGCTACGGAAGTGTATGTATAGACGGTGGGTTTCGTAGAATCGATCAGCACTTCAATATGCCCATCATGCATGGATAAACTAACGGCACCGATTTTGTCATCATCGATGTTATAGGTGCGTTTCTTTGGCCATTCCATGCTTATGATTGGCGCGTATTTGTTGATGAGTGTGTTCTTTGCATTTTTGGTCGGTCGCCACATCGCAACACGATCGAATTTTTTCTCCATTTTTGCACGGCACTTTTCAGAAAGTTTAGCCTCCTCGCGCGCGATACCACGCGCGGTCAATGGTGACGCCCACGCGTATAAGACTTTTCGTTTCGATCGCCCCCGATCGTCGGGCAGATCTTCAATGCCCTTGCGTATGTCTTGTAGCTTTCTCTGTAATTCCATGGGAGGTAGACGGTTTACATCGCGCAAATCGCTCTTGAGCGCGGCCCGCGCGAGTTTCGAGAATTGACGTTGCAGAACAACAATATCCGTTGAGGTATCGTCATTTGCCACCAATACCATGCCATTTTTCGTAGGGTGTTTCTCGATTGGCTCCCGTAACGCGGCGCAGATACACGTCTGCGATTTAAGGGATAGATCGATATCGCCATGTGATTTCCCAAAGCGTCTGAGTTTTTTACGCACGCTTTCCGGCATGCGTTCGATCTCGTTTGCGCTGGATGATTGACTTAACGCGTTGGCACGACGTAATACCGCCATAGCCATGTTACGCTTCACTTGCATATCGACACATGCGATGGCATCGTCCAAATCGCTGAGTAAGGTGGAATTGAATCGGTAGTAGGGAGAAGCCATTGTGTGACGTGCGGCTGCGTCGGTTACTGCGGTCTTATCTGCGTAGTGCGTGATGGCCTGTCCGAATTGAGTCGTAGTACATCCGCCCGCGAACCAAAATACCGTCAGCAGTCCAAGTAACGTTTCTCGAAGCGTATATCGGCGTTTTCGTAGTGTCATTAGGTAAAATCCTTCGTCTTTAATAAAGCGATACCGAAACATGGTTGCAGTGTTCAACGCATGGTGCCGGCGATCCGACGCCCATTAGCCGAAACCCTGTAGGCGCATTCGTCGGTGGTTCGCAAAGTCTCACAAAATCTCTCTCAATAACATTGATCAAAAGAACCGTTTCATCCAGTCTGGAAAACACCAACGGGCCTTCCATGTCGACTTGACCGTAGTTAGGACGATTCGGGTTCTCACTTTTTTCGTCGAGCACGCCGCAGAGTACTCGATCACCATGCGGGTAGTAGATTAATTCTCGATCAACCGCGACCTCCAGTTCGAGGCAACAACCAAAGAGCGTGTTACCATATCCAGACAGGTGGACCGCATGGGGAAATGTTTCCGTTTGGAGCAACTTCATTTCATTCGATGTGATGGCCATACCACCATAGTGGACACCGCGGATTCTTTCACGCTGCTCCACGCGCATAGAACCGGCAAGGGCTTGAATGACGACCGGTGTCGAAAAGATAATGGTAACATCTTGAGATTCTAGTATGGCAAGTGCCTGATCGACCACGTGTTGGAGATAGCGCTTGGAAGCAAAGCTTCCATGCGCCATCTTCCCGGACCACCGAGGGTCGAAATCGACACTGAAGGGCATCATGGAACCTGTCGCTCGAGCAATGGCAGCCGCAGCACGGCTGATGATATGCGGTCCGGAAGGCCCTACATAGAGCCAGGTGCCGCCCGTAGGAAATTCGCAATGCTTCGCGGCGATAACAAAAGGATCAACAAAAGCCTCCCGAAACTCGTTTTCCAAATATGCCGTCCAGGCCGGTCGGCCAAGCGTACCTCCCGTCTGAGCGATTATCAATTCGCTTTTTCGATCTAAAAGCGGTCGTGGAAGGAAATCATCAAGCGCGTAGGTCGCCAAGTTTTTCGGGTCCATCGTGGGGAACCGAGAAAGATCGTCGAGACACTTAATTTCTGTGCGCGGATCGAATCCGAGTTCCTTGGCGCGGTTAAGCCAGTATGGGCTACCTTGCTTGGGATCAAAGTGGATAGCTAGAACATCGCGCATACGCGTTTCGATTTCGACCTCTTCAATGATTGTGGTCATGCTTCTCCGTTTCCAACACATGATTTAGTTGTAGAAATGTCAACACCGCCTGAGTCACTTCCCTTTCGTGGCCTCGAAAGAAATGCTCACTGGCGGGTAATTGAATGCGCGTTTTGGGTTCGCGAATCGACTCAAACCACTCAATTGTTTCGGATACGTTGCACGTAAAATCGTTTTCACTGTGGATCACCAACAGTGGTGCTACGCAGTTGGATAGTTGTTCGAATGTATGTTGTTTAGGATTGGGGGAAATCAGGATAATGGCTTTCGCACACGAATCTCGCAGATTCTTTACGGTTGTCCAACACCCGAAGCTGTATCCAAGCAGTATCGGGGGCAAGTCGCACCATTGTCGCAAAGAAACCATCGCAGACCCGGTATCGTCAGCCCAATCGTCTTCTTCGTCGAACGTTCCGCTTTTCCAGAACTTCGACATGACCGCCGGCCAGTCCGCCGGTCCACCTTCACTTGCTCCGACACCGCCGTAGTTAAATGCAAGCGTCACTGCTCCACATGAGGCCAATGCTTTGAATAGTGAGCTTACGATATTGTTGCGCATGTCTCCGCCGAGAAATGGATGTGGTCCTGCGATCAACGCGGTGCCTTCAGTGTGTTCGTTGGGATAGGCCAGCATGCCTTCCAACATACGTTCGGTTCCCTGGATACGAACATTTTCTTCAATGATGGCGGTTTCGATTAACATGCGACACCTGTGCGACATTCCATCAAGGGGTTTTCTTTTCCATTCACCGGGAATTCCTTGAGGAATTCTCCTATGATGGGAACCATCTTTAGCGCCCGTTCGACATCACCGAACATTTCGGCGCTGCCGTGAAAAAAAACATCTTGCAACGGCTTGCGACAGGCTACGACATCAACCAAATCTTCATAGGACAAACGGTACTCAAACTCCGGTTTCAGGGTAGTTGGCACGGCGTTTGTTTCCTCCAATCGGCCACGATCAAAACGGCTGATCCAACTTCCCCCGATAGAACCGGTGATCGTATATTGTACAATAGCGGTCAATTCTTCGACTTTCGCGACGACGGAACGGGGTACGGCTTCGGGTAGAAAATGCTCGAAGTACCATGTGGGATCGAAGCTGTCGGATGGTGGGTGGATATCTTTTTCTCCGCTCGGAGTCCGACACCAATGAGTCGCTTGGGCATACTTCAAACACCGGGCGAACGATGAGCCATCAATCAAGCGTCGCCCCGGGGATAACTTGGCCGCACATTGTGACTCGAAGGTCAGACCGTCACGAAAGTAATCAAGGCAAATGTTGCCTAGCGAATAAAACAAATCTTCGTAGTGGTTGGCATCCGTGAGCGGCCATGTCGCATCACTGAATCGACCACCGGCAATATCGAAGTAATCTTCCAGCCAGCCTTTGACTTCCTGATGAGTGGGTGGGTCAGGGTTGGTGATGTGATGCACCGAGGATTCAGTGGCAGGCTCTAGAGCGATTTCGGCAATCTGCCGGGCGGCCCAATCGATGGGGACGACATTACAGGTGGCATCACTACGCCCAAGAATGCGGAGCGATATGTGATGTCGGTCCATCTCTCGACTATCGTCCATAGCGCGTGCGAGAATCTCGGTCGCCTTGGCCACGAGATACAAACCCTTCATTGCACTCGCTCGCCCCGTCCGGCTGTCACCAAACAGAATCGAAGGGCGGCAGATTGTCGCCATGCCTGATCGTTGTCCCCAATCCCATACGAGCTGTTCGGCTCTCCATTTGGATTGTTCGTAGTCGTTGCGCAACTGCGGAATAGTGGGGCGGAACACCTCCAGTTGATGGCCGACTTGCTCACCGCATACGTAGGCTGTGCTGACGAAGACAAAACGTGGAATCCCTGCACTGGCCGCAGCATCTAGTATGGCACGCGTGCCGTCGATGTTCGTCTTCGCCGGTTCGCCCGATCCATTGGCATGAAACGTCGTATTACCCGCAGCATGCAAGATTAGATCAACGCCACTGATGTCCGCCGGTCTAAGTGAGTCCGGCAATGCGCCTTCGACAATGGCCACGCGCCCTTCGACGATGAGCGATGGGAGATTCAATCCAATCTCCCCGAGAAGCCGAGTAAGCCGTGCGGAACTCTTGGAGACTGGTGATCGGAGCAATACCCGACAACGAACGTGTGGATGTGCGAGCAATTCCGCCAGCATATAATGCCCAAGAAACCCCGTGGCACCAGTAAGGAATACTTCGAATGGTTTACCAGTCATGCATGTGCCTCGTGTGTTTGTATGCTGCCCGATTGGCGATTTCCAATATCACTCGTCTTCGCGGTGCAAGATGCAACGACCAAGGCACCGTTGCATGACGAGCCTGCCCCAGCCGTGCATCCGAAGCAATGGCTAGCTGTGTTTATCTCACGTGATTGCAATATGGAAGCGTCGAGGTCACGGATGTGAGTAGGGAGGTTGGATTTTAGTGGAATGTCCATCACCTGATTGAAATCGCAGTCATACAGACGTCCATCGTATCCTACGGATAGGGTGCGCCGGCACATCAAACCGTCTGCGGTGTCAGCATTAAACGCCCCTACGAGTAGAGTCATATACGATGACCACTGCCCTTCGCGTTTCAAGTAATGTTCAAAGCGGTTGATGGGCATGTTGTTCATGGCAAATAACCGGTCAAACACGATGCCAAAACGATTCAACAGTTCGCGCTTGTATTGTCGTTCCATTTCATCCTGCGGTGCTCCGAGATCAATGCCGGAAGGGTTGCAGACAAGGTTCAGTGTCAAATCTGTTTCAGGTTGGCCATACCCTAGTTGGTTTAACTTCTGCAATGCCGCGATACTCTTGGCGAAGCTGCCGACTCCCCGTTGACGATCAGCTGTATCCGCTTCGTCTGACGGTAATGACGCTGTTATGTGAATGCCATGTTCTGCTAAAAATTCTGGCAAGTCTTCGTAGCCCGGTTCGAAAAATATCGTCAGGTTACACCTGTCAACAACCCGGCATCCCAATCGAGTTGCCTCGCGGGCAAGGTGTCGAAAATGAGGATTCATTTCCGGAGCACCGCCAGTTATATCGAGGGTTTCAATACTGAAGCGGCTAAGGGCACGAAGCACATAGTCCACGGTCTCACGCGTCATTTCTTCCGTTCGATCGGGACCGGCATCTATATGGCAATGTTGACAAGCCTGATTGCATCGCCGCCCCAGGTTCACCATGAGCGTCGATAGACCAAGAGCGCGAAGTTTCTTTGGTCGACGGTTCATCGCGTGCCCTGTAAAGCATCGTCCACCTATGTTCTCAAGTGCTTGGGGTGGGAGTACCGGTGCTCGGCGATCGGCTAAGGCGTTTTCTGAGTTCTCGTGATCTGTCAGTGACAACGAATGTTCTGATTCGTGGGCAATATCGTTGCCGCCGAACAATGCTTCCAACGAAACCCATAGATCGTTAATCCATAGTTCACTTGCTATGGCAAGTCCGCTTTCCAGTTCGTTCAACCAAAATTGCGACCAAGCACGGCGTCGCCATGAACGGTACTGGGTTCTCGCCTCTTCACCGGCCTTTCCCGATTGGGGCTGAGGCAAACCAAAAGCCACATCACCTTTCAGGAATTGGATTTCCGATTCGGCCCCCGCACAAAGACAATGTGCAATGGCTACACTGCGCGAGGGCATGTGATAAGTGAACGAAACAGCTACAAGCGCTCCAGCTTGTATCTGAGATACATTGGTAGGAAAAATGATCTGAATGAAATCACCATCCAACGCCTTAACCAAACGCGGATGTTCGATGACGGAGAATCCCCCGCGACGCGCATAGGCTACTTCCACACGCCAGGTATCACTGGAAATAATGTCATCAACAATGGCGGCGTACTTTTCATCTAACGGAAGCGAAAGATTCGAAGGCATCGCAACCACCGCTTGGCGTGGCCATGAGGGATCCGGTCCGTCAAAGAACGGACTTCCCCAGGTGCACTGCGTACAGCAGGCGCAAAAGTACAGACGTTGCAGCGACCAGTAGTAGCTTTCGCGCCATCGCCGCCCGGCTTCTTCCTCACCCAAGCGGGATCGTTCTTGAATGAAACGATGCCAGATAGCCTGTTTGTGTTCGATGATACGTCGACTGGCACGCGCCCCATCGACATTGTCTTGTGATTTCGGGGCAGCCATCGGCCCGTCGAGATGTCGAACCAGTGGGTTGATGCCGGGGCCGGCGTGCATGGGATGAGCGTATAACGTTCGATCCAACTGCCGATCGAACAAGCAAACCACTGACACAATGGCACCATCAACAATGGGGCCGTTCGTGACAGGGAACATCAAACGGACCAGGGAATCGGAGAGGTCTTTGTATACGATGGGTTTTGGATCGACCTGCAAGTCTTGGCGGTCGAATACGAAACGCAACGCGCGCATGGGCTGACTGTCGAGTACAGCGGCGATGATGTCCGTCGCATTCGCTCGGTTCTGGTCAGCGATCGGCTGGGTGCAGAGGTTAATGTCTTGGAACACGCGGTGCATTATCGATGGTCCTCCGACTCCTGGGCGCATGCCAATCCCTTGGTTATTTCACCCTGTACCGCGGAGGAGCAAACAAGTTTGCATGCTGCCAGATACTCGGATGCGAATTCGGGTGGAAAGACTTCCAACATATATTCGTTCTCAATCCAAAACTCGATGACGCGGAACACGCGCCTGCGGTGGATTTCGGCACGCCAGTTGTACGCGTTGGCGATCTCCAGTACTCGATCTGCACTGGCTGACACGCTTATGGCCGTGTGAGATCCGGTGAATTGTCTCGTCGGGGCACTGTCAAGCAATTCGCACGGTTTACCCGGCTCACCGGGGTGGAGTTCGATCTCCTTGCGATATAGTTCGATGAGTGATCCGGGTTCGCCGAACGTTACGAAATAACACCCAGGGTGGAGAAAGTCGTAAGTCGCGCCTTCAACAAGTTCGGCGAGCGCTTGTGCGACCCGCTTCGGTTCTCGTACGGGAATGGAAGTGTGGAAAATCTGCATTGATGGCACCTATTGTCAACGCGTTGTTGCACCGCCGGATCGTCCATGGAAATTACGGTACGCACGCGCTGCCTCTACTATGGGTATCGGGCATCTGCGATCACGGGGATAGACTAACCCGGAACTAGTTACCAACGCGAAAAGCTGCAAATTTTGCAGTGGACTCCCCCCATGGGACTAACCGCAGTATGATGAGAACGCGACTGAAACGGAGACACCCATGACGATCGCGAAAAGGATGACCCTCAAGATATGTGCCCTGGTGGCAGCGCTCGTTCTCGTTGCCGTATCAGCGGCTTGGGGACTCATGGCCGCACAGAAGTCGGTGAGAATTGCGCGGGACGAGTACATCGAGTTGCGCATGATCCTCAATCTTGAGGAACACCTCATGACTGCAAAAGGCATGATCGAATCCGGAGCAACGCCGGAATCCACAAACGTCGAACTTTCGGCAGCTATGGGTGAATTACGTGAATTCCTCGGTTTTCAGGATCAACAGCACAGGGACATTGCCCCCCACGAGGAGGAAGAAGATAGATACCTGTTAGCGCTGGAGGCGGATGTGGGCAAGGTGTCAGCATTTCTGACAACTCAAACCAGTGATGTGGATATAAGTGAAGCAATCGCCAATATCGAGGCGGCTCAGGCTCAACTCAAACACCTTGCCACTGAAATGGACGAGACGATTGCTTCTTCGCAGTTTGCATCGAGCCGAACGCTCCAGATCACGCTGATTGTGCTGGCCCTCGTTTCGTGTGCCATGATTGTGGCGACCGTGTTCGTCAACATTGCGTTATACCGTAGTGTGGTGGTACCCATACGCCGCCTTCGTGACACTGTGCGGACGCTCGCATCCGGTCGGTTCGACAAGCGACTTCCACTTACCCATGATGATGAGTTTGGTCAGCTTACCCGAGATTTCAACCAGATGGCGGTTGAGCTTGACGACCTTTACCGTGACCTAGAGCTGCGCGTTCGAGAAAAAAGCCGAGAACTTGTTCGTTCAGAACGTCTAGCAGGTGTAGGTTACCTGGCGGCCGGTGTTGCGCACGAAATCAATAACCCGCTTAATATCATTTCAGGGCACGCCGAACTTACGCTACGGCGCATGCGCAAGTGGACGCACGAACCAGACCAGGAAAACATTGGACAGGCACTCCGTATTATCCGCGACGAATCCTTTCGTTGTAAGGGAATCATTGAAAAACTGTTGTCCTTGTCCTCCGGCGGTGATGCCGAACGCGAATGCGTACCCCTCGATCAAATCGTGGACGATGTCGCAACGATGCTGCGATCATTGAAGCAATATCGTGGTCGAAAAGTCACCGTCCGATGTACTCCCGGTTCGGATGTGTTGGGCAATGAAACGGAACTTCGGCAGGTAGTGCTTAATCTTACCATCAACGCCCTGGAAGCCGTGGAGCCGGATGTGGGCGAAGTGCAGCTTGAAGGTCGGCGCCACAACGGTACCATAGAGCTTGTGGTCTCGGATAACGGTTACGGCATGACGGACGAGACGCGTGAACACGTGTTCGATCCGTTCTATACCCAACGAACGGCGTCTAAAAGGCGGGGCCTCGGACTTGGCCTGTCGATTACTCATGCAATTGTTGAATCGCATGGTGGTCGAATTACGGCCCAGAGCGATGGTCCAAATTGTGGCAGTCGCTTCACTGTTAAACTCCCAGTGTTTTCTGAAAAGGCAACCGAAGCATGACCAGATGCCTCAAGCCGACCGAAGAGACCACCGTATTGGTCGTGGAGGATGAACCGCGCCTGCGTGATGTCCTAGTGTCGAGTGCGCAAGAATGCGGATTCCGTGCCAAGGCGGCGCGTTCCGCTGAGGAGGCCATTGTGATCATGGAGCAAGATCCATGCGACATGGTCATGCTGGATCTTAACCTCCCATGCATGGACGGTTTGCGGTGCTTTGAAATCGTACGTGAACGCTGGCCGTCCACTTCTGCAGTGATTCTTACCGGGTTTGGAACTTTGGAGGCGGCGCAGCGAGCCATCCAACTGGGTGTTGTAGAGTTTCTGACGAAGCCCGCATCACTAGGTGACATTGAACGGGCACTCCATCGATCTTGGCGCATACGGTACGAGGTGCCGGAGGATCATGCTGACAACATTCCACTAATCCCGACGGATCAAGCCAACGATGTGAGCCGGCCGGAATTTCCACAAACAATGCACGAAATCGAATACGAATGTATTACCGCAGCACTAGACAGGCATCACGGCAACCGCGCAGCGGCCGCAGCGGAACTTGGTATGAGTACGCGCAAGCTCTACTACCGGTTGAGCCAATACAGAGAGGCTCGACGTATGTAGTGTAAGAGCGCATACTCCATTTCACGACTCAGGCATCCCCTTTAATTGCTACGCTATGGCACTGTAAACTCATCCGTCGCAGTCATATTGACGACACATCCACCCGAGATGATGGGTTTGGTCTGCTCCAACCTAACACGAACGAAGCGATGTGTATGATGAATCGCTGTTGGCGAGTTCCTGTAAGGACGCTTCCGCCTCGCAATATCGTTCGAACATGCGTTCCTGAATACGAAACTCGCGCGTGTGTGCTTTGGCTCGCCCATTACGCCAGTCAACGCCAAGCTTCTTGTGCAACAACTCGTGGTAGACGACAAAGTCGAGCACGTACTGAGGCACTTCGTTTCGATCCAAGCTACAACTGATCATCACCATGTCGCGGATAAAGTCGTAGTGTCCGAATTTTCTGCCAGTGAACGATTGGCTCCATGTCAGGCGTGGCCGGGGCATCGAACCGCTAAAGTACTTTTCGTTGATGCGTTTGAAAGAGGCTCCGAGATCACGATAGACACCGCCGGCGCGATCCTCCAGGCCACTCAGTGCTTCTAACTCCGCCTGAATGCGCTGGTACTCTCTCCCCGCTGTAGCCGCCATGACCAACTCTTTGTTGCCGTTGGTTAGCGATGCGTTGGCAAGATGCGAAAAGAGTTCTGTGGAGAAAACGATCATCGGAGTTGGAAGCATTACCCGGGTTTCGTGGCGGCACCCACGCAATTTGTACAGGCTGGAGACTTGTTGGAACTCAATCATCGCCGGCACATGAAACCGCTCAGTTCGCAGCAGAACATCCTCAAAAACGGGTCTGGCTCGATCTATGGCCATAACATACGCATCGAAGTTCTGACGGGTCGCGAAGAAGGCCAGCCAACTACGGATTTTACGAGATTGAATTGTTAAGTCTCTCGCTCCCAAACTTTGCGCTTCCAGATAGCGATCGATTCTCTCACTGGATGTACGAATTGATTCGTGGAGTTCGTCGCTATCATGGGTCGGCGACGCTATAGCTAATTGCTTCATGATACTCTGCCAGTAGGATTTCACACCAACTAATCGAATCGTGCCCGCCAATGATTCAGGCGATTCAGTCGGATCCGGTGCCGCGTCAGAGGCAGTCGCGTTGAAATCCAAATTCGCGAGGAAGTGGTAAGCTCGGCGGGTTGGTAAGGGTAGCATATCAATATGCGCACCTCGGCTAACGACAATCTGATCAACTTGTCGGATCAAATCGATCACCTCACCGCGCAGTTGTACTTTGCGTTCGGCTGAAACCACACCGGACAACTCACGGCGCATGCGATCGGCGAATCTAACAACACCTTTTATTCGAAACGAACTCATGAAAGTATTTTTATCATCACTGTCGTTACATTTCAATCAATGGTAAGTAGGAGCTTACATCGCATTATGGCTTGGCCGAGTTGGAACTTGAAACTTTTTGAGCCCTAACCCATTGCAAAACAATGCACATCCCGAAACCAAGAACTCCGTTGGCCCTTCAGTTTACCACGAAAACCAACATGGCCATATCGAAGGATAAGATACCACCGTTTGCGGTTGGCCATGTAGACAAGCTCCTGGTTTTTCGCGGGTGAGATTATCGGAAATCGCGATGCGTAAGAGCAAATGGCTCGTCCAGTGAGTCAATTATGATTATCGCAAACCCTTTGAACGTGGATTATGAGGGCGGCGGAGACGAGATCAACACCGTGGCGTGCCCAATGGCCGTCAAGGTTGAAGTAGGCCCCAGCTTGGCCGTCGAGCACAGGATGCAAGTCGATGTAATCAATTCCCTCTGCGCGGAGTCGTTCAATGAGTATGTCGTTACCCTCCTTCATATGAGTGGTAAGTCGTTTCATATCCACTAGAGGCTGCCACTGTTGCTGGACCCGGGGATCGACCTGAAATGATGCTGGAATAGTGACGACTGTGAAACCCACCCCGTGATCGTCACACGCCGCCTTGGCGCGGGCCAGCCAATGATAGGCTAAGCGTTGAGGTTCAGGCTGCTTTGTCTTCCATTCTCCCCCGGCAGCCTTCAAAGCCATAGTTAAGAAGCGGCTGCCAAACAGGCCGCCGTCAGGGTTGCGGAGCATATCAAGAAAGCCGCTCAGATCCTTTTGGGCGAGTTCACCTGCAACAGTGTGCCTGCTCGAATCGGGGACCAAAGAAAGCAGTGCCTCTATCGCATCCGCATCATCGGCCAGGGAGACCGTGTCTTGAAGGTGTCCGTTCATCAGGTCCGATTGACTGGATGATCTCCATGCTGCAAAGATCGGTCGATTGTTGTTCATTAAGACATGATTCAATGAATGCAATCCCAGTGTGGTCAGAAGGCTATCTCGTGGGTAAGTAGCCATGATCCCAAAACGGCTCTGAAGGGTCGGATTGCTGATGAAGTCGTTTCCGGTGAAGAAAAAGTAGTAACAGTGCTTGATCCCCAGCGGTATCGCGATGTTGCGTATTCGGTAGTAGTACTCATCCGGTGCGGTGGCACTGACCCCAAGGTTGAGAACTTCGACATCTGCACGGTCGATCATCTCCTCAACGCGCAGGGAGACGGGAACCGGAGAGCATTCGAGAAAGGAATCTCCCACGAAAGCGATACGATGGACAAGAGGGTGGGGATTGATTGTTCGCTCTCGATCCCGCTGCCCCCATGAATTGCAGCGAATCTTATCCTCCTCATCCACATAACGTTCGGAAAACAGTGGGCCGAGTTCCGGTGAGACGCCGTGCAGCCCGCGTGCAGGCCACGGCGGAACGAAAAAGGAAGTGGTGATCTCGCACAGAAAGAGTGTCACAGTAGTTACACCTAAGTACAGGATGCTGCTGAACAAGAATGCCCTGCGCGAGCGGCGAAACAGGTACACGGCACAAACTACGGCCATGCCGGCAGTCGTCATCAAAAGCGATATATGATTGGTCGAAATAGTCGAGAAGCGTGAAAGCGGTGGGTATACCTGCTGATCCTGATAGGCAAGCACAATGAGACCACCTGCGAGCAACGTAGCCAATGAGGCAGTCGAAAAACATACCGCGTATAGGCATTGACTGTACGAGACGGATATTAGCCTGATGAGTGCATTATCAGTGACTATTCGAATAACCCCCACCGGGTGACGATAAGCGGCTAGCCCGCACAGAAGGATCGCCGCTTCGGTAAGTAGAATCTCGAAGACCGTCCCAGGGGCGCTAATGTATCCATCGGGGGTCAGCACGCGTTCCAGCGTGAATGGATTGGCTGCGAGGGAAAGAAGGATCAGAAGGGTGGCCAGGACTTTAACGGCGCGTAGTTCCGGCGACAAAGACGGTGATCCGTTCAGCGAATTCGATGTTGGTATCTGCACTGGCTCGATCCACCCGTGAAACCGGTTGATCCTTATAGTTATCGGTAGACTAACCAGCCGCATTGCCTCATCTTCGGAAGGATTTGTGGGACGCTGCGCGTGCCCAACAGGTGGTTATGGCGATTCTTGTAGCTGGCAGGGCTACCGCCTATCCGTCGTCGTGCGAATCGAGCCAGACGGAAAGCACAGCCCGCGTGACACGCAACGGGGTTTCATAGCAGGTAGGACAGGTCGTTCTTTCGCCAATGTTCATTGGCGAAAGGATGACCTGCGTTAAACTATTACGCTTCGGCCTTGTTTTGGATTGCGATGCCTGGTCGTGCGAAGAGTACGGTCAGAGCACCTGGCGCAAGCCTGGTGACATGATAACAGGTTGGCGCGGCTAACCATGTTGACGCCAATGAACTTGTTGCCACGCGCTGGTCCGCAGGCTGGCGCCGTGCGGCTCTGCCTCCACCATTGACACATACGACCACCGACCTTGAACCTATAGCAAGGGTGGAGGACGGATCTTTTATCGAAAGGTGGCCCATGTCCTTCTTTTTGGACATGGGGGAGCCGATGATTTACGGACAGTGCCAAGATGTCGACACTACACGGATCGTATATCGAAAGGCATCGCAAGTGTCACTGTCATTGCACGGAACAGCCTTCCCCCGTCCTTTGCCAGTAGGCAAAGGATGGGGCACCCCCTGCTTTGTGATCCCGGTGAAGAATGCCGAGAAGCTGGCTCTGGCCCTTCAAGCTGGGGTAAACGGCGATTTTCAGGCAAAGCCCGATTGGTTTATGAAACATGAACGGGACGAATACAATAAGCTCTGATGATGATTTCGTTGGTGCGTGAGCAAGCGCATGCGTCTGTACCACTGATGTTACAGTTACTAACGCCTTAATATCTGTCCAGTCGCGTGTTGCCAAGACGCGGGAGGCGTTGGCTCAAGGGTGAGCGTCACACATCGGCAGCTATCCCACCCTTGAGCGAATACTCAAAACTTAATGTGCTGTTGTTCCATGTGGCTTGCGATGGAAGACTATCGTTCCTACTGCGATTATGAGTATGAGCATGATAGCTAAGCCCCATGTTGAGACTGATGGGACTGGGGGCATTAGAAAGGGACTTGCGACGCGGAACCCCAGCTCTGGTGCTTCAAAGCTGGGTGGTGCCCCATCCCGACGGGATTGCAACGCGTCTTGCGGTGTATCAAACGATCCGCCAACGGTTCCACGCTCCGAAGGGTTTATGTTGTCACGCCCTAACGCTTCGGTCCACTCGTAAACATTTCCGCCTTGATCTAATGTTCCGTAGTAGCTCTCGCTGTTCATACCCGCTGTGTTCATACCCGCTGAACCGACCGTAGTTAGGTTACCGATTTGGGAATTCCAGACGGCGCCGAGGGCATAGTTCGCCACGTTCGATCCAGGGTTGGCGATGTCTCCGATAGTGTTGGCGGTCGCGACGGTTGGCACGCTGTTGGGTAAAGCCAGTAATCATCCGTGTCGCCGCCGTCGGCGAAAGGCTGATGATACGCTGCCTTGTACCACTCGTTCTCTGTAGGAATGAAGAACTTGGCACCGGCTGCTCGGACTTCGGAAAAGCCGAGGTCGATGTTATATACGCCAGCTTCGGTCGTATTCGCATCTTGGACACCTATGGGCTGGCCATTGTGCAGCCAGTTCACAAAACGCATGGTATCCAAGAACGACACGAAGTTCACTGGTTTATTGTCCATGTTCATCCTGATGTTGTAAGTAAAGCTGCCCGACACGCCGCTCTGTGTGATCCCGCCACGAGGGTCCGAGCCCATTAACGGGTTGTACAGTGCGTTGGTGTCCGTCTTCGCCACGGCGTTGAGAAACTCCATGTATTGATTGTTGGTGACCTCGTGTTTACCAATCATATAAACATCGGAAACAGCGCCGCATGATAGGTCGGTGACGTTAGCCCAGCCATCAATGCCATTACAATCCTCGCCAGCGTTGCCCGGATTGCCAACCGTTGACCACTCGAATGTAACTTCCGCAGTGGCGAGCTGTCCTCCTAGCGAAATGAATAATGCAATCGCGACTACGACAGATAATTTTTGTGACATGATTTGCTCCCTCCAGAATTATTGACGCTATGTAATGTAAGACACGGAAAGACATCGTATCAACTTGTGGTGTTATTTACAAGGCAGAATGATTGGAAACCGTCCAGGTTAGTTAAATAGTTACGGGGCGTCTGAGAATCTGTGCGACGGTCTGATGACGCCAACGTCCTCGACAGGGTTCGAACCTGTAACCTTCGGCTTCGGAGGCCGACGCGCTATCCAATTGTGCCACGAGGACTAAGTTTCGTTTTCACGATAGGAAAAGGTTATCCGACGTGCTGACTTGGTCAACTTATCATAGTGATCTGACTTGTCGCTAGACAATTGGCCTGATTCAATGGGTCAATGGCTCATTTACCGGACCGAAAGGTCCAGGCGCTATGACTATAGTCTCATCGATTGACCTATCAATCCTACGCGCGGTCCGATAGCTCGCCTGCTTCACCTCGAGTATATGATTCGCAAGTATCCCTCGGTCGGGAACTATCCGATGGTAGATGGAGAAACTCGTGATACGCCAGGCTTATGCCCCCATGGCGGGCTGGGAATGGGATATTTAGGTATTCATGAACAACGATGTACTTGGACATATTTTGGTTGTTGAAGACGACCCGGAACTGCGATTTATTCTGATGGCGCATCTCCAGGCGGCGGGGTTTCGCACACTTGAAGCCGTCAACGCATCCCAGGCTTATGCACTGGCCAATGAAAAATTACCTGACATCATCATCATGGATGTCGGGCTTCCCGGCGGCGTGGATGGAATCGTAGCTACGCGCACGATTAAGAGTGACAAAAAAACGGCACATATTCCTATTATCATGCTCACGGGACGGTCGCGGACGGAAGACGTTGTCCATGGCTTAGAGGCTGGCGCGCAGGAGTATTTGTGCAAACCGTTTGAACTGGCAGAATTATTAGCCAGGGTACAGACTGTCCTTAAACTCTCTCGTGCACGGGAAGACCTCGATCGCTTGAACAGTCAACTCGAAGTGCAAGTCGACGTTAAAACCAAAAGATTGCAACTGCTATATGAGTTTATGCGTGATCTTAACGGCGCATCAACGCGAGACGAGGTGTATCAACTCACCATCCATGGTGTCCAACGCATGACCAGCGCAGCACGTATTTCTCTATTCGTGCGTGATGTGACAGGTGATCAACTCCACTGCGTTGCTTCGATTGGTATGGAGGCCGGAGTTTCAGAGCAGTTGACGATAAATGACGATACCGGCATTTCCGGGCAGGTATTCAAACAGGGGCGAACACTCGCTGCCCGCGCCTACGGCGATGGGAGTAAGGATGCCCGCCGGTATCAAGGTGAAATGTTTGTCAGCACGCCGCTTATTTCCACATTGCACCATGACACGGAACGCATTCTCGGCGTCATCAATGCCACGAATAAAAACGGAGATGAACCTTTTCAGGAAGAGGAGATCGAGGGCATTCGATCTATCGCAGATGCGGCTGCGATTACGTTGGACGGTATGACGCGTCAGGAACAATTAGAACAGTCAGTCAGTACGCTGGTACGTACAGTAGCCCATTTAGCGGAATATAAGGACGAGGAGACGACCGAGCACCTTGAACGTGTAGCGGTATTCGCCAAAATACTTGCGGCGCAGTTGCAAAAATCTTCACCTTACGCACCGCAAATAACCAACGATTTTCTGCGTTACATGGTACAAGCTGCGCCTATGCACGACATCGGTAAGGTCGGCATCCCCGACGACATTCTAACTAAGCCTGGCAAGCTCACGGACGAAGAATTTCGGATTATGCGTACACATACGGAAATTGGTAGACGGGTACTTTCGCAGGCACTGCAAGCGTCAAACCAGTCGCCCTTATTGCAAATGTGCATTGACATCGCTCACTGTCACCATGAACGCTGGAACGGCAAGGGTTATCCGCGAGGTCTTAACGCGGATGAAACACCGTTGGCTGCACGCATCATAGCATTGGTCGATGCGTATGATGCGATTACAAGCGAACGTAGATATTCCGCAGCAAGGTCTCACGAACAAGCGGTGGAGATCATTCGCGCCGACCGTGGGAAGCACTTTGATCCTGTTATTGTAGACGCTTTTTTGGAGTGCCAAGCGTACTTCAATGCGATACGTTCCAGATATAATTCGTCAAAAGCGGACGTCGCACTTGTAACCGGCTAGAGCATAGTATATTTTTTTCTCGGCGGTGGCGAAGCCGCAATGAAAGCCCATTTGCGGGTGAGTTTTTTCGAGAGATTGTCTCGATACTTAATACGTATTAAGCAAGATCGTTTAGACTATCGTCTCGTCGAATACGTTGCAGGTCATAAGCCTTTTTATCGTGCTTACGGCGCGGAGGGGTGTGTGATAACGTGGCTTCAACAGCAACCAAATCAAAACCGGCCATTGTGGTCGCTATTTCCGAAGATCGTGGGTCAGCCACTGTCATGTTACGCGAGCGCGTGCGGAAGAATTCTTTAACCAGAGAGGATGTCATTGAAGCGTTGGAAGAAGCCTCGGTTCCTGTCAATGATCAAGTCGAGAAACGCATCAAAACCTTTCTTGACATAGTCAACAAATCGGGTACCTGTGAGACTGCGCAGCTCATTGCTGAAGCCATACCTCCGCAAGATGCGCAGGACGAAGCGCTGGTCTTTGTATCGGCTCTTCAAGAACAGGCAGACGCCTGGCAGGATGATGCCGCTGTCAACTGTTACCCGGCTAATGCAGTCGTCAATGTCCAACAAGGGGATATGATAGGAACGATTTCGCCGCCGCAGGAGGCGAAATCCGGGATGGATGTCACCGGGCAGGAGGTGGCGGGCAAGGGTTCGCCTGCAACCCTAAAGCTCGACCATACACTACAACGGAACGCCGAGACGAACGAAGTTACGGCCTGTGCGTCAGGCATGGTTGTGGTGCATGGCGGTTCATTATCTATTGAACCTCGTACATGCATTTCCGGTAGCATCAACATTGAGACGGGTGCCGTAAAGACGGGAGAGCATCTTCTTGTTCAGGATCGCATCATCGATGGTATGTCTTGTACCGCCCGGGGGTCCATCACGGTAGGCGGCGCTATTGAAGCGGCACGTGTCTATACCGGGAGTGATCTGTTTGTGCGAAAAGGCATCATTGGTCGTAAATGCGGCCTGATTCAATCGGACGGATCGATCACGGCGAAGTATATGACCGACGCCAATGTCGTATGCCAACAGGATTTGATTGTCGTGTCGCAATTAATGAACTCCTACGTGTGCGTTGATGGTTTCGTTGAAGCCACAAACGCCAGTATTATCGGTGGCGCAACTTACAGTCATATGGGTATACGCGTGAACACACTGGGTAGTAGCGCTAATATTCGCACGAGACTCATTGTCGGCGTTGAAGCAAGTGATATTCGACGAATAGCAGAGATCGATCGCAGAGCCGTCAAAATTCAGGATTTGATGAAACGCATTCGCTTCGCCATAGACTCCGTCACCGCGCAGGGGAATAAGTCTACAACCCAGCAGCATAATCTTGCGCACGAATTAGAGGCCAAGATACAATCGTCTCAGGAGCAATTAGAAAAAGATAACGTACTCCGTGGCGAGTTGATGGACAACATCAACACAACAGAACCTGCTTTCGTAGAAATCTACGATCAGATATTTCCAAATGTAACGATCCGTATTGGGGATCGTACAACAACCATAAGCGAAGAAATGAAAGGCCCCGTACGCATCGAGAAACAGAAAGTCCGTCACGTAACCGAGGTCGTGGCTATCAATCTCAAGATAGATCGTGTCACCGTATTAACCTCGGAACGGGATAAGACCGGCGAACTGCTTGATGGTTACCAACTCGAACAGGCTGCATCGGCATTAAATGCTGATTAGCTCAAATGCTTCTCCTGGACCCAGGACGGCGGACGTACTGACATCCCTACTCGCTACGACAACGCCCTGCCATCATCAATAGAAGCGTGAACTTACATGTATTCTTGCATAGAGGCTATAACTGCGTATAATCCGCCCCACAGTAGTATGCTCGCCGATGTGGCTGGCAGTGGACGAAACACAGTGGCATTTTTTGCAAGGAACAATTACGATGCTTGATGTTGGCGGATTCTTAACATCGACGGAATTCTTCGCTCAGATCGCTTCTGTCATAACAGCTGTATTGAGCGCAATATTCGGCGATTTGCTACTGGGGCTATTCGGGCTTGCGTAGCGCAGGCCGGGGCGTTTTGGCTATGGCATCTTTCGTGCGATACGTTTGATGGCTTGATGCCTCCCCATCCATAGGGGCGTGCGATGTGTCAATAGCATGAGCGCAAGGCAGGGGGGGGACATCCGGTCAACCCGCACACACTGCACAAATTATGTTGGCCTCAGTGGTCGATATGATGTATACTATGTAGCAGTATTGTAAGGTAGTATGTTGGGCGCCGTGCGAAAAAGCGTAGGCTCATCGGCATTGGTCGAAATGTATAATAAGCGGTTCGAAGCTTGATAACGCGTAATGACAAGTAGTCCGAGTTTACTGGCAGTCATAACTGCTACAGTGCTCCGGGACCACCTGCGTTGGCGAGCTTTGATCCGCTTTTTTGTTTGTTCGCCGTTTAGTATTTTTTTATGTATGTTTATGGAGACCGTTTCTGAACGTCACACTTCCTGATGATACGATCCTGGACCTGCCTGAAACGTCCACAATAGCCGACGCAGCTGCTGCTATCGGTCCGGGTTTAGCACGGATGGCCATAGCCGGTCGAGTCACACATCATAACCAATGCGAGGTATTCGACCTAAATCGGGTATTACCCGGTGATTGCCGCCTCGAAATTTTCACGGCTAAGGATGATGCGCCCGATAGCTTACTTGTCTTGCGCCATAGCGCCGCACATATTATGGCTGAGGCCATTTGTAAGCTTTTCCCAACTGCTAAGTTAGTGTATGGCCCCCCGCTTGAGGATGGATTTTATTACGACATAGACTTGGACCAATCCATTACACCGGACGATTTCCCGCGGATCGAAGCGGAAATGTCGCGCATTATCAAGGAAAATCGACCATTTTGTCGCTACGAGTTACCGCGTGAGCGCGCTATGACAAAGCTTGGCGATGAAGGTAATCGTTACAAGATTGACAATGCCCAACGTGCTGAGGGCGATTCATTAAGCTTCTATGTGACTGGAAGTCAGCGCGAAGGACATTTTGAAGACCTTTGTCGAGGCCCACATATTCCATCTACCAAACTCGTCAAGGCTATTAAAATTTTGCAGGTTAGCCGTTCACACTATCGTGGTGACGTAAATGATCAGCCTTTGCAGCGCGTGTATGGCACCGCCTTTTTTAAGAAGTCGTCGCTTACGGATTATCTGGAGCGAATGGAAGAAGCCAAGAAACGAGACCACCGTGTTCTTGGTAAAGAGCTTGATCTGTTTACCATTAGCGACCAGGTAGGTAGCGGACTGGTGCTATGGCAGCCAAACGGGGCAGTCGTGCGTACCGAACTTCAGAATTTTCTGACCATTGAAATGAAGAAGTTGGGGTATCAAATGGTGTACACCCCGCATGTTGGCCATCTTGATTTATATCGTTGCAGTGGACACTATCCGTACTATGAAGATTCGCAATACCCCGCCATGTTCGAGACCGAGCGAGGCAAGGCTATTCAAAGTGCGTTGCAATTGGCTAAGCGCATTCAAAAGTTGCCGGAAAACGATCGTACCCGGGGATTGGAATCCATTGTGGTGGCCACCGAGGCCATTGCACATGCCTGGGGTAAAGTAGACGGGCTGGACCCTAATACGCCGCTCGATAAAACCATAGAATACCTGTATGCAGCACTAAGTGAGGAACCTGGATATCTGCTAAGGCCTATGAATTGTCCCCATCATATTCTCCTCTATGCCTCTAAATTGCGAAGCTATCGGGACTTACCGTTTCGCCTGGCAGAATATGGCACGGTGTATCGTTTTGAGCAAAGTGGGGAAATCAGCGGTATTACACGTGTCCGGGGCTTTACCCAGGACGATGCCCATCTGTTTTGCACCCCGGACCAGTTGGCTGATGAGCTGTTAGCCACCGTCAATTTGACGAAAAAAGTTTTGTCCGTGCTGGGCCTGACTGACTACAGCGTGCGACTGGGTATGCGGGATGCTGCAGTCGATAAGTATGTCGGCTCCGATGAGAATTGGACCAAAGCCGAGGCTGCGATTCGTGAAGCGGCCAAGGCCAGTGGTGTTGATTATACGGAGGAGCAAGGCGAAGCTGCGTTTTACGGGCCGAAAATCGACTTTGTGGTCAAAGATTGCATCGGTCGAAAATGGCAGTTGGGCACTGTACAGGCTGATTATAACTTGCCCGAGCGATTCAAGCTTTCCTACATCGGCTCGGACAACGCCCAACACCGACCGGTCATGGTCCATCGGGCACCGTTCGGTAGCATGGAGCGGTTTGTGGGGATTCTCATCGAGCATTTTGCCGGGGCTTTTCCGTTATGGTTGTCGCCCGTTCAGGTTGGTATTACAACGGTCAGCGATAAGAGCAAGACTTTTGCGCTGGAGCTATATGCTCGCTTACAAGCAGATGGGTTACGTGTGAAGCTGGATATGACCAGTGAAAAAATTGGCCCTAAAAAGCACCGTTTTCGCCAGGCTAAGGTAAACTATATTCTTGTAGTGGGCGAAAAAGAAATGGAGAGTCAAACCGTCAACGTGAACGATCGCGACGGTCAGGTGCTCGGCAATGTATCGGTGGATGGATTTATTCAGCAATGCCGAGAAGAGATTGATTCCAAGGGCTTGCATCAAGTTGCTATAGCCTAATGAGTTTTGCTGAAATGAAGATGTAATTACGATTGCGGTTGATGTTGACGAATGGTTGATAAGTTATCAGCCAACAATCGCAACGCTTTATGGAAAGGTTTTTATCATCGCTAAGGAAGTTCGCAGGAATGAACGTATCCGGATTTCACCGATACGTGTGATCTATCAAAACGACATACAGCTTGGCGTGATTCCCACGGCTGAGGCTTTGGCACTCGCGCGGGAAGCCGGATTGGACTTGGTCGAGGTATCACCCACCGAAACACCTCCGGTATGTCGCATCGTTAACTATGGCAAACAACTATACGAGCGAAAAAAACGCACCAAAGCTGCGCACGGGTCGCACACCGTCACGCTGAAGGAAATTCGCTTAAGACCCAAGACGGATCCGCACGACCTGGGGATTAAAATCGCGCGGGCTAAGAAGTTCTTGGAGCAAGGACACAAGTTGCAGTTCACCATGCTCTTTCGAGGGCGGGAACGGTTCAACAGAGATTTTGCTTTTGCCATTTTCAAGGACATTCTCGAAGACCTCGGGGATACGGTGAAAATCGAAAGACCAGCTTCCATGGAAGGGCGCCGCATGACCGTACTCGTGTCACCGGTCAAAAAAGTGAAGAAGTAGCGCGAGTGGCTCCGGCTGCCGAATTGGTCATTCAACCACCGCAAACAGCCCCATTGGTGATTCACTGGGCGATAGACCTGTTAATGGTCCACGATACTATTGTGCCCTTGCCACTTCTATGTATAAACCCTAATCTAGTGTGTTCTGACAGGCGTCTGGCAGACGGGGGAAGATTAACCGATTCAGATTTGACGACTTAACAGAGAGGACTAATGACGTGAGTACCGACTTGATTCAGCCGCATGGGGGAAAATTGGTGGATTGTTGTGGCGCAACCGAGATGTCCACCGCACCCGCCGTAGCTATTACGTTGACACCTCGCCAACAGTGTGATTTGGAGATGATCGCCATCGGGGCCATGAGTCCGCTGGATGGATTTATGGGCGAAGCGGATTGTAACAGTGTGTGCGAGAAAATGGCCTTGACCAACGGCGTGCTTTGGCCCATCCCCATCACTTGCGCGGTAGACCAAGCCACCGCGGACAAGGTCTCGGTCGGCGATAAAGTATCGCTCAACGACGACAAAAACCGCTTGCTAGGCTACCTCAACGTGTCTGAAAAATTCACACAAGACAAAAAAATGCAGGCGGTTCATGCGTTCGGAACGGATGACGCCGCGCATCCCGGCGTCCAAGTTCTTATGGAAGAAGGCGACACATGCCTGGCTGGTAAGATCGAGGTCGTCACCACTCGTCATGATCCTATGTTCTCCGCTCATCGCCTATCACCAAAGCAAATGCGTGAGACGTTTACCAAGAAAGGTTGGCACACGGTTTCCGCTTTTCAGACACGCAATCCCATCCACCGTGCCCATGAATACCTGACCAAGTGTGCGCAAGAAATGACCGATGGTCTGTTGATCCATCCACTGATGGGCGCGACCAAAGACGGTGACATTCCAGCGGAAGTCCGTATGAAATGTTACGAGGTGATTATCGAGAAATATTATCACCCGGACCATACCATGCTGGCCGTCATGCCGGCGGCCATGCGTTACGCCGGCCCCCGTGAAGCGATATTGCATGCGATTCTACGACAGAACTACGGTTGCTCGCACATTATCATCGGGCGCGATCATGCAGGTGTTGGCCAATACTACGGCACCTTCGATGCCCAGCGTATTTTCGATGACATTCCGGAAGGATCACTTAAAATCGTACCGCTGAAATTTGAGCACGCCGCGTGGTCGAAAACAGCCGGTGGAATGGTCAGCGGCAAGACCTTCCCCAAGATTGAAGGCGATCAGATTTTCCTTTCGGGTACCAAGGTTCGAGAAATGTTGGTCAAAGGCGAACGACCACCGATCGAATTCACCAGACCGGAAGTGGCGGATATTCTCATTGATTCAATGAAAAACGCCTAGTTTTGTTTTTGTCTAAGGACTGAATTGCGATTCTTTTTTCTTTTCCGAGCCGAGGGCGAATTTGGATCCCGACTCGTCGGGATTGAATTTTGCCTGCGGCTCTCGGTACAATACGTGACTTCGCTCCAAAATAATAGGGAACGAACTGTTGAATAACGCACCTAATGTTACCATCCAGGATGTGCCTGCCGAGGTAATCCAAGCCATCACGGCCATGCGTCGACCTATCATGATTTCGCATGTCGTACCCGACGCCGACGCATTGGGGTCGATGATATCGATGGCTATCGCCTGGCAAGATGAACAGCGTCAAACCAAGGTATCCATCCCTGAAGGGTCTATTTCGCAGCGGCTTCAATTTCTTGTAGACCTCGCGGATGTGCCCGTGGCATCCATCGAAGACTTTGCCCAAGCAGACGGTTTTGTCGTCATCGACACAGCTAAGAAACCGCGCTGCAACGTTGGGCCGAATCTTAAAGATATGGATTGGTCAGCCGATCGCAAAATAGTCAATATCGATCACCATGCTACCAGTACGCAATTCGGCGATATCAATTGGGTAGTGGGCGGCGCAAGCAGTACGTGTGAATTGGTGTACTATCTTTTGCGTGCCGCTGATCGATCGATCAATGCCGCGTGTGCGTCGTTGATCTATTCCGGTATTCAAACCGATACCATTGGCTATTCGTTATCGACGACGTCTGCCTCAGCGCTGCGTGCGACTGCGGATGTTGTTGAACTTGGCGCTGATGTTGGTCAAATCGGTGAGCGACTCAGTCGGAGTCAAACCCAGAGCGAGTTTGACTTACTACGCGTCATCTACGACAACACCAAAGTATTAGCCGACGGTCGTTTGGCATATAGTTATGCCGGTTACGATGACATAACAAACGCCGGATGCACGGCGGCGGATATTGACGACCAGATTAACGTACCTCGATCGTTGGACGGGGTGGAATTAGCTATGCTTTTTACGGAAGGGCGACGGGGGAAAACACGCATCAATTTCCGAAGCTCCGGGCATGTGACTATTTCAGAATTAGCGGCCCAATTCAAGGGTGGCGGACACACACAGGCCGCTGGTGCCATACTCGACAGCAACATCATCGACGCTATCGAAGTGGTGATTCCCAAAGCCATTGAACATCTTAACACCTTTTCTTAAGCACCGTTTCAATTAATGTGAGCACTGCAAGTTCTAACCCGCGATGATTTACCAATTTGCGTCATGCCAAACGCCCGTACTCTCCACGACAACTATGGGTCTATGACGCAGGGTCTTCGTCATCTGTACCCAAGCTGTGGGCGATGCATTGATGATGGTAATATCCTGTCTTTTGTTTAGGAGGTGTTTGGCGTACCAGAGTGGTGTGGACGTGCCCCAAGTCGAGCAAATCACTGTATCAGGGGCCAGTGTTGGCATATCAAACTTACGTAGAAAAGTAGTGGCATCGGCTGCCCGCCCGGTTTCTGATCGTGTCGGGACATGCCATAGCGTGAAAACCACAGCCATTACTAACGCAATTACGGAAGTTATGCGGCGAGTTCTTTTCGTGAATAACCGCAGCATCGTCGATAAGCATGCGCCACCGAACACTGTACATGAAAACAGCAATGGCAGCGTGTCAGCCGCGTCCCCATAAATGCGATACAAACAAACGAAGACGATACTCTGACAGGCTAATCCCGCCAGCAGAATCATAGCCAATCTGTTTTGCGACCATACCCATCGAATACCGGACAACATGATGAGCACCCAAACCGTCAACAGTACGCCACCATGACCCGGTCGGAAAGACCCCAGCCAGCGCCACAATTCATCACCTAACCATCGTACTTTCCTTACCAGACCAGACCAGGTATTGCCCATCTGTCCACGAAATTGCGCCGCACTGATTAACCAAAACATACGTTCGCTTCTTGCTTGAAAACCACCATCGCTCGACGGGATGACGTGCATCTCAGCATTGTACTGCTCGATATAATTAAACGGCGTATCCGGTCTATCACGCACTACAATATACAGCCCGGCGTATAGAATCGGGGCAATCATCATACCCAAGGCAGCTACTACCGTACGTCGAGACCATTCAGCGCTCGAACGATGACGCCGAAAATATAGGGCGATCGCTACGGCCACAAAAGGAAGCAGCAATAGGACCGGCGGTCGACTAGCCAGGGCCATGCCGAGGCACAATCCTGCCGCATAAAGAAACCCTCGTTGCCTTGTCATGGTGAAACGAACGAGCCAATAGATGGCCGTAACCTCAAACAGCAGCGTTAGCATGTACACTTCAGGTGCGAGAAAATTCGACCACACGCGAGGATGAGCGGTAAACAACAGTGAAACACCCGAGGCTAACCATGCGTTGACCCCCAGGCGTATTTGTAAAAGCGTGCACATAGCCACGACCCCCAGCCCGCTAGCCAGACACGATAGCGAAACGTCATACGCCGGATCGAATGGGAGTATCCATGTAAGCATGTGCAAGATGGATGCGTAGACAACGTATCCGGGCGGGTGTGTGATGCCCCACGTAGCTGCCGCAAGCTGAAGACCGCCCGAATCGCCAAAGCAAGCACCCTGCGGCAGGCGCGGAACAGCTAACCATAGCAAGATGAGAACGGGTACACCAATCGCCACCCATTCCACGAGTCCCAGTTGTGATCGAGCAAAGTGCTGCCCTGCCCGCTGGTCAATATGATGATTCGTAGCCACAGTCTCTTATTATATCGTAGCCGGGTAGGGCATGCTATTGTCTGCCGTATTGGACAAGGTTGACCAATCCGAACGGCGAGCGCAAGCGACCCGTGTCTTCAAAATGCCATATACTCGGCAATCATGTAACGTGGGCCAGCCTTTCGGCATACTCGATTGGATACTCCGTAAACTTTCCAGCGTAGTTGGCGCGGTTCTCGGACGCCGGCATGGAATCGCTTTAATCGGTATTCAATAGGGGAGGTTGTTGGTCACTATTCTCGAATTCTGCAGCCCGATTTTCTTAGTGCGCCGAAAACAAACCGTGGCTCATGCCAACCGAATCAGCTATGGACGCCGGTCGCATGACAGGGTCGTCAATTTTTGACGCTATAGCGCCAACCTGGCTTTCACGCTTAAGGTTATCAAAAGAATGCGGCTTATCATCTAAGCGTGACTGTCTAGGTTCCGGCGAATCAAACCGCCACTACCGCTGGAAAAGAAAGTGAGAAGACTTTCAAGAAATCCGTCGGTTTGGCTCGAAAAATTCACACACGTTCTGTGCCATAGCTATCTCCTTTTGTGAAAGTTTTTGCACATTATTTTGCCCGCATACAGCAAGTGTCGTAGCACGTTTCATGCATGAAATATAGCGTTTTTCGCCTTGCGATGCAATCAAAACAGCGACCAACTCACGCCGAATTTTTCGCCAAGACCAACCACCAAAATAGTGCCCGCTTAAGTCAACAGCATGGGGAGGGAGGGGAATCCGGGTTTACCGGTCTTTCCTACCCTTTTCAAAGATGCCGGGCGATGATGCTTGCGGCTCGGATCAAATGATCACACGGGTTCGACCTCATGATCCACATTTCCTGCCGAGATGTTAGTTACTGCCATTGCACGTCGTGTGTGTCGCAAGCGATACTGTTTGGTTGGGAAGGTACGTTGCTTAGCGGAATCGCCGACGCCAGTATGCTCTTTGAAACGACTGTCGGTTGTTTGGTGGAGTCAGTTCTATTTGTGGGTTCACTCGGCAGGTCCATCAAGCGGGAGAGTGCGCCGACTAAGTTGTCGAGCGCTGCACTGTCGGGCAGTGTGACCGTCAACTGTGGTCGGCCCTGTTCATCCTTTGAGAAGCAATCGGAAAGACGTTCTTTGATGTTGTCGGCGAATCTGTGGGATACCTCGGTTGGTTGGCGCGATGGAACAAGTTCGTTCAACATAGCGAATGCAGCTGTGACCAGTTGACCGCCGGCGAGGGCAACCTTTTCACGATGTACTAGACGTTGGGCCTCATCAACTTGCCTTGTTTTTTCGCTTTCGTCGATCGGGGCGTCGGGTTTTGCACCGAGGAGAACTTCAAGCCGGGCCTTGAGTTCCTCCATGCCGCTGGCGAGATCGACGGTGTCTATCTCGGATTTGGCATCGAGCGTGGCCAGGGCTAATTCGTGCTTCGCTGACAGTGTCGCTAAGAGGTTTTCCTCAATGGTGTTCTCTGTGACGAGGACAAACACCTGGACCGAGCGCTTTTGCCCCATACGATGCGCACGAGCGACGCGTTGTTCGAGCACAGCTGGGTTCCACGGAAGATCGACGTTAATCACCGTGTTAGCTGCTTGTAGGTTTAGACCCGTTGCGCCGGCGTTCGTGGCGATGAATAGCCGGCAATCCGGGTTTTTCTGGAATGTTTGGACAAGCTGCAGTCGCTGCTTCTGAGGAACTGAGCCATCCAGTCGCACGTAATCCGCGCCGCGCTTCTCGATCAATGGTTCGATTAGACCCAGCATCGTTGTCCATTCTGAGAAGAGGATGATCTTGCGGTCTTCTTCGGCGAGAAGCGAGCCGAGCAAATCGTCGAGCGCTGCCAACTTGCTGGAGTACCCCGGCGTCTGCTTGTCCACGAGAAATGTGCTATCGGCTGACATGCGGCACATGAGCAACGCTTTCCGTAAACGGAGTAGGTCCATTTCGTTGATATAAGGTTTTCTAACGATAGAACTTACAATGCGTAGATTCGCTTTGTGCAGGTCGACTTGTTCCTCTGTGGGTGCAATGCGCATGATTTCCGTCGTTCGCGGCGGTAAATCTTGCATAACTGCGGCTCGTGTGCGGCGCAGCAGGATCGGTTGTAATCGCTCACGCAACTCCGTAAGATTTTTGTAGCCTAGCACCTTACCATTTTCGTCGACAACACGGTGCCGATTGAAAAAGCGAAACGCCGGTCCTAATCGCTGATCATCGATGAACTCTGCTACTGAGAAAAGATCGTCAAGGCGGTTCTCCAGCGGTGTTCCAGAAAGGACGAGTGCGTAGGGGGATCGTAACCCCTTAATCACGCGGGTGGTTTTCGCTTCCCAGTTTTTAATGCGTTGGCCCTCGTCCAGGATGATCAGATCCCACTTTACTTGCTCGATCGACATGATATCGCGAAGAACCTGTTCGTAATTACAGATCGTAAAGAAACATTCGTTGTTGTATTGTTCGGCGCGCTCGGATGCTTTACCGAGTACAAGCTGGTAATCACGCTGGGAAAACCGCTGCATCTCGCTACGCCATTGCGATTTCACCGAAGCCGGACATACAATTAGAACCCTTTTGATGTTGGCTTCGCGGGCCAGCAGTTCGGCTACACCAATGCCCTGAATGGTCTTACCCAGGCCCATATCGTCGGCCAGAATGGCCCGCCCGGCACCGACTACAAACGCAATACCATCTATCTGGTAAGGAAGGAGTTCGGTTTTGAGCAGGTCCGTCCGTAGTGGGTGTTGTTTCGGGTTGTTGCGGATTTCCGTTACCACGGATGCGATGCGATCCTGAAACAGTCGTTGGTTGATGTACTCTTCGGCATCCGGATAGATCATCACGTCTTGGCCAAGCGCTTCAAGTTGGCTGATACGCTTGAGAAGATCGTGGACATCTTGAATCGCACTATCTTTGATCGGACTAACGATTCGCTCAATCCCATCGTCGAGTTTGTCCGGCAGAAGCAATCTCAACTCTAATTATTTGGCATAGCACAGGTGGACGGTGACGCGGGAGCGACAGTAACGGCGTTTGCATTCCTTACTGGTGAAGCGGCGTTTGGTTTTTCGCTGTACATTCAGGATATGCTTGCAAACGCCGAGTGTGTTCTTGCGAAAATCCGGGCACGAACAGTAGGATTCCCCCGGTTGCCAACCACGCAGGGCCACGCGATAGGTCTTTCCCGATTCACCACTGGTCACCATATAGTCCGACCAGAGCTTTTTCGGTTCTACGGGGCGGACGGTCATGCGTTCTTTGCGTGATCGTTCTTGCCGTTGTGCGATTGCTAGCTCAACAAGCTCCTGCTCGCTCAAGCTTTCCACTGGTATTCGTTCGGGTGGCGGGGCGGCCAGGCCCAGTGCCATCTTCTCTTCGAGAATCAAAGATAAGGCCGCGCCGACGTGTGCGCAGGCACTGTTGCACGTGGTGCAGTTCCAATGCAAACGCTGCTTTGCTTCGGCCATCAGGGTGATAGTGACCACTGTTTTGTTGAGTCGTAGTCGAAATAAATCGCCGCGGAAATAGACATCCCCGTCAATGTCGATTTCGTATCCACCGCCTTCGCGAATGAGTTGCACACCTTCAGTGCCGAGGAGCTTACATGCTTGCAAATAGGTCAAACGTGAAAGACGATCCTTGAGCGTAAGTTCGCGTCGACTGGTCCCATGCGTAGTTTTAGTCCCTTTTGTGGGTCGTCTGTTTTTATTTGTTTTTGTTTTCATTGTGCCTCCTGCGATGATCCGTCTCCTAATGGTGAGATCATACACGGAGCTTGCTTATCGGTGCAATCATGCTTTTCGGGTTCGTCCTTTAGTCCGGCGCAGGATCGTCTGGAGCTTGTCCCGGTAAAACGCCGGCGGATGCCCCTGGCACCTTCCCTTCCGTTCACTTTGAATCGCTTCACCTAGCCAGAGTAACACCATTAGAAGTTCATGAATTACCACATCGATCGTTGTGATATTTGCGCCGCCGGCTAGGCCATACGCATCCACGAGTCGATTAAGCCCGTTGCCGCATCCGCACAGCTTGCGGTTCCCCCGGGTAACTATAGCCAGATCGTATGCCGGATCGCCGATCTGCGCGAATTCCCAATCGACGACGCTTATGCGATCCGCCTCATAATCCCAAAGAAGATTCTGCGGAAGCAAATCACCGTGCAGCAACACAGATGGCTTACGATTTGGCAGGTGATCTTGTATCCATTCGATGCCTGCTGTGGCATCCGCATCCGCTGTGGTGAATGCGGCAGATACCATATCGAGTTCGGTCAAGATATGCGCGCGATTGTCTGTGTGACGCGTGAGAAAACAGAAATCATCTACCGGTATACGATGAATGGCTGCGGCGGCTTGCGCAATCAGATCGATAATAAAGTCGCCCTTGTCACGTATCATGTATTCGCAAGGGAGTCCCGGCAAAGCCGTTTCGATGAGACCGCTTGGGCTATCCGAGGAATTGCCTACGTAACAGACGAATTGGGGCGTTGCGAAGTCAAGCTGTAGCGATGCAAGTGCCTGTAGCGTACGGGCTTCGAACTGCAATCGCTCGAAGGGTTTGTCCTGCGACGCGTCTTCATAATCACGTCCGAGTGTGCGCAGCACATAAACGGTCTCGTTTAACAGAGGCCATCGCCTATCGGTTTCGAGACGAAACACAAAGTTCTTGTGGTTTAGCCCTTCTCCCAATGTGTTGAGCCTACCGTCAATGTGTACAGGGAAAGGAAAGACGCCGTATCGTTGGAACGCGTCCTCAACCTCGCCCCTCAAGCTAGCCCAATCCACACGCATGTTTCGTCGCACAGTTGCACTCCTGTTGAAACAGACGCAGCTAGGTAGGGCAGATCGTTCTTTTGCCAATGCCAATTGGCGAAAGGTTGACCTGCCTCAACTATTGGTACCCGCAACCACCGGGATAATCAAATCAAAGCCGCACGGCGCAAGCCTGCGGACCACCGTGTGTCAACCGGACCGCCAGCGCCAACATATTACCAGGTTTATCCCGATATACATCGTGAGTGTTCTGACCATACTCGTCACATGACCGCCCGCGGCATAGGCTAATCTTGCTGATTAATTCTTCCTGACACCTTTTTTTCGGATAGGTATCTGTTGGGATCGGAGTAGAGTGTTGGTCCGCCACCCAGGTTGTCTCGTCGAGCTTCTTCCAGGGAGATACCTTCATCATGTTTTCGTGGAAACCGATCGCCTTTTATGACACTCACGTGTCCATCGGCAAACGCCACGTTGGCGTACAGGTCGCTTCGCTGGTGACGATATCCGATCCGCCGACCCTGGTCCATGACCCGGGTGGCCTCCTGTTTCCCTGAGTAAAACCCGTCTGCCAAAGCGACGAGCTGAGCGGGGCGCTTGAAGTCGGCGAAGCGATTGTGCTTCATGATCTGGCCGGATAAGTTAGGCCCATATCCCACCGAACCGGTGAAGTGAATCCCTTGTTGCAATGCACGCGGCAAGCCGGTGGGATTGTCGCCGTTGATCCAGTAGGCCACGCGGATGAGTTTATCGAACCCGCGTCGCGGGATGGTGCGGGCGTAGCTGCCGGAAATGGTTACTATGGCGGGCCAATCCATGTATCCCTCGGCCTGTCCCGCTTTAGCGCCGGACCTAAAGAATGGCACGCCTGGGATGTCCTGAGTGTCTGGGCAGACGAAAGGGTTGTTCGTCAGCTCGCCGTTGCCCGACACGTAGTTGTCCCGATCCAGGATCGGCCCCCAGCCGTCGTAGGGTCTGGACGTGCTGCCGGTTACCCCCCGCATGTTATACGAAGGGACTACAAAGTCTGCATTGAATCCGGCATAAGTGTGGATGGCGCTTATCAAGGTCTTGAGCTGCGCTTGGCAGACCACCGATTTCGCACTGCGCCGCGCCTTGTGCAAGCTGGGCATCAGGATAGACAGTAGCAGCGCGATGATGGATATGACGACCAACAGCTCGATCAGCGTAAACGCCTGCTTACCGTTTCTGCACCTGCTACGCTCGAACACCTCAGGCTCCGTCAGTTTAGTTTACGCAGTTCACGTCAGCCAATACACCGTCACCGCTCATGCACCGTTGGAACACGGCGAAATCCGGCAGGTCTACAACACCGTTTCCGTTTATATCCGTTACCAGACAAGTAGGCCGGGGAGGTGGTCCCGCCGGGCCGGTCATGCAGACCGCCAGGCGGCGATAGTCAATCAGATCGACGTCCCCGTCGCGTTCGAAATCAGCCGGTGCCACCGGTTGTAAAACCTCATCGAAACGCAACAACCGGTTATTGTTCGTGTCGAATACAAATAGATTGTCCGCCTTATCCATGGCTAGTCCGGTGCATCCGTTCAAACCGTCGGCATCGGTAGCAAAAGGCCCGAGGCCATGATTCTCGGTGTCGGATACGAAGCTGTCTAGTTGTCCGAACACGCGGTCCGGCGTGGATTGGTCATATAACGGATCGAAAAAGACGAGCACCCGATGATTCTGCGAGTCAGCCACGTAGAGGTTGCCCGCTGAGTCGAAATGGAGGTCGATGGGCAGTTGCAGCCCGGAAGAAGGTCCACCGTTATCGAATTGGTTGCTCAGGAAGTCGGGTTGTCCAAACACGGCGTCGGCAGTGGTATCGTTGGATAGTGGATCGTCAAAACGTAGCACCCGGTGGTTAGCCCAGTCCGCCACATACAGATTTCCGAATGCGTCGAGGGCGATGCCGATGGGGTTGAACAGGTTATCTATCGAGGCACAACAACCATTGTTGCAGAAACTATTGTTATTCTTAGCCCGACAAGTGAAATCGTCGTATTGACCAAAGACGAGATCAGCGAATGGTTTATTCGTGGTGGGGTTGGTGTAGTGAAGCACTCGGCTATTGCCGGAATCAGCGATGTAAACATCCGTACCGACCACGAGGACTCGACCCGGGAATTGCAAACTATCCTGAAGGGCTACGGTCGTGCCGTGATCGCCGTTGCCGAGGTTCTGACTGTTACTCGTGAAATCCGGCTGGCCGATGACCAAGTCTGCCAACGTGTCGTTAGTCGGTGGGTGATCGAATTTCAGGACGCGGCTGTTAAAGGCATCCGTCACCCACAAGTTGCCGTTTTCATCGACCCATAAGCCTTGTGGGAGGAAAAAGCTGCCCGCGCTTACCCCGCCGTTGTTTGGGGCGTTCGAGAAAAAATCAGGTTGCCCTAAGACCATGTCAGCCGGATCGCCGTTTGTGAAACCAATTGCACTGGTCCAACTCAACACACGGTTGTTGTCCGCGTCGGATACGTAGATACGTCCATCCGGGGCGATGGCGGTGTGAGCCGCGTTGGACAAAGCTAAGTTACCCGCCGTGGGGAAATCATTCGGATAGTTCGGCATATTGGATGTGAAGTCGGGTTGACCGAGCACGGCGTCGGCTGTGGTGTCGTTTATGTCCGCTCGAGCCAGTGGCAACTCGTACATGCAGATTGAGAAGGCCAGTAGCCACATCCATATCAAAGTTCGTCTGCTTAGCATCCACAACTCCTGCATAGTATGACTACATGCCAATGTCTGGGGGGGGCCGGGTAATGCGGCATGTCCTCTGTTTTTATCTATGCTGACCGGCGACGACGAAGCAGCATCAACCCGCCTATGCTCATGAGGATAAGCGTTGTTGGCTCGGGCACCACGGAGAAGTTGTCGAATAACGCTGCACCACCTTCGTTGAATCCACGCCATCCACCCCATACTTGCGTGTCTCCCAAGACAGTGTTACCGCTCAAGCCACTCAGGTCCACCAAACTCTGAGAATTCGAGATGGGTAGCGACAAAACCGTGGATTGAAACGATGACGCATCAGCTCCCCAATCTTCCAACGCCCCGGTGATAAGTACCTGTGTGGGGGAGATGTTTTCAAAACTGGCCCAGAACTTGTACCAATTTCCTGCGACCAGATTGGCCGATTGGTTAGTAATATTCTGCTGGGTTCTCGATGTATCAGCCGAGCCTCTTACTTCAGTTTGGAGGAACACTCCCGTGTTCACGTTGGTATCGGACATCACGCGTAGACTGACGTATGAGTCCGAGCCGGAGTTAGTCCCCAACCTACCATTACTGGTCTGAAGAACGCCAAGCTGCTGGAATGAAAACTCGAATGGAAAGCCCGCGTCGTTTTGGCGCATTACGAATTGTGATAGAGTGACGGAGTTTCCCGAACCGGCAAGACTGAAGTTACGCTGGTCGTACAAGGCCGTGGTGTGGACGGCGTCGATTGCTCCTGCCGAGTTCACCGCTCCGCTATTCCCAATTCCGCCTACGTTCACCTCGCCGTATCTGTTACCGGCCCCGTCGTGGTTGAGCGCGAAATTGGTATTCAGATCGCCAGGGTTGTTATAATCAACTAGATCGGCCCGGGTGGGGGTAGTAACCAACAGTCCGATGCATGTGGCAAGCAGGCCCACAGTAAACTCATTTGTCTTCAACGACATTTTTTTCTTTCTCCTCGTTTGCATACATAGGCCTGGGGTCGACTATCCCATTGATCCCAAGTGGCTGAAAGTTCGCAGTTTTTCGCCCCGATCGTCATACGGGCTGTATCATACTCACTTTGCCTCAGGTACCCAGACATCGTAGCTTGTAGTGGTCCGTCTGGCCAATGTTCGAGCCGGAGAAGTCGACCACGGCGGCGGTGCTCCGCAGCAGGAAATTCAATTCGTGTAAATTGTCATCTATGAGAACGATCGTTTACACTCGGTCGATGAGTTCCTCCCACTCGGGTACGAACTCAATCACATAGTCCGGGGGGAACACACGTTGCTTCCGGCGGCTCCCTCCAGCTGTCTTCTTTTTGCCGCCATCATGCCACATAGTCAAGGTATGAGCGGCTGTATTGACCGGGAAGTCGGGTGCCCATTGGAGCACGTCATCACTTTGATCATTGCGGACGCGGTACAGGCCGAGCACAACCCCCTTACATATCTCAAGCGCTTCGGCATCAAGCCCGAGTTCAAACTGGCGTTTCATGTCCTCGATGAATGGTGATACACACTCTTCCAGAAGCTCCCACGCTGCTTCGCTGGGCTCGGTGTATCCCCAGCTGTGCTCTCCAGCGCGGCTTCCGAGTTCATCCAGGCCCACGTCACGCACGGCTTCCTCCACCTCGTCGGCAACACCTTCGAAATTGACTTCGCTGAGGAGCGATTCGGCGATCTGCCGAGTCTCCGATAGAAGTTCCGGGTGTGCGGTCAGAAGGCGCCGAAGAACAGTTTGTGCTTCTTCGTATCTGAGCCGGTCCAGAACCAACGCCTTTTTCACTGAACGTTTCTTTGTCACGCGTTGATTCTTCTGTTTGGCCATGAGGCTCACCGTGGGTATATGTTTGCCACCTCGATAATCCGCCACTTGCCTCGCACGCGTCCCAAAGAACAACTGATGTCCCACCCATTCCTGAGAAGCTTGGTTGCCGAGTCCGGCACTAGCACAGGTCCATAGGGATTTTTTGCCCTGCTCATGAGGCCTTCAAGCCAGAGCTTTCCGGGTTCGATCTTGCTGATCGTAAACTGGTCGAATTCGAGGTAGTCTTTGTCTGCTAGGTCATTCGGATAGATGGCGAGGATTTCGGCGGCATGATCGAGGATCTGTGTGGCACGTTCCGCTTTGGGTAAATCCCGGGCTGCTTCCGTACCCTCATCCACGCCTACCCGAGCATCCGCATCGGAGACGTAACCCTCCACGGCTAGCCACTTCGAGAGTTTCTTCGTGACCGTACCTGCCGCCCGTTTGAGGTCTTGTCCAGCCATGACTTTTCGAATCATGAAATACCCAAAGAAGCTACTCAGGTTTTCAATGATCTTGTCCGGACCGAATAACTGACAGAATTCCCGATACTCGTCACCTTCAGCGTTGTAGTGCTTGTCAAAGAGAGCCGATTCAGCCGGTGATAGCGTATCGTAAGCGTAACCGTTCATATGGTGACGCAGTAGATCGAGTACGTCCTCGTACTTCGAAATGGTCTTGGGTTTGAGGCGTTCACGCTGCACCGCCAGGAATTTTTCAAAGACTTGATCGATCGTCGGATTAGCCAACTGGACGATCTTTACGGTTTTAGCGGGCATCACAAATCCTTGGCTTAGAGACGAATCGGTGTTGTAGTTGGAATGGGATGGAAGTTGGCCGGATTGTTTAGTGATGGGATTTTCATTCGATTATCGGTTCCATCATGTCCAAAAAAAATTATAGGCTGCCCATCGCTTGGAAAAGGCACTGTGTAGTAGATTATGTCTGTCTAACGCAAATAATATGATCATTAGCGTTTTGCACGTTGGTGATAGTGGTTTGGTCGATAGGGGATTCGAGCTTGATTTGTGCTGTGGCGGAGTAGCCACCTTGACAAATCACATTGTTCATTTCTTCAACATTAATGTTCGCTTCACTAATCACCCGCAAGACACTCGATAGTACGCCCGGTCGGTTGAGGTGTCGTACGCGTAACGTGCTGCCACCCGTGCGCGGTCGGCGTAGGTTGACGCAATTGGTGACGTTACCAGTTTCGAGAAACACGCGCACAATACGTACGGCTTCGTCGGCTATGGCTTCTTGTGCCTGCTCGGTAGACGCGCCGATATGATGCGTACCGTAGACGACGCCTTCCACAGCCATGATGGGACTCGAGAAATTGTCTTTACCGCTGGACGGTTCGTTGGGGTAAACATCCAAACCCACGCGAAGCCCCTGCTCTTTCATCGCCTTGATAGCGGCGTCGTAATCGACCACATCCGCCCGCGCGGTATTGATAAGATAGCCGCCTGGCTTCATAGCTGAGAGCACTTCGTCACTCACTAACCCCTTGGTCTGCTCAGTCGCTGCGACATGTACCGAAAGCACATCGCACTGCTCGGCTACTTCTGCGGGTGACGCGGCTGCGGTAATGTCCAATTCCTGCGCCTGCGACTCTGTTAATGATCGACTCCATGCGACAACGGGCATACCAAATGCTTGCGCCCGTCGAATCACGGCTAAGCCGATTTGTCCTAACCCGAGAATGCCAAGTGTGCGACCCTTTAACCCCCGTGCCTGACCATATTCCTTTTTGTTCCATTTGCCTTTGCGCAGGTCGATGACGTTATCCACGAGTCGTCGATCTAGCGCGAGAATAAGCGCAAAGGTAAGTTCGGCTACGGCCACCGCGTTTTTGCCGGGGCAATTAGCGATCATAATGCTACGTTGCGATGCGGCTTCGACGTCGATCGTATTGTATCCTGCACCCGCACGGACAATCAGCGCGAGAGAATCAGAAGCTTCGATCACCTGCTTAGTTACCTTTGTGCTTCGTACAATGAGTACCGCGCATTGTGTTTTCACTACAGCGTCGCGCAGCGCATCGTCTTGTAACGATGGATCGATAGTCACTTCGCAACCCATGTCGCGTAGCATGGTTAGCCCGGATGCCTGAAATTTATCTGCTAGCAAAACCTTCATGACATAACGCCTTGTAATGTTGATTTACATGTCCAAAGTAACCTTTTCATGACCTATTGTCGTCATGGTCACTAGATCATGCACGGTCGTCAACTACGCATCGCAAACTATAGCCGGTTTTCGTTTATGTCTATCTCGACGATAATGACAGCTACTCTCAATATGAAACCTTTGTTGTGAAAGCAAAGCCTTTGTGAAACGATCATCTTGGACATTATTACTCGGCCCCGGCATCCTAGTCGCTGCAACTGGTATTGGTGCGGGGGACTTGTTAACAGCTAGTCTTGGGGGGTCGGTGGTTGGGTTGTCGATTCTTTGGGCGGCTGGGGTCGGCGCGATGCTCAAATGGTTCCTCAACGAGGGTATCGCCCGTTGGCAAATGGCTACGGGGACAACGCTGCTGGAGGGGTGGGTCGATAAACTCGGTCAATGGATTCGCTGGGTGTTTCTGGGGTATCTATTAATCTGGTCACTATTAACCGGCGGAGCACTACTAAATGCATGCGGTGTGGCAGGTACCGGCATTTTTCCGTTAACTGGCGATCTGAAAACATCCAAAATTATCTGGGGGATCATTCATTCGTTGTTGGGTCTGGTGCTCGTACTCGCAGGTGGATTCAAATTGTTTGAACGGCTCATGTCGCTGTGCATCGGCCTTATGTTCGTCACCGTGATCTCAGCTGCAGTTTTGGTGCGTCCGGATTGGACAGCTGTTGCCCGTGGGTTGTTGGTTCCATCCATACCACCGGATGGCATGGTTTGGTTACTCGGCATCCTCGGCGGGGTTGGCGGTACGGCTACGCTGCTTTCTTATGGGTATTGGATACGAGAAAAGAATCGTAGTGGTACGGAAGGCATGCGCATGTGTCGTATCGATCTTGCCTTCGGTTACTTCGTGACTGCGTTGTTCGGTATTTCGATGATTATCATCGGATCAACCGTTTCCCTATCAGGCAAAGGACCAACGGTGGCCATCACCCTGGCAGATCAGCTCTCACTTTCACTGGGATCGTTTGGTCGCTGGATATTTCTCATCGGATTTTGGGGTGCGGTTTTTTCAAGTTTGCTCGGTGTTTGGCAAAGTGTGCCTTACTTATTTGCAGACTTTCTATCACTTCAACAGCGGCGAACCGCGCATGTGCTTATCCCTAAAGACTTGGCGCAGACTGTCGGCTATCGTGTGTATTTAGTCGCTTTAGCTTTGGTTTCCATACCGCTACTTTGGGGTTCGGTTGAATGGGCACAAAAGTCCTATGCGGTACTCGGGTCACTATTTATGCCGTTGCTATCGCTTACGTTACTATTGATGAATAACCGCACTGCATGGGTCGGTAAGAAGTATCGCAATGGTTGGCTAACCAACATGGTCCTCGTGATGACGCTGGTTTTCTTTGCCGGCATGGCTGGCTATACGATTTACACGAAGTTATTCTGAGCGAAGAGTGGGCCGAGCCACGGACCAAATTTTTATCGAAAATGCATGAGATGTACGTATGAACGAACTATACATTTTATATAGATACGGAGAGAGTAAGCATGATCTATCTTGACTACAACGCATCAACCCCGGTTGACCCTGCTGTTCGTGATGCTATGTGGCCATATCTTACGGAATTATATGGCAACGCTTCCAGCGATCATCCCCTTGGCCGACGGGTCAAAGAGGCTGTGACGATAGCGCGCAACCAAGTAGCCGCATTGCTCGGTGCCAAGCCGGAGGAAATTCTCTTTACTTCCGGCGGTACGGAATCCAACAACTACGTGATCAAGGGTGTTGCGAGAAAATTGTGCGAGCGTGGTAAGCACATTATCACTTCAGCCATCGAACATCCGGCTATCACCAATCCCTGTAAGTCGCTCGAAGGCGAAGGTTTTGAGATAACTTATGTCCCGGTGGATCATCATGGTCTGATCGACCCGCAGGAAGTGATCAATGCCGTACGCCCGGACACCATTCTCATTTCCATCATGCACGCCAACAACGAAGTGGGCACGATTCAACCCATCGCCGAATTATCTGAGATTGCGCACGAAGGCGGCATTTGGATGCACACCGACGCAGCCCAAACTTGTGGAAAATTATCGACGGATGTTCGTGAGCTTGGCGTGGATTTTCTTTCCATCGCCGGTCATAAAGTATATGCGCCGCAAGGTATTGGTGCACTGTACATTCGCGATGGTATCAAACTCGAACCCCTTCATCATGGTGCCGGCCACGAAAACGGTCGCCGCGCCGGTACCGAAGCCGTTCCCGCCATCGTCGGATTGGGTAAGGCGGCGGAATTGGCGAAAGGGTATATTGGGGACACGTCAACGGCATCTCTACGTGATCGTCTTTGGGAGGGGCTTAGTCAACAGCTTGGTGAAGACGCCGTTTTGCTGGGGCATCCTACCAAACGATTGCCCAATACGCTGGCCGTTGGATTTCGTCACAAAATCGGTGCGGATATTCTGCGTGCCTGCCCGGACATTTGTGCCAGCACGGGCGCAGCCTGTCACGCAGCCCATCGAAAACGCTCCGCCGTACTTGCCGCGATGAATGTTCCGGAAGACATTGCCTTTGGCGGTGTTCGATTTAGCTTGGGTCATCCCACGACACAACAGGAAATCGACCAGGCTATCCAACTTATTACGAAGGCTGTAAGTCAATGTTCGGTATCGTGAATAGACTTATTCTTGATGCCCGATTTTGTAAAACGAACTAAGACTATGACTACACCACCCAAAAAATCATCCACGTTGACTGAACTTCGCGACAAGATCGACAAAGTGGACCAGCAGATCATCGAATTGTTAGCTAAGCGTAATGCTATTGTTACCGACATCGCTCAGCGTAAAAGGCAGGATCGAACACCTATTCGCGATACCCAGCGCGAGCGACAGCTCATCGGTAATCGACGCCAATGGGCTGTCAAGAAACACTTATCCGCGGATTTTTTAGAAAGCTTGTACCGACTTATTCTGTGGGGTAGTCGTGATCGACAAGCATCTTTACGGGTAGCGTTACCTCTTTCAACTAAATCCTATCGCGTAGCTATCATTGGTGGTTGCGGCGCTATGGGAAGGTGTATAGCTAGATTATTTGACGATCTGGGCCATGACGTATGTATTGCTGACTTAGATACGAAACTGACCCCAGCTCAGGCCGCTGCTGATGCCGACGTTGTGGTCATCAGCGTCCCCATCGATTCCACCGTAAAGGTAATCCAAGAACTTGGGCCGTTGGTTCAAGAGTCTTCATTGCTGATGGACGTAACCTCCATCAAAACACAACCAGTTGAGGCTATGCTTAAAGCAACCAGAGCTTCTGTGGTCGGTACGCACCCGCTCTTTGGCCCCACAGTGCATTCCATGCAGGGGCAAAGGGTAGTACTGACCCAAGGACGTGGAGATCAGTGGTTGCATTGGCTTGAAACTATGTTTCAGGCACGCGGACTGATTACGTTCCAAGCGACACCTCGTCAACACGATGAAGCGATGGCTATCGTGCAGGTACTTATGCACTTTTCCACGGAAGTCATGGGCATGACGCTTAACGCACTCGATGTGTCTATCGAAGAAACGTTGACATTCACTTCGCCGATCTACTTAATGGAAATGTTAATGACAGGCCGACACTTCGCACAATCACCGCACTTGTATAGCGCTATCCAAATGAACAATACCCTCACCCCGAAAATGACAGAGGCTTTTATCCAATCCGCCAAGCAGTTAGCTGATATTGTTTCACGCAAAGATACGGCTGCGTTTGAAGAGATGTTCGTAACTATCCAAAAACAGTTTGGGTCATTCACTCAGGATGCATTGGAGCAATCGAGCTTTCTGATTGATCGCATGGTCGAAAGAACATAACTTCTTACCATGCTTGCTTGGTTCTGTTAGGATGGAATGGTAATCAAAGGTCAATCTCATACAAGCCTATTGAGTTGAACCATTTCGCTACTCAACCCGGGTGTTATTTCGACAGATAGCTGGCTGATCAAGCAAGACGCTAGCTCGAAAAATATTGACAAGATCATGACCCTATCCAAGTGTAACATTGAATGACACTTGCGTTGCGCAAAAAAACGTCGTGGCGCTCTCCTGTGAGTCGCCACGACGCTGTTATCTTACGTGTTGTGTTGCCGTAACAACCAATTATTGAATGCGCCGACCCAAAAAGTTGATACTCAAGTCCTGATTGCCTTCCGGGATATCCAGTAACGTGACGGTGGATACAAAGTCAAACGTACCTGTCATGATGTCGGGGTCATCGGCATCAAACTCGCCAGTGGCTACAGCCGTGGCTTTGGCCGCTTCAAGACCAACGGCAAATACGGTTACTTCCGCAGAAAGTGTGAAGCCGGTGGCATCAGCCGTCTGGGCGCCGAACGTAGCGGCGGCATACTGTAAACCAGCCTGAGTTGTATTGTGTCGCGCTCCATCGAATAGGATAGTGCTTCCAAATATTTCAGCAGCAAGCGTGTTATCATTGAACTACGTCAACTCTCCGTTTGGACCAAAAGAAACGACCACAAACGGAACGCCTTGGCTGTTGATGGACGTCGTAAAGAACTCCCATGTGCTGTCAGCCAGAGAGATAACACCGCTACCAAGTGTCACCGTGCTCTGCGTGCCATCAGGCAGTTGTACCGTTACTTCTGAGGGAAGGCCGTTATTGCTTGGCCCACAACCATTGACGGAAAAGAACGCTAAACTCACGACACACACGACGACTACGCGAAAAATTCGATGCGACATATTTTGTGACTCCCTGATTAGTTCATGCGAATACGATTCGACATTCTCAACAATCTATAGTTGTCTTAAACATCGGAAGATGTGCGCATCGATTTACTTGTTTTCGCGTTTGTTTAACGACCGAAATGTAAACCTATATACACGGACTTTGGTCCTGAAAGTGTCAATAGTCTGGCTCTTTTAGAGTGGCTTTAATTGAGCCGTGCATGAGTCGAAAATATGTTATCCGACAAGTGTCGAATAATCGATGTTGGTAGGATCGCTTAACACGGGTAGATCAAGGTGAGCTATTTCGATGTACTTATTGGCCGTGCCCGTGTTAAACATCACCACCCGGTCCTGACGTGTTATCTGACCATTGGCCAATAGTTGTTCAATCGCTAATACGCATGCCGCCGCTTCCGGGCAGACCGATATCCCTTCCATAGCCGTGGCTCGATGCATCGCCGAGATAATGTTTCCTTCCGGTACGGCGACTGCCCATCCGCCGCTTTCATGTATCGCATCGAGAATCATAAAATCGCCTACGGCTGCCGGTACGCGCAGACCGCTCGCGCAGGTGTGAGCGTGATCCCACGGCGCAGCGAATCGCGCTCCCGCGTCGAAAGCGCGTACGATCGGTGCGCACCCGTCGCTTTGTACGCTCACCATTTTTGGCATGTTGTCGGACGTTAGCCAACCAAGCTCACGCAGTTCGTGAAATGCTTTCCACATACCGATCAACCCCGTACCCCCGCCGGTAGGATAGACGATGACATCGGGGAGTTGCCAGTTAAGTTGCTCTGCGAGTTCCAGCCCCATCGTTTTCTTACCTTCAATTCGGTATGGCTCTTTCAATGTCGAGCAATCAAACCACTTCATTTCGTCGAGTCCCCCGCGGACGATTTTTCCACAATCCGTAATCAATCCGTCAACGAGAAACACGTGTGCCCCAGCCATGACGCACTCCATTTGATTGATGATCGGAGTATCCTTTGGCATAAACACAAAGGCCTCTATACCTGCTCGTGCGGCGTAGGCAGCCATTGCGCCGCCGGCATTGCCAGCAGTGGGGATAGCCAAGCGTTTGATGCCAAAATAGTTGGCCATCGAAACGGCCATGGCTAATCCGCGACTCTTAAACGAACCGGTGGGAAGCTGTGATTCGTCTTTGATCCAAAACTGATCCAGCCCAAGTGATTGCCCTAAATTGTCCGCAGGAAGCAACGGACTCATTCCCTCGCCCAACGACACCGGCGCCTGATCCAACGGCAAGGGAAGCAACTCACGATATCGCCACAACGATGACGCTCGTCCGGCTAAATCCTCTGGTGAAACCACGTTTGCTATAGCTGGGAGGTCGTAGCGTACCCATAACGGGCGATCTTTATGCATAGTCTGAAGGGTATTCGCCGCCAGAAAGCTACCGTCGATAGCTGATTCCAGATGAGTAACATAACAAGACATGGGGTTCCCCCTATGGTAAACTGCCTATATTGACTAAGCCTGGGCTAATCCACCGGTCGCAATTCAGCGTGTTTCGTAACTCATCCTGCTGCTTGAAGCAAGTAAATGGTAGTACACATCCGTTTATAGCGGGTTAAAACACATTCTGTACTATTTGAGTAATTACATACAGCATTTGTGGATTGTGGAGGCTGTAAACCACAGAATCAGGCATAGCGCTCTATGTGGAGACATTATGTCATGAGTTGAAAAAGTCCGATACTATAGGATTGGGGCTGTCCCCCAACCTGGTGTCAGTGTCCAGGTAGCGAAGCTAGTCGGATTGACAGGATCGATACGCGGATTAACAATACCATTGCTTGGTTGGTTTTTTGAGTTACCGGGAGATTGGGAATCTGAACAGTTACGTCAGAGCCAAGCACTTATTCATGGAGTCGTTCGCTGGACATCGCGTATTGTTTTACGACTGAAGCTTGGCTTAGCCGATGGACGGCATTGCAAGGACGCATCATCAAACCGTAAGCAACCATGCCTCGATTAATCATTAATTCAATCCTTGTCGTGGCTATCCTTCTGGCTGGAGGTGCCGCAGCTTTTACTTTGATTGCAACGAAGCCTACAGCGGCGACTTACACGTCGTTCTCGGCAGTGCCTGAAGTGAAGGTCTTGGTTGCTACGCAGCGGCTACTAAAAGCGCCGATTGTTGGTTTTGGAAATGTTCGACCCAAAAATCAGATCAACATCATACCCGAAGTCAATGGCAAGCTTACAAAAGCTCACAAAAACTTGGCTCAGGGTAACATCATTCCTCAAGGCGAACTACTGTTTGAGATAGACGATACGGTATACAAAGCCCGCGTGCACCAAGCTCAAGCGGAAGTGCGATCGTTAGAGATTGCTTTACAGCGACATGACCAAGAGCAGCGCAATCTCAATGAGCGTATCGCCAACCTCGAAGAAATGGCCGAGATTGATCGGCGTGACTACGAAACATCCAAGAATTTGTATGACAGAGACGAGGTGGGAACGGCGCGTGACCTCGATATCATCCATCAAAAATATCTGAGACAAAAAGATGCATTGGTCGCTTTGCAAAATCGCGCCGACATGATCCCTCATGTAAAACTTGAAACCAAGGCGCAGCTTGATGCCGCACGTGCGAGATTAGACCAAGCCACACACGATCTTGAAAATACGAAAATTTTCTGTCCGTTTCGTGCGCGCGTGGAATCTGTCGTTGCGCACACCTCGCAAGTGGTCACCGCTCATTTTTCCATAGCTACGCTAACTGACATGGAAGCTTTCGAGATTTCAGTTAGCGTTGACCCACGTGATCTTCCCTGGTTGGATGAATCCATTCAGCCGGCTGCGCTTGAACTGGCGAATGAACCTACTGGGCCGCCCGTGGTGATTAGTTGGTCTTCTCCGAACAATCATTTCACCTGGCAGGGGCGGGTATCTCGCTTTGAGCGTATGGATGAGACGACACGCACGGCCCGGCTGGTGGTTGAAGTGCGCGATGTTGACATGATGGCTACGATTGGTGTCGGTGACGATCATAGACCATCGCTTTCGATTGGTATGTACTGTCGTGCGGACCTTCCCGCGGCTCGGTTATCTGAAGCCATGCTCGTTCCGCGGCACGTGGTTTACGACAATCGATATGTATATGTAGTTGAGTTGCAAGGTGATTCGACGGTTGGCATATTGGCCCGACGTCAGATTTCACTTTTGCGAACCGTCGGTGATGAAGTGCTTGTTGACCATAAAAGCCGAAGTGAGAGTGACATCTGTGAGTTGCTGCCTAACGATCTCGTGGTTACCTCACCTCTCCTGCGTCCTATTGTGGGCATGAAGGTGTCGTTGCGAAACGAGATGCTTGCGAAAAGCGGCATCGACAAGGCTAAGCCAATCATTGATCGTGTTCGTCTAGTCTCGCACACACGTTAACGACTTACAGCTTCAATCAGATCGCACGTCGTCTCTAACGGTTTCGCCTGATGCAGTAATTGGGCAAAGTGATGGCATCGTTGGGACACTTGTTTGTCATTCAATAGTCTTGATAGTTTATTGGCCAGAGCCGGGGCGAGAAAGTGTTTAGGTAGTAAGGCGTCAGCTACGCCCATGCGCTTGAGTCTGGCTACGTTGTCGGGCTGATCATAGGCCAGTGGCATGATGAGCTGGGGGATGCCTGCCATAATCGCCTGGGATAGCGTACCGATACCACCGTGATGTACTAATGCTGCGCATTGTGGCAGCAGCAAACTGAACGGCACATAGTCAAAGTGGCGAACCTCAGGGGGAAGACTGTTGGGCACTTGATCCGTAAATCTGGTTAACAGCACGCCGCGTTTACCTAGCAACTGACAGGCTTGCGTCGCTTGTACAAAAAAGTCATGCGCCTGCATCATCCCGCTGCCCGGGGTAAACGCGATAGGCGCGTCACCTGTGTCGAGAAACGCTTGTACTTCGGGCGGTAGCGACTGGTCCTCGCTGCGTTCATCAAACAATGGAAAACCCGCGTGTAATAACTGTGATGGCCAATCCACTTGTTTGGGCGCATACCAATCGGGAAACATGGCAATGACGCGCTGCGGAGAAAACCACCATTCGTGTGTCATGCGTTTGATCGGTGGTAAGCCCCGTCGAGCACGAAATTCGTTGACCTCACGCACGAAAAAAATACGATCTAAATATATATCAAGCATGCGAATGCCGGCACGAATCACCGGAGCGGGTACCCAGGCCGGTATTGCTGGTGAGCCAGCCACGATGGGTGGGGCGTAGGCACTGCGCAAAATAGCAGGCTGCAATACGATCATGGTTAGAGGAATCTGATGCGTTTCGTGGGCGATACGTGCGCCAAGTGCTGCACCGGATGCGACAATGGCTGTTTGCTCGGGCACAAACCGATCGACAATCGCCTGATATTGATCGGGCATGGATCGCAACATCCATCGACCCAGTATTTTCGCACCCGGTCGGCTTTTCCAAATGTCCGGATCATTCATTTCCCGGTGAAACTCTTCCTCCGTGCCAATAGGGACAAAATCGAAACCGTGTCGCTGTGCATGACGGGCAAAAAGTGCGTTGGTCATCAACGTGACTTTGTGGCCACGTTTCACCAGTTCGACACCGATACCCACGAAGGGATGAACATCGCCCTCCGTCCCGTGTGTAACTAGTAGATAATTCATGCTCAAAGAGAGTTATCGGGAAGTATTGGCCGGGAATTCGATCGATCGTTTTTGACGATTACGGTATTCATGTATTGATCACATGTAGTCAATGCGTACGACAGCCATTCAAAACGAAGCGATAATCCCAGGGCTTTCGTGGGATGTCATCGGACGATCTAAATCTCGTCACCCGGCTTCCAGTCATATATCAACGCCGGGTTGTCGACATACTCCTTCATTTTGTGATAGAAAGTAAATCCTTCGCCGCCGTCAAAGGCGCGATGGTCGATAGTGACACACAAAGTGACCGTGTATCGAGGTACGACTTTGCCATCCACTACCATAGGGGTCTGCCTGACACTACCAATACCAAATACAGCCACTTCAGGGGGAACGATGACCGTAACCGTATGATGTCCTTCAATCATCATACCGATGTTCGTGATAGTGGAAGTTGCCCCAAGGATGTCATGAACCTGGAGCTTTTCTTCCTCCGGTACATTTCTGAGTGCTGGATCAGGGGTGTGCGGGCGTAATTTCGAACGAATCCAAATCCAAAACGCCGGGAATACGGTAATGTCGAGTTGACGTAGGGCTGTCAACATATACGCACGGCCCGCTTTCTGGAACAACTCCACCGGATCCGTCTTTCGAGCACTACGTGTTAGCATACGCATCTCAGTAGCCACTGTTTCCAAATCTTTGAGATGGGGATTGCGGATGATCGGCTTGACAAGCCCGTGTTTCGTATTAACGGCAAAGCCTAGGTTTATATCCTCGGCTAAGTAAAGATTGCCGCCGGTAATCAGCGGGGCGTAATCCAGAAACCCATTCATGGCGGGAACATGGTGTAGGGTATGGGCGATACACTTGAGAAAGAAAGCAGAGAAGCGTCTGCGAATCGAGCGATGTAAAACCGTTTGATCTGACTTCACATCTGCGTCTGGTTCCGTATTTTCGGTAGTTTTTTTACAATATTCCACCAGTGCCGTCAGGTCGAACTGTGCGGTGGCTGAGGCGTGCGGAATTCTCCGCGCCGACTGGGAAAGAATGTAGGCAACGCTCTCACGAAGAAAACTGAGTCGAATGGTTTCTTTTATTCGAACGTGCCGGCGAAGATATGCGATCCGATAATCTTGAAACATCGTTAGCAGCCCGTTCGCCAAATGTACGTTGACACTGACACTACCCATCTCACTTTAGGCGATCAACGTCATGTACTACGAGATCGGATTCTATAGTATTAGTGTCAGGCTAGCTATATATAGAGTAGCCTCAAGGTCCGGATGATCTCTAGACCACTAAGTAACATTTTCCCCCGGCTATACTTTCTGTCAACCCTGGAAGTATGCCTGAAAGAGAACATACCCTTGACGAAAGTGCATGTTCATTTGCGAGGTTTGGGCGTCGGATGCTGCATATGCTTGGCGGGTAGCGTTCGAGCAACGAAAACTGAATAACTCGGACTTTCATCTTTGCAATGCGATGGGACTCGTATAGTATCGCCGGCATGTCAAGCTATGATCAACTGACGATCGTTGTTTTCGCGGACATCCTCCTTGGCCCGAACGGGATAAGGACATTCTGCAAAACGTTACTCGATTGGTCAAAACAGGTTGAGGGATTGCGCGTCGTTGTCCTCTCGCCATCGCGGCAGGACTATCACGGTGATTTGGCCGAAGCAGACGTGATCGGTGTTCGACCATTAGCTCAATTGCCCAATCCGATTTACCCCGAACTTATTATTGGTCATTATAGCCTGTCAAAGCTGCGGCACATCGTGGAGTCACTAGAAGGGTCCAAGGTTATTCACATAGCTTCGTGCGGTCTACTTGGCACCCGCGCTGCCAAGCTCGCGCGAAAGATGAACATCCCAAGTGTGGGATGCTATCACGTGGATACGCGTCGTCAGTGTGTTGAACCTTACTTCCGGTTACGCGGGCGGCTGGCCGGAAGTGTGGCACGTTTTCTCGATAAACGCGCGTATGGAGATTGTCAGGCGCTATGTGCGCCAAGCGCTACGGCTGCTGAGGCGGCGAATCGATCTTTTTTTAAGGGCGAGGTTGCCGTTATCCCCAATGCCATTGATGTCGACCGATTCCACCCTGGGAAAGATCGGCAAGGTGCGTTTCGTGACAAGTATTGTTCTCATGGCCAAGTACTCGCGGTTGTCATCGGTCGTGTGGCGCGCGAAAAAAATGTCGATCTGGTCTGTAAACACTTAGTTTGTGACGAGCGCATCAGTACCGTATTCGTGGGAGACGGCCCATGTAGCGATGAGCTAAGACGCAAATGGGGAGCGAGAGTGACGGGTTTTTTGCACGGTGACGATCTTCTGGCCGCGTATCAACAGGCCGATGTTTTTGTGCAGCTCTCGGTATTGGAAACATTCGGATTGACATTGGCTGAAGCGATGGCCTGCGGGTTGCCTGCGATTGTGTTACGTTCCGGTGGGCTCGCGGGTACCATTTCACCTGGCAACGGTGTAGACGTTATCGGAGAAAATGAACTGCCTAATCTAGCCGATCGGTGTGTCGAGTTGGTATCTGATAAACCATACCATCGAGCGTGTGCTGACGCGGCGCGTGCGTTTGCTGAGCAATTGGCACCCGGCGTCATACTACCGAAATTTGTGGAGTTACACCGTAGCGTCATTCACTAAAGCACGTCTCGTTTTCTCGTGGTAACGCCACGGAGGCTAAAGCTTGCGGCTTGCTGTAACATAAGTGGGACTTCTCCGGTAACAGAATGCCGGCGACTCAGCAACTGTCATGAATTTATTCCCCCGAATACTGCATGGTATCAACAGGTACGGTGTCAAACTGTATCAGCGTTGCTTCATCGAGACGCACGTTTGGGGGCGTGATAGGATTCCGCCAGGCCCAAAAATATACGCTGTCAACCACATTTCATCACACGACGGATTTTGGCTGACACCCGTCGTGAACGAACCGGTTCATTACATCATTGGTCCGGGCTATCAATCCTGGATGGGTACCAAATGCCTCGATGCCATGGAGTCTATCAATGCATTCACGCCGGACGCGCATTCAGTGGTTGAAAAGTCGGTCAAGTATTTGAAAAAAAGTGAGCCGGTGATCATCGCACCCGAGGGTGATATTCAGGAGACCTTTTCATTGGGACGATTCATGCCCGGTGTTGCGCGAATTTATCTCGCTGCCCAAGTTCCTATCGTCCCCATAGCCTTACTGGTGCCAAGGCATTGTCTGCGCGAAAACCCCAAGAAGCGTCAAGTGATCGACGGACATCTTTTTCGTATGGTTAATGTAATACGTGGGCCATTTTGCTTCAATATTGGTGAGCCATGGAGTCCGGCATACGAGGGACTCTCAGAAGCTAAGCAAATCGTACGCATCACGCGTGAGCTGCGCGATCGAATTCTGTCACTCGTTGAAGACATTCGCGTCAATAAATTTTGGATGTAACGATACATTGATAATGAGGCGGATATGTCGTGGTGGCTGCTCTATCGTATTGACACGTCATCATCGGGAAGGACACTACGCAAGCAGTTGAGTTGGCCGGTACGAAGTGAAGGAAGATGCGGAATGGGTTTGGGCGGAGCTTATCTGATATGAAGCAGCAACCCGGTGGGCTTATCGGTGCCATCGTAGGCAACCCGGTGATGGCGAACCTATTTGCGCTTGGTATCATCATCGCCGGCGTCGTATCTGCGCGCCAATTACCACGCGAGACTTATTCAGATACGAATGTGGATAACATCTTAGTCACCGTGCCATATCCCGGCGCTACTCCCGAGGACATCGAGCAGAGCATCTGCGTCAAAATAGAACGGGCCATTCAGGGTGTACCGGGGATATGGGAGCTATCCTCTATAGCGCGGGATAACGTCGGCCTAGTTGTGGCCGCTGTGGATACGTCTATTTCATCAACAGCCGATGTATTGCAGCAGATTCGTAACAAGGTGGAGGCGATTTCGACTTTCCCGCCGGACGCCAAAGATCCTGTCGCCATTGAAGTGATTATTCGTAGCGTGGTCATCAACATCGGCATTTTCGGTGATGTACCCGAAGACACCATCAAACACGTCGCACAACAAATTCGTGATGATCTAGTGGCTAACCCTGAGATATCGCAGGTTAGCATAGCCGGTGTTCGAGATTACGAGATATCGATCAAACTATCTGAAGAGGCGTTACAACGATATGGGCTGACGTTTCAGCATGTTATCGATGCGATTAATGCGGGTAGTTTGGATCTGCCGGCAGGTACGGTGCGTACGCAGCATGAGGAGATCAGCGTTCGCACATTAGGACAGCGTTACAATGCGGCTGATTTTTCCGAACTGGTCATTATTGCCCGACCGGACGGTGCGACGGTGCGGTTAGGTCAGGTCGCACAGGTGCATGACTCATTTGAAGATGTCTCGCTATACGGCAGGGTCGACGGACAGGCCGGTGCGATGATTACTGTGTCCAAAACCGGGCCGGAAGATATCAGTGAGATTGCAGCCATCGTACGTCACTACGTTGACTCAGCTAAGCATGATTTACCCGAAGGTATTCATTTGACTACGTGGGCCGATGCGTCACGCGATGTTGATGGTCGTTTGACGATGCTCTTGAAGAACGGTGTAACCGGTATGGTTCTCGTTGTGTTCGCGCTGCTATTATTTATGGATTTGCGATCGACGATAGCCGTAGCCTTGGGAATTCCCATCGCGTTTGCCGGGGCCGTGGCCGTGTTGGGGATGACGGACGGTACGATCAATATGATTAGTTTGTTGGGGTTATTGATGGCTACCGGCATCGTGGTGGATGATGCGATTGTCATCGCGGAGGCGATTCGTAAACAAACACGCGATGGACTTGCGCCTAAATTTGCTGCTGCTGTGGGAACCAGAAGAGTAGCGATTCCCGTATTACTATCTTCACTTACGACTATCGCCGCATTCATACCATTGATGTTCGTAGAAGGTGTCATGGGGAAACTTATTTACGTCTTACCAGTCGTGGTGATTGCCACGGTGGTCGCATCAGCGATTGAGGCGTTTGCTATTTTACCTGCTCACTTGGCTGAATGGGTGAGTGAGGAGCAAGCGGACTGTGAGAACTGGCGATTCCGTACTCGAAAAAAGCTGGATCATATCATTGAAACGTTTGTTATCACATATTACCGACCTGCCGTTCAATGGTCTTTATCTCATCGGGGTATCGTACTCGCGATAGCAGGTGCCAGCGTGTTTGTTTCGATCGGTTTGGTGTTCGGCGGTCGTACGCCTTTTGTGCTGTTTCCCAAGGTGAACGGCAATACATTGCGGGCCAAGGTTCGCTTTCCAGAGGGAACACCGATTGCCACGACCAAAGCTGCGGTCAACCGTATGGAGCAGGCTGCGCGCATGCTCAACGATGATCCATCAATCAAGCCGGCCAAGCCAGGGGTGTTGGTACAACATGTTTATTCGTCTGTAGGTGAATGGGCGGAATTTGTTCCCGATCGAGGTAGTGCCTACGGTGAGACCTATATCGAATTGATGGCGGCGGAAGACCGTGATATCGATTTATCGCTGGTGATCGAAAGATGGCGACAACATATTGGCACCATCTACGACGTGGAGATATTTACCATCACGCGCCAGGAACTAGGGCCGACGGAAAAGCCACTGGAAATACGTTTGCTGGGTGAAGATTTACATCAATTACGTCAGGCAGCGGATGAGGTTAAAGCCAAGCTTGCCACCTACGAAGGGGTGTTTGACGTTACCGACGATCTTAATCCGGGCAAACGCGAACTTCAGATTCGGCTCAAACCTAACGCCGGTAACTTAGGACTCACTGTGGCTGATGTGGCTTCACAACTGCGACAGGGTTTGATGGGCGGTGATACGGTCCACCTGCAACGCGGCGATGAAGAAGTGGATGTTGTCGTAAGCTATGGGGCTGATGATCGACGTAGTTTAGGGGCTATCGAAAAAATGCGCCTGCGAACTATGGCCGGCGTTGAAATACCTTTTAGTGAAGTGTTGGATACAAAACTGGTACGTGGATATGCTTCAATCGGTAGGCAGGATGGCCGACGGCGTATACGTATCCAAGCTGATTTGGATGAGCGACGCGCTAACGCCGAACAAGTGATACATACGATATCGCAAAGTTTCCTACCCGATATCACTCGAAGATTTCCTGGAGTTATTTACTTAGTAGAGGGTCAGCGGGCACGTATTGAAGAGTCGATGAGTAGCTTAGCGCGCGGAATGATCATTGCTTTGGCCATCATGTATGCACTGATTGGTTTGCCCCTACGATCGTATATTCAACCGATGATTATTCTTGGTGCGGTCCCATTAGGTATGGTGGGTTCTATTGTGGGGCATATGATCATGGGATCAGATGTCACGCTCATGAGCGTATTTGGTATGGTGGCGTTGGCGGGTATTGTGGTTAATGATTCGTTGGTGCTGGTTGACCGCATCAACGGAAATATGTCTGAAGGCGCGAGTGTCTGCAAGGCGGTGGCCAGAGCGGGCGAAGAGAGATTTCGTGCCGTCGTTCTGACATCGATCACAACCGTCGTGGGATTGTTGCCACTGCTTTTTGAGACGAGTTCACAGGCGCAAGCGCTGATTCCCTTAACGATTTCAATGGTATTTGGACTTATGTTTGCAACGTTGCTTACGCTCTTCATTGTGCCCGCTATGTTTATGGTAACCAACGACATAAAACGTTGGGCCTATTGGTTACGACGTGGAGGATCATTACCTACCCCGGAGTGTGTTGAACACGCCGCTCAGGAGGCTGTTGGGGAAACTGTGTAAAAGAGTGACGATACACAGTCACAAGGATGCGTTATGACAAACCGTCAAGAATATACGAGCCTGAGTTCATTGCGACCTCGCACGCATAGCCATAGTACGTACATAGGGTTAACCATATCTTGTTGGTTGATTTTTCTTAGTGGATGTCATGCCCCACCCACTCCCTGGGAGACCATGATAGAACGTCACCGAGAAGCGCTAGCTGAATTGCCACCTGAAGATTCGCTACGCATAAGCACCTACGGAGTACCTGTGCCTATGGATGAGGCCAAACGTATGCTACCCGAAGGTGAATTGACGCTCGAAGATGCCCGAGCGATTGCGGTGCGGGCCAATCCTGATATTCACATAGCTCAGGCCAGACTTGAATCCGCCGCGGCTAGAATTGACGAAGCCCGCGCACAATATCTACCACAACTATTTTTCGCCCACAACACGACGCGTGTTTTTCAAACACCTTCTAATAACAATCGTTTCGAGTCGTTGATAGCGCCAAATGCTATTGCGACACCGGAACCTCAAAGCACAAACTTCCTTACCGAAGCGCTGCGCAATCTAGTGCTAGGAGACGATGTAGACAAGCCGCGTCGCAGCGCTTTTAGTGAACACACGTCAGGTTTCTCGTTGAGTTGGACGGTGTTTGATGGGTTCATCCGGGATGCACAACTGTTGGCCGCTAAATATATTCATCGGGCATCAGCCATGGCATTGGTGGATATGCAAAGGTTGATTGTGCAAGCGGTCGACGCTACATTTTTTCGCGTCCAACTTGCCCAGGAGCAGGTGCGCATCGCTAAAGCCGATGAAATATTTAGTCGAGAGCAACTCGAAGAAACTGAAAAGCTCAAAACCGCCGGACGAGCGACATCATCCGATGTCAACAACTTTCGCGTGCTTTTACTCGTTGCCCAGGCCAACGTGACCACCGCACGGAGTAATCGTGAAATAGGGCGAGTCGCGCTGGCGGAACTCATGGGGTTGGATGGCGTTGATCTACCTGCCACAATCCATCTTTCTCCCCTACAAATGGAAACACCCGAAGCGATGACCAAACCTTCTTCGCAACAGTGTATGCAAGATGCGATGACGTTTCGTCCCGATATGGCGCAACTAAAACATTTGACACGCAGTCGTGAGGCCCAAGTTCGCGCAGCCCAGGGTCTTTCGTACCCCCTTGTAGCTGCTTCAGGGTCTTGGGGCTTAAATAGTAATACGACTGTCCGATACAGCAATGAAGATCAAACCTCCGCAGCATTCCTGGCCATTCGATGGGCGCTGTATACCGGTGGTGCGATCGAAGCACGCGTACGAGAAACGCAGGCTCGGCTTGATGAAACCATCGCACGCGAGCGACGTGTCATGCTGGCCGTACAATCGGAGGTGAAGCAAGCGATGATAGCCGTTACGGAGGCGCAGGAGAAAATCATCATTCGCCGCGAGGCTTTGGAAACGGCTTTTAAGAATCGCCGTATCGTGCAAGCGGCCTACCTTGGTGGAAAACAACCTCTCACCAGACTCAACGAGACGCAGCGAGATTATATTACCGCAGATGCCAATCTTGCCCGAGCGCGCATTCGTCTACGACTAGCATGGAGCGATCTGCATGCCGCGACGGCGACACAAAAAATCAGTCCGGAGAAGGCTATCTCACTGAATCAAAAATAAAGCGGTGTATCGACAGACATCCTGTCCTCCATGGTTCCCACATTCGCGGGAATGACGGAATGCCATGATATACCTGGCAAAAGTGCGCTGACCTATTCCACGGTAACACTTTTCGCAAGGTTTCTTGGTTTATCCACGTTGCAACCGCGCATGACTGCGGCGTGGTAGGCGATCAGTTGAAGCGGTATCACGGTGAGCAACGGCTGTAATGGTTCGATGGTATCCGGCACGTATAGTACGTGATCCGCTACGTCTTGGATGTCTCGGTCGCCTTCCGTGGCGATGGCGATAACACTTCCACCTCTAGCACGCACCTCGGACATATTACTAAGAATTTTATTGTATTGCGTGCCGCTGGTCGCAATGCAAACTACAGGCATACCGTCGGTAATGAGTGCGATCGGGCCGTGTTTCATTTCGGCGGCTGGTAAGCCTTCAGCGTGAATGTAGCTGATTTCTTTTAGCTTCAGCGCACCTTCCAAAGCTACGGGATAATTGTAACCACGTCCGAGATAGAGCCAGTTCTCGCGATTGGCATATTGCTGAGCTACTTGTTTGGCGGTGCTTGCGTGTTGTAGCGTTGCGCGAATCTGATCAGGTATTTCCGACAGCGCCTTGATAAACTGTGCGGCGGCTGTTGGGGAAAGATGTTTTCTTCGCCCGAGATAACTCGCGATCAGGGCTAGTACTGTAACCTGCCCGGTAAACGCCTTGGTGCTGGCGACCCCGATTTCCGGGCCGACGTGCAAATAAACGCCGGCGTCAGTTTCTCGCGGGATGGTCGATCCCACCACGTTAACCACACCGAGCACTAGCGCGCCGCGCTGCTTGGCTTCACGAATGGCGGCCTGTGTGTCGGCGGTTTCGCCACTTTGTGAAACCGCAATCACAATGGTCCCGTCATCGATCACCGGATTACGGTAGCGGAATTCGCTGGCATATTCGGTTTCGGTAGGCACGCGTAACAATTCTTCAAATAAATATTCGCCCACCAGTCCCGCATGCCATGCGGTGCCGCATCCGGTGACAATAATACGCTTGGCCCGTGCGAGTTCGCGGGCACAATCCGCCAATCCACCGAGATGTACCATGCCCTCTGCTAAGTCGATTCGACCGCTCAGACAGTTTTCCAGGGACTCCGGTTGTTCGTAGATTTCCTTGAGCATGAAGTGTTCATAGCCGGCTAGTTCGATCTGATCGAGCGACCATTCAATCTCTTCGGTTTCTTTGGCAACGGGGATGGCCTCCAGTGTGGTAATCCTAAGATTGTCTGGTGTTATACGTGCCATTTCATTGTCACTAATGTAAACGACTTGTGTGGTATGGGCGAGGATGGCCGCGGCGTCGGAGGCGAGGATATGTTCCCCCTGACCGACACCCACGATCAGCGGGCTACCTTTCCTCGCGGCGATGATCAAATCAGGTTCGTCAGCGCAAACGACCGCAATACCATACGTGCCCGAGACTTCACGCAGCGCGAGTCGCACGGCTTGTTCAAGGTCGCCGTCATACAATTGTCCGATGAGTTGGGCGAGCACTTCGGTATCCGTATCGCTTTGGAAGGTGACACCTTTTTGTTCGAGATAAGTGCGTAGCGCGCGGTTGTTTTCTATGATACCGTTATGGATGATAGCGATCTTGCCGCTCGAATCAGTATGTGGGTGAGCGTTGATGTCCGTCGGCGCACCGTGCGTGGCCCAGCGCGTATGCCCTATGCCTTGTGTTTCCAAGTTGGTGTCATAATCAAGCCCACCTTCAAGGACGGACAATCGACCAGCCGACTTAATGACCGTGACTTTTTCCGGCTTAACCAGCGCGACACCGGAGGAGTCGTAACCACGATATTCCAGTCGCCGCAAACCATCCATCATAATCGGCAGGGCTGCCCGTCGACCGACGTAACCAATAATCCCACACATAGGCTTACGCGCCTCCTCAGCGCATGACTTAGCCGGGTGCTTTGGAAAAGCCGAATCTTTGGACCGAGTCGGCACGCATGTGACGACCCCCCGACTCCTCTATTATCGGCTTGGTAGGTAGAAATGGCAAAGAAGCCTTCTGAGAGCCTGAAAATCGAACACCAAGGCGTTGCCTTCACCATAGGGGACGAAATCCCGCTACCGACCTATAATGAGGCCAATCGGGAGTTTGCAGTGGACTTATTCGCAGCGCAGAAAAAACAGCATAGATCACAGGTGGAGCCGTTGGCCGTGCGGATGAGGCCGGCTACCTTGGAAGAATTTCTAGGACAGGAAGAATTTTTAGGCGAAGGGAAGCTGCTTCGACGGATGCTCGAAGCTGATCGGCTCACCAGCGCACTTTTCTATGGACCAGCTGGTACGGGTAAAACCACGCTGGCTATGGTTATTGCGGCAACCACATCAGCTTATTTTGCACAGGTCAATGCCGCCGCGGTGGGGGTTAAGGAAGTCCGTGCGATTCTCGACCAAGCCCGTCAACGCTTGGAGACTGCGGGTGAGCGGACGATCTTGTTCGTGGACGAGTTGCACCGTTTCAGTAAATCGCAGCAGGATGTGCTTCTGGGAGATGTGGAAGATGGCACGGTGATTTTGATCGGGGCGACGACGGAAAACCCGTTTTTCGCTGTGAACTCCCCGTTGATTTCACGCAGTCAAATCTTTCAGTTTCAGCTATTGTCATCCGAGCATCTCAAGCAACTGTTATATCGTGCTATTCATGATGCGCATCGAGGCTTGGGCAAGCATAACATCACACTGACAAAAGAGGCTGCGGATCACCTAGCGAAAGTTGCCGACGGTGATGCCAGACGTGCCCTGACGGCCTTGGAAATCGCCGTCCTTTCGCAAGTTTCAACTTCCGGTGGGGCTACGGTGGTTATTGATCTGAAAGTCGCCGAGGAGTCGATTCAACGGAAAGCGCTGACTTATGATGCGGATGGTGATGTCCATTACGATTCGATTAGTGCGATGATCAAATCCATTCGTGGTAGCGATCCGGATGCGGCTGTTTATTGGCTGGCGCGGATGTTGGAAGGGGGGGAAGATCCTCGATTTGTCGCACGGCGGGTCGTTATTAGTGCGTCCGAAGATATTGGCAACGCCGACCCACAAGGCCTGATTCTTGCCCAGGCAGCCGCCTCAGCCACGCTTGTTGTGGGTATGCCTGAGTGTCAGTTGATCTTGGCCCAGGCGGTGATTTACCTGGCCTGCGCTCAAAAGTCCAATGCTTCTGCGAAAGCGATCTGGGGTGCTGCGGAAGATGTTCGTACCGGGCAGTCGATACCGGTCCCCAGGCATCTGCGATCAGCCTCATATAAAGGCGCGGAAAAACTTGGTTCCGGCGTCGGATACCAGTACCCCCACGACGCACAAGACGCTATAGTGGATCAAGACTACCTTGGTGTGGACAAGCGATATTACCTGCCCACGGAGCGTGGGTGGGAAGCAGTAGCCAAGGCGTATTTGGAACAGGTTCGTCGCCTAAGGGCCGAAAACGAATAGAGAAAGCGTAACTAACATTGTCTTATGTGTTGATATCGGGTCGAGTAGACTTCTCCCGAGTTTGACTGTGATAAGACGCTCGAATGTGGCTGCGTTTTCAGTGCCGAGTCGGCAGTGAAAAAAGAACTACGACAAAGATATCGAAAGCTTCTAGCTGACATGCCCGCCGATGTGCGAAGTGCTAAGTCGCTGCGCGTGTGTCATCGGCTGTTTGAGCAGCCCGAATACATTAAGTCGGAAGTGATTATGGTATTTCTGTCACTACCGACTGAGCCGGACACGTCTGCGCTGGTGCTTAGAGCGTGGCAGGATCGCAAACGTGTGTTGGCGCCCAAGGTGAGTTGGAATCAACGGCGCATGTTGGCGATGGAGATTCGTTCGCTTACAGATGACCTTATCGTGACACCGATGGGCATCCGCGAGCCGGTGACCGGCATTCCCTTCCCTACGTCCCTGATCGATCTAGTGATTGTTCCCGGCGTAGCCTTCGACGAGTTCGGCAATCGTCTGGGTCGGGGTCGCGGCTTTTACGATCGTTTCTTATCCCACGCCGAATTTGAGGGCACTGCCTGTGGTTTCGCCCTGGAAATGCAAGTCTCGCCAACCACTATCCCCATGGGGCCTTTAGACAGACCGGTGAACATGCTGGTAACCGATGAAACCGTCCGCCGTTTCAAGTAGATCAACGCCGGTTTGACATTAGCCACAAAAAATATTCCCCAAAAACGTACATTTTCATATTTTTCTTCCGTCGTTCATGCGCCGTTGGTGTTATACAAGATAGTGAGTGTTGGTAGGCCTATAATAAGGCTAGTGCTTTGTCACAGCCCGGTAGGGCAGGTCGTTCTTTCGCCAATGCCAATTGGCGAAAGGTTGACCTGCCTCAACTGTTGGCACCCGCGTTACGTGCTCGCGGTGTCTATGGCGTTCCGAAGACACGGGTCGCTCGCGCTCGCCGCTCGGATTTGGAGCGGGTTTCACCCGCCGCGATGTTGGTGCGTGCGCGGAGGCTATTCGAACCCGGCCTACCTGCCTTGGCTTGTGGTTCTTTAAGAGTGGGGGCGTAGAAAGAGCTAACCTGGAAGCGTTGAAATCATACCTAATTCCATAAGAAAAGGGGATAAAACCATGCGCAAGCACGTGACGATCGCAGCAGTGGCGGTAGTGGTATTGGCCTGTGTTTCTGGAACACCATCGCAGGCTCAATGTATTGAGCAACAAAAGCTCACTGCCTCCAACGTGGCGGAGAATGACGGGTTCGGAATATCAATCTCCGTGAGCGGGGATACGGCCATGGTTGGGGCGTGGGAGGACGATTGCGCTGTGGGCTTAAATTGCGGGTCGGTATATGTCTATAGATTTAACGGGACATCTTGGGTTGGGAGGCAAAAGTTAACCTCCTCAGACGCGGATGGGGGTGACCTATTCGGTTATTCCCTCTCGGTGAGTGGGAACACGGCTGTGGTGGGTGCAATATGGGAAGATTGTGCGGCTGGCTCAAACTGCGGGGCTGCTTATGTGTTCCGTTTTAACGGCACCTCTTGGGTTGAGGAACAGAAGCTAGTCGGCCCCGATGCGTATGGAGGTGACAATTTCGGGTGGTCAGTCTCAGTGAGTGGACACACTGTTGTTGTGGGAGAAATTAACAATAGATGCGCTGCGGGTTCTGGTTGCGGTGCGGCATACATGTTCCGATTCGATGGAAACTCTTGGGTTGAAGAGCAAAAGCTGACAGCTTCTGATGCGGTATGGGAAGGTGCATTCGGTAAGTCCGTGTCCGTGAGTGGAGATACTGTCATGATTGGAGCACGGCACGCTGGCTGTGTGGGCTTCAACTGTGGATCGGTGTATGCATTTCGCTTCGAAGGAACCAGTTGGGTTGAGGAGCAAAAGCTGACAACCTCTATCGCGGGGGTGAGTGATCAATTCGGGTCATCCGTCTCGGTAAGCGGGGACTTAGTCGTGATAGGGAATTTTATTGAGGACTGTGAAGCGGGAAATTTTTGTGGATCGGCGTATGTGTTCAGGTTCAATGGTACCAGTTGGGTTGAAGAGCAAAAGCTGACGGCATCCGATCCGGGGGAAGGCGATTTTTTTGGGAATTCTGTCTCCGCGAGTGGGAACACCGTTGTGGTAGGGGCAAGCCGTGATGATTGCGCGGTTGGCAGCAGCTGTGGCGCTGCCTACGTATATCATTTCAACGGAACTAGTTGGGTCGAACAGCGTAAGCTGATCGCCTCCGATGCCAAGGAGAACGATTGGCTTGGGGGTTCTGTCTCTGTGAGCGGTGGTACAGCCATTGTAGGAGCACCCAGAAATGACTGTACTGCGGGCGACAACTGCGGCGCTGCGTATGTATTCAATCTTGAGCCTGGTGCTCCATGTATCGACTGTGACGGCGATGGGGTTCCGGATGATTTTGAAATCGATTGCAACGGAAACGCTCAGGCGGATTCCTGCGATATTTCCAACGGTGAGAGTGAGTACTGCAACGATAACGGCGTACCTGACGAGTGTGAGGTGATCGCACAGGGCCAGTTCACGCTAAATACATTTCCGCACTATTTGTCGATGCATGACGACATCGTAGCCGCTTGTTCAAGTGGAGAAGATGATAGAGGGTACTTTAGGAATGCGGCTTTTGTTTTCCAATCTACACATACGGGTTGGGGCTTGGACGAGATACTGTTTGCCCATGATGGCAGTAGCGATGATCGTTTTTGTTCGTCGATTTCCGTACACGAAAACCGTATTCTCATTGGCGCTCCCGGCGATGACGTAGCCGGACCATCCGCCGGGTCAGCCTATATTTTCGAGAGAGACGGTAGCGGTTGGTCGCAGCGGGCGAAGCTTACACTACCCGAGGGTGAAGTGGATAAAAATTTCGGCGTGGTTGTGGCACTGACAGAAAACCTTGCGGTTATTTCGTCGTCCACTCCCAACACAGCTCCCTATGGCATGGTATACGTGTTTCGGTTTGACGGATCAACATGGAAATTCGAGTCCAAGTTTGTCAACAACGATGAAAATCGGACACTTGCGTTTGGTGCTGCCCTAGCCGTTGACCAGGATACGATTGTGGTTGGAACGACGAGCCGTCGGGAAAACGGTCCCGTCTATGTTTTTCGCTATAGAGATGGTCAATGGATTGAGCAAGCCACGCTGACGCTCGATAACACAAAGCATTTCAGGAGATTTGGTAGCGCATTAGCCTTAGATCATGGTGTGCTCCTTGTTGGAAATCCAACCGGACCTTCAACCGGCGTATTTAGCGGTGGCGGTTATGTGTATCGATTGCAGGAGAACGAATGGGTACTAGAAGCCAAGATTCAGGCTCCTGCATTAGCGGGGATTAACTTATTGGGTCGATTGGTTGCGATGGATGGAGATCGCATTTTGATGAGTGGGTTAATAAGATCCTGGCAGGAAACTGAAGGGGTTGTTCTCGTTTTTCACCGCCGAGAAGAAAATTGGGTTGTAGAGCGCCTGCTTTTATCACCAGGGGACAATCCCATGGCTTCTTTTGGAAACTCATTGGCTATTAGTGGTCATACGGCCTTCATCGGCTCAAGTGAAGATTTGTATGGCCAAACTAACCCTGTTTTATTGTCCTACGGTCTCAGCGGACCGGATTGCAACGAAAACGGTGTACTTGATTCTTGTGATGTGAGCGATGGCACCTCGCAGGATTGCACCGTCAATGGTTTTCTCGACGAATGTGAAGCGGATTGCAACGAGAACGGCGTAGCCGATTCTTGTGACATCCAAGATGACGTCGAGCAAGATTGTAATCAAAACGCGATACCTGACGAGTGCGATATTTCCAGCGATACGAGTGAGGATTGCAACGATAACCACGTCCCGGATGAATGCGAGCCGGATGGCGACATGGATGGTTATGCCGATGATTGTGATCAATGCCCCGATTCCGTTGTTTCAGGTACGGTTGTTATTAATGGCTGCGACAGTGGCGTGGCCAATGTCTTTCTTGAGCATGGTTGCAGCATGATGGACAAACTCAGCGTGTGTGGTGATAAGGCTCGTCATCATGGCAGTTACGTGCGTTGCGTGGCGCACTTGTCCAGGCATTGGCGCAAGGATGGATTGATTTCCAAAAATGAAGCAGGTTACATCACGCACTGCGCCGCCCAGGATGGCCAAGATAAACGACGCAAGAGTATGAGAAGGGGACGTTAAAGAACATGTTTCCCACTATACAAATTGAGCCGCCTCCGTACATACATCACCGTCGCGGTGCGTGGATACCGTCTCCCCCGCCAAATCCGAGCCGCAAGCGCCAGCGCCCGGTGTCTCGGGATGGTCACACACACTATGAGAATTCTATGTGCTCGCGGCGCCTATGGTGTGTTGAAGACACGGGTCGCTCGCGCTCGCCGCTCGGATTTGGCGCTACGTTTTGACACGGCGTAGGGCGGGTTCCACCCGCCGCGATTTTGATGTGCGTGCGGAAGCAGGTAAAACCCGTCAGAATCCATAGAGGAGAAACTGATGACAACTACATGCTTAACGACATTGTTTTCCCTCGCTCTCATGGCTCAAGTACAAGTTCCTGGCGCTTCGGCTTGCCTCGACGTAATCAATGCACGTCAAAGTAAGGCTGCGGCTGCTGTCACATCGTCTCCGCTTGTTCATATGCAAGAAGTTAAGGACGCTTGTACAGTCGGCGATAAAGCCGCTTGGGAAAAACTACGTAGGACTATAACGAATGACATAATTCCGAGGAATGTTCGGTCAGAGAGCATCCGTATAGCCTGTGCGATCGCCGATGAGGAAATCGCTAATGATCTCATTGGCATCATGATCGGCTGGCTGGCAGAGGCGAAGAAAATAGCCAGACCAACACAACCGACCGATCGTACATTGGGCGGGCTGCCAACCAAGCATTCGATTCGCGTAGGCCTGGTGGGTGTTGTTGCCATCGAAGGGCTTGGTCAGCTTCAGGCTGTCATGACTGATTGTGAACCAGCGTTTACGCTTACAGCAACAATTTGCGAAGCGGAATTCATGCTTATTCGGCGGCGCTTTCGTTGGTGGGACGTTCTCGACGCATGTTGCGGCCCAAAGGCGCAGCGCGAAGCGTTTGCACTTTCTATGCTTAACGTTTATGGAAATCTTCTTCACCATCCGCCAGTCGTAAGCTTGGATGATCCCAATTTTCGCAAGGATCTCCGTAAACTCTTTCAAGATACTGTCTACGGTCGAGATAATACAGACGGTGTTTTTGCTGGCGTCGCGGTGACGCTTGCGCATCTTGGCGATAAAGAAATCTTGAATGATCTCAAGGCGCTTCGTGACCCCTTTAAGGATAATCCTACGATGCGCATGTTCATCAAACACAGCATTCAGAAGATTGAGATGCAGCACCCTCCTGAGAAACTCTTAGAATATATTGCCTCTGACGAAGATCCATATGTGAGCGTGCGAGCGTGGGCGATTGAACGGGCCGTGGAAATCGGATTGCCAAAGAGCGACATTCGAGAAGCTGTGCTTGCCTACGCTCAACATTGTAAGCCTATAGGGCGCGGACGTTACCCAAACATGCGGATTGAACTTGTCGAGCTTAGGAGAATCGGGATTTCCTTGGGTGTACTGAAGGATCACGATCTTCCTTCGGAAGATATTCCAGAGGGCCGCAAAAAACCGTAGGCCATGACGTAATCTATAGCAAGGAATATGGACATTAGTAATAGACATTCACGCAGCGACACCGGACGGATTTCACCCGCCGCGATTATGATGATCGTGCGGAGGTGGGTGAAACCTGGAAAATCCATTAAGAAGTCACTGATGATAATTACATTCTCGACGACGCTGATCTCGCTCGTTTTCATGGTGCAGGTGCCAGCAAATGGAACCTCGGCCTGCCTCGATGTCATCGATGCACGTTTTCGTAGCCTTGCCGCAGGTGGTAGGCTGCCTTCGCCAAGACGTATTGAGGAAGTTAAAGATGCCTGTTCCATTGGCGACAAAGCGGCTTGGCAGAAAATACGCGCTATGCTTACTAACGACATAACTCCAAGGAATATATTGATCGAGTGCATACCAATGGCTTGTGAGATCGCTGACGAGGAAATCGCAAGAGACTTTATTGGCATCGTGCGTGGTTGGCTAGCGAAGGCGAACGAAAGGATGGCAACACCAGCTGGTCGTCGGTGGGGTGACCCGCCTACGATGCACGCAATGAGTATACTTTTTTCAGGTGCCGGTAAGCTTGAGGGAATTGGCCAGCTTCAGGCAGTCATGACTGATTGTGAACCAGCTTTCACACTTACAGCGGAGTTTTACGAAACGGGATTTACCACCCCCCCACGTATTTTTCATTGGGCGCAAATTTTGGAGGCCTGCAATGGACCAAAGGCACAGCGCCAAGCGTTTGCGCTTTCCATGCTTCGTGACTATCCTATACCTCTTACTTATGCGTCTGTAGTAAGTTTAGACGATCCCGATTTTCGTGAAGGTCTCCGTAAAATTTTCCGAGAACCTGCAAACAATCAACAAATGGGAGGCGGCATTTCCGCCGGAGCCGCTGCGACACTTGCTTATCTTGGTGACGAAGAAATATTGGACAATCTCAAGTCTTTGCGAGCACCGTTTAAGGATAATCCTACAATGCGCCTGTTCATTAAACACAGTATCCAGAAAATTGAGCTACAGCACCCTCCGAAAAATCTTTTAGAATATATCGCCTCTGATGAAGATCCATACGCGGACGTGCGAGCGTGGGCGATTGAACGAGCCGTGGAATTAGGATTGCCCAAAAGCGAAATTCGAGATTCTATACTAGCCCGTGCGCAACACTGCGATAAAAAGGGGGGTAGTTTCCGTCCCAACATGCGGCCCGAAATGATCCAACTGAGGAGAATTGGGATTTCTCTAGGCGTGTTAAAATCTCACGACCTACCAATGGAGGATGTTCCACCGAGTCGTGCCGTAGATTAATTTATAACGTAGACAGGGACTGGATTGTAGCCATTGATAATAGACGTCCACGCAGTCCGGTAGGGCAGGTCGTTCTTTCGCCAATGCCAATTGGCGAAAGGTTGACCTGCCTCCACTATTGGCACCCGCGTTACGTGATTGCGGCGTCTATGGCGTTTTGAAGACACGGGTCGCTCGCGCTCGCCGCTCGGATTTGGCGCTTCATTTGACATGACGAAGGTAGGGCGGGTTTCACCCGCTGCGATGTTGATATGCGTGCGGAGGCAGGTCGACTCGCACTACCTGGGTACGATGGCAACTGCGCATTTACACGGCTCTTAGCGGAATGGGTGTCACGGTGATGCCACCGTTGCGTACCACGGTGTAATCCGTCTTTTCTTCATCTTCTCGTACCCAATAGTTACCGCAATAGGTTAGCTCGAATGTTTGGCCCTCGTCTTTGGTGTGGCGATCGAAACTCATCGGCGCGGCTGCGATGGAGGTTGGGACGCGGTGAATGTGCTCTTTTGGATTATCGGGAATGGGTGCGGGTAGGTTGATGGACCAGAATCCAGGCGCGGGTAGAGATTCGTCCATGATGGTATCCATGACAATCGCCGCTGTACTAGCAGTCACGGACCAATCCGTGTCCAGGTCTTTGCGCAGTGCTTGAGATATAGCGATACCTTTCACACCCATGATCGCCGCCTCTCGGGCAGCCGCGACGGTGCCCGAGTAGAAGGTATCCACCCCGGCATTAGCGCCGTGGTTGATACCGGACACGACCAAATCGACAGACTCAGTGATCAACTCAGTCAGAGCGACACGAACGCAATCCGCGGGTGTTCCATCGACGGCGAATATTTGCCCAAACGGCTGATGGGTGATTCGCTTGACGATAATCGGACCTTTCTGTGTGATCGTATGGCTACAAGCGGACCGTTCGCTACTCGGTGCGACGACGTGAACATGGCCGAGATGACGGATGGCCTGATAAGCGGCTATGATACCGGGCGATGTATAACCGTCGTCGTTGGTCAAAAGGATGGTCCGCTGCGAGACTGTCATAGGTACTCCTTGGATGGGCGGCAAAAAAAAGCCGCTTTGTTCTTATAAAATCAATCACGTCCGCAAAGCTCTGTCATTTGCCCCGCAGGTATCCTACATCGTATCTTGTAGTGGAGAGATAGCCTAGTTTGCCTGGTTGATACAAGCGATAGGCTGTTTCTCGCTATGTGGTATCGCCTGGATTCGGGCGATGAGATTGTCTAGTACAAGCTTTTTTATGGCGTGGCGGTTTAAGGCTTGGATTGTTCCGACTTTTTTCGTGCTGCGACGCTATGTAAATAAGCGCGTTGTGCTATGGCGGGCCTGATGCACCCTGCTTAGACAATCGTCTGGTGAAGTCGATCTTTTCCGGGGATAGATTAACAAATCGTGTTGTCGATATCCCAGGACGCTTGGTTGGGGTTTTGCAGATAATTGGGGGAGGGCGGAAATGAATGCGTTACTTGTGCAACCTGTTCGCGGTGATCTCGAGTTGCCGTCTTCAGCACCTCAGGTGCGTGTTACAGCCGGTATGGGCACTGCCGGGCAAAAGACCTGGAATATACGACGCCCGGTTACGCTGTTAGGTTCCCGCCGTCCTTCGCACATCGTCCTTCGTGATCAGTTAATCAGTAAATCCCATTGCGTGATTGTGAATACGGGATCAGAGGTGTTGCTGAAAGATTTGCACACCTCCGGCGGTACGATGTGCAATGGTAAACCGGTGGATTTAATGGTTCTTAGTGATGGTGACGTGGTCGTTGTTGGCGGTACGAAAATTCAAGTGGCTATCCGCATACCGGAAGGGGACAGCGATGATTCCGCTAGCGGGCGACAGTTTGTGGAGCCTACGCAGTTTGCGAAACCGATTCGTATCAGTCTATCTCATACGGACACTACCTGGGAACTATCGGCAGCGGTTGCGCTGATCGGTCGCCATGAGTTAGCGGATATTATGGTGCAACATGACCAAGTGTCACCTCGTCATGCCGTGCTGTTTAAGTATCTCGATGGTGGTGCTATTTTCGATCTAGGTAGCGTGAGTGGTGTCAGTGTGAATAGCGTGCAGGTGGAGCAATCGAAACTCATTAGTGGTGACAGGTTAGGTGTAGGACCATTTACACTAGCTTTAGTATGGGAGGGGGCGGATGAAACGAAAGAAGTGTCCGAGATATCGCCATCTCCCGACACTTCGCACAAGGAGTTTGTTGAAGACGGTCCAACAGAACAGGGCGGTGAACTCGATCTCATTGCGGCTGGCGTGGAAGAACAAACGCCTATGACTGAGATTTTGCAGTCGTCGATGCATGGTGAAGCACCGCAAGAAACGCTCGGAGAGATCGGAAACCAGTTGTCCAAGCTTGAAGGCGATATAACGGAGTCATGGCAGAGACTCAATAAGTGGGAAGCCAAGCTTCAAGACGACGCCCAGAAGCTTACCCGGCAAGATGCTGACCTAACCGCTCGTGTGTTGGAACTTGACGCTAAGGATGCACAGCTTCGTGGCCAACTTCATGATTTAACGCAGTATCAAGATCAGTTGTCAAAGCGTGAGCACGAGCTAATGGCCCAGTTGGCTTTGATGCAGCAGCAAAAGGATGATATTTTGGCGGCCGCTGCAGAGCAAGATCGGCGCAAGCAAGAGATTGATGCACGAGCACAGGAACTACAATGCCGAGAACATGTCTACGCCCAACGCTGGACCAAGCTTAAAACCATGTGTTGCCCGCACTGTCACGAACCAATTCGTGGTAATAGTGCTCGTCACTAACGCAAAGCTCTTTTATTGTGTAGCGGTCAATACTCATCATTTCCCGGAAGATGGATTCAAAAAAGCGAGTCGCTAAAGCGAAGGAGGCTGAAGCGGGGTGTATGACGGAATCGGCGGCAGTGATTGCAGGGTCCGTGACAGAATCGGCGGCAGTTGTTACAGGCTGAAAGCCTGCTCTGGAGTAGCCGGTGGCGGCGTCCGCCTCAGGCGGACGCCGCCACCGGATTGCTCCAACACCAAGACGCTCGACCCTGAAAGGGTCGTCTATTCTGCGAGATGTGTGCGACGAGGCGCTTGTGCGACCCCTGCAGGGTCGAATGGAACGCATGTTGGGTTTACCGTGAGCGGCGTCCGCCTGCGGCGGACTTGCCCACGGCTACTTTCGGTCAGCCTTTCAGGCTGTATTCAGGTACGACGCTGAAGTCGCCGAAAGTGTCATGGACCCGCTGTAGCGCAAGCGCTATGGGTGACTGCTTGATGACCACGGGTTAACGAATCCCCAGTCCGGTGATGTTAGCTTCGAAAATGACACGTCCGTCGATCATGCCTTGTGTATCTGCAATAATGCGACGTTTTCTGGCACCTCGACCAACCGACACAATGTATAGGCGCGCGGGAGGAACGACCGTTTCTCGAAACTTGCACGAATCGACACCTCCGAAAGCGACGAAGTTATCAAAACCATGATGAAGCTTGGCTTGTACAGCGGAGAGTTGGGCCGCCATCTCCAGCATAAGAACACCGGGTAATAGCGGCATACCGGGCACATGCCCGCGCACCCACCATGCCTCCGGCGTCACGTCGCAAAACGCGATCATTCCAGGTAACACAGGATCACTGTAACACACACCATCGAGCAACGAAAACTCGTGACGGTGTGGCAGCAAATCGTATATCTGCTCTTTCGTCAGGCAGACCCGCGTCAGATCGACCTTCGCCGGGTCAATAAGTAGCTGTGGGGGCATAAGTTGGGCCTGAGTACAATACAACGCTCAAAAGCGCAGACTCCCACCGTGGGTTTGCACTGCTTCCGTTGTCGTGAATAGTCTATGCTGCTTCTTGGGAACGGACCTCAAGAATCTTCTTTCTGACCGTCTGTGCGGCTTCCTTGATTTCCTGCATGGTTTTCCGCACGCGCGTACCCGCCGCTTTGTTACCGCCGCTGGCCTTCTTGATGTCTTCAGCTGCAGACTCAACCAACTCGCGTAGTCGTTCGTAATCCTCCATATGGATTCTTCTCCAAATAACTCAATTGGTCTGGTCATTGTTGACCGGCGTCGGCCAACCGCCGGGAAGTCTATCAGACCGTCCCGACCATCGCAAAGCAATAATCGGCAGTTTCCACCTTTTGCGCTCACATTTGCACAGTTTCTTGGTTAAATAAATAATTGTTTGCAGGTAGGCATGTTGCGTTGCAGTATAGTGGCAGTGCGATGGGTAATTTATCATATATTGACGTAACCTTATGTTATTGCTTTAGTTAGACACATTTTAAGGGCCGACGTTAACGAGATGAGCAGGAATCTTCGTTAGCAGTGCAGGGACTGATTGTCGGACTGCATTTCAGGGTTATCAACGAAATAATTCGTTGTTACGAATATCGTTTCCGTAACGTCGAGACGTCATTTTTCGACGTGTAGCACATCCCGTATTTAATGTAGCGCTACGTATTTGGGTGCCGATACTTGGCCACGGGCGGTCATGGATGAGCGCGCATTGACAATTTAATGAAAGCGGCTGGTGGATATGCTGCGTGTACACATCTTCGATCTACGGGTTATAGTTTTTGTGGCTTTATGGCCATCCCTCATACCTGTAAGTGTGGCTGAGCCTGTGCAGCAAGTGCAGTCCCAACGATTCGACATCGGGTATTTGATTAACGCCGATGCGCTACCCGTCACGCAGGTTGAGTTGTGGTATCGCACGGGTACGAGCGGGGATTGGCGTTTGTACGGCACGGATGGAGATCGGCAATCCCCGATAGCGTTTGTCGCTACGGAGGAAGGGCAATACGAGTTTTTCTTTGTGATCACGAATGAGGTTGGGGTGTCAAGTGGAATACCCAGGCCTCAATCGCAAGCGCATCATAAAGCTTTTGTTGATTTCACACCCCCTATCGTACAATTGCATGAATTGCGGCAGATCGAGCATCTTGGCCGTTCGTTGTTGCAACTACGCTGGAACGCTGTTGATACGCATTTGACTGATCGTCCGATTGAGCTGTCATACCAACGTGAAGACGGCGACCAGTGGGAGCCTATGTTTGATAGGCCTTTATCGAATACCGGGCGTTATGATTGGCCCATCCCTGAAGGGTTGGTGGGGCGACTTTCCGTGCGGGTGGCGGTTACCGATCGTGGTGGGAATCGCGTACTTAGTGAGTCCCGTGAAGTACGTCTACGCCGCACAGCGGTGGCGTCCATGCTGACAACACCTTCCAGGTCTCGTCCGACGATGGGCGCGTCTACGACCATGCCAGAACCTGTGTATGACAGTCGTCAGGACACGGATAAAACACGAGCCGCTCGGCTTTATGCTGAGGCGTTAAGTCTACGCGACCAGCAGGATTATCGTCGTAGCGTGGCAAAGCTTCGACATGCCATCAAGCTAAATCCGTCTATGACGGAGGCGCTGACGGAGATGGCTGACATTTTGTATCTGCTGGGAGATTTCGATCGGTCTCAGGGGGCGTATGAGTTGGCCTTACGGCAAGCACCAGCGCAGCGCAGTGCTTTGTTAGGATCAGCCCGTGTACATCGCCAACGTAGAGAGTACAGTCAGGCTGCTCAGCGATTGCGTACCATTTTGCGATATCAACCCGACGATGCGGAGACCTGGATGCATCTGGGCGATGTGGCTATCTTTCAGGGGGATGAGATGCTGGCCCGAGAGTGTTATGCCCGGGCCACACAGATCGATCCGAACGCGCATGCGGTGATTGATGAATCGCGCAAGCGTTTGTCGCTGATGGATATGGGCAGTCGGACGGTTCGTTAGGGAAAGGAAGCTAAATAAATGTCCTCTTCGTCTCAAGCGTGTGCTTGTGTTTACGCGATTGTCGGCACGGAGCGTCTTTTTCTGCTCGATGCTTTGCAGGGGATCAAGGATGCCATGGGCGAGGCGTTTGATCCGGCATCGGTCGTCGAAGTGGATGGTAGCAAAGCCAAGTTGGTTGATGTGCTCGATGAAGTGCGCACCTTATCGCTGTTGGGTGGTCGTCGATTGGTGATTGTCGATGCGGCGGATACCTTTATTTCGGCGAACCGAGCTGCGTTGGAGCGTTACTGTAAAGATCCGGCGGTCGATGGCACATTGGTATTGATCTGTAAGACGTTGCCGAAAAATACGCGCTTATACAAGCTGATTGCAGCCTCGGGCACGGTCTTTGTTTGTGAGTCTCCCAAGGGTAGGGGCGTGTCGAGTTGGTTGGTTTCACGAGCGAAGACGACCTACGGCAAGCATGTAGGGTTTGAGGCGGCACGACGTTTGCGCGATCATGTTGGTGACTCGATTACGGCACTTGATGCTGAACTGGCTAAGCTGTCAGTGTTTGTGGGGAGGCGCAGTGAGATCAGCGAGCAAGATATCGAGGCACTGACCGGACGACATCGAGAAGAAAAAGTATTTGCCGTTTCAGACGCGATGACCGCAGGTGATGTGCGCAGCGCCTTGTCGCATTGGGATCAGGTAATGGCTACGGACTTAGCTGCGCCGGCCCGTGCGGTGGCGGGGCTGGCGTGGGGCGTGCGCCGACTTCGAGATGCGAAGATCGATTTTGACAATGGTGTGTCCGTGGCCATGCTGGCGAGAAAACTTTATTCGGATCCGGCTGCGGTGAAGCGTACGTTACAGCGATGTTCGCTCGATATGCTTGAGGGGCTACAGGCTGACTTGGTGGGTGCGGAAGTAGCTGTAAAGACTGGATTATCCACGGTGTCCAGTACGGTTGAGAAAATGATTATTCGTCGAACCCCTTCATAGGGCGACACAGGCGAATATCCAAGGATGGTGAAGTATGCAGTGCATAGGATCAGGAAGATGTATTAAGGTAGGTATGGTTATCGTGTTGGGTACGGTGTTAACCGGCATGAGTGGTTGCGCTCTCGGCCCATACGTTAGACCCCAGCAAGTGAGTCAAACCCGTCATGTGTCATCAGCGCCTGCTCCGCAGTCCTCTTCCACGATGGCTGCGTCTACGCCGTTGAAGGTGGAAAAACCGTTGTCCACCGCCATCGAGGAATTTCTTGCGCGTACGCAAGCATATGCAGCCCGCGGCAAGGGCTCCACAGAAACTATATCAACGGCCTTGCCGGTCGCAAAAGTTGGGCATGCAGATGAGCACGCCGGGCACGAAAAAACGCGAGAGCAGCCGGTGTTTCGCTCGACGGTATTGACGCCGACGACGCGATATGAAGGTGACACGATGTTGGCTCGCGACACCATGTCTTCTTCGGTTGTGGGACGTCGTCCGGTGGCTATTCCGGCGATTCAACGTGTGTTTGTGCGTAGTGCCTCACAGTTGAAGGTTATGCCGACGGTTGAAGTGGTTAACGAAGTATCAAATCAACCCATGCATGCGGGTGGGGGGGAAGTGCTTACGCAGGATCGCATTTTGTCATATTTTCGAGATCAAGTTCAAGATGACACAACGTTGGCTAATGTGTGGTCGCTGAAATTTGTGGAACTCGCGCTCGCTCAACCTACGGATGATCCGTCCTTGCTGTCATCGCTGGGGTTGGATGTGCAGGAGACGTTGGGTGCATTATTGCATGCCGTAGAGCAGGTACATGCTTCGCTGTTGAATCCTGTCATGCCAACGGATGACGCGGTGGAGGCATTGGATGCGCTGCACGCCAAGATCGTTGGTCAAGCGGACCCTGTCGTGTCGAATACCGTCTTTTGTCAAAGTGTGACGAATTTTGGAATTTATGAGGAGATGCCGCTGAACGCGTTTGTGACCGGGCAACGTGTACAGACCATTGTGTATAGTGAGATCGATCACCTAAGCAGTGGTCGAGATGCGGACGGTATGTTTCGCACGGTACTTGGAACGCATCTGGAGGTGCTCACGGAAGACGGAAAGACGGTTTGGCAGGACGAGCAGCCTGAAATTGTGGATCGTTGTAGGCGACAGCGGCGCGATTTTTTTGTGGCCCAGCGCGTCACGCTACCGGCCACCCTTCCAGCCGGCGATTATATTCTAAAGGTATTCGTAGAGGATAAGCTGTCGGGACGTGCGACTGAAGTGGCGCATAAGTTTGAGATGTTATCACCAACACATGTCGCAGGTTTACAGGGTACGACCGGGTAATAGGCTTGTATGCGAGAGTCATGGCTTGCGCTCGTCGTTTCTGGTGGGTAGACTTTTTTCTTGGGATTGACTGTCTGATCCGCTATAATCATGTGGTGTCGTAGCTGAGAGCCGTATTGCGATTTCGGTACCTGAATTGCTATGACATTTTTGTAAGGTTGTTTTTGAATATTTTTTCCTAGAAGCAACGCGCCGCATTGTGGGGAGAGGATTCATATGCTGAGGTTGTATCGAACGCCATTTTCATCATTTGGTCTTAATGCGCTTTGGGTGATTGTTTCCATCTCGCTATGTGGCAGCGAGTCAGTTGCAGAATCAGCCGTACGTCCTCAGTTGCAGACATTTACGGAAGTAGGCGCTGAAGCGCGTTTATTGGATGTCATGCAGCGCATTGATAACTCTCATGTAAAGGGTCTTGTGGGGGTTCAACGATGGCGCCAACTGCAACAGCAATATCAAGATAGCATCAAGTCGGCTAAGACGCATAGCGATTTTGCGCGTGAGCTTAATGCGATGTTACACGATGCGGAGATTTCACATTTCCAGTATATGACCGACCGAGAATGGTCGTATTGGCATTTGCGCGGCGACTGGGAGCCATATCTTCAAGCTGTCAAGGTGGCCCATGTCGGCTTGGTGACGCAGCGCATTGAGGGAAAATGGTTTGTGCGGGGCGTGTTGGAAGGTTCGCCGGCTGTGGGGTGCGGTATTTTAGTTGGTGACGAATTGGTGGCTGTTGATGGTGAGGCATATGCCGAGGTTGATTCTTTCAGGCACAAGGAAGGTCAGCCGGTGGTTGTCACGTTACGTCGCGATCCGAAAACCACTTATGACGTAACTTTGACACCTATACTCGAAAACTTTGCTTTGGCGATTCAGCGAGCCATGATTCAGAGTGTGCGGATTGTTGAACACGACAACCGAAAATTTGCCTATGCACATATTTGGACACTTCTTGCCCCGCCGACCGTATTTCGTCGATTGTCGCTGGTTGAAGATGATGTGGATGGTTTACTGTTGGATTTTCGTGATGGTGTAGGTGGTCGGACGGAAGCAGCGATGTGGTTTTTGTTGGGTAATCGATCGCGAACCGGTGGCGTTCCCCGTGTTACGCCATGGCAAAAGCCCGTAGTTATTTTGACGGATTCCGGTACACGTAGCGCCAAAGAGATTGTCGTAGATGCCGTGCGGCGGGCTGGTCGCGCGGTGCTGGTGGGGGCGCCAACCCCCGGTGAGGTTACGGCGGTCGATGTACAACGTACCAACAGTGTGGGAAGTGACGGTTTTTTGATGCTACCGTGGTATCGTTTTATGTTGGAGCACCACCCTACCCAGCCCGACTTTTTAGTTCGGCGACCCTTACCCTATAGCTCAGGACGTGATCCACAAATGGCATTGGCGCTGGATGTACTCACGTCGTCCATCGTAGCCCATTGATTATCTTGTCATCTTCTACGGAAGTGGTTGAAAGAAGCGATCCCATCTGGGCAGATGATAGTTATCCGCGTCAAGAGAAAGGACCACCGAATTGACGCGTCCGACTATGAATTTCTCACTGACACATCCGAACCAACGTGAATCTCGACTGTGATCGCGATTGTCACCCATCATGAAGTATTGGTTGTCGGGAACCTTGACTACTGGAAAATTTCGCGAGGGCGTTGGCTGATCGGCGATCATGATGGGGTGCGATTGACCATCAATGATTTCGGTGGCAAATTGATGTTGCCGGCGTTTCTCGCTTTGCAAATCTTTTAGTATGTCCTGATCGATCGGGGCGTAGGATGCCGGCTGATCGTTGACATAGACATGTCCATTTCTCATCGCTACCCGGTCTCCGGGAATACCTACAACGCGTTTGACCAGTCGTTGTCCATTTTCCGGTGAAAAGAAAACGACTACATCGCCTCGTTGGGGCGCGGACCAATGTGATAATTTGGTCATGGTAAAAGGAATGCGTAGGCCATAGGCTAATTTGTTTACGAAAATGCGGTCACCTTCGACGATCGTAGGATTCATCGAGGCCGTAGGTACGATATTCCAATCTGCCACGGCTGAACGAAAAGAGCCGCAGACGACGAGCACGATAGCCATGGGTTTAAGCCAGTTTCTCCACAAAAATCGTAATTTCCCCGAACAGGTACCCATCGGTTGATTGGTGTGTTTGTTATAATCTGTTGTATCCATGGTTTCCTCATACGTTGCATAATGATCCGTTAAGTGACGTGTGATTATATCTCTAAAATGTAAAAGTGTAGTGTCAGTATGTGTTGATTCCTGTCTGCGTTGGTGAGTAAGGGCCTATAAACTGATAGCGCAGGCATCTTGCCTGCAGCGTCATCGTAACTCGTGCAGGCTGGAAAGGGATGCACCATCTTTTCCGGAGGATAGGGTGGGGGACTGATTCATGATCAGAAAAGTCTCGGGGAATCCTCCTTCCCCCACCCTTCGCTACGCGAAGAATGGGGCACCCAGCGCTACATGAAACTCGGCGTTATAGCATGAATAAGCCAAGCGTATGTATTCGCCCGATGCTTAAACTACGAACCGGGTTGTGCAGCTGGTTCGGGTGGTGGTGCCGCGCCTCCCATAGCGATACCCATGCCGATGTTTTTGGCAGCTATTAGAAGATCCGTTGGGAAGAACAAATCAAATCGTGTCCAACTGTCGCCACCTGAAGTAGTGAGGGCGATGGGGGCGTTTACTGTGGGTACAGGCATGGGTAATGGTTGGCCATGAACAATGGTCTTGATGTTATTGACTAATTCCATACCGTGGTCCAGCGCGAGGTACAAGACCGATGCGCGACTAACCGGCTGATGCGTGGCTACTTTTTTGATACCCACGTCATTAGCCATCGGTGTCTGATTGGATTTGGCTGTAGCGATGGCACGATCAAAGTATGCTTTTCCCCCACCCACGGTGACGACAACGTGTTTGGCATCGGCGGCAGCCATGCGGATGACGAGGCCTTCTTTACCGATAACCTTGAGCATCTCTTCCAGGTCTTCGTCGTCTATCTCATCGATTTTGGTGAAGTCAACGCGAACCTGTGCCACGGGGCCGGCTGGTCCCGATTCGGCTTTGGGGGCGTGTATCACAAAGTCGTTAAGCGCAGGTAAATCCTCATCAGCATTTTTCATCAAGGCAGCCAAGGCCTCCATGCCAATCGCAATCATGCGGTTGCTATGTGAGACGACCTTGGCCGCATCAGTTGTTTCCATAACTTGTGTAAGACCGATGAGACCTTGATCGCCGGGTGGCAACGCTTCGATCGTCATGGCATAGGATGTAATATCTGACAAAATGTTTGTGAAGATACCCTTTAGCTCGGTCATATTTTCTTTAGAAACGCCTTCGACCTCGCCGGCCATGTCGAAGTACATGTCTATTTGTTTCATGGCGGCTTTAGCTTGGTCGGGGTGTATTTTCTGCCCGACAGCGAGTATGTACTTGCCTAGCGGAAGACCGGTAAGCAGCGCATCCTTGGTGTCGGCTAGTTTCATTTGAGAAGCCAGCTCAGTTCCAGGATTGACCGACATGGCTGCGCGAAAAGCTAACCCCGCTTTATTCAGGGAAATACCGATCGTGATGGACTTGATGCCAAGTACAAACATATCGACTTGACTTTTAGTCATGTCAGCCTGTTGTTGGGCGAGCGGTCCGCCTTGTTGGGCTTGCATCATGGCAAACATGGCCAACATGGCGTCGATTTGCGGCTTGAAAACTTTAGTCGCCTGTTGCGTGCTAATCCAAAGGATGATGTCGAGGTCCGCCATCACTTTTAATTCATCAGGGTTGAGTTTGGTGGTTAAATGGCTTTTGCTTTGAGCGATAGCCAGTGCGACTTCTTTCGTTTGTGCCAAGATAACGGCTTTTTCTTTTGCCACTGCGAATTGACTTTGCCCCATGAAATTGATCGGCCAAACGCCGCCTTCTTCCGTTTGACCGCCAAGGGTGGTAATCATGGTTTTTGGTTGTGCGGCTGGCAATATCAAGGCGACTTTGGATTGGATTTCAGCGGGCACGGTAAAAGGCATGACCACAACGCAGATCGGACCTGTTTCATCGAGATCAGCCAACATGGGTAAGTTCATTTTTAAGGCGGCTACCAACGATTGCATGGGTGGTGGAACAAAGGCGGTAAGTTCGAGGTCTTTAACGAGTTGTTGGACATCGGCATCAAGTGTGGCGAGGTGGGGAATACACAAAAACGCCATCGCATCCGACGGTACCGAATCAACGGCTTTTCGGGTGGCGTCATTACCAAATGTTGGTACGCATAATAATAAAAGCGACAGGGTTAGATGGGTTCGTGATCGTCTTAACATGGTCGTATGACTCCTTTGGACAGTCGTCTTGGATTATTCATTTTTCCCAGTGGGATATCCTTACGCTCGTGTAGCATAGCATCGGATAACGATGTTGCCGAGTGTTTGGCGAGGATGGCAATTGACTTTGTGTCTTTTGTTGTCAGTGGCCGGTTAGGTGGGTTTTACTCGTCGCTGCACTGACCAGAGCACGTCCGATGTACATCGGGACGAGCTTGGTGACGGGGAAGATAAGAGGCGTTGGCGTTTTTAAGTCCGCTGACCGCAGGCTTGCGCCGTGCGGCTCTGATAGCGGTGCGCTGCCCCCATGCTTGTTACCGGTAGTTAACCCTATTACGACTGGGTGACCCAGGTCCTTCTTTTTGGACCTGGGGGAGTCGATGATGGTGATCCACTTGTAACCGTCCGGTGAACCACACAAGACAGCGACGCCGGTTGTGCGGCTCTGATGGTGGTGCGCTGCCCCCATGCTTGTTACCGGTAGTTAACCCTATTACGATGAAATCATGCCTACGTGGATGAGACATTGGATGGCCCGACATCAACACCCGGCTTCGCAGGTGCTTCATGCGATAGGGATTCCCATGTTGCCTGTAGCTGTGTACTTGGGCGTCGTACAGTTCATCGACGACGCATGGTTACTTTGGTGGCGGCCGGTAGGTCTTGTCGTGATGAGTTATGTAATGCAGGGCGTTGGCCATTGGATGGAGGGCAACGATATGGGCGAGCTGATTGTCATCAAAAAATGGCTAGGTAAGCCTTTTATTGCGATCTCTCCAAAATACGCGTCGAAACATCACGCGCATTCGGCTACGTTGTCAGGAGGTAACCCGCCGTGAATAGTTTTGATGTTTTAATACGTGATGCTGAGATGCATGATCTTGACACCATTGTCGGGTACAACCGCGCGATGGCACTGGAGACTGAAGATAAGCATCTGGACGAAGCGATATCTCACGAGGGTGTAAAGGCTGCGCTGGGTGATCCCAACCGTTGCCAGTATTTCCTAGCTGAGTTGGGTGGCGGCGTAGTCGGTCAGACGATGGTCACGTTTGAGTGGAGCGATTGGCGCAATGGTTGGTTCTGGTGGATACAAAGTGTCTACGTCGAACCGGGTGCACGTCGCAAGGGCGTGTTTAGTGCGTTGTATAAGCACATTCGGTCGTTGGCGAAAAAGCGATCCGACGTGTGCGGTATTCGTCTATATGTTTTTCATACAAACCAGCACGCGCAGCAGACTTATCGTAAGCTTGGTATGTCGCTTGGCGATTATGTGCTGTGCGAAGATGAATTTGCGTAAAGTGCGATCAAGTTGTAAAAAAACCGATGCGACTTGTTACTGTTGCATCGGGCTTGACATTGAATAAATAGTTTCTCGCTATGTACTAAGGCGCAAAATCATCGATGTTGGTGTACCCTTTGGGTAGTTTGAACTTGAAAATGCTATCGTCGATTCTCGGATGGACATCAAGATTGGTAATCACCTTCAACTGCCCGGCTTTACTGCCATCAGGCATAGCGAATTGATCTAATCGCTCCCTGGGCAAATAATCTTTTTTGCCAAAACTCCATACAGCCTTACGATCATTCATGCTATATTCCACTTCAATCACATAGCATTCGACACCATCAATCGTTTTTGTGCTAAGGAGTTTTTGTGCCTTACCATCGATCTCATCTTGAAACGGTGTGGGGTGCAGAAATTCGATCATGATTAAGCTCTGCGGCACGCGGCCCATGAGGCCTAAGACCGCTGGGTCAATATCCACGTAGGCTTTTTTTTCCGTATGGTCGAGTAAATAGTATTCTTCGCCATCGCTGCCTACGGTGATGTGTTTAGCTTCCTTGGACCCGGGCGTTTTCACACGGGCGTCACAAAAATATTTCTCCGGTGCCATGCCTACGAGGCCGGTAAAAATAACGGTAGCTTCAATTTCTCCGGCTCGCGCAGCAATGGATCCGGTTCCTTTACCCTTCACGTGATACTTCACGGCCTTGACAGCACGTGCGGCGGCGTCAACCTTTTTCAGAATCTGGACAGCTTCAGACTCCGCCGGCTTTTCATCAGCCCGCGCGTAGGCGCAGATCATAGACAAGCCAACCGTCAATCCAATCATTTTGTTCATCGCGTATCTCCTTCAGATGCGGTCAAACCGATATCATAGCCCAAACATGCGAACGTAAGCATACCATCTTGCACAGTATTAACCAACCAGATATTCGCTGTTTTTATGCGTATTATTCTGTCATTAGTTGTTGGTAACTCGAATGGAAAAAGTCGTTGATGCTCAGTAAATGCCCTACTTCGCCCTCATTCGATTCATAGTAGGGAAATGTTTATTAGTTGGATTGTTTTTCTTTTTCGTCGAATCCACTGATTGTCGATGGCATAACCAAGCTTACCATGACATTCACCACCAATGCTACCACGAAGGCTAGCGGTAGGTTGTATACTTCGATGCCGGTGGTTGTGGGGTCGTAGAAAAGCTTCCAGGCGATGGCTACGATAAACCCGGTGAGCATGCCGGATACACATCCTGCGTAGGACGCTCGCTTCCACAATAGAAGTAGGATCATCTGCGGACCGAAGGCTGCGCCCAACATCGCCCAGCCGTAGGACAACACGTATTCATATACTTTCACATCCGATCTATCGTAGAGCACTAACAGAACCGCGCCGATACCGATCGTCAATACAACGATACGGTTGACCAGCATATGCGAAGCGCCCGGTTTTTTGCTGAGTAGTCTCGCATAGAAATCATTAGCCGCGGCGCTAGCAGCGACGACGAGCTGAGAGTCTGCCGTGGAACAAATCGCAGCTAGCACAGCCGCAAGTACCATCCCGGCCATCACCGGCGGTAGCATGTGCATGGCTGAGAGTACCAGGCCAAGTTCCTGATAAACCCCGGAGGTTTCTTGATCCAGCATCAATTGCCCCCAGGATGCGCCAGCCGCCGTCATGGCGCGTGCCATCAGTCCGACAGTTACAGCCCCCCAATACACACATAGTCCCCAGGTCATAGACACAACACCACCGACGAGCGCATCCTTTCGGCTGCGCAGTGCCATGAAACGAATTAAGACATGTGGTTGGCCGGGATAGCCAAAATTTATGCCCAAGGCGCCGGCCCCTAAAAAAAATCCCAGTAGCGCAGGTCCGCTTTTATCCGGTGTGAATCGCAGCAATGAATCATCAACCGTGCTAAGCTGCTCTTGGATGAAGCCGTATCCACCTTGCGTCACTAGCAAGTAAATGGGAAAGGCTACTAAGGTGCCGACCATCAACAGCGCTTGCAGAAAGTCGGTCCAACAGACCGCTCGAAAACCGCCGATGACGGTGTATAGCAACACGATGCCGGCTCCGATCAACACCCCAACGCGATAGTCCACGCCGTCAAACGTAGCGGTGAACGCCTTACCCGCTGCAGCTAATTGTGCCGCAACGTATAACATCATAGCCGCAAGAATGATAAACACGGAGAGTGTTCTGAGTAGTGGGTAGCGCTCTTTGAAATTGAACGAAAAAAAGTCCGGTATGGTGAGTGCACCCAACTTGATAGAGCGATCCCGCAAACGCCCGGCGAGGACGAACCAGTTGAACAAAAAGCCAAGCAGGCAACCCGGGATAATCCAATAAGCTTGAACGCCGGAGGCAAACGCCCAGCCGACGAGTCCCAATGTCACCCATCCGGATTCACTCGAAGCCGAGGCGGACAGCGCCGCGACCCAACCCCCGAGCGATCGACCAGCTAAAAAGTAATCCTCATCACTTCGTTTAGCAAACCTAGCCGAATATAACCCGATAGCCACGATCGCGAGGGTGTACACGACGAATGACACCCCAACGACGGTTGTGTTCACGACAGTAGTTTCAGGCATCATTTCCTCTTAAGAAGAAAAAGGGGCCATGCCTTCCTGGCACTTTTTTTGGATTTGTTCGATAAGGTTGTGGAGATCGCCACCGCAGTGTTTTTGGGCGAAATGCTCAAGGGGAACGGGAGGTGGATTGTCCTTGCAATCCTGACACATGCCGTATGACACGAGCACGTCGAAGGCGCAGGGATGCTTCGTGAGTAGTTCTCGAACAGTGGTTTGACCGTCGATTGAAAACATAAGACATAAACTCCCAATAACGTTGTTGTGAACCGGTGAGCCAGGATTATCAGCATGTCTTCGTGGTTCGCAAGCGAAGAGGCCCCAGAGGCGAGACGCTGAGGGATTTCAGATGACGTGCCCCAATGCGGGAGGGGGACCATTGAGCCGATTTCCTACTACACCTGTAAACACATGCGCCAACCGTTCTACGAAATACAACGGGCATCAGACCTGCGATATGCACCTTTTCGCTTGATCTGCGATGGACGCTTCTTGCGTGGGCTTGACAACACTCCCAGTAAGTTCCGTCGCGACAAAGTCGTCGCGGATTCAGGAGAGTCGTTTTGGGTGACGTTTTCCCGGGCTGTCCTTCGGTTACGCTCGTAAGGGCAAATGCTGCTGGTAGCATTCATCGGGTATTCGGAAGCCCTATTTCGCAGCGTTCGCCTATGCCACTTCACAGCCAATACGTCACCAGGCTTGCGCCAGGTGCTCTGACAATGCCCAAGTCGAAACTGTCGCTGCCCAGAATCTCCCTTGGACTGAAATCTATACAATACGTACTTGACTCATCTGATTCGTTGATGTACACTGTTAGTTGAACGTTCAACAAAGTACGGTTTTTTGAGTATGATGCTGTTTTCGGGTGGTTGATGTTGATGGGCGGTGAGTGATGGGTGATGAGAAGGGCCTTGAAGCTAAGGCCGGTGAATTAGCTGGGGATCACTCAACCAAGGGCCGTTTGATCGAGGCGGCGCGGGAACTTTTTCTCACGCAGGGATTTGAGAAGACTAGTGTTAAGGATATTCTGAAGCAGGCCGGTGTGAACAGTGGTAGCCTCTATTACTTTTTCCCCAAGAAAGAGGATTTGCTGGTTGCTGTCCTGGACGAATATAAGGCACTGCTATGGCCTGTCGTGATTGAACCTGCTTTTCAACGGGTGAGCGACCCTATCGAACGCGTGTTTGAGATTCTCAAAGGATATCGGCAAATGCTCGAAATGACCGGGTTTACGCATGGCTGTCCGATTGGAAATCTTGCTTTGGAAATGTGTACACGTAGTGACGTGGTGCGTCAGGGGATTGCGGACAACTTCGAAGGATGGCGCTTGGCTATTCGCAGATGTTTTGAGGAAGTGGGAGCGCGATTGCACGATTATGTAGATCGTGACAAGCTGGCGACATTTGTATTGACGACTATGGAGGGGGGCGTGATGTTAGCACGGTCGTACAGACGTATAGAACCGTTCGATGCGGGTGTTGATATGTTGCGCAGGTATATCTCCCAGTTGCTTACCGATCCGGATGAAGGCGTGGCATGACCGGTAAACATAGTGAATTGATGATGTATGTCGATCTTCTCGTTCGTGTGTTGGCTAAGTGAAAACGTTTGGAGGACTTTGTTATGGCACTGGATTTCGGTTCGATCAATTGGTTGGCTGTAGTGGTTTACGCTGTGGCTACATTTTTCATCGGCGGTGCATGGTATGGTGCTGTCTTTGCTAAAGCCTGGGTCAGTGTGCATGGATTTAAGGAAGATGAATTAGCCGTTATGCAGAAGCAGCAGATGCGCAATTTCGGTATTTTTATTCTTGGTGATTTGATCATGGCTACCGTGATTGCGCTTGTGTTTGCGAGGCTTGGGATTACGACAACCATGCAAGGCGCGTTGATGGGGGCGCTGATATGGTTAGGTATATCGGCTACGCTGGGTGCTGCGAGAAATGCCGCCTATAGCAAATCCATACCGGCGTTTTTGATAGATACGTGTCATGAGCTTATATGCATTGCCACGATGGGGGCCATCATTGGTGGATGGTCATAACGAGAACGGATCAGTTTGAGGATGGGAGAAGCCTGTATGTGTAGTAAATCTAGGATAATAATCGTCCCCTTTGTTTTTGTGCTGTCTGGTTTTACCTATGCGCAGCGTTCTTCTTTTGAAGTGGCGTCTGTCATTCATGCACCTATCCAGCGCGTATGGCAGGCCTTTACCGATCCGGAAGACCTGATGAAGTGGTCGGTCAAAATGGCTGAAGTGGATTTGCGTGTCGGTGGGATCATACGCACTAATTATAATGCCAACGGCAAACTGGGCGATGAGCAAACTTTCGAGACACAAGTTCTGACTTTTGAACCTGAGCGAATGATTGCCTTTAGACCGATGTCCGCGCCAAAAAATTTATCGTACCGGGAGGCCTATCTGAAAATATGGACGGTGGTCTATTTCGATGATCTTAGCCATGATAAAACGGGCGTGCGTATTTCCAGTCATGGATATGGTCCCGGCGATACCGCCCAGCAAATGCTAGCCCTTTTTGAGAAGAATAACGAACGTAAACTCCAACGTTTGAATGAATATGTACAGACGTCCGTTGCCAACGCAAACCCAAATAAGAAGGACGCTAAGCATAGCTCTGATGAGGCCTCTTCTCATGAAAAAAACGTTGAAAGTTTGGCGCCGCTGGTTCATGTAAGTGAAATTAATGCCCCCTTGGATTTTGTCTGGGATGCGTTTGCGACATCCAAGGGATTAGCTGCTTGGATGGCACCGCTGGCTATCATTGACTTACGCGTTGGTGGAAAGATGCTTGCGAACTATCACGCAGATGGCAAGCTTGGCGATGCTAATACGATTGAGAACACCATCCTAAGTTTTGATCCGCAGCGTATGATCTCACTCAAAGCGACCAAACCACCCGCTTCGTTTCCATTTAAGGATGCGATAGCGAAGACTTGGTCGGTGATGTATTTCGAGGCGTTATCACCGCGACGCACCAGTATACGCATTGTTGGCATGGGATACGATGAGAGTGAACAATCTCAAAGGATGAGAAGTTTTTTTAAGATGGGGAATGATTGGACGCTGAAAGAACTTAACAAATATTTTATCGCAAAATCTGAGGGTAGTAAAAATACCGCAATTCGCGAGGATGTTGATTCAACTTCGCATCAACATGGGCATGTGAAGGTAACGGTGACCCGGAAACCATTGAAGCGGCTTGATTTTGAGATTGATGTCCCGGCTTCGCGAGCATCCGTTTGGCGTGCATTGGCTACGATAGAAGGTGCGCGAGAATTCTATTGTCCTGGTGGGCGGATGGCGTTAAAGCCTGGAGGGACGTACGAATACCACTTTAGACCCAATGCGCCGCCAGGTCAGCGCGGCATGGAGGGGACGACATTATTTACGCTATTGCCCAAGCAGATGTTAGCCGGCACGGGCAGCGCACCGCCGATGTTTCCGCAGGTACAAAAGGAAAAAACGCGATGGGTGATGTTGTTGGATGAGCTTGAAGATCATCATACGCGTGTGCGCATGACTATGGTCGATTGGCCTGATGGTAAAGAGTGGGACAAAGCTTTTGAATACTTTATCGAGCATAATCCGGTCTTCTTGGAAATGCTTTACAAACGATTTACCGACGGACCTATCGATTGGTCGGCGCGCGGCGTAGAAGTAAGGCCGTTGCCGCCTGCTGAAAAAACTTCTTGGCCGGGGCGCACGTTGAAAAAGAAAGTGCTGGTTAAAGCTACACCGAGTCAAGTGTGGAACGCTTGGACAACGCAAGAAGGGCTAGCCAAGTTTTTCGCCAAGCAGGCCAATGTTGAAATACGCATTGGCGGGGCTTATGAGTTGTTCATGCAACCGGAAGCGCAACAAGGGCAGCGTGGTTGCGAGGGTTGCGAAATACTAGCCTACGTACCGGATAAACTACTGGCTTTTACATGGATTGCACCACCATCCATCCCGAGCCTTAGAACAGCGGAGAATCGCACGCATGTCATCTTACGTATGAAATCGCAAGCTGACGGTTTTACGGAGCTGGCCTTATATCATATTGGCTTTGGCCAAGGGGATGATTGGGATACTTGCTATGGGTATTTCGATCGTGCGTGGGGGAAAGTGCTTAAGCGTTTACGTGCAAGCTTTTTATAATAACACGTTGTAAGATAAGATTTAGTATTTTGTGCGTGTATGTTGCCGGTTGACAAGATGTTTTATATTTGTTAGGTTGTGGTTGGGTTGTATCCTTGTGAGACGTATCTGCAGGCATGGCGGGCAGAAGTCAGATGCGAGATGTAAGTGAAGATACCCGTCAATGAAAGGAGCGTATGATTATGGCCACAGTGAAACCAATTCCAGAGGGATTTAATACGGTATCTGCTCACCTTGTCGTGCGGGATGGGGCGAAAGCGATAGAATTTTATCAGCAGGCCTTTGGTGCGGAAGAAATATGTCGCATGCCGGGTCCGGACGGACAAGGGGTGATGCACGCAGAAGTTCGTATCGGTAATTCTCATGTGATGCTAGCCGGAGAAATGCCACAGGGTAAAGGGTGTGTATCGCCGGAGACGCTCAAAGGGACGACTGTTACCATTCATCTTTATGTTGAAGACGTCGATGCCGTATATGATCAAGCAGTCAAAGCAGGCGCCACCGCGACCATGCCTCCGATGGATGCGTTCTGGGGTGATCGATATGGTCAACTGCGTGATCCCTTTGGTCACGTATGGGGCATTGCGACACACATCAAAGACCTTACACCGGAGGAAATCGGTCAAGCTGCGGAAGAGTTTTTCAAACAGATGGCTGAGCACGGATCAACTTGTCAGAGCTAGCATGGATGGCATGGCCCCATCATTGTTGGGAGGCGTTGGGTGGCATGGGTAAGGCTTTTATTGCCCGTGGTGGCCACCGGAGCTACACGGGTAAGTCCCGATGTATCCCGACTATACGTCGGGATACATCGGGACTTACCCATGCCACCCGAATTCTTAGCAGTGACGAAGCACTAGTTTCATTGGCCACAAGGTTAGGCTATAAGTTCTACGATAACCCGCTGTGCATACTAGGCCCCGGCGGTTGGCTGGCAATGATTTCAGCCTCGGCATCGAGCATTTGTTCCCATCTCTGATCGACGAGGCGAATGTGCGGTAGCTCCCTTGCCAGGCCGATGAAGATTTCGTAATGCCCCGCTTCTGATGTGTAGAGATTGGCGTATAGACGAGCTAGTTCCTCGTCTTCACAGTGCGCTGCCAGGACCGCGAATCGTTCGCAGGAGCGTGCCTCGATTAAGGCACTAATCATGAGTCGGTCCATGAGTTCATCTCGTCCCTGTCCCATACGCACTAACTGATGAAGCTGCGCGGCGTAGGGGTTGCGATGGTAGCGCGTGAGTTCCCCGCCGCGACGAGCGAGTAGGCGCACGACGATGGCTAGGTGCTCGACTTCGTCCCGTGCGATAGCCGTCATCACCTTAACCCAATTTTCAGGCGGGTTTGGTTCGGGCCAACGATTCAGCAATTCCAACGCATTGCCAGCCGCTTTTTTTTCCAGATGAGCGTGATCGTTAAGCAACGCGAGCGGGTCTTGCATAACCAGCGCAACCCAATCGCTGGGCGTTTGATAGCGAAGCGGAAGATCTGTCACGATGGTGTCGATTGTCATGTCGGTATGATAATCAAATCATAGCTATTTTGCGAACGAGCAAGGTCGCGGTGGTGCTTGAGCGATGATCCGGCCTGCACAGTTATAAACTATGTAACTAGCGAGTCGTGATGTGGGGTAAAGACGGGGCTGCTGTTCTGCTTAATTTGCGACTGAGGGAACCGTAATGGTATTCTCCAAGTCGTCGAACACAACTCAGATACCAATCGTTCCAGGCATCGTGTATGGCTGCGACGGTTGTTTTTGAACGTAAGGCAATTGTCTCCAGTATGTCTATTGCCGGAATAGCTTTACTTAGCACTCTAGAATAGTCTGCACCATTCTGATCAATGGGATGCAGAAATGTTGTTGGGACTGCGTGTGATTGAACGGGATGTTGCTGTATTGATTGACTGCTACCCAATGTAGATGCAAGCTCTATCACGGAAGCCAGCGCGCAATATGCCCTGTACCCCTCAATGAATTGTTTTTGTGATAAGAAGAATCTATCGAGCCAAGTTCGTTTGATGAAAATGCTGGTCATGTATTTCCAAGAGGTTATACAATTTCCGTCTAGAAAATCGACCCAGCCCATCATTTGTGATTCTTGCCACAACGGAACGGTCTCTTGATATCGCCGCTCAGTGAAGGTACATGTTAACAACTCCACAGCGCGCAAATGTTGGTCAGACTCTATGAGCATCGAGCCTAGTAAATGATGATATATGTAAGCCAGAGCGTCTGGCATGCTGATGAGTAGGGTGCAACCGTAAACCTGCCATCCCTCAATGTTCCGAAGATCATCAATGAATTCTATTTGATTCTGAAATTCAGGTAATTCAGAGTAGGCCGCCGAAATGGAAAGCTTCAGCATCGGCTCGCATATATCTACTCCACTCTCGAAAATTTCCTCTCGCGTATAATCACTCGGATTCCTAGCCTCCGCCGTTGAACGCCAGGTACAAATATTATTGACAAAATTCTTGCGTGTTTCTAGTAGTAGTTTTTTCCACTCCATCCTGTTTCTTGCTTGAAGAATGATCTCAGCTTTATCGAGGAGGTCAGTGCTGTATTTTACTCTCTGTATTGTAAAGCCATTCGAGGTTGCGCTTGTACTTGCGGATTCCTTTTCGTTGGAAACTTCAAATCGATTTGGTCCAAGTACCGGTTCTCGATTTGTGTTTGCATCATGTAAATCGCTCAGCAACTCATCATAAGAATCTTGAAATTTCAATTCATCACGAAAATCAACAAAAAGTTTTGATTTTGCAAAAATAGGAATTGATTTGTCGGCGTCTCCTGAACGTAAAATGCAAACAAATTTGTTGGTGTCGATTTTTTTTGCTAATTCTGAAGTGATAACCGATCGCTCATAGCCAACACCTCCTTTTCCTGTGTTAGCTTTAGTTGCGTAGGTTGGGGTACACACGAGAATCACTCGGTTAGATTCTGAAATATTTTCCATGAACAACATCAAATCGTCACCTAGTCCCAGATGAAAGACATCTAGTAGTAAATCAACTCCATCAGCGCGAAGTTTTTCGCCGAGACTTTTTACCCAAGCATTGTGTTCTAAAGTTTCGTGCGCATATGAGCAAAAAACAACCGGTGCTGGTTTTAATGAGTTGATGGTTTCGTTTTTCATAAGTACGCCGTTCATTTTTCCCTACGGATAAAACTTGCCCATCATGCGTGGGTAGGGAATGGTTTCTCTGATGTGTTTTAGGCCGCATAGCCAGGCTAGGGTTCGCTCTACGCCTAATCCGAAGCCGCCGTGTGGGACGGAGCCGTAGCGGCGAAGGTCTAGGTACCATTCGTAATCCTCTTGCGGTAGGTGTTCTTGCTTCATGCGCTCGACCAGCCGATCGTAATCTTCTTCTCTGGCTGAGCCGCCGATGATCTCGCCGAAGCCCTGCGGGGCGAGCATGTCGAAACACTCGACGACCTTTTCGTTTTCGCGGTCCTGACGCATGTAAAACGCTTTGACGCCCCGTGGGTAATGCGTGACGCAGACCGGACGGTCGTGCAGGCGGGAAATGATGGTTTCGTCAGAACCGCCCAGGTCACTACCCCATTCAAAGTTGGCTGCGAGTTGCATGTGATGCGGGATGTTTTTGACCTGCTCCTCTAACTCGCTGCGCTGTTCACGGGCGGCAATGGCGTCGGCTGCGGCTTTGTCCTTTTTCCACTGCTTACCGCCGCCTTTGGCGATTTCCTCAAGCTCAACGATGGTTGAAGCTAATTCTTCTATCTTGGCCGTTTTCTCGGACAAGTCATTTTCTAGAAGGGTCTTAGATTTGTCACTGTGTAGCAACTCCACTGCTTGATCGTATGCGAGACGGACAAACGGGCGTTGGATGGCTTCGAGATCGGATATGTCTCGACCGAGTTCGATCAGCGCTTCACGATGGTCATTCAATACGCGCTGGACGATGGAGCAAATAAAATCCTCAGCCAGGTCTATCACATCGCTCAGGCTGGCGAACGCGATCTCCGGTTCCACCATCCAAAATTCGGTGAGGTGCCGGCGCGTCTTACTTTTTTCCGCGCGGAAGGTCGGGCCGAAACAGAAGACTTTGCCGTGGGCCATGCAGGCTGCTTCGAGGTACAATTGCCCGGTCTGCGCGAGATAGACCTCGTCACCAAAGTAATCAACTTTGAACAGCGTCTGCGAACCTTCACCGGCAGCGGGGGCGAAAATGGGTGAGTCGAAGAGAATGAAGCCGTTGTCGTTGAAGAAACGGCGTATCTGGTCGATGACCGTAGACCGTATGCGCATGATGTGCCATTGTCGTTTGGATCGGAACCACAAATGGCGATGTTTCATCAAGAAATCGATACCGTGGGGCTTGGGCGTAATGGGATAATCGCTGGATGCATGGACCACGCTCAAACCGGACGCTTTCATTTCATAACCACCGATGGAGCGATCCTCTTTGTTGACGACCCCGGTAACCTCGACTGCTGATTCCTGGGAAAGTGTTTTGACAGTGGCGAATACTTCAGCTAGCTCGTCGCTTTTCTCGAATACGCATTGGCACATACCCGTGCCGTCGCGCAGGATGACGAAGGCGATTTTGCCTGATACCCGTGTGTTGTAGACCCACCCGCTGAGCGTGACGATTTGTCCATCGTGCTCGGATAGCCGATTGATTTTGGTTTTTGACGTTGTTTCCATGCTGCCGAGTTTACGGAAGTGGAGGCGCTATCGCAACGGTCGCATGGCCTGAGGGCGCATGATAGTTTGAGCGGGCTTGAGTGGGGTTGCATGGACAAGCGTCGCGGCAAAGGTATCGCGGATTCAGGAAAGGCGTTCGAGGCGACGCTTGCCCGTGCTTTTTCTGGTTACACCCTCACGGGCAAACACCGCGGGCAGCATCCATCGAACATTGGGAAACCCGATCCCACGGCGTTTGTCCATGCCGCTCACCCGCCGTACCAACTTTCATGCACCCGCGAAAGCATGCGGCTCGCTTAGCTTGTGAATCAGATGCTCCGGTTCGATCCTTGCTGTCAAATTGGCATGTTAAATCAATCCCCAACCAGTGGCCTGCCATCGTGGCAGGATGAGAACTTTACTTTCCGGATATGCTACGCAGCGCAACTTGTTGCCAATTAACGAGTTAGGTCGTCTTCCGCCCTGCAGGCATTCTGGTCCCCAATGTGTACACACATCGGTTGATCGGTCTGCGCGCTGCCGCGATCGGTCTACAAAGTCAAAACGTAAATCGTTATGTAACGGTTATTTTTTCTAATGCCAGCAGGTTTGAGGAGAACGGCAACATGGCTGTAAAGCAGTTAGCCTACGATCAGGAGGCGAGACAGGCGTTGCGGGAAGGCGTGGAAAAACTCGCCGCCGCAGTCAAGTCAACGCTAGGTCCCAGAGGCCGAAACGCGGTAATTGATAAGGGGTGGGGAAGTCCTACTGTCACCAAGGATGGCGTCACGGTGGCTGAGGAAGTCGATTTAGCCGACAAATATGAGAATTTGGGCGCTCAGTTGGTCAAAGAAGCGGCCAGCAAGACGTCTGAGGTCGCCGGTGACGGGACCACGACGGCCACCATTCTCGCGGAAGCGATTTTCAAACTCGGTTTGAAAAACATCGCCGCCGGCGCGGATGGGTTTGCGATCGGTCGCGGCATTGAAGCTGCGGTACGCAAGATCGTGGACAAACTCGCAGACATGTCGCGCCCCGTTCGTGTGAACAAGAAGGACGATATTATCAACGTCGCCAAAATCTCAGCTAACAATGATGCAGTCATCGGCAAGCTTCTTGCAGACTGCTTCGAGAAGGTTGGCAAAGATGGCGTAATCACGGTTGAAGAAGGAAAAACTTCTGAAACCACCATCGACGTTGTTGAAGGTATGCAATTTGATCGCGGCTTTTTGTCGCCTCACTTTGTTACCGATCAGGATGCCGTCGAGTGTCGCCTCGATAAGGCATTCATTCTTATCTACGAAAAGAAAATCAGCAGTGTGCCCAAGCTCGTTCCGCTGTTGGAAAAGGTAGCCAAGACCAAGCGTCCATTGCTCATTATTGCCGAGGATGTGGAAGGTGAAGCGTTGGCTACGTTGGTGGTTAATAAGCTCAAAGGTATTATACAAGTTTGTGCTGTGAAAGCCCCGGGTTACGGTGATCGTCGCAAGGCGATGCTTGGCGATATAGCCATGTTGACCGGTGGCACTGCTATCATGGAAGACCTCGGTCTTGATCTTGAGAAAATTTCCATAAGCGACTTGGGGCAGGCCAAGAAGATACGTATCGACGCCAACGACACGATTATGATCGAAGGCGCCGGTTCAACCGCGGATATTAAATCTCGCATCGCGCAAATCGATCAAGAGATTTCAACCTCGACGTCTGATTATGACACCGAAAAGCTGCAAGAGCGTAAGGCCAAGCTGGCCGGTGGCGTGGCGCAGATCAATGTCGGCGCTGCGACGGAGTCTGAACTCAAAGAAAAAAAGGCCCGCGTGGAAGACGCCTTGCACGCAACTCGAGCAGCCTTGGAAGAAGGCATTGTGGTTGGCGGTGGTGTTGCACTGGTTCGTGCGGTTGAGGCCCTGGACAACTTAAAGCTTAAGGGCGACCAGAAGACCGGCGTTGAGATCGTTCGAGAGGCGATCACGGCGCCTATTCGTCAGATTGCTGAAAATGCCGGCGTGAATCCCGGTGTGGTGCTCCATAAGGTTGCTTCGCAGCGTGGATCGTTCGGTTTTAACGGTGATACGATTGAGTATACCGACTTGATGAAAGCCGGTGTGATTGACCCGACCAAGGTTGTGCGAAGTGCATTGGAAAATGGTAGCAGCGTAGCCCGTATTTTGTTGAGTACCGACGTGTGCATTACGGATCAGCCTAAGGAAAAAGGCGATGGTGGTGCGATGCCGGGTATGGATGAAATGGGCGGTATGATGTAGCCGTATGGGCAAGGTTGACGCGTGAGCGCAGCCCGCGTGATCCAGCGGCTCGATTAAGTTAGGCTCTATTTTTACGTGGCGACTGAAACTGGGATCATCCATAAATGATTGGCGGTTATAACGCACGTTAAAAGAGAGAATACGATAGTAGATAGCAACGTAGTGGTTACTTTCCGATACGGAGAATACTAAAGAGATGGCAACAGCGACAGCAAAAAAGACGAAGATTAAGTTTCGACCGATGGACGATCGTGTATTGATTGAGCCTTGTGAGGCTAGTGAAGTTACATCCGGTGGTATTATTTTACCGGACGCAGCGCGTGAAAAACCGCAACGTGGTACGGTCGTGGCGATGGGGCCGGGTAAAATGCTCGACAGCGGCAATCGCGGTGAGCTATCGGTGTCTCTTGGCGATGAAGTGTTTTACGGTAAGTATGCCGGCACCGAAGTTGATTTTGGTACTGAGCAATACGTCGTGATTCGTGAAAGCGATATTCTTGCCATCGTGGACTAGGGCAAGCTGCTCTTGGGGGTGGCGCTTGGGTGTGGATATGCTCGTAGTTTATTGATCATTCACGCTGCACTTGTATTGAGAATGCTTTATTGGTGCATATGGCACTAGGCCGCGTTGCGGCGATAACAGAAATAGGAGATTGGTCGATGGCCAAGCAAATGATGTTTTCCCAGGAAGCCAAGCGGGAGATTCTGGAAGGTGTGAGCAAGTTGGCAAGAGCGGTCAAGGTCACGATGGGACCGACAGGCCGAAATGTAATGCTTCAAAAGTCGTTTGGTTTGCCGCGGGCGACCAAAGACGGAGTGAGTGTAAGTAAGGAAGTCGAACTTCCCTCACCATTTGAAAATATGGGTGCCAAACTCATCAACCAGGTAGCGACCAAAACCTCGGATATCGTGGGTGATGGCACGACGGCTGCCACGGTATTAGCGGAAGCTATTTTCCGTGAAGGGTATAAGACGGTAGCTGCCGGTGCGAATCCGATGGCTATTAAGCGGGGTATTGAGCTGGCGGTAGGGGCTGCGGTTGATGCGATCAAGACGTTGTCCGTCAAGGTTCGCTCTAATGACGATCTTGCTAAGGTCGCGACGATTTCAGCCAACGGTGACGAAACCATCGGTAAGCTTCTCGCCAGTGCAATGGATGCCGTAGGCAAAGACGGTGTGGTGGAAGTTGAAGAGGGTGACGCGCTGGAGACGGAAAAGGAAGTGGTCGACGGTATGCAGTTTGATAAGGGGTATTTGTCTCCTTACTTCATGTCCGATCCGGGGTCTCTTGAGTGTGTGCTGAGTAATCCGCTCATTTTGATCTATGAAAAGAAGATTTCCAACTTGCGCGATTTCGTACCTGTGCTCGAAGCGGTTTCGACTGCGGGTAAGTCTCTGCTGGTGATTGCAGAAGACGTCGATGGAGACGCACTGGCTGGTTTGGTGGTAAATAAGATGCGGGGCGTACTCAAATGTTGCGCGATTAAGGCCCCAGGTTTTGGTGACCGACGCGTGGCTATGCTTCAGGATTTGGCCGCAGTTACGGGTGGCAAGCTTATCAGTGAAGACCTTGGTATTAAGCTCGAAAGTGTGACAGTCAAGGATATGGGTAGCGCGAAAAAAGTTGTCATCACCAAAGACACTACAACGGTGATCCAGGGCGTTGGTAAAAAGTCTGACATTCAAGCTCGTTGCGAGCAGATTCGCGGACAAATCGAAAAAAGCACCAGTGATTACGATCGTGAGAAGTTGCAGGAACGATTGGCTAAGCTCACCGGTGGCGTCGCGGTGATTCGCGTGGGTGGTGCGACGGAAGTGGAAGTGAAAGAACGCAAGGATTTGGTTGACGATGCATTCCATGCCACCAAAGCCGCTGCGGAGGAAGGGATCGTACCTGGTGGCGGCGTGGCGTTTCTCAGGTCTATTGCTGCCGTCAACAAGATGCGCGACAAGGCTCGCGGTGACGAAAAGATAGGGGTAGACATTATCGCTAAGGCCCTTCGCGCACCTGCCACACAGATTGTGGAAAACAGCGGTCTGGAGGGCGAGGTTATCGTCGAGCAAATCCTCGAAAAGAGTGGTACACAGGGATTTGACGCACGCAAGGGCGAATTCGTGGACATGATCAAGGCCGGGATTATTGATCCAGCTAAGGTCTCCCGTGTCGCGTTAGAGAATGCGGCGAGCGTAGCCGGCTTGATGCTCACGACGGAGGTTCTTTTGACCGACGTGAAGGATGACGATCAGGAAATTGAGCACGCTGTCCGATAGAGATAGTGATGAATAAGTAACCAGGCAAGAGGCGGACCGATGTGTCCGCCTTTTGTTTTCCTGGCAGGCGTAGGCAAAAGAGGATGATTGTGGTTCATAGCATACTTGCTTTTTGTGCGGCACCGCAGGCCCAACAAATGTTGGGACATGCGCGTGTCAACCGCTGCACAAAAATAGAGCTTGCTCAAGTGTGAGGCCAAGGCGTATGCCTTCAACAGGCGGCAAACGCGATTTTTACGAAGTGTTGGGCATTTCTCGCGATGCCTCTTCGGATGCGGTTAAGAAGGCCTACCGTCGTTCTGCCCACAAATATCACCCTGATCGCAATGACGGTGATCCGGCCTGTGAAACCAAATTCAAAGAGGCGGCGGAAGCTTATGAAGTTCTTTCCGACGCAGCCAAGCGGCAACAGTATGACCAGTTTGGCCATGCCGGCTTAGGTGGCGCTGGCCTTCACGACTTTAGTCATATGCAAACGGATGACATCTTTTCGATGTTCTCCGATATATTCGGCGGATTTGGTGGTGGGCGAAGGCGTAGCCGCGGTACTGATTTACAAACACAAGTTGAGTTGACGTTGGCTGAGGTCGCCAGCGGCGTCGAGCGATCCATTGAATTTACGAGAAACGACCTGTGCGACGAATGTAGCGGTACGGGGGCAGCCCGCGGTTCTGATCGAACCACCTGTTCGACCTGTGGTGGATACGGTAAGGTTGAACAAGCGGGTGGTCTTGGTTCTCTTTTTGGTCGTGTGATTACCGCTTGTCCTACCTGTCATGGACAGGGCACACTGATTACGCGTCCCTGTAGTGCGTGTCGTGGTACGGCCCGAGCAGCGAAACGACGATTGGTGAATGTACAAATTCCTGCGGGTATCCAAGACGGTCAAGCCGTGCGCGTTCGTGGTGAGGGCGAGCCGGCGGCTGATGGGACGGCGCGCGGTGATCTTCATTGTTATGTTAGTGTCAAGTCGCATCCTTTTTTGCAGCGACATCAAAATGATTTAGTTTGTGCGATGCCGTTGAGCTTTACGCAAGCTTCGCTGGGTGTCAGTGTGGAAGTACCTACACTATCAGGCAAAGCGGAACTGACCATCCCATCGGGCACGCAGCACGGTCAGATTTTTCGTTTACGTGGTTTGGGTCTGCCGGACCTGCGCACCGGACGAATGGGCGATGAACTGGTACAGGTATTTATTGAAATTCCCAAAAAACTAAACAAAAAGCAGCAACAGTTGCTGCGAGAATTCGCAGAGATGGAGGATCGGTCTGTGCTTCCGGAGTCGAAGGGATTTTTTGATAAAGTGATGGATTACATCAGCGGTGACTATAGTTAGCGTTGGCTTTCGATACGGACGAATATGTGATGAAAAAAAAACGTCACCAATCAAACCAAACTGAAGATGCGACCATTCCGGCTGACGACGTTTTTGTAGATAAAGTCAATGTTGACGATGTCGAACAGGCGGATACACAAGACGTTGGTGCTGTGGATCAATCCGATACGGCTGGCGGTCAGGGAGATAACCCTGAGATGACGCCGCAGGAGGTCATCCACTCACTACAAGATAAAATTGCATCGCTTGAAGACGCCTTGTTGCGCCAAAAAGCCGAAGGGCAGAACGTGCAGCGTCGTGCCGGTCAACAACGACTGGAAGCGATTCGATTCGCCAATGCGGATTTGATGAAATCTTTGTTGAGTGTAGTGGATGATTTTCAACGGTCTTTAGATGCAGCAACCAGTACGGACAATGTGGCTTCCGTCGTGGATGGTATCAAGTTAGTGTATGATAATTTTATGAAGGCGATGACGGACGCGGGCTTGGAACCCATCGAAGCTATCCATCAACCTTTCGATCCGCACGTGCATGAAGCCATGTTGCAACAACCTACGGATGAGTGTGCACCGGACATCGTGATAGAAGAAATAACCAAGGGCTTTAAGCTGCATGAGCGCACCTTACGACCGGCCCGCGTGATTGTTTCCAAAGCTATAGATAAAGCATCGCCGAAGACCCCGGCGACCGACGAATGACTGATACTGTAATGGCCCCTAGATGTGCATATGCACATATGTGGTTGCCGTGTTCGTAACGAGGAATGGTGTTATGCCAACCTATGAATATGAATGCTCCAAGTGTGGCGCGGTGACGGAAGTTTTTCAATCCATCACCCAATCCCCTCTACGCAAGTTGCGTAAGCAGGACAACCCTCAATGCCGTTGTGGCGTAGCCGTCTCACGTCGGATCGGCACGGGGGGTGGTATTATCTTTAAGGGATCGGGATTTTACGAAACGGATTACCGTAGCGAAGGTTATAAAAAGGCTGAGAAGGCAGACAAGGAATCCAGTAGCGATAGCAAAAAGAGCGATTCCACTAAAAAGGATACGCCTAAGAAGGACTCGAAAACCAAAGCCTCTACTAGCGAGAAGAGGACGAGTCCTTCCACGAAAAAGACAGAGAATAAGCAGGGTTAGCTAGCCGCATCGGTTGCCGCTTGTATGCACTTGTTATGTCAACTTTTGAATGTCCAACCTGTCAAAAAATAATCACCGTCGCCAGGCGAGAAGACGCGCCGTATCGGCCATTCTGCTGTGAGCGATGCAAGCAAATTGACTTGGGTAAGTGGTTGGATGGCACCTATTGCGTTAGCGAGCCAATCAATCCAAACGATCTTCCGGAAGACGTCTAGTACGCCGTTACGCATGACATGATGGGTGGCGGACACTGGTGCCCCACCCTTCGGGAGTACCGAAATACGGGGGGTACCCATACCCGCGAAGGCATGAAGTTGGCCTTGGTGGCCGGCAAAGTATGAAAGCTCACCTTTCCCGAAAGCGTCCTAAGCTGCTGTGCCGATACAACTTGTATGACGACACGGCCAACGGTGCTGCCTACTGTATTTGCCTATCTGGATCAACATGCCAATCCGGCGGTTGATATGGCACTTGAGCATGCGTTACCACATCTCGCGTCGCCAGCCGATGAGGCTGCGATTGACATGCTCGTGAAACGGATGCGTCAGCCGGTTGTGGTGTCATTGATCGGACGTTTTTCTGAGCTTGATCTACGTCTTCAATCGCTTTTGCAGAACCACATTCGTCATTTATCATCAGCCATTCGACAGGTCATCGTATCGAATGATGTAAAGAAGCGTCTTAGTGCTATCGAGTTCATTCGATGCAGCGGGGATCTCGCGCTGACATCTCTACTTGGCGAAGCGATGCGCGTACGATGTGGTCAAACACAAAAGATGGCTGCGCAATCGCTATGTGAGATGACATCAAGCTGGCTTGATGCGGATGTAGATTGCGGTACGCCAAGTGACGTAGTTCACCTGTCCCGATGCAAGCAAGCCTTATGTGAAGGTTTACGGACGGGCATTATGCGTTGGGATTTGCATCAGCGCCGAAGTGTGTTAGAGGCTGCGCTTTGGATGGGGGATGCACTTGAGGCGGATATTCGGCAGCTTGCCTCAGATGTGCGCGCATCGGTTGTGCATGCTATGCGTGACATTTTATTGACATCAACGGATACCAAAATGGCGGGCTTTGCGATGCAGGCGTTGACCATACCATCACTGCAAGACGCGGCTGCTCAGGCCATCTCACAAACGACTGACCCGATATTTGCATGCGCCATTTTGAATAACGCATGGCGACTCGTGAACCCGCAAGTGCAACACGGTTTTCGACTGGTGAAGCAAAGTCCCTGGTTGTATGGCGAAACGTCGCTATTGGATGGTTTGAATGAATTGCAGGTGGCGACATCCGCTCGACTGGTGTGCGCTTCGGGCGGGCGCTCGCAAGATAAGCTGGAACAGCTTCGTCGATTGTTAGGTAGTGAGTCGGAGGTTGTACGAGAAGTGGCTATCTGGGAAGTTATGGCGGACCAGAGTGACCAAGCGGCACATCTTCTCGAAACCATGGCTGGTAGAAGGCGTGATCGTGTTGCAACGCTGGCACTACGCGAGCTTCACCGCCGTCATCCTGAACGTGGTGCTTGTGCCAGACCTCAGGGTGACGGTGATTCCGCAGGGCATGCGCGAGACAGCGCGGAGGCTGCTTGGCATCAAATCGTGCAAGATCAGGAAGTGGGTACTCGTTCGATGCGCGAGTGCCTGGATTCGCACCAAGCTTCGACGTTGATGTTTCTTCGCGCTAAATGCGCTTCCGGGCAAACGCCGAATCGCATAAAAGTCTTGCAACTTATTCACTCGCTCGATCTTATTACTGCGATGCAGGAGCAGGTATATCAATTATCGCACGACCCGGATGACTACGTTCGATCCAATGCGGTGTGCATGTTGGCACGACTCCCCGGCGTGATTTCGGAGCGTATTTTACGCCTGGCGCTCAACGACCCTGACGAGCGGGTGGTAGCCAATGCGATCGAAGCTCTTGATGAATTGGGTTTTTCAGGACGGGAAACGGGGACGGCTGACAAGCTGTCCTCACCTTGTGCGCGCATTCGTGCTAACGCGATAAAGTCATTGATACGCGCCAATGATGCGAAGGCAGCTTCAGCGCTATTGGAGATGCTAGAACATCAATCCCGCGCTCATCGTTTAAGTGCGCTCTGGGTCGTGGAGCGTTCAAATCTGAGAACGATATTGACGGATGTCTTTCGCATGGCACAAGATGATCCTGATGAACGAGTACGAAGGCGGGCGCAGCGGTTGCTACGAAGCTGGAGCGCAACAAAGGATGATAAAGAGATGATGGCGAATGTGGTGCCTATGTTTGTTCCAGGATCAGAGGGTGCCGCGTGAATGAATCAACGCCACATGATGGTGCTGTACTTACGCCGGTCCAACAGGCCGTGGCTGATCATTTTCGTGAAGGAGGGTCTATCACGGCTGTATTGGCCGTGTTTGTGATCTTGGCTGTCGTCGTGCTTGCTGTTGCCGTGATTTATCATTACCAACAGCAAAAAAATATACAGTCACCAACGGTTGGCGATCCACACAAACTGTTTGATGGTCTAATGCATGATCTCGCCTTGCCCCCTTCACAGCGTGAGTTACTTGCCCATGTGGCAAAAGATTTACACCTGGAGCACCCGGCTGTGCTGCTGATGAGTTGTCGTTACTACGATGCTTCCATGACCCGATGGGTGCGCAGCACGCGATATTCATCGGATGCGCTGACCGCCACACAACGATCACTAATGGACATAAGAACCTGCCTCTACCCGCATGGATAAGCGTTAGGTTTATCCTGAAAGATTCGGGGAGCATACTCAAGCGAGAATCGTACAATGTGTGTGCAAAGCAGCGCTCACCTCCGTGCGAACGCTGCTTGCAACAATACATCAGTTCAAGGAGCTTGTGTAAACGCATCAATCACTTCTTGCACAGCTTACACTAGAAAACCCGATCAAGCTGATCTAGGAAATCCTCGAAGCTGCTTTGCTGGTCTCTGCGTTGATCAGTGATGAGCTGCCCGGTAGCTGCGTCAACGCCCGCGATGACTGCCTGCACATTTCGAGCGTTGCAGGCACTTCCGTAGAGCGTGGTTGCACCAAAACTTAACAGGGCGAATCGCCACATTTTTTGTTGCCATTTGGCTTGCATAATATACCTTCCCATAATACTCAAATACCCTGTATTAACGTTATCTCTTTCGCAGTATCGGGCACGAGCGTGAAATGTCTGCAACCGAAATCCTATAAATTTGCCTACATTAACATAGTGTATGAGCGTATTTCTGAGTGTATAAGGCTTGGTAGTGCTGAAAATGTAGGTTGATACACGTTCATTGACAATATATGCTGACCGTCGTAACCTCTTGCCGGTCTGGAGGGATGCCGTTTGTGGAATGGTGTACCCTTCGGTGGATCCGATGTTGACTTGCATCAATGGGGTGTATGAGTCGGTTGTATGGCTCATGGTGGGCGTGGCTCTTCGCGGCGCGGCGTTCAGACCTCCGGTGCGGTACTGCAGCCGCGAGCCTTTCGGACTGCGGCGTCCTAAAATATCGACATGCGGGTTTGTCGCGTCGACATCTTTGGTCGACTCAAGCTGCCCGGTGGTGTAATGGTAACACACCAGGTTTTGGTCCTGGCGTTCCAGGTTCGAGCCCTGGCCGGGTAATTTTTTGCGGTTTGCGTATTCGTTCGTATTCCGCATGGATGAAAGTAGCTTGAGCGAAACGGCGGCGATTATTTTAGCGGCGGGTAAAAGCACCCGTATGAATAGCGACCGACCAAAGGTGCTACATGAAATTTGCGGGCGTCCGATGCTTGGCTTTGTCCTTGTCGCTTGTCGATTGGCAGGCGTGGATAAGATCGTCGTTGTTGTAGGTCATGGAAAACGTGAGGTCATAGCCGCTTTTTCGCAAGACGGCGACGTTTGTTGGGTGGAGCAAAAAGAACAACAGGGCACTGGCCATGCGGTATTGTGTGCTCACGAGGCGTTGAAAGATTTCGATGGTAGTGTGCTTGTGATTGCGGGCGATATGCCGCTCATCAGGCGTTCGGCGCTATCCAGTTTATTGCAGGCTCGTGAGGTGTCTGGAGATGCCGTCACGCTGGCAACTACGTCGGTGGCTGATCCGACCGGCTACGGGCGCATCGTTCGTGATGAAGAAGGCCGGCTTGAGGCCATCGTGGAGCACAACGACTGCAGCGAGGCGCAGAAAGAGTTACGGGAGGTTAACCCGAGCTATTACTGTTTCGATGCTGGGAAGCTATTTGATACGCTTGGGCATGTGCAAGCTAATCCCAAGTCCGGTGAGATTTATATCACCGACGTTATACAGTTGATGCGTGAGCAAGAAATGGGCGTATCTGCGACGGTGTCTATTGATGCTGAGGATGCGACGGGGGTTAACTCCCGGTTAGACTTGGCGAAAGTTGGTCGCTTAATGCAGGATCGTATTCAACTATCAGCTATGAACGATGGCGTGACGATTGTTGATCCGGATACGACATGGATTGAGACTGAGGTGACCTTGGGCAAGGATACGACAATATACCCATTTTCAGTGATCGGGGTTGGTGCGGTGATCGGTTCTGGTTGCCGTATCGGTCCGTTTGCACATGTAGCCAGTGGGGCCATGATTGGGGATGATGGTGTCGTGGAACCCATGCAGGATACGAGAGAGAGGACGACATGACGTCGAGTAGTCGACGAGCACGAAGTGGGAACACCGATGGTCTGGCGATCTTCGGTGGTACCGCTAGCGATTCGCTCGCGGACAAAATTTGCGCCTATCTCGATACCCCTCGCGCTCGTGCGGCTATCGGCAAGTTTCCCGACGGCGAAACGCTGATTAAGGTCGACGAGGATGTCCGTGGTAAGGATTGCTTTATTGTTCAATCCACGTGTCCGCCGGTTAATGACAACTTGATGGAACTTCTCATCACGATAGATTGCCTTCGTCGCGCCAGCGCCCGGCGGATTACCGCGGTGATTCCTTATTACGGTTATGCGCGACAGGATCGAAAATCTGAAGGTCGCACACCGATCACAGCTAAGATGGTGGCCAATATGATTACCACCGCCGGCGCTGATCGCGTGTTGACGATGAATCTTCACGCCGATCAGATCCAGGGCTTTTTTGATATTCCGGTTGATCATCTCACCGCGGCTCCCGTGCTAGCGGAACATTTTTTGAAGCGTGATTTGCATGATGCCGTCTTTGTGTCACCAGACGTCGGTAACATCAAGTTTGGTAGTGATTTTGCATCGCGTATCGGTGGTGAATTGGCAGTCGTGCATAAGCGTCGCGTTTCCGGCGACCAGGCTGTAGCGGTTAACATTATTGGTGACGTAAAAGGCAAGCGCGTGATGATGTTTGATGACATGATTACGACTGCAGGTACTGTCAGTGAGGCCGCCCGCTTGGTGCGCGAGCATGGGGCTGAAGCGGTTTATGTCGCAGCGACGCACGGCGTTTTTGCCGGCCCGGCTGTGGATCGTTTGCTGGCGGCGGAGATGAATGAGATTGTGGTTACGGATACGATTCCAATCAGTCCGGTTGTGGCACAGCGTCTCGGTAATTTAACGGTACTATCAGTGGCGGATTTGGTCGGCGAAGCGATAAGGCGAATACATGAACATCGATCTGTGAGCGCACTTTTTTGTGCGTGATATCTGATCGCAATGAACAAGATTTTTTTGTAGCGGCATAAGATTCGAAAAGTTTCGATGGTATTAAGGTTGCGACGCTACATCAAAAGTGAGAATGCTTTTAGGAGAAGAGAATCGGCATGCAAGCAGAGCAGTTGAAAGCAGTACCTCGAACTGAAGTAGGTACTAGAGTATCACGGAAACTTCGCGAAGCAGGTCAGTTGCCCGCGATTATTTACGGTCATGGCCAGGCTCCGGAGGCGGTAACGATAGACATTCGAGAAGTGACGGCTGTGCTTGGTCATGGTGCTCGAATGATTGAGGTGGAACTGAATAAAAAAAAGCTACCTTATTTGATCAAAGAGGTTCAATATGATCATCTCGATAATCTGCCGATTCATTTGGATTTGTCACGCGTTAATTTAGATGAGCGGGTGACGGTGAAGGTATCTATCGAGTTGAAGGGAACGCCGAAAGGAATTAGCGAAGGCGGTATTCTCGAGCATATCATGACGGAAATAGAAGTCGAGTGCATGGTGACGGAAATACCCGACACACAGCATCCGTTGGTGACGGACTTGGGCGTCGGGGATGCGTTGTTAGTGAAGGACTTAGACCTGCCCGCCAGCGTGAAGCCTCTATCCAGTCTTGATGATAAGGTGGCTTTGGTTCGTGAAGCCGTGGAGGAGGCCGAGGAAGAGGCTGATGGCGAAGAAAAGGCAGAGCTGCCTGAGATCATCGGTCGCGTGCGCAGTGACGAGCCTGAAAAGGATGCGTCGTAGATTGATGCGATGTTTGATGGGGTTGGCGTCGTGAAGCTGGTTGTCGGTTTGGGCAATCCCGGCAAGCGTTACGATGGCACACGTCACAACGTCGGTTTTGATGTCGTAGATTTGTTAGCTTCGCGCTGGCAAGCTTCGATGTTGACGGAAAAATTTCATGCGTGGTTCGGTGATGCTGATTGCAGCGGTGAGCGTGTGGTGTTGCTCAAACCGACTACGTGGATGAATCGGTCCGGTCAGGCAGTCGCAGCCGCGGGTCGATTTTATAAGCTTGAGTTGGCGGACTTGTTGATTGTTGCGGACGATTTGGCGTTGCCACTCGGTCGCATACGGTTTCGATCAAAAGGATCAGCCGGGAGTCATAATGGTTTGCAGGATGTGATCGATCGGATCGGCACGAACGAATTCTGTCGTTTACGTGTCGGCATTGATAAGCCGGTCGGTGTGCCTTCGGTGTACGTAACCAGTCGTTTCACCGAGGCGGAGGAATTGGAGATGGTATCGTCGCGCAAGTGTGCGGCGGATGCGGTGGAGCATTGGATACATCACGGCCCTGAGTCGACCATGAATCGATTTAACAGTGACCCCGTCGAGCCGTAACGGCGTGGTTATGATTTTGGTTGCGTAGGCGGCATGCAGGAGATCAAGAGCGTTGAACCAATATGAAGCAATGTATTTGTTCGATCCGACGTTTGGCGCGTCGTTTGAACAGTGCGAAGGAGAGGTCCGGCGCCTGATGGATCGGGCTGAGGCGGAACTGCTATTTTGTAAAAAATGGGATGAGCGGCGTTTAGCCTATCGGGTGGACGGTCGAAAGCGCGGCGTGTACGTGCTGACTTATTTTAAGTCTAAACCGGAGGCTATTAGCGGGATTGAACGCGATGCCAAGCTTAGTGAAGATATTCTTCGTGTGTTGATCCTCCGGGCGGATGACGTATCGAAGGAACGCATGGAGCAGTGGGGTAGTACGCACGGTGAGAGCCGCGGCGGTGATCTTGACGATCTCGAAGGTGATGCCCAAACGGGTGGACGCGCCGCCGGGGCTGATGCGAGCTCGGGTCAGGATTCTACCGTTAAGACCGCTGCGCCAGTTGCGACCGCTACGGCTGATGCGCCTGATAAGACCAATGCCGGCTCGGCTGAGGCCTAGTTGGTTTTTTATATAAAATGTTGGGTTGATAGAGCCTTTGTCAATGTCGAGGGTATGTCATGAGCGGCTATAATCGAATCGTTCTAGTGGGAAACCTCACGAAGGATCCCGAATTGAGTTACACAGCATCAAATACTGCGGTGTGTAAGTTTGGCATAGCTACGAATCGTAAATGGCGCGATCGTGAAGGCAATGATCGAGAGGATACTTGCTTCATTGATTGCACTTTGTTTGGACGTAGCGGTGAGACGTTCAAACAGTATATGAGTAAGGGACGCCAAGTACTTGTTGAGGGACGTCTTCAACTGAATCAATGGGAGACGCCTGAAGGTGAGAAACGTAGTAGACACCAAGTGTTTGTGGAAAACTTTACGTTCTTAGGTGGTGGCGGTGATGGCAGGCGGGGTGGTGGTGAAAACCGCAGTGAATCCCCCAGTGCAGCACCTGTAGGTTCTCAGACGGGAAGCTATGATAGTCCGCCGCCCCCGACGGATGAAAATATCCCGTTTTGATTTTTTCGTCTCCGGGTAACGAGGCCCTTGAGGCGAGACGTGCTGGGGTATGATGATATAATAATAAGCCGTGATTGACGGCATCGTACGTTAAAGAGGATGGTATCGAGCTATGAGATTGCTGCTGTGCAAAAGTATCGACAAACTGGGTATTGTCGGTGATGTCGTGGAAGTGGCCGCTGGTTATGGGCGTAATTATTTGATCCCCTATGGTTTAGCCACTGAGCCGACCAAAGGAAACATGCGCCGCTTGGCTGAGGCACGGCGCATCGCAGAAGAAGAACACATCAAAGCACGTGCCGAATTGGAAGCACTGGCCCAGCGCCTGACGGACGCTGAGGTTACGATTCACGCTAAAGCGAACGAAGATGGCGTCTTGTACGGCTCGGTGAGTACGCGCGATATCGCGGACGCCCTAGCTGAGGAACAGTATTTCGTCAAAGCTGAGCAAATCGTACTGGATCATCCTATTCGTCACCTGGACAATGTCACGGTGGATATTCGATTAGCTCAAGATCTTCGTGCCCAGATCAAGGTCTGGGTGGTGCGCGATAAGACGGACGAAGAAGGCGAAGAATCATCGGCTGAATCAGCCGAGGTCGGCACGGAGGCCGGCGATCATGGTGACCGCACCGACACATAGCATGGCAGCGTTTACTCCGACGGCGGAACGCGTTCCGCCCCAGGACATCGATGCTGAAGCTGCGCTTCTTGGTTCGATGATGATGAGCCGGGATGCGATTGGTGAAGTCATCCCAATCATGACCCTATCTGATAGCGCGTGGTTTTATGTGCCCGCGCATCAACAACTCTTTGAAGTTCTCATTGATTTATATGACGATCCTACCAAGGCGATCGATCTGATTATTGTGACGGATGAGCTTCGTCGCCGTGATATGCTTGAGTTAGTGGGTGGTCAGGAATATATGGTCCGACTGGTTGAGAGTTTCGGTGACTGGGCCAATGCTGAGCATTATGCGCGGATTGTACGCGACAAAGGCATGCTTCGTTCGTTGATTCGATGCGCTTCTGAAATCGCTGACCAAGCTTATGCGGGGATGGAAGAAGCGCGTGAGATTCTTGATCGATCCGAACAACGCATCTTTGAAGTGACCGAAAGGCGTGTTAGCGGTCGAACCGTCGCCATCCGTGATGCAGTCTCGAAGCTGGCTAAGCAACTGGAAGAAGGATCGCAATCTCAATGTACGGGGTTACCTACCGGGTTTAACAGGCTTGATGAATTAACCACTGGTTTTCAAGCAGGTGATTTGATTATCATTGCGGCTCGACCATCGATGGGCAAGACGGCGCTGGGGTTGACCATGGCGCAGCATCTAGCCATGGTTGAGCATCGCCGTGTGGCGTTCTTTTCGATGGAAATGAGTTGTGATCAGATTGCCCAGCGGTTGATGTGCGCCCATGCCGGTATTGATGCGCAGCGACTGCGTCGCCGTATGCTTAATGAAGATGAGATGTTTCGCGTGGTTAATGCGCGTGAAGATTTTCGCGAAGCACCTTTATATGTGGATGATACGCCGGGTTTGACCGCGATGGAGCTGCGGGCTTCGGCGCGGCGTATGCGGAATAAGTATGAAATCGAGGCGGTTTTTGTTGATTATTTGCAGCTTATGCACAACCCCGGCAGCAATAACCGTCAGGAGGAGATTTCAACGATTAGCCGATCGCTGAAGAGTCTTGGCCGAGAACTCAACATTCCGATCATAGCGCTGGCTCAGCTAAATCGCATGTCGGAAGGTCGTCAGGACAAACGACCGATCATGAGTGATTTGCGAGAGTCCGGGGCGATTGAGCAGGACGCTGACGTGGTTTTGCTGATCCATCGGGAGGAGTATTACAAGCCGGAGGATGAGTCCGTGCAGGGTTTGGCTGAGTTGATCGTCGCTAAGCAGCGAAATGGACCCACCGGTATGGTGCAATTGCAATTTAACAAGAAGCTAACCCGATTCGCCAACTACTCCATGCAAGAAGTCCCGTTTTCCGCCGGACAGATCGATCAGGGCAGCGTACCTTTTTAAGCGTGCTGCCTGTTTGTTAAGCGGGGTGAGTGTGACAGAATCGGCGACGAGTATTATCAGAGCACCTGGCGTAAGCTTGGTGACGTACTGGCATATGGGCGCAGTTAGCCATGTTGACTCATCCGGTCCGCAGGCTGGCGCCATGCGGTACTGACCACGGATCGGCGTACCCATCCAGCCGGAATTGTCATGGACTTGGCTTACCGTTGGATGGTTTACTTTGCTCTTATCTTGATCTGACGTTAAGATTCGCCGGTCTTTGGCGCAGTCATGGCTCACGGTGTTGACGAACGTTGCATACAGTCCCCAGAAACATTTTGACCGGTTTGCCCGTCATGTTGACGGTATGCCAGAAGGTGATTCTCGTTATGGCTGACTGGGTTGGTACTGTGGCGCTGTGCGGTATGATCCTCGTGTTTTCGGCGTCAGCCTTAGCGCATCAACCTGACGACTCAGATGTCATCGCCGGCATCGAGTTTCGCGGCTTATCTCAAACGTCCCATTCCATGGCCATCCAACTGGCGGGATTAGAAATCGGCGATGTGGCTACGGAGGCTGTGCTGGCAGGTGCGGTCAATAGGCTGGAGCAATCCGGTCGATTTTTTTCCGTGACGCGCCAACTTCAACGTCAGACGACTGGCGGCTTACGCGTGATATTCGAAGTCGTCGAAAAACACCTCGTGACTGAGATTCGATTCATGGGGCACACCAAGCTGACAGATGGTCAATTGCGCGGCGAGTTGGCGTTCAAGGTGGGTGACGTCTTGGATTGGTTTGCGGTTCGTGATGGTCAAGATGCCATCATCTCGAAGTATCGAGATATGGGGTATGGCGATGTCACGGTGACGCTTGATCGGGAGCACATCGAAGCCAGCGGTGAGGTGGTTTATGTCATTCAAGAAGGCGCTCGCGTGGTGATACGTGAGATAGTGTTCGAGGGTAATACGGCCTTTGAAGCCTGGGAATTAAAGAAGAAGATCGAAACGAAAAAAGCTTTGTGGGTGATTCGTGCTGGGGCGTTTGATCCGTCGCGGGTTGAGAGTGATGTGTCCAGCTTGCGGCGCTTTTTTCGAGATCAGGGATTTTTGGATGCCCAAGTTAAGTATCGTAGCGAGACGCGTGAAGATCAGAACCTGCGTCTTGTGTTTACGATAGATGAAGGCACGAGGTATAGGTTCGAGCAGATTCAGTTCACGGGATTGACGGTGTTTTCTCAGGATGAGTTGCTAGCGGCGATTGCTTCGCGTGTATCCGACACGGTGAAGCGACCGAAGATAGAAAGTGATGCACGATTGATTCGAGACAAGTATGGCGCGATCGGGCATATCCATGCCACAGTACGCGTGATGCGCGTTTTTTCCGACGATCCCGGGCTGGTGCGCTTGACGTTTCACATCGAAGAGGGTGAGCAGTTTCGTGTAGGAAGAATCGCGGTACGCGGCAATACGCGAACCAAGGATAAAGTCATTCGTCGCGCATTGGATTTATACCCGCCTGATGATCTACTCGATCTGACAGCTGCCCGTCATGCGGAAAAACAGTTGATGCAGACGCGCATTTTCAGTTCCGCCCGTGTATACCCTGTGGGCGATCAGCCTGGTGTGCGCGATGTGGTGATGGATATTCAAGAGACGGAGCGTCTGGGCGACTTTATTTTTGGCGTGGGGGTGACTAGTAATAGCGGACTGGTTGGGACGGTCACGCTGGATTTACGTAACTTTGATCTTTACGATCCTCCCACAAGTTGGGAAGAACTTTATAAATTTCGATCTTTCTTCGGCGCTGGTCAGCGCATGCGTCTTGAACTTCAACCCGGAACCGCTGTCAGCCGTTTTCGTCTAGACTTCACGGAGCCTTATTTTCTTGATAAGCCGATCCGATTTGATTATAGCGCCTACCTGTTCAGTCGTGGTCGCGATGGTTATAACGAAGGACGTGTTGGCACCACGGTCAGTTTCGGCAAGCGTTTTGAACGAGGTCGATGGCGCGGCTGGTCGAGTGAATTGGCGTTGCGCGTGGAAGATGTTCGAGTGGATAATCTCAGGGTGTTTACTGCGCGGCAGATTCGCGAGGATGAAGGGTCTAACTTAATCACAAGCCTGAAAAGCTCGATGGTACGCGATCGGACTGATAACCGATACCGCCCCAGTAGTGGAGATCGCTTGCGTATTTCTTATGAGCAGTTTGGCGTACTCGGCGGGGAACATACTTTTGTGAAGCTTAATGCCAGTTATCGCTGGTATCAAACGCTTCGCACTGACGCGCGCGATCGCAAGCACGTTTTGCAGTTGCGGTCGGAGGGCGGTGTGGTTCTTGGAGACGCTCCCGTGTTCGAGCGGTATTACGCAGGTGGTACCGGTTCTATTCGTGGGTTTGAATTCCGTGGGGTTGGTCAGCGTGAGGGTATTGACGACAACAATATCGGCGGCGATTTCCTTGTATTATTGGGGGCGGAGTATAGTTACCCGTTATACGGCGACAATGTACGGGGGCATGTTTTTGTAGATAGCGGTACGGTCGATTCCGAGGTTTATCGTGTATCCATTGGTTTCGGCGTTCGGTTGACGCTCAATATTTTTGGTCCCATACCACTCGAATTTAATATCGCAGCCCCCGTTTTGAGCGACACGGATGACAAAGAACAAGTTTTTAGTTTTGTGGTAGGCGGATTGTTCTAGTCCTTAATCGTTGATCGTTGATTGGGAGGCATGGGATACGCGGTGAAAAACGACAATGAGGGTGCTAATCCCGATCTATTTCAGAAGCTTTGAAACATAAACAACTTTTATTATCAAGTGAGACAATCATGAAAATTCGTAAGTCTATCATTAGTGTATGGCTATTGCTGGTTTTATCTTCCATGTCGTTCGGTGCGACTTCGGTGGCTGTTGTAAATATTCCTGAGGTGTCGGAGCGATATCATCGTCGCACGGACCTGGAGGCGCGGTTTGAGTTGGTACGCACGGACCTCAATAAGAATCGTGATGCGCTACGTGATAAAATCACGCGGGCCGGTCGATCACTTCAAGAGGAACTCAAACCCGGAACTGACGAATTTTACGCACGTGAAAAAGAGTTGGCAATGTATGAGGCTGAGCTTCAGTATTTTGTTGAGTCCCAAGGACGACGCATCGAACGAGAGCTGGCCGGTTCGTTAAAGCTTATTTTCGATGATATTCAAGCTGCCGTGATCGATATTGCCAAACAACGCGGTATTGATATTGTCCTGGCTGCGGATCAACTTCCGGATGCGCCTCCGGAGAATACGTCGCAGGTCAGGCAGCAAATCGTCCTGCAGAAGGTAATTTATTGGCACCCTAACGTCGACATTACAGACGACGTCGTGGCCCATCTGAATCAAGCGTATGACGCAGCGAATAAGGGGGGGAAGTAGGTCGTTGAGGTGGCAGTCTGTTGGGTTGTGACCAGCCGTGCACCAGTCACCTCAGGTGGCGCATTTTCCCGATTATGGGCTTACGTTGAAAATAGCGAATGATTCGCTCATAATACACTCATCGAGTGCGAAGGCCTGCTACTTCCATAGGCGGAGGCAAGGTTAATCGCTCGATGAGGGATCACTATTGCAACATCAACTTACGATTGATCATGACGTTCAGCTATCCGGGCGCGGTTTGTTTACGGGTGAGCCGGTTTCGGTGCGTTTGCGCCCAGGTGAACCCCACACCGGTATATGGTTCGTTCGTACCGATCAGTCGCCTCCGGCCCGTGTCGCGGCGCGGGTGGAAAATGTCACCAAGCGCGCTCGTCGCACGGCGATTCAAAACGGGTCCGTCGCGGTTGAAACCGTTGAGCATGTCCTAGGCGCGTTGTCCGGGCTTGGTATTGACAACGTACAAATTGAACTTGATGCCGATGAATTGCCCGGCGTGGATGGTAGCGGTATGCCATTCGTTGAGACCATCAAAGAGGCCGGCATTCAACAACAGGATGCCTATCGCGATCCATGCGTAATTGGCGAACCCGTTCGCGTGGTTCAGGGAGATACCGAGTTGGTTGCGCTACCGCTGCTGGATGGTGATGCGGAAGTATTGCATATTGCCTACGAGCTTGATTATGGAGAGGACAATCCGATCGGTGTGCAAAGTTATCGCGTCTCCATCACACCGGATCGTTTCACGAAGGATATTGCACCGGCGCGTACTTTCGTCCTCAAGTCTGAAGCGGAGCAAATGCATGCCGCCGGGCTTGGTGTCCATCTTACTTACCAGGATATATTGGTGTATGGCGAAGATGGCCCCATTGACAATCCGCTCCGGTATACAAACGAATGCGTGAGGCACAAGATTCTCGATCTTGTCGGCGACTTGGCGTTGCTTGGTCGGCCTATTGTGGGGCGCGTGCTGGCTCGTAAGAGTGGACATGCCCTTAATCATCAGCTCGTTCGGGCGCTTAGAACACAGTATGATAAGACCGAGTCAAGTGGTCGTGATAGCCGTCATCCGGTAATCGATATCCATCAGATTCACCGCATCCTTCCGCATCGATATCCATTTTTGATGGTGGATCGTATTGTTGACATCCAGGGATTGACCAAGGTCATTGGGCTTAAGAATGTAACGGCGAATGAACCTTTTTTTCAGGGGCATTATCCCGGCGACCCGATCATGCCGGGTGTGCTTATCATAGAGGCTTTAGCGCAGATGAGTGGTATCCTGCTGAGTCAGGCACTGGAACACAAGGGTAAGGTCGCTGTGCTGCTGGGATTGGATAAAGTCAAATTTCGTCGTATGGTTCGTCCCGGCGATCAGTTGATGTTGGAAGTTGAAGCGTTGCGTGTGCGGCCTACGTCGGGCCATGTGAAGGGTTATGCGAGTGTAGATGGAGAAGTCGCTGCTGAGGCGGAAATTAAATTTATGCTGACCGATTCGGAAAAGCGATAAAATGGACGGAGATACGTGACTTGTGAGTATTCATTCTCAAGCTGTGATTGATCCAGGCGCTACGCTTGGACGTAACGTAGTCGTTGGTCCCATGGCGTACCTAGGCCCACACGTGGTGATCGGTGATGATTGTCATATTCATCATCATGCCACGGTAGAAGGATATACGACGCTTGGATCAAATTGCGAGGTATTTCCGCAAGCTGTGCTTGGCGCGCCTCCACAGGATTTGAAATACGAAGGCGAGCCTACGACGCTTGTTGTCGGCTCAAATAACATTTTTCGGGAAATGGTCACCTGCCATCCAGGTACGGCCAATGGCGGTGGAGTTACCAGCATCGGTGATGGAAACCTTTTTCTTGTCGGTGCGCACATTGCGCATGACTGCACCATCGGTAATCATTGTATTATGGCCAACTACGTCCAGTTCGCGGGTCATGTGCATGTAGAAGATTATGTCAATATGGGTGGCCATAGTGCCGTGCATCACTTTGTGACAGTAGGTAGGCACGCCTTTATTGGGGGAATGACGCGCGTACCTGCGGATGTACCGCCGTATATGATTATCGTCGCGGCACGGGGTACGCGATCGGAAATCCGTATGGTCAACGGTGTCGGACTGGAGCGGTGTGGTTTTAGCCGTGAAGACGTGGGAGCACTTAAAGCGGCGTTCTTGAAAATATTTTCACGACGAGCGCGGCTGAGCGGAACCTCCATCCGCGAACGAGTAGAAGTCATGCTGGAGACATCCGATCTCAATGAACATGTGCGGTATCTGTGCGAATCGCTCATGCGTTCGTTTGCCCATGGCAGACACGGTCGGTATCTTGAAGCGCTACGTAAAGACGCGGTGCATCGTCGGTCATGGAAACTTCACCATGAAGATGGCCGGGATGAGCCTGTTGATGGTCTTACCGTCGATGTGGTTGGTGATGGTGAAGTGACGAAGATTCGCACAGGCTCGCGCGATCGTGACGTGGTACTACAGCTAAGAGCCAAAGCGGCATCCGGCTGGTCATTTCACGGATGGAATGGTAATCTCTCCGGTAACGCCAATCCTATTAATATGGTCATTGACGGCCCGAAGCGTGTGACGGCCACTTTTACCAAACATTCCTGAGTATGATTATGAAGCGAACATCCGACCAGACGTTGCGGGTGGCTGTCATCGGTGCAGGCCACATGGGCCGGCATCATGCGCGCATTTACAGTGAGCTACCCGGCTGTGAACTTGTAGCCATCGTGGATAAGGACATAGAACGGGCGAAAAAGTTCGTTGAATTGTACGGCGGTCAGGCCTATCAAGATGTGGCTGATATTGTCGATCATGTAGATGCTGTAACAGTGGCAGTGCAAACAGTTTATCACGCATCTGTGGCTATTGAACTTATGACCCATGGTGTAAGCGTTCTCGTCGAAAAGCCGCTCGCGCCGGATACCACTGATGCCAAGAAAATCGTGGATGCCTCGCGCAAGTATAATTGCCTGCTGCAAGTTGGCCATTCGGAGCGATTCAATCCGGTGGTGCAGGCCATGTTGCGCATGAAAGTGACGCCGAAGTTTATCGAGACGGACCGCATCAGCCCGTTTACCTTTCGCAGCGCTGACATCGGTGTTGTGTTTGACATGATGATTCACGACATTGACATCGTATTGCATCTGGTCAATCAGCGTGAGTATACGGTAGATGCCGTGGGTGTGGCGGTTCTCGGCGATTGTGAAGACGTAGCCAATGCACGCATACGTTTTCCTGATGGGACCACCGCAGTGATGACGGCCTCACGATTGGCGCTGAAAACGGAACGGAAAATCCGGGTGTTTTCGCCGTCGGCGTATTTATCGATGGATTACCATAAAAAGTCGGGCATTGCCGTAAAACTCGATGATAATCTTAATTTGATTAAACTCGCCCGCGAACGAAATTTTGAGGATCTGTCGCAAATGGCGGATATGGATTTCGGGTCGATGATGCAGATTGAACCGTTGGAGATAGACGACATTGAACCGCTCAAAGCCGAAATTGAATCGTTCCTGGCCTCCGTTCGTGATGGTTCCGCAGCTGCGGTCAGCGCCGAAGACGGCTATGCGGCGGTTGATATGGCTGAGCGTATTACCAATGCCGTCCGCGCGCAGGATTGGGCACCTGTACTGACGTGATTTTACGGAGCGCCACTTCTTGGACGACTTTTGTCGTAGGGGCTATCATCCTCTCAGCGTGACAATACAAAATAGTATCGAGCCAGCACTAAGCTGGAAGCATCAGCTTATGGATACGGAGCAACAAACGATATGTCAGCATCCAACAACGTCGAGAAACTAGTCATCATTGGTTCAGGTCCAGCCGGCTGGACCGCAGCGCTATATGCGGCTCGGGCGAATCTTAGTCCGCTAGTTTATCCCGGAAGGGCTGTTAGCAAGGATTTAGTTCCAGGTGGGCAACTAATGCTCACCACCGATGTTGAAAACTACCCGGGCTTTCCCGACGGTATCAATGGCCAGGAAATGATGGACTTGTTTTTTAAGCAGGCCATGCGGTTTGATACGCGCGTCGTAACCAACGATGGTGTGGCGACGGAAGTCTCGGCTGGTTTGTACAGTCCGTTCCAAAGCGTTGAATCCATCGATTTATCGAAACGCCCATTTGCTATTAAAGGGGACGATGGATACGACTGTCTCGCGCACAGTGTTATCATTGCGACGGGGGCAAAAGCGAATTGGATGGGATTGGAAAACGAACTGCGATTAGCCCAGGCCGGCGGTGGCGTAAGTGCTTGCGCGGTCTGCGATGGGGCCTTGCCGGTCTTCCGTGATAAGGTGTTAGCCGTGGTTGGCGGCGGTGACTCCGCCGTTGAAGAGGCGACCTATCTCACCAAGTTCGCTTCGAAGGTGTACATGATCCATCGACGCGACGAGCTTCGCGCTTCCAAGATCATGGCTGAGCGTGCGCTGAACAGTCCCAAGCTTGAAGTCTTGTGGAACAAAGTGGTCTTGGACGTCATGGGTGACGAATCAATAACCGGCGTTAAGTTGCAAGATACGGTAACGCATGAGGAATCCACGCTCGAATTGAGCGGATTGTTCATGGCTATCGGCCACACGCCGGCGTCGGATTTTCTCAACGGTCAGCTTGAACTCGATGCGAAAAAGTACATCAAATTGGATGACCCCTATCGATCCACGACGAGTGTGGAAGGCGTATTCGCTGCGGGGGATTGCGTGGATAGCGTCTATCGTCAGGCAATAACCGCTGCCGGTATGGGATGTAAAGCCGCCATCGACGCCGAACGCTGGCTGGCAGATCAAGGTGTAGAGTAAGGGGTTATATGAGTTCCGACATACATCGGGCTATGACATGTGCTAATTTGAGGGTTCGACTTCATACAGTGTGATATACCTTGCGGTGTCGACAGGATGATCGAATGCTTGGTACACGTGCAACCCGTGCTGCGACAACCGATCGAATAGGGTTGGCGTTATTACATCCGCAAAGCCGTAACTCTGTCTGAGTCGATTGATTTCCGCCCAGTTAACCAGCACGTGTGTGTATGCATTCTCCCGGAGCCAATCGACAATGCCCTCGTCTGTTTTGGATCTAACGGTCTCGATGAAATCACTCCGATTGAATACGACGCAGTAATCAACTTCTCGGCGCATGTAGTATGCCTTCGCATCACCAACCATGAGTATTTTTGCCGATGTCGGTAAATCCTGATTAATCACTTGCAGATATTCATAGCCGGGCAACTGACCATCGTAAAAAATCGAAGGTGGTGCACCGATGATCGCTTCATGGGCTATCAATTTACCGCTGAAATAACCGTTCCATAAACAACCGATAGCCAGTAACGTGAATACGCCCGCACGAACTGCGATAGGCTTTGTCTCTCTTAGGATGCTCCCGGCTAGTAGTGTCAATGGTATCAATAGTACGACCGCAAACCGCGCATAAAGGTGCGTGGCAAATAGCCATACGGTGAGCTGTGCAAACAATAGAAAGATGAGCGTCATATCCTCGCGTCGAATGCGTCGCAGTGCCAAACCCGCGACAGCTAGGATTAAGACGATAGGCCCGAAGCGATGTTTCTCATCGGCTGCGGTACGGTTCCATAGGGTACGGAGCTTGGCCGTCATACTTCGCTCGCTTGGTGCGGGTTTGTGACCAGCCATCCATCGCGCATCCTGCGCTACCGACCAACCCTCCGGCTGAGCTTTGAATACTTGGTTCAACAGCGGGAAGACAGGGTTACCCGTAGCTACGGCGTTTTTGATGAGCCAGGGGGATAGTGTGGTTAGCGTTGCCAATGAGAATGCGCAAGCGAATCCCAATCGGCGAACCACGCTGGTTGTGGGCGTCCAGAATGCGGCCAAACAAAGAGGTAACGCGATCATAGGCCCGGCGGTGTATTTACAGCCACAGGCCAGACCAGCCATGGCACTGGCGAGGGTCCATAGTCGCCATTGGCCGGGTGGGTTGTGTTTATCTTGTTGGTTTAATCGCAACGCGCGCAGCGTCAGACCAGTCGCGACCATACCAAAGAATAGCAAACCGCCTTCGGTATAGGCAAGCCCGCTTAGATAGGGTACCCAGCCGCACGTGCCCATAGCGACAGCTGCCACTGCGCCGGCCCTGGGCGAGAAGTCTTTACCCACCACCCAAGCAGCGAATACCGTCAGCCACATCAAAGCGGCGTGGATCAGATTCGCTATGACGCCCACATCCACGTGCGGGCCGTGAAGAATCATGGCCGTTAGGTACAGCATTTCGACATTGGCTGGAAAGTTGCCGTAGACGTTGTGCGGGCGATAGGAGATACGTCCTTCCGCGAGATATTCCTTCGGCAACTGCAAGTGATATTCGAGGACGTCATAACCAAATCCCTCCTCTTGCCATATCAGACCCGGCGCATTCACTGCAGCCAACAGCGACATGATAGCGAACGGGCAAGCCAGTAGCAGCAATGCGCTGATGAAATTGACGCTCTTATCATGCGATGGCGCTCGTGGTTGGGTGGTTCTGAATGCGAGCCATAGATGTTTGACGCGCAGTACACCGACGGTCGTTAAGGCGATATATATGGCCAGCCATACGGGTCTTTGCAGTACGCCGCTCACGCCACCCAGTAAGATCGCCAATGACAAACCACCCAACCCAACCGAAGTTCCCAATAGTAGGTGCCAACGAAGTGGCATGTGATCCAGCCGGGCGAAGCGCATGACCCACAGACCTGCCATCATGGGAGGGATGAGTACTATCCCGGCGGACAAACCGTCGATAGCCAGCGTAATCAGTGCGTAGGGTGAGACGACACCAACGCCGAATAGTGTGACGGTGATGAACAAGATGGAAAAACGGAGTCGCCAATTCGGCGTTATCGCCACGTCATGATGATGGAATCGCTCACGGTGACGTCTGCTCACGGCGGTTTTTACCCTCGGCTTCCATATAAAACGTGTCTCGTCTTCATGAGGGCTATGAGTGCATGTTGGACGTGGTCAATGCGCAGGAGGTTCAGCGTCGGTGAAGTACGAATGCCACCAACCGTATCTTGTAGACTACGCACGAAATAGGCTTCCTGCTTGCGAAATTGCAACTGCATCACAAAGCGAGCAGCCAAACGCACAACTCTTTCGTATCGATCCACGCGCACTTGGTCGCCGCGACGCTTGGCCAATGAAAGCGCATCGGCGAAGCCTTCCAGATACGAAGCGGTGGACACCCCGGCGCGTCCGGTTTGATACGCGGCGATGCCGCCCCAAAGCTCCGGCCAGGCGCAGTTATCTTTAGTCAATTGTTTATCCGCCAGCCAATCGGTTAACTCGAACACATAGTCATCGTAATCCTCGCGTTGGGCGTGTTGGGTCATTTGTGTAAAAGCTTGCACCTGCCAGGGCACGAATGCCGGAGAAGGACGCTCTCGAAAAAACGGTTGATAGAACTGGATCGCACGATTGAAAGCGTCAAATATTCTCTCGTCCGGATGTTGGTTATAATGCGTAGCCATAGCTAACAATGCTTCGCCCGGGAAATAATCCTGTGCGGCGATAGATTCCGCCGGAGGGAACGCAGTGATAAAAAGACCGGAGGGGCGTTGCAGCCAGAGCATGCCATTGATGAGTTTTTCACGCGTGGCTAAAAAGCGATCAGCCTGGGGATAAACGGCTAGTGCCTGGCAAAAGAGGGCCGTCACGCCAAGCTTGTGTTTACCATCAGCCGTAGCTAGAAAAGCTGCTTGATGAGCACCCGGAATGTTCGTCACACCCTTCATGTGGAAGCGAATCGCCATATTCGCTGCAGCCAATGACGCGCTTTTTCCAGACCATGCAGCGTGTGTGGCCATGGCTACCGTCGCGCCAATTTGTCGCACGAGATTATCTTCGTCGCTGTATCGATCTAGTGCGGGTTCGTATTGATAGGTGAATAAACCGTCCGGTTTTTGACGGTACACCAGATACGCGCCGAGCGATTCGATAACCTCATCGAGTTTGCGCCGTGTAACGGCTTCCGGGGGGATAATGGTTAAGCCGCGTGATAGCGATACGATGTCCGCACCGCTTCGAGGTTGATACCAATGTGACGAGCGAAAGCGCATCAGGGCTGTCTTGAGCACTTTGGATGGGTCTGAATGCGTGAGCTGCGCCAGTTTTTTCAAGGAAGCTGATAATGTCGTGTCATTGGTGAAAAGTTCCGTGGGTGCGAATCGATGTTGTGATTGCTGACCTAGCAAGACTAAGCCATCGATACCCGGATCCACAAACGCATCTAACGCCCTCGGCTGCGTCCAGTCACCTTGGAAGGGAATATCCACCGCGTCTCCGATGACCTCAATTTCCATCAGCAATCGATCGAGGCGTGAGAGGTCCGTAACCTTGGATTGCTGGAGCAATTCAAAGGTACCCAAAGCCGCATCTCTGGTAGCCAGGGCAATGGGAGCACTGGCACCGACACCTGCACAAAGTAGATAACCGTCCTGCCGCAAGCGAATGATCACTTCTCGCTGCATGGATTGGAGTCGCTTGGGCACATAACCAGGCTCGTACATAGGGCGCTGTGCCCGGGCATCGCTAATGGTTCGTCGTGCGATTCGAGAGAGAAACAGCTTTTCCGACGGGAAAAGTTGAGGCTGAGTCGGTTCAGGTATCGATGGGCCGGGTTGCCCAAGGGTAGACGTCGGCAGCATCAGCAGCACGACGACTATCCGGAAAATATGTTGATGTCGTTTGTCGGTCATGTTAGCCAACAGTATAGTGAGCGTATAAAGGTGCTACAAATATCACCACCGAGCGAGGTACGCTAAACTGTGGATGCAGACAAGAAAAACTTTACCGAACCGATTATTGAAGCTGCCGTGCAGGTAGCCCAATCCGTCAAGGCCGCAACGCTCTTTGCTTACGTGAGTTCAATTCACGATCTAAAATCATTAAAACAAGCGATCAAAACCCCGACGAAATTAGTATTGGTATGCCGTGACCAGCAGGATGTGGATCAGGCTCAGGATATTTCCGCACATGTGTTGTCGGTGCCCAAATTCAATCTGACGCGCATGGGGCAAATCAAGATGGCTACGCTCATGGCGTTTTCACAACAGCTTCTCAAGCCCGATGATGTGTTCGTGTTCTTAACGGGGATCGGAGAAGGTGATATCGATACGCTGGTGACCATGCGGGTGGGGAAGGAGTACGAAATTTTTCGCAGTGTCGGTCAACCCAAACTCACCGAACACATTCGCAGGCCGGTCTTTGAGCGCATACTTAGATTAACATTAGAACTGGCACACGAAGGACGCGAAGGCAAACCGATCGGCACGTTGTTCGTCGTTGGCGATCATCGAGAAGTGCAAAAGTATAGCCACGAAGGACGCATCAATCCGTTTAAGGGGTACACCGAAAAGGAGAGGAACATTCTCGACGACTCCATCGGCGATACCGTTAAAGAGATCGCCAAGTTAGACGGCGCGTTTATTATCAAAGGCAACGGCGTGATTGTCTCCGCCTGCGCCACGCTTCGACCGGCTATCTCCGATGAACCCATTCCCCAAGGCGTAGGTACCCGGCACGCCGCCGCCGCCGGCATCACCGCGTGTACCAAGAGCATAGCCATGACCCTTTCCGAATCCACTGGCGATGTGCGCGTCTGGCGGTTAGGTTCGATGATTACAGAAATAGAAAAACAATCCGCAGGCAGCATAGACGCCACCAAACCGCCATCGGCAGGGTGACATTGTTACTTGGCGTGCTTCTTCAACCATTCGCGGGAGAGTCGATGTGCCTCTGCAATTTGGTCGCGTGTCATCCACTCTTCGAGCGACCCACGCGCTTTTAGGGCATTTTCATTTCCTGACGCGGACGCTATATTTATCCACATGTAAGCGAGAACGTCGTCCTTGGGCACGCCTTCACCATTCGCGTACTTGACGCCAAGGTTATACTGCGCCTTCGCGTACCCTTGCTCGGCGGCCTTTCTATACCACGCGACCGCCTGCTTGTGGTCCTTGGGAACTCCCATCCCATGTGCGTATTTGTACCCGAGATCGAATTGGGCGGCGGCGTGGCCCTTCTCGGCTTGGCTGCGTAACTCAGCGATAGGCTCCTGGCTGTAAACGGCGGAAGCTAGGACACTAAGGCAGAACACCAACGAAAACACGATCTTTCGACAGGCTTGCATGTTCATTCTGCACCTCACTTGGATTGAAAAGGTGTAACCGTTCACAGCATTCTACTAAAAATGTGCTCGCGTGCGAACTGCACGGAAAGAGGGGTTCGTGGGCCCGTGACAGAATCGGCGGCAATTGTTGCAGGCTGAAGGCCTGCTCTGGAGTAGCCGGTGGCAAGACCGCCAAAGGCGGACGCCGCCACCGGATTGCTCCAACACCAAGACGCTCAACCCTGAAGGGGTTGTCTATACTGCGAGATGTGTGACGCGGCGCTTGTGCGACCCCTGCAGGGTGGAATGGAACGCTTGTTGGGTTTACCGTGGGCGGCGTCCCGATGTGCATCGGGACTTGCCCACGGCTACTATCGGTCAGCCATTCAGGCTGCAACGAGGGACGGTCCTGAAGCCGCCGGAAGTGTCACGGACCCATCACCAAATTATTCATTAGCTTCAGCGACCAAAATAATGCGCATCGAGTAATCGCGGAGGCCGGGTAGCTGATGCAATAGGGCATCGAATGGTCGAAGCATGGAGACAACCGGCTGACGCACGCCGTTGGGGATGAAAGCAAAATGACCGAATTTACACAGGCGCATGCCCGCATTTTCTATCAGCTTACTCAGTGACGCGCGGGTAGACTGGCTCACTTCGCTAAACCATTCACGCATCTCATTTTTTCCGGTGATGCGCATCATGCGGTAGAGCGGCGATTGGCCGTTCATATCGAGCAAGACGAGTTTACCCTGCGGTGACAACAGTTGCTTATAGCAACGCAGGGCTTCGATTTTATTGGGATAATAACTAAACGTGTTGACACCCAAGATGAAGTCGAATTGGCTGGGGGCATCAGCTTGATCCAGATAAAGCTTAGGATTTTCGCAATCACCTTCAACATACGTCGCATCAGGGCACCGCCGACGGGCACATGCGATGATGTTATGGCTGATGTCCATAGCCGTCACCTGGCATCCGTGATCGACTAACCATCTAGTGTAAAAGCCCGACCCACAGCCAAGTTCCAGTACGCGGCTCCCCGGTGAGATGGTCTCTAGCAAAAACGGTTCGTAATAGCGCGAGAAGTTGTGGACATGACCAGCCAAAGCTACGCCATGCTTAGTGTCATACACGTCGGCATAGCGGTCGTAATATTTCTGGATTAGCGCAGTCTTCCCATGCATCCAGTCAAGCTCCATATCCTTTGCATATTGCCGGATCACTCTAGGCAACAAAGCGGGCGTGCAAACCACCTATAGGGTTATCGGTAGTATCATGAGGCCACTGAAAAGGATCGCGACTGGGTGTGTGACAATATCGGCGGCTTTAATGTTGTGCTCCAGTGCAGCCTGGAAGGCTGAACGATAGTAGCCGTGGGCAAGCACAGCGTCGCCCACGGATGCCGGATGCCCAGCGATCCATTCGACCCTGAAGGGGTCGTATACATGCGTCGGGGAATAGGACGACCCCTTCAGGGTCACGGTGGTATGTGTCGCCTGGAACCGGTGGCGGCGTTTGCCTACGGCTGACTTGCCACCGGCTACTGTCTGGCAGGCTTTCAGCCTGTAAGCTCCAGCAGCCGATTCTGTCACGGGCCCGTCGCAACTCTCCAATCATGCTACAAAAGCCAATATCATGCCCGATCGGCACCGCCGTCATAGACAAGAGCCGATATACGATCGTCAAGGGACGGTTTTTCGGGGGCACCGGCGAGTTCCAAATGTATGTTTCTTCGACGTCACTGTTTGGAGCAGCTTTCATGAGACATATCACGTCCCGCCTAAACCCGCAGTCATGATGAAAGTCGGTGATGCCGATTTATTCAATAAGAACGATCAACGCCTGTGGGATTTACGGATAAGCCGTACTGAACGCTGCTTCTGGAACGCGACTTGCCGGGTGTATTACAGGGGGCGGTCCACCCCGGCTACCCATATAATGCTAGTAAACCCCGGTCTGAGGGCTGGATACCACCTAATCGCGAATCTGGGGCGCGATGGAGAGATACTATGGAAGTGTGTAATGTGACGATCGATGGCAATGAGGCTGCTGCCTATATTGCCCATCATACGAACGAAATCATAGCGGTTTACCCTATCACACCAGCTTCTACGATGGGTGAGCTATCCGATGCCTGGTCTGCGGCGGGTAAAAAGAACATCTACGGCGTGGTCCCTCAGATCATCGAGATGCAAAGCGAAGCCGGTGCTGCAGGTACTTGCCACGGTGCACTACAGGCTGGAACGCTGACCACAACGTTCACCGCATCGCAAGGTCTGCTATTGATGATCCCCAACATGTTCAAGATCGCTGGGGAACTTTCACCTACGGTGTTCCATATCGCGGCCCGATCCGTGGCGACGCATGCTCTATCTATTTTTGGCGATCACAGTGATGTGATGGCTACCCGATCGACAGGCTGGGCCATGTTAGCAGCGGCATCGGTGCAGGAGTCGCAGGACATGGCGTTAATCGCCCAGTCGGCGACGCTTAAATCGCGTATTCCATTTCTTCATTTTTTCGACGGGTTTAGAACCTCGCATGAAATCAACAAAATTCAGCACGTGAGTCTGGATGATATGCGGGCTATGCTCGATGATGAATTGGTCGAAGCACATCGTCTGCGGGCGATGAGTCCGGATCACCCCGTCTTACGTGGTACCGCCCAAAACCCGGACGTCTTTTTTCAGGCGCGTGAGGCTGCCAATGGGTATTACCTGGCCACGCCGGGGATTGTCCAGGAGACGATGGACCGATTCGCTGCCGTCACCGGTCGGTCTTATCACCTGTTTGATTATGAGGGCGCCGAAGATGCCACGCGCGTGATTATCATCATGGGGTCCGGTGCCGGTGCGGTCGAAGAAGCCGTGGTAGACATGCAATCGCGTGGTGAAAAAGTGGGTGTATTGAAGATACGCTTATTTAGACCGTTCGATACCCATGCGTTTATCCAGGCACTGCCACAATCAACGCGTTCGATTGCGGTGTTGGATCGCACCAAAGAACCCGGCGCTATCGGTGAGCCGTTGTATCAGGATGTCATCACGGCGTTATCTGAAGCTTGGCCTGGGGGCAACAGCAACGGTGCGATGCCGAGGGTGATAGGGGGACGTTATGGGTTATCGTCCAAAGAGTTCACCCCGGCCATGGCTATACGTGTTTTTGATGAACTCAAGAGTGACGATCCGAAAAAACATTTCACCATCGGTATTTTCGACGACGTGACGCATACTTCATTGAAATGGGATCGCACGGCTTTCTCGGAACCATCAGACGTTACCCGGGCAGTCTTTTATGGTCTTGGTAGCGACGGCACGGTCGGCGCAAATAAAAACTCCGTCAAAATCATTGGCGAAAACACGGACCTTTATGCCCAGGGTTATTTCGTTTATGACTCGCGCAAGGCGGGGGCCGTGACGGTGTCTCATCTGCGCTTTAGTCCCAGACCCATCAAGTCCACCTATCTGATTGAACAAGCCGGCTTCGTCGCCTGTCATCAGTTTTCTCTGCTCGCACACATGGATGTATTACAGCAAGCGGCGGACGGTGCTACATTCTTGTTGAACAGTCCATACAGCCCGAATGACGTATGGGATAAGTTACCCGTAGAGATTCAAAGTTCTATCATCACCAAAAAGCTCAAATTGTTCGTCGTAGACGGTAACGCCGTCGCCTTAAAGGCCAAGATGGGCTTGCGTATCAACACGGTGATGCAGACCTGCTTTTTCGCACTTAGCGGAATCTTGCCGCGTGACGAGTCCATCCGACAGATCAAAGAAGCTATTCGTAAAACTTACGGTAAACGCGGCGAAACGGTGTTGAATCGTAACTACGCTGCCGTCGATGGCGCACTGGAATCACTGCACGAAGTTACCGTACCCGATCAGGCGCTAGGGCAACATGGCCGCGTTCGCCCCGTTCCCGAGCATGCGCCGGATTTTATCCAGCGCGTCACATCCATGATTATCGAGGGCAAAGGCGATTTGCTACCGGTCAGCGCCATGCCGGTGGATGGCACCTTCCCCACGGGGACGACAAAATTCGAGAAACGCAGTATCGCACACGAGATTCCTATTTGGGATGCTGATATATGTATCGAATGCGGCTTGTGTCCGTTGGTCTGTCCGCACGCAGCGATTCGTATGAAGCCGTATGAAGAGAGTGAATTAAACGGTGCGCCCGAGACATTTCCATCCATGCATTGGAAGGGCAAAGATATTCCCAATGGTCGTATGACGATTCAGGTCGCTCCTGACGATTGCACCGGTTGCGGTGTTTGCGTCGACGTTTGTCCGGCGAAAAGTAAAGAAGTGGCTCGACACAAAGCCATCAACATGGAGCCTAAAGACGATCATCTTCAACGCGAACGGGCCAACTTTGATTTCTTCTTGGGCATCGAGCAAGTTGATCGCAGCCAGGTGGCCTTGGATACGATCAAAGGTTCGCAAGTACTTGAGCCATTGTTTGAATTCTCCGGTGCGTGCGCCGGTTGCGGCGAGACGCCATACCTCAAACTAATATCACAGTTATTTGGCGATCGAATGATGATCGCCAACGCCACCGGGTGCTCATCCATTTACGGGGGCAATTTACCAACCACGCCGTGGACGACCAACAAAGATGGCCGCGGCCCAACCTGGTCCAACTCGTTGTTCGAAGACAATGCTGAATTCGGTTTGGGATTGCGCATGGGTTATGACTATAAACGAACTTATGCTCAACAACTATTAAAATCGCTTTCCTCAAAGGTGGGTGAAGAACTGGCGCACGCTATTTTGCAATCAGAGCATCTGACTGAGCAGGAACTTGACATGCAGCGTAAGCGCGTAGATGTGCTCAAGCAAAAGCTCAGTGAGTTTGATAGTCCGGACGCGCAACGTTTACTCACCTTGGCTGATGCATTGGTACGTAAGAGTACGTGGATTGTCGGTGGTGACGGATGGGCGTATGACATTGGCTTTGGCGGTTTGGACCATGTGCTCGCGTCAGGGCATGACGTCAACATGCTCGTCTTGGATACCGGCGTTTACTCCAACACCGGCGGTCAGGCCTCCAAAGCGACGCCACGTGCAGCCGTCGCCAAATTCGCGGCTAGCGGTAAGACCGTTCGTCGTAAAGACTTGGGTATGATCGCAGCGGCGTATGGTACGGTATACGTAGCCCAAATCGCCATGGGGGCAAATCCACGACAGACCATCCGGGCTATCATGGAAGCGGAAAGTTATCCCGGTCCATCTTTAATTATCGCTTATAGCCAATGCATCGCACACGGCATAGATATGTCCACATCGATGTCTCATCAAAAGGAGGCTGTCAATAGTGGTTTTTGGCCTCTGTATCGATACGATCCCAGGTTATCCGGTGGGGAGAAAGGTCCATTCCAACTGGATAGCAGAAAACCTACAATAGCGTTTAAGGAATTCGCGATGAAGGAAGCGCGATTCGCCATGCTCGCTCAGGGTGATAAGCAGCGGTCTGAAGAACTGATGGCTTTAGCGCAGCAGGATGTTGACGAGCAGTGGCATCTATACGAACAAATGGCTAAAGTAGATCGCACGGTGGCGTTGACGGTGGAGGCAAACGGATGAGCATCTCACTAAAAACAGAGTACTTGGGTATGTCGCTGGCCAATCCGATCGTAGCATCGGCTTCGCCGTTGACCGGAAGTATTGAATCACTTACGCAATTGGAAAAAGCCGGTGTTGCTGCGGTTGTTCTACCGTCATTATTTGAAGAGCAGATCGAACATGACGCGCTCGAAGTGCATCATCTGCTTTCGTTCGGCGCAGATTCTTCGCACGAAGCGATCAATTATTTTCCTGAATTATCTTCTTACAACACCGGCCCGGACGCCTATCTCCAATTGATTAAGGATGCCAAACAGGTGCTGAGCGTGCCGGTGATGGCCAGCCTGAATGGTATCTCGCGCGGCGGTTGGGTAAGATACGCAAAACTCATCCAATCCGCAGGGGCCGATGCGCTCGAGCTTAATATTTACTTCGTGCCTACGGATGATCGGATGCCGGGTGAAGCGGTGGAACAACGCTATGTCGATTTGGTTCGCGATGTGCGCGAGGTCGTATCGTTGCCGCTATCCGTGAAAATCGGCCCCTATTTCAGCAGCCCGGCTAACATGGCCCAGAAACTTATCGATGCCGGTGCCAACGGATTGGTTTTGTTCAACCGGTTTGTTCAGCCGGACATCGATCTGGAAACCATGCAGATGGTCTCGCGATTAGAATTGAGTCAGCCGAGCGAAGCTCGTCAGGCCATGCAATGGATTGGCGTACTGCGCCATCGTGTCAGCGCTTCATTAGCGGCCACCGGTGGTGTGCATAGTCCGGAGGATCTCATTAAACTTCTCTTGGTCGGCGCCGATGTGATTATGATAGCCTCATCGATGATCCATAAAGGCCCCAAGCAGGCGCTGGTGCTGTTGGAGGGTTTGCACGATTGGCTCGAGGAATATGAATACACGTCTGTCGGGCAAATGAAAGGCAGCATGTGTTACGACCACTGCCCAAACCCCAAAGGTTATGACCGCAGCAACTACATGAAAGCACTGGTAAACTACACCGGCCAACACGTGTAGAACTTTTGTTTTTTATCGAGCCGAGGGCATTAGGATGGGTGCCCCATTCTTCGGGTACTCACGAAGGGTGGGGAATGGATCGTGTGTCGAAAGTCATCGAAAGTGTCATATTATTGGCACGAGACATTCTTCCCCCACCCTTTGCCAGTAGGCAAAGGATGGGGCACCAACGATGGATTCCCACCTATGTGGAAATGACATTCAAATCCGAGCGGCGAGCGCAAGCGACCCGTGTCTTCCAAATGCAATACAGACCACCATTACATTAAAAATCGCAACGTTGTGTAACCATCCGGGCACACCGGGCGCTGGCGCTTGCGGCTCGGATCAGTGGTATGGCGGGTTTCACTCGCCTCAATTCCGGCGCATGTATGGAGGTGGATAAAACCCGCCTTCGCTGCATTCCATTAACGTCAGCTAAAGGATGCCATAATCCGACATTCACAGACCGGCGAGTTGGGTGGCTTCCTCTATCATCTTGCGCTCAGCTTCGCTCAAGGTTAGTTCGGCGATGCGGCTACGACCTTCTTTTGTCATTTTTCGCAACGTACCCATGAGTACGCGTAGTGCCTTGTCACTGTCCCAGTCGTTGGCGTATTTTTTTAGCTTGGTTTCAAAAAATACCAGGCAGTCCGCATCTTCGAGTATACACGCCTCTTTATGGTCAGGCCCATTGGTTTTTAGAATGAGGGCTTTGACTTGCTCAATCTCATCAGCCGGGTAGTTCACATCGCGCAGCATCTTTTCAGTTTCATCGGCATGAAAGGTAGCCAACGCCCGCCGCCAATCGTGATAGCCCGGCGTGGTTTTGGGATAGGTGTCGCGCGGTATCATCCAGCGGCGTATAGTATGTGAGCGGGCAGCTAAGAGTAACGCCTCAGAAGGACAGTCCGTGAGTTTTTCCACCCAGCAGTAAACCCGTTGGGAAAACAATAACTCGCGTGGATGTTCCTTCCCGTCGACGGTTTCCGAACGCGGATCCTCAGCATTAGCCGCATCCATGAGTTGAATCGCCTGATCGAACGCTTGCGTGTGTACCATCGAAACCATCCTTTTCGGCTAAGAGAGAATCGTCGAGGCGAGTCTAATATGATTTGTAGAGGGTAACAAGAAGGTACCCAGCCCAAACTGTGCACCAGATGCATGACAGAATCGGTGGCTTTAATGTCGTACTCCAGTGCAGCCTGAAAGGCTGAACGACAGTAGCCGTGGGCAAGTCCCGCTTGTTGCGGGACGCTGCCCACGGTAACTTCAGCCCCATTTAAGTCGACCCTGAAGGGGTCGTATAAGCGCAGCTCACAATACACACGCCATCGAATATACGACCCTTTCAGGGTCGGACGAATCGTCGGAGACGCTATCCGGTGGCGGCGTCCGCCTGAGGCGGACTTGCCACCGGCTACTATCGAACAGGCTTTCAGCCTGGAAGCCCTACCCGCCGATTCTATCACGCACACCTATACGCCTATGTGTGGAATCGAAGCGATCTCAACATGCGCCGCGCAGGAATGTGCCCAGTGTGCGGAAAAGAATGATCATGTCCAGTTCGAAGGACATATGCTTGAGGTAGTACAAATCGAACTGTAACTTACGTTTGGAATCTTCCACGGTATTGCCGTAACGAAAGCTAATCTGTGCCCAACCGGTGATGCCGGGTTTGATGAGGTGACGCTCGGCGTAGTACGGAATTTTTTCGCACAGGTCGCGGACAATGTCGGGTCGTTCCGGCCTTGGTCCCACAATTGACATCTGCCCGATCAACACGTTGTATAGCTGAGGTAATTCATCCAGACGAGATTTACGGAGAATTCTGCCAAACCATGTGATGCGCGGATCGTGCGCCGAGGCCCACACACTCTTACCATTTTCTGCGTCGGTACGCATGGTACGGAACTTATATAGCCGAAAGTTCTGCCCATTTTGTCCCACACGATCTTGCCAATAGAAGACCGGGCCGCCGTCGCCTAACTTGATCGCCAGGGCAATGAAAGGCCAGAGTGGGGCGGTGATGCAAAAAGCGATTGTGGCTGTCACCACGTCGAATACCCGCTTGATGGCCGCGACGTGGTTGCAATGTACCTTCAGATCAGCAAAAAGAAACCAGGCCGGTGTGATCTGATCGACGAGAATCTGTCCCGTGGCTTTTTCATAAAATATAGCTTCGTTAGTCACGCGACATCCCCGCTGCAAACAGGGAACGATCCAATCCATGACCGCTGGATCGTTGGCAGAGTCGGCATCAACGACAATGTCTGAGATACCAGCCTTGTCTACGCTGGAAGCTTTATCGAATACCTGATCGAACACCTGCCCGAGATAATCGGAACTCTTGCGGTCCTCTCGGCTGGCTTGATCCCCCGTTGCGTAGCCAACGATTTCATATTCGTGTAAGTGTCCTTCTTTTTGGGCATTGGTGAATGATTTGAACAGGTTATGCGATCCGACCACCAACAACAGGCGACTGATGCGGTGCCTGGCCCACCAGGCACATAATCG
>JAJRWX010000022.1 GCA_024276605.1 Planctomycetota bacterium | reverse complement strand
CGCATGTATCTCGGCCATCTTGAGTTGATTCGCCATACCTTCCTCCTTCTTAGAGGAAGAGCATCGTGGCGAACCCACGTCTCCTCAAAATGGCCGGTTTTCACCCGCACCTTACTGGCCGGTTTTGGGTGCCCGCTGACACTTCCGCGTTTTTTATGTTTATTCAACACATCTTCAATAGCGAAAGATCATTTTGCAATAAACGTTTTCCAGTCCTGATTCACTCATTTTGTTTAACGATTGTGCCGGTCGTTTGTATTGATCTGTGATGAGTCATGGACATGGTGATTGAGGCGTAGTATTGTCTAGTGCGTGGCTAGTCGTTCTATAAGCAAACCTTGTTTACTTGCATTAGAAGATGGGACTGTTTTCAGCGGGCAGTCTTTTGGCGCAGCAGGTACATCCACCGGAGAATTTGTATTTAATACCGCTATGACGGGATACCAGGAGATTTTGACGGATCCCTCCTACTGTGGCCAAGTGGTAGTCATGACCAACCCGTTAATGGGCAACTACGGTGTTAATGAGGAGGATATGGAATCACCTGGAGTATTTGCTCATGGTTTTGTCGTGCGTGAACTGGCGAGGCGTCACAGTAATCATCGGGCGACCAAAAGCTTAGCGTCTTATCTGGCTGAGCGCGACGTGATGGGTATCTCTGACATTGATACCCGCGCGCTAACGAGAAAGCTGCGTATGGAAGGTGCCATGCGCGGCGTGTTGACGACCGAAGAATCTGACACCAGGCGATGCGTCGAACTTGCCCGACAATCACCATCTATCCAAGGGGTAGACTTGGTTGAGCGCGTAGCCCCTAAACATGCCATGGACTGGAAGGACGGTTTGAATTCGGCATTTATCCGTAGCCGTTCTACAACCTCCAAGTCCAAAACCCTGCGCGTTGCAGCTATCGATTGTGGCATGAAACGACACATTCTCAGGCATCTTATTGATCTGGGCTGCGAAGTTCGCGTCATGTCGCCGCGATGCACTCAAGAAGACATTCTTGCAGGTGGCTTTGACGGCGTTTTTGTGAGCAACGGCCCCGGTGATCCAAGCGCGGTTCATTATGTCAACGATCTTCTCAAGATAATCATGGGCAAGATGCCGATTTTCGGAATTTGTCTCGGTCATCAACTCTTAGGCATCGCACTGGGGGCTAAGTCGTTCAAGTTAAAATTCGGGCACCACGGCGGTAACCATCCCGTGCAAAACCTCCTCACAAGTCGTGTCGAAATTACATCGCAAAACCATGGCTTTGCCATCGACGCTGATTCAATTGTGAAGGTGGGTGCCACGGTTACGCACATAAATTTGAATGACAAAACGTTGGAGGGTTTTGTTCATCAAGACATGCCGATCTTGGCAGTGCAATATCATCCAGAGGCTAGCCCAGGGCCTCAGGACGCCGCTTATCTTTTTGATTGCTTTGCTATCATGATGGAGACTGGGCAATCACCTTCTGCCTCGCAAATGTCACAAGCACAAGACGCACTCAAAGAACGGTTAGCCGAACCGCCATCTAATTCATCCATATAGGTGCCATCCACGCGGGTTGATTGGCGATTAGCGCATAAAAAGAAGCGACCGACTCAATATCGATCGCCTCGCGTTCACATCGCCTAACAAGCCAAGCAGCGCTTCCACCCGCTACGGCTGTTATGCTTTAAGCTTTTTGATGTCTTCTTGTGTGATTCTGTTAGTAGGTATTCCTAGTTGATCGCTAAGCCAGCTCATCACCACCGGCGCATAGGGCAGGGAACCGGAACTGACTTTTTGCATCATACGAGCTTGGCGTCTCTTGCGTTCCTTAGCCTTGCGTAGCGAATTGACCGCCTTGGTCGCAATGGCATCTTCCTGACGGAAGCGTTGGAACATGCTACGTGTAACCTTCATCTATTCATCTCCCTGATCTCATTCAAAGCGAGGAATTGTCCCGACAAAGGAGTGCCTCGTCAATGCCTACACATGGCTTTTTTGTCGATTTTTAGACGAAAAACGCACCTTGCGGCGCTATAACGGTGTCATGCCATTAGATAGCCATGGCCATGATGCTGTTAGCCCGTGTGTCATTGAGTTATCTCACGGGCGACTGTTGCTATGATAGCTTATCTCTGGGGCTGAGAAGAACGCATATTTTTCATTAACCAAACAATGGCACAACAGCCAAAAAGCCCAAGAACGCCTATGCCGATACGCGAACCGAGACGTATGGTAGCTAAGGTATCTTCGACTTTCGCCGCACTGGCCGGCCAAGCTTTAGATACACCGGCTAGTTGGGTCGCGGCAGTTTTAACGCCATGTATGGACTCGGTTAATTCTCCCATAGGTAGCTGTTGGAGTATTCTAGCCACCTCATTGGCTAGTGTACGCACATCCTTAGTTGTGGTCATCGTATGCTCCTGTACTTGAGTACCAGTAGCTTGGATGTTACGTACAGCCAGCTTAGTTTCGACGAGGACGCTGTTTAGCTCAGGGACGTTAAATAGGCTTATTTGCTTTTCAAGGGTCTCCGCGGTTTTTGTAATGGCTGCGCTGGCTTGAGTTAGTTGAGCTTGCTCAACTTGTTGTCGAATGGCTACGAGTGTCGTACTAAGTTCAGCAGTTATCTTCCGTATATCATCGCTACTACAAGCGTCGAGTCGGTTGGCCAGTTTGCGTGCAACGATAGCGAGATTATCCACGGCTTCATTAAACGTTTCGACATCAATTTGATCCGCCTTATGACGAAAGGCTTCCCACGTTTCTTTGCGGGCGCCTGTTTCTGCGATGATGCCTGTAGGCTCAACGCGCTGTATGAATTTCCGCGTTTTCGCTTCGCCGATATCGACAGTATGTTTTGCTGCTTGACAGCCACAAAGTGAGCCAAGTGCACACGCGGCGATCAATACAATAGTTGATATGTATGTGCTATCGATATGGGCTGGCGTAGTTATTATCATATTGCGCTGCGTATCATCGTTCATATCGTATGCTCCATGTCGAGTGTGGTACGACCGCCACACGTAATTAGTATTCGATCGATAGAGGGTGAAACGTACGGAGGGTCATGGTAGCTATTGATCGCTAAAGGGCAACTGTAAAGTGCCATGGTCGCCTCGCTTACGTTGCAGGCAGTCTTACGACTGGCTTTCATTTCTAGCGGATAGATTATAACATGACCGATCGACTGGTCATCCATGAAGCAACATCATACGATCCGTCATGTTATAGCTGCGGTGGTACCGGGCTATGAAATGCTCGGGCATCAGGGTGATTCAAACCAAGAGTTTCAGATTGAGGGGGCGCACCTTTTACCATCCGTTCTTTCCCACTTCTAACGGTCGAGCGTTTTTTCACGTACCGGAATGGCCGGCGCGAACGGTAAACGATTATCAACTACAACTGATGACGATTCGTAGCGAAGGTCAGTTCAACACGGTTGTTTATGAAGAAGAGGATTTATATCGCCATCAAGAAAGACGCGACGTGATTCTGATGAATAAGAGCGACATGGATCGATTGGGATTATCCGTGAATCAGTTAGTGACCGTGAAAAGTTCTGTTGGATCACTCAACCATATCCTCGTGCGTAACATAGACATTCATCCCGGAAACGCGGCTATGTATTACCAAGAGGCGAACGTGCTTGTACCTGCCGACGCTGAATCACAGTCCCGAACACCGGCGTATAAAGCCGTGCCAGTGACCATCTTAGCTTCTTCTTGAGGGTCCCTCGCTCAACCCGAATGTGCTATTTCACTGGTTCAATACTCATGGTAGAAGGTGTCATCAATCGCGCGATGGGATATACATTTATCGCAGTATCCCAGAATGGCGATTGTTGGTAGAAAAAGTAAAGCCTAGCCCAGGGGGTAGCCGCGAACTTTTCGTCGTCGGCCAGTTTTTTCTCAAACGTGTCACGAAGCGCCGGATTATCACGCATCATGTCACGGGCTAACGCTTCAAGTACGTAGTGTTCGCCGTATTCTTTTTGTTCGAAAATCGCCGAGAAAAAACCCCAAGAGACCAAAGAATCCGGTGCCACCGGCTCAAACAAATGTAATGCCACCTTGGCGCCGGGTTGATCGAGCGGTAGGACGACGGTGCCAACTGGAAAAGTGCGGGTGACTACTGTGGTATCCACTTCATAACCGACACGAAAACGGCCTTCAAATGGTCTGTCGGCAAAGGATACCTTTCGAAACGAATAGGTTTCCACTTCCGCAGTCAACGGCGATGTCAACCGACGAAGATGTAGGCCATGAAGAAGTGCCAAATCTATGGCTTTTGTCCACTCTTGAGGGATCAAGTACGCGCGAGGTATCGTCACTTGTTTGTCAGGTTCGGTTTGAGTTGACCAGGGTAATAGATAGGTCTGGGGTTTGGTATTGTCATACGTGATGCGGATGTCACCTGATATGTCAGAGGGCGTTCGCTGAAATTCAAAACCTAAAAAGCTGTAGTCCTCAGAGGATTTTGTCTGCTTAACAGTGAGCGTCTCCGGGTGATCGCTTCCGGTCCGTGCCAGGGCAGCAGTTTCACGGTCTGCACGCATGTTAGCCTCGCGCAGCACCTCAGGTTCGCTGTTCAGCAAAGCCAGCGTGTGTCGCATCAAATTGTACGTGCCAATGACGCGTGTTCGATAAGATTTCAGCATGTGGGTCTCGACGAGAATCGACGGACGATTACGGATCGACACATAGCCGGTGGAAAATCTCGGTGTGAGTCCACCTCCCGAACGAATGCCCTTGGTAAGGTCTTTGCTATCAACAAGAGAAAAATAATGGATGGGGAGGTGGCCATCTTTTCTTAGTGCAGGCAGCACCTTGGCTTCCCAGTGATTTTTTAACCATGCGATATTACTTGCCGACGCGGTGGCATGGCCATCAAAGGCGTACATCAAATCGTACTGCCAGTCGCCTCCGTCGGTTGTATGGTTATCAAAATGAAAGTCAGGATTCCAGCGGTTCCATAGGCGTAGCCAGCTTTGCATTTCTGGCGTATCTGCTTTGATATAGTCGCGATTGAGGTTCAGGTTTTGAGCCGTCACGCGCCAGCCCATTTCGTCCGGGCCGTTTTGATTGATCCGAGAATACTGGCTGAAACGTTCGTGTCCGTCGACGTTGAAAATAGGAATAATGACCAACACGACGTGACCTAGAAGCGACGCCCGTGTTTTCGTGATCGCCATATCTCGCACGAGCATCATCGTCGCATCTTTTCCGTCCGACTCGCCGGCGTGGATACAATTTTGGATAAGCACGATTAGCTTACCTTTTGCGTTGGCCAACTCGGGCGTAAAGGTGTTGTCGCGGGAAACAATCACGAGAGGTAGCTTGCGGCCCTGCGGAGACATGCCGAACGATTCTATCTTCACCCATGGCGACTGCGCAGCTAGCTGTTCGTAGAATGCCATCGTTTCATCATATCGCGGCGTTTCACGAAAATCGGTACGCTCTACCTTCGTCAGCCAGCCGTCGGGGACTTGAGATGAAGGAGGCTTCAGCGGTGTTGTCTGTGCCACAGCAGTGCCGCATGAGCAGAGCATCCCATAAACCAAGAAGTATTTGATGGTAACATGTTGAAATATTCTGTGCATGGACCTTTCCCTAGAAAAAAAGAAGGAGGCAACGATATGCATAATAATCGAAATAAAAAGCATAATGGTTATCGCGGTCACTATACAATGGTCAAAGCGGTCAACATATAGATAGATACTGAGATGATGTCATTTGTCGTAGTGACCAACGGACCTGAAGCAATAGCAGGATCAACCCCCAACCATCTAAACGTAAATGGTAATAAAATACCGAGCGTACTCGCCCCCAAAATAGCCAGTGGCATAGCAATACCTACAGCCCGGGCAATCGTAGCTGCAACCGAGATGGGTATGATGTTGTTGGTGGTGAGCATGGGTACAGCCAGGGACACGATCCCCCAAGCCAGTAGTCCGCAAATGGGTGCAATCGTTAAGGCGATTCGACTTTCACGTATCAACGCTCGACCAAGTTTGGACGAGCCGATATCTCCAGTGGCAAATCCACGAACGATGATTGTTGTAATTTGAACACCGACATTACCGCCCATCGCACCGAGCATAGGAATAAAGGCCGCTAGAATGGTAAAAAGCTTGGGATCGAAGTTTCGCCTACTAATCATAAGCACAGACGCCGTAAGCAGCGTACCAAGCATGCAAGGCAGGAGCCAAGTTAGACGAATTCGGGCAGCCTGAAAAACAGAGGTTGTATCCAATTCCGTCGCGTCCGTACCAGCCATACGTAACAAGTCTTCCTCAGCTTCTTCGTCGGCGACATCAAGCAGGTCATCATGTGTGATACGACCTAATAGGCGATTCTCATCATCCACAACTGCAGCTTCGGAGGCATCGTATTTACGGATGATTTGCACCACGGTTTCTTGATCATCAAGTGCATTAACCACCACCGTGTCACGTTCAACGATGTCAAGTAATTTTGTGGATGGCGGATTGATGACCAATAAGCGCAAAGGTACGGTTCCGATCAGTTTATGTTTATCATTCACAATGTAGAGGGCGTGCAGTTCTTCGTCCGGAGTGGCATCTCTAACAAATTCCACCGCGTCCGCCACCGTGGATGATGCAGGGACCGCAACAACATCCGGTGTCATTATGCCGCCGGCTGTTGACTCTTCGTACTCAAGCAATTCTTCCAGTTTGCGAGAGTCTTCTTCGTCTAGCTCGCTGAGAATATTATCAGCTTCTTGTTCCGGCAACTCGCCCAAAACGTCGGCTGCATCGTCTGGTTCAAGCTCGGAGACGATTTCCGTCAGGGATTCCGTATCCATGTCGTCGACCACTTCGCCCCGAACAGCTTCATCCAATAAGATGACAATTTCGGCTGCGGTGTGTGGTTGAACGGCGAACAGTATGCGCGAACGGTCCTCTTCTTGCAGTAGTTCAAAAGACTCTGCAATGTCTGCCGCGGGCACTTTATCCAGCAATTCCGCTAGGTTTGCGTCATCCTGAACATCAAGCCCAGCTATGAGTTGTGCGTGAAAGTCGGTCTGCTCCGGCTGCATACCCGACTCCTTTAATCCAACGGGTTTGCTACTTAACGAAGCGCGTATTATCATCATTGTTGCCGGTATGGCAACGCAACGCTTGAGTAAGCTCTATATTATTATGTGGCTACCTCAGTTTGGATGGCCTCGGCGTTTTTTCGAGCGTAGATCGCCACCATAACGGTGAGCATGTCCGCGCGTAGCGGGACGGCTAGAGTCTAGACTTGATCGATATTCTAGGCAGTCGGGGGAGATGAGTATATCGCAATGATGACCGAGGAAAAGTCATGGCATTAACCGTATATCGTGAGCAGGACGCCAACCTACCGCGACTTCGCAACACCGCCGTGGCCGTCATTGGCTATGGCAACCAAGGTCGCGCCCATGCGCTCAACCTGCGAGATTCCGGTGTCAACGTGGTTGTGGGACAAAGAGCGGGGGCGGGGTTTCAACAAGCGGAGTCGGATGGGTTCGAACCCTTGTCGATCGACCAAGCTGTCGGATGTTCCGACCTACTCCTTATTTGTCTACCGGATGAATGTGCAAGCGAAATCTATGAAAAGATGATTGAGCCGAATCTTCGTCCCGGCCAGGCTCTGGGTTTTGTGCATGGGTTCAACATTCGCTATGGATTCATCAAACCACCCGACGATGTAGATGTGATTATGATTGCACCCAAGGGTCCGGGTACCTTATTGCGATATTCATACGAGAAGGGATTTGGCATCCCGGCGCTCATGGCTATCCATCAGGACGCCAGCAACCATGCAAAGCGTGTGGCACTTGCATGGGCGGTGGGTATTGGCGCAGCACGGGCGGGTATTATTGAAACGACTTTCGCCGCCGAAACGGAAGCCGATTTGTTCGGTGAACAAGTTGTACTCTGTGGTGGTGTGAGTGCATTAACCAAGGCCGCGTTCGAGACCTTGGTTGAAGCCGGGTATGCGCCGGAGTTGGCTTATCTGGAATGTGTACACGAATTAAAACAGGTTGTCGATTTACTTTACGAGCGCGGTCTATCTGGTATGCGCGAAAAGATTTCAAATACCGCAGCGTATGGCGATATGACACGAGGTAGCCGCGTCATAGGAAAAGAAGTGCGAGAGTCCATGAAAAAGATTTTGGCTGATATTCGCGGTGACCAATTCGCTCGTGAGTGGATGGATGAATATCGTAGCGGTGGGGAGAATTTTCGAGCACTTCACCAAAAGGATGAGGGTACGCTATACGAGAAAGCCGGTGAGCAGGTTCGATCGCTCATGCCCTGGCTCAAGCAATCATAGCAACCGCAGCTGTTCATGGTTATGGCTTATTTTTTATGATTAGCCACGCGCCAACATCTCAAACGATGGTTTGCCTTCTAAATACCAAATAGGTCAACCACGGAAAAATTGTTGACATCACTCGTTCATCAGTTTCTAATATCCGGTCCTCGATGAGGGCGATTAGCTCAGTTGGCCAGAGCGCCTGCTCGACACGCAGGAGGTCACAGGTTCAAGTCCTGTATCGCCCAGTCTTATGCCCCGATAGTTGACAGGAAGAAAAGGTGGTAGGATGAATTCTTCCGAAGAATCTAATGAACACCGCTCCTGGCATGAAATAAATCATCCTGACACCTTTTCCGACCCAGGTAGACGATCAATGTACGATCAGGATGTGATGATATGGCAATTTGGCATGACGTTACGTTGGAAGATGCTATTCAAGATCTAGTGAAAGACGCACCCTTAATTGCAGCTGCATGCGATTCTGATCAGCTACCCCCTTTCAAGTCAGAAAAAAATACTGAGCAAGTGTTAGAGGATCACGAAATTCGCTTGGGGCGCCCCATCCCTACGCCTGTTCGGGAGGTGTTTTTGAAATTAACTGGCGTGAGTTCTGAATTACGATGGATGCGTACGCTAACATCTACAATTCTGCAGACTGTCGCAGATTCAGACTGGGTTGATATATATAATGAATTTGATGTAGAAAATTCCGATTCTCCATGGATACGAGATGATTACTACAATTTTGCGCAAACCACAGATGGTGTTGGTATCACTTATTGCGCTAGTCCTCCAAATCTACGCCCAGGCTCAATTATCATGTTTGACAGTGAATGTGACAATGAGCTGCTCGATTTATATTCAAAAGAAGATTGCTATACTCCTATAGTCATCCTTGCTGACAGCCTCGCAGAGTGGCTAGTACGTTGGAAAGCTTGTGGTTACGAAGAACTAGCTTTTCCAGGCATTGCAAAAGAAGGTCCACCGGCAGTATTACGTGATTTTCTCGAAGATCATATTCGTCTAAATCCAACTGTCGTATGGGCCAAAGAGCAGCTCGCCGAACTCGGTGCGAATACTGCTTAGATTGGAAAGTCGAGCTATTACTCGACGTAAGCGATCGCCATCAAAACATAACGATCTCAATTCGCGGAACGTGGTACGTTAGACTGCCCCTCCCATTAATGTCATCCGGACCAGAATCGGCCTGAATCGACCGGACGCGGCACGCCGTGGCACATAGGAAACGATCATAAATGACTTTGAATTACATGCTCAAGCACCCGAAAGCATTCGAATTTCAATGTGCGCGCAGAAGAACTCCAAAAACTGAAATGGCTTCGATCAACGAGGACATATTCAGGCTGCTCGTCGATACCGATGATGCAGGCCGCCGACTTGTGGAATCGCGATCACTTTGCCGCGGTGGGGCGGTTCGACTTCTCTTTCTATCGGAGCGTTGCGATCCAAGGAAAGATGCGTCCTCGCTTCATGATAATATGAGAAGTACGATGACAAAATGCGCTTGAGATGCTGTTCGTTGAGTACGATGACATGATCGAGGCACTCTCTCCGTATTGATCCAATTATTCTTTCAGCGTATGGATTTTGCCATGGAGATCGTGGGGCTATAACGACTTCCTCGATGCCTATGTTCTTCACGCGTTGCTGAAACACTTTACCGTAGATCCCATCACGATCACGAATCAGAAACCGTGGCGCGGTATCCTCGGGAAATGCTTCGACAATCTGTTGTGCCGTCCACTGGGCAGAAGGATGGTCTGTGACGTTGCAGTGGACGACTTTGCGGCGATCGTGGCGTAGTACGACAAAAGCGAAGAGTATGCGGAATGTCGCGGTCGGAACGGTGAAAAAGTCGATGGCCACGATATCGGTCAAGTGATTATCCAGAAACGCTCGCCAAGTTTGTGACGGCGGCTTCCGATACCGAATACGATACTTGTTCACCGTGGTTTCGCAGACGACATGCCCCAACAAGGCAAGCTCTGATTGAATACGCGGGACACGCCAAGTCGGATTCTCCGATGACATGCGGCGGATTAGTTTACAAATGTCGGCTTCGATCTTGGGTCTTCCTGGATTCTTAGGTCGTGAATTCCATCGCCAGTAGAGCTTAAAGCCCTGTTTGTGCCAGCGGACCACGGTGTCGGGTTGTACAATGATCAACACGCTACGCCAGTTTGTCCATATCTTGGAAAACCATACCCAAAAGATTCGATCGCGTTTACGCAACTTCGGTCGTTTGGCCGAATGCTTGAGGACAGCGAGTTGTTGCCGATGGCAAAAGTTACAACCACAAGTTCAGCCGGTGAGCGAACCATCGACCGGCATATCACGAGCACTATGTGAAAAACACTCATTTCCCGCTCCAGCAACTTATTATTCCGATCGCCGAAGCGTATTGTGGCAGGAGATGTAGTCAATTCATAAGTCCTTTGTCCACAAGCAGTACGGAATAAACGATAGGGACAGCGCAATGGGCCTTGTAGCAATCGTGTAAAAAAGCATGTGGGTAGCGCAAGAGAAAACACTACAAATATAGGTGTAAAGTCGCGTAATACCGTGCATGAAAATGCAACGGGAGTGGATAGGAATCGAACCTACCAGAGGCAGCGCAAGCTACCCCTCAACGGCTTTGAAGACCGCGGAACCCACCAGGCGTTCGGACACTCCCAGAAGGGTTACAACTTTACGCGAATTCATTCACGAATCAACTTGTAGCCAATGAACAGTCTGCGAAATAATTTTTTGAACCAAACCTGGAGCGGAAGCGATGGATGTTTCTTCTCACCCGAGTTGATATCCTGCACAGACGCCTAAAAAAAAGCCCCCGGGCGATTCATCGCCCGAGAGCTGGAGTACTCAGAATGACTCGTCAACTACGTAGAGCATCACAAATGAATACCCATCGCAGGTGGAAGAAGGGGCAAGTTATGTTTGAATGGGCGTCGCTTCCGCGTTCTCCAAAAATCCTTCCAACTTGCGGGCACGTACGGGATGTTGCAATTTACGGATGGCCTTGGCTTCTACTTGTCGCACTCGCTCACGGGTCACCTTGAAGATTTTGCCTACCTCCTCAAGCGTATAGGTATAGCCATCACCAATGCCGTAGCGTAGTTTGATAATTTCTCGCTCTCGATAGGTCAACGTTTTCAGTACCTCCTCGACGCGATCTTTGAGCATTTCACCTCCGGCTGTTCCGACCGGAGATTCGACGGAGCTATCTTCGATAAAATCACCAAAGTACGAGTCTTCACTTTCACCGACGGGGCGATCCAGCGAGATTGGATGTCGGGAAATTTTCAGAACCCTTCGACATTCGCTAATGGGCATTTTCGCTCGATAGGCAATTTCGTCGATGGTCGGTTCACGACCGAGGTCTTGCAATAATGCTTTACCGATGTTGCGCAGGCGGCTCATGGTTTCGATCATATGCACTGGAATGCGGATGGTGCGCGCATGATCGGCGATAGCCCGCGTAATCGCCTGGCGAATCCACCACGTAGCATAGGTGCTGAACTTATAGCCTCGCTTGTACTCGTATTTATCCACCGCACGCATAAGGCCGGTATTACCCTCTTGGATAATATCCAAAAAGCTCAAGCCACGGTTGCGATATTTCTTGGCAATACTAACTACCAGACGCAAGTTACCACCTGACAGCAGACGCTTGGCACCTTCATATTCTCCGAAAACGAGTTCGATCGACTTAAGTCTCTGGCCTAATGGTTCGGATTTTTCCATGCACAAGGATTCGATCCCCGAGAGTTCATCTTTCATCGCGTAGAAATCTTCGTCAGGCAAGGTTCTGCGTTTCTTCTGAGATTCCAACTGTTTTTCAAGCTCGCACAATTTTCGGTGCAGGCCGCGCAGTTTTTTCATCAGCGGCTGAATTCGACTTGTGCGTAGAGATAGCCCTTCCAACAGGTTAGACACCTTGCGACGTCCTGTGCGCAGGCTAGCTTCTAACTCGTGACGCTGGGCGGCTGGAATGCGCGGACCAATTAGATCCGTCCAAGCGGCCTCGTTACGCTGCATTAACTTCCGTACCGTAGCGAGATTGACCGGAATCCGCTCGCTAATGCGCGACTTAGCGGCATGCTCGGATGTCGAAATCTTCATAGTACGATCGAACGGTAGCTGCCCTTCATGTACCTGACTGAGAATATCGACCGCCAGCGAAGCGCAGTAATCGCTTTCGAGTACTTTGAGGCGAAAGGCCATGCGCGTTAATTCGATTTTCTTAGCCAGGCGAATTTCCTCACTACGTGTGAGTAGCGGTATTTCACCCATCTGCGTTAAGTACATACGCACTGGATCGTCGATACGCTTGACGCCATTGTCATCTGCGAAATCGGATAGGGTCTTTTGGAATGCAGATTTCTGTTCCAACGGTCCATCCGCAGCCTTGCCGGATGATCGTTTACCATTGGTACTGATACGATATTCGCGTGCGCGGGCATCGAGATCGTCCAGGAGGTCAATCTTGGCGTCCTCTAGTTTCATCACAATAATTTCGAGTTCAGTGGGTTCCACGGCCTCGTCGGGCAGGAGATTGTTCATCTCCTCCCAAGTGACATATCCGCGATCCTTACCCAGGGTCATCAGTTTGATGACAGACTGTTCGATCGGGTCTACCTGCTGCTGTGTGGGGGTACTCATAATGATTCCGTTACCTCTTGGGGGTTTAACATTATAGCGCCATCCTCGCTGGTTTACGAAGCGAAGCCCGCAGGAGGTGCAAAATGACCTCGCCTTTTTGCTGCTTCATGAATCGCTACGAGATTGGCTGTCCGCTCGTTTTCCTCTAGTTTTTCATCCCGTAAAGCCGTTTTTCTGTGCTCCAACTCGTTTTGTTCCATGGCGCATCGAATCCTTTCAATGGCCAATGTCGCTGTAGCGACATAATTGCCTCGTTCGCTGCCCGCTCGAGCAAGCATACTTGCACGTTCCCCATCCGCAGGCGTTGCGCAACGAGCGATGACATCACTCAAGTGAAACTCTTCCAGTTCCGTCTTTAATGTCATGGCGATCTCGACCAGACGCCGGTCTCGCTCATCTGATATACGTGCTATATCCGGTAGCTGTGCCGCTTCGGGCACTGCGCCGGGTTCACATAACATGACCTCCAATAGCCTCGTCCATGACGCCTGCTCACTGCTAACCGGCGTGTCGCGACGATCAGATCCCGCACGCACGCCGGGTTGAGCCAGGCGGTTATCAAGATCACGCCGCGGTGCAAGACCTACGATCAGACGGTTCACCTCCGAGTGGTCCATACGCAACAGGTGCGCTACTTGATTAACAAGCAGCCCCCGCTGAATGGCATCCACGGCGCCCGTACTCATCCCCTCCGCAACGACCCGTAGAAAATCGAGAACCGCTTCGCGCCGGGCCGATTCTGAGGACTCCGAGTTGAAGCGGCGTCGCGTGAGATTCCACTTGAATTCTAGCGCGTCGATCGCCACATTCAATACGTCCGAAAAGCGATCATGACCATGTGTTTCAAGGAATGAACACGGATCCTGACCATCAGGTATACGGGCGAGCCGAACGCTCACACAACGTGGAAGTGATACTTTTATGGCCCGTTCGGCTGCAGCATCACCAGCCTTGTCAGAATCGAACAGCAAAATGATTTGCTCACAATAACGACGAAGAATGTCGACGTGGGACGTTGTCAATGCCGTACCCAGCGTAGCCACTGTCTCGCTAAAACCTGCTTGATGGGCGGCTAGGCAGTCGGTGTAACCCTCAACCACAACAGCCCGACCTGTTGACACAATCGATTCGCGGGCCAAATCAATGCCATATAGGCTACGACTTTTGTCGAAGAGCGCATTCTGCCGGGTGTTAAGATACTTTGCCGTGTCATCACCCAACGCTCTTCCGCCAAATCCGATAATTTTTTTAGTCATATCACGGATGGGGAACATAAGACGATGGCGAAAAGTGTTATAGGTCCGACCACTATCATGCTCGCTTTGCCGCATGATGTCAGCCGCAATGAGTAGCTTCGTCGTCAAACCATCCTTTGCTGCCGCGGTTGAAAGTGCAGCGCCGTCTTGTAACGCTAATCCAACACCGAATGTTGAAACGGTGTTTGCATCAAGGCCTCGCCTTACGATATATGCGCGGGTAGACTCTCCTAGCTGAGGGTCTGCAAGATTACTCACGAAATGCGCTGCTGCCCAAGCATTGGCCTTGGCAATATCCGTCCGTGTGACACCGCTAGCCTGGACTTGTTCCGTGCCACCTTGGCGACGCAATTCCACGCCCGCACGATCAGCCAGCATCTCTAAGGCTTCTATAAAATTGACATGTTCCTGTTCCTGAACAAAGGTGAAAATGTCGCCGCCTTTGCCGCAACCAAAACACTTGAAAATGCCCATGTCCGGGTTGACTGTGAAAGAGGGGGTTTTCTCAGCGTGAAACGGGCACAATCCCAACCAACGCGCACCCTGACGACGCAGAGCTACGTACTCAGAAACCAATCCTACTAGATCAATCCGATCTAGGATTTGCCGTTTATCTGATTCGAACGAGGTCAACAAGCGAAAAATACCTTAGGCAAGCAATAAGCCCACCGCATGACAACCCTAACAGTAAGGAAGCCATGCTTGAAAATATTCCGTGATAGTAAGACGTTTGATGAGGAGCGCGCGATCTCAGTATCAGGACCAGCGACGAATCTCCCAATCTAGTATACACCACGATTTTCGGACGGTCAAATACAAAGCCTCAATAAATATCATGGCACTTAGGCTTGTGACACAAGATGGGCGCGATGATAGCGTCCACCATCACCGTATAGTGGGAGTAGTTGTATAGCCTAGGAAATTGAGGAAGACGTCCTGTGTGAGGATAGGTACCGCTAGGTTGTTCGCCGTGGTTAGCGCTTCTTGGTACGCATCCCATCGCTCTCGAATCAAACGGGCGCGATTGCTAATATTTTGCCCGCCGGATTGCTTGCTGGGGCGACGTGGGGCTGCGCCTAGAACAACAAAATCGGTCAAGGCGGTCAGTTCATCTACGGTTTCGCCACCCCATTCAGTGATAATAGCCTTAATAGTTTCCAGACCGTCTGCATCAGTCACACGGTCATGGTCCAGATCGAACGAACCAAAAGCCAAGAATGTTAAGGGGCGGCGCGGGTCGTAGACAGGGTTGCCAATGACATCCCCAGCGAGGATAACCTGATTGACTGCAACGCGAATGATTTTGCACTCCGATGAGGCCGGACCAATCGAAACAACTTCGATTTGCGCTTTAGCACGACCATCCGCTGGAATACCCGTCTCTAGCGAATAGACGGAGAAGCGCATCCCCAACGTCAGGCGATCGCCGCTGCCTAAATCGATGTAGGCCATGCCATCGCCGGGAACGGCGGTGAGCACATGCCCGTCGGGTTGCCGAGCCGTGCTCAATGTTGCTGGGCCGATAAGCACATCGCCGAATTTTTCCTGTTGCGCACGGAACCTAGCTTGTAAGGCGGTGTTGTGTTCAGACAATTTGGCGAACTGCTGACGCTCCTGGGTCAATTCATCGTCGTTCTGCTTCAAACGTGTATTGAATTCCTGTTCTAACGTAGCCATAGCGTTGTCGCGCTCTTTACGGAACCGCGCTCGATCTTCCTCAACCTCTGCGAGCTGGCTCGCTAGATCGCCGGCTTTTTGATCGAAGTCATTCTTCTGGCTGGCATTCAACTCAACCAGACGATTCACCTCTGTTTCGAGTTCAGCGGCTCCTTGCTGCGTAGTTTGCAGCAAAGCATACGTGCCTTTGTAAGCTTGATACAATACCGACCAACCTTCGAGCAGAGATACATCGCGGAACTTTCGAGGATGCGGCACGATACTGTCGCCTAGAATCATATCAACCATTTTATCTCGTTGGCTGCGAATGGAGGCTACATCATCAGCTTCGTTGCCTGTCGCCAACATAGCCGTCTCACTACGTGCACCTTCCAACAAACCTACGACGGTCGGCCCTTCTGCACGCGCGCTGCTTGCTAGCGACACCGAGCGTTGCTCCGTCGGGCTAATCAACTTGCTGTTGGCTTGTGTAAGACGTTTATTATCCGCAACAAGCTCTTCCTGTCCCGTGTAGAGAATGACAAGAAAAACCGTAGACGTAAGCCATAGCGCTACAAAAACGATCATCCAGACCGTAATCGCACTCGCACCAGGTTGTTGACCTTTGGCCATTGCAATAAACCCTTTTCAAATAAAGACGACTGCCCCGAGCGTCCGTATGACGCGCTGTCCCCACTACGCGTGAGTTTACCGACGGAGCTAATTGAGCTTACGTTACCACACTCTAATGCCCCCAACGACTCGCTATCGAGTAAACTCTAAGGCAGATTGTTTGTGATTCGTCAAAGAGTGTCAAGCTATGGGGTGAAGGCCTGCACGACGATCGCATTGTTTTGCCCGCCAAATCCGAAGCTATTGCTCAAGGCCGCGCGAATCTTCATCTTTCTGGCTTGGTTGGGGATATAGTCGAGGTCACAATTGGGGTCTGGGGTTGTATAATGCATGGTGGGGGGGGCCATGCCGTCTCGAATAGCCAATACACATGTGATTAGCTCTACGGCTCCGGCAGCGGCAATCAAATGTCCCAACATGCTCTTTATACTGCTGATAGGAACACGGGGGGCCTTATCTCCGAAAACCTCGCGTATAGCCCGGGTTTCAATTTTGTCGTTTTCTTCCGTACCCGTTCCGTGAGCCGAGATGTAGTCAATGTCCGAAGGGCCAAGCCCAGCGTTGTGCAGTGCAGCCCGCATAGCCCCGATCGGTCCACGACCTTCGGCATGAATATCCGTGACTCGATAGGCGTCAGCTGTGGATCCAAAACCGACGATTTCCCCCATAATTGAAGCCCCTCGCTGTTGGGCGTGGGATAATTCTTCCAGGACTACAATGCCAGCCCCTTCACCAAGCACAAAACCGTCGCGGGATCTATCGAACGGTCGCGATGCCGTCGCCCAATCATCATTGCGGGTGGATAGAGCGGTTAATCGATTGAATCCTGTGACACCAATAGGGTGGATCATGCTATGCGTACCGCCGGTTAGCATCACATCTGCGTCGCCATATTGGATCATGTTGGAAGCTTCGCCTATGGCTTGGGTGCTAGCTGCGCAGGCAGTCAGTGTGTTGAAGTTTGGACCTTCCAGGTTAAACAGCGATGCGACATGGGCAGCGGCTAGGTTGGGTTCCTGCTCAAGTTCTCGTTCGCCGTTGAGTAGTTCCATCGCAGCAGATGCCCAGCGCATTGAGTCGAAGTCAATAGGGTTAGCCTGATCATCACGACATCCGGCTATCGCTGCTTGGCTGGCGGCTGCGAAATCTAATGGCCCTTCACCACCACCTAAATATACGCCCATTCGCGTGTGGTCTAAGGCCAAGGCGTGGTCCAGACCAGCTTGCCGCCAGGCCATGACGCCGGCCGCCAGGGCGAAGCGTGCATTGCGACTGGCAGAGGCGTGTATCTCCGCCTCGTCGCCGAGGAGTTCAGCTAGTGGCAATGCTTTAACTTCTGCGGCAAACGTGGTGGGGAAAGTCTTGGCGTCGAACAGCGTTGTAGGTCTAATACCGCACGTTCCCGCTAGGAGTTTTTTCCATACATCTTCGACCTCAGCGCCTAGGGGCGTAACACAACCCATGCCGGTGATGACGATTCGACGATTCAATGCACTACTCCTTAAACTTTTTGACCACCAACGCCGCACGCTGCCCGCCGGATAGCGAACTTCCCAGCGAAATCATGGTTTGGATGTTGGCATCAACTGCGCCGCCCGAAACAAAACCAAACGTATTCGCTGAGGTCGCTCTGTCTGTATTGAGGGAGGGGGGTACGGTGTTCGTACTTAGGGCCATGACACTCACAGCGAAATCGATGGCCCCACTTCCGGCCCCATTGACACCCATGCTGCCACGTGTTGTCGCGGCGTGTTTGTCGCCAAGCTGAGGTCCGAAGACCTCACGCCAACCGGCCAGTTCCGAGGCGTCGTGCATGGCGATACCCGTGCCGAAGGGATTCAGTAAATCAACAGCATCAGGCTTGACGTCTGCATCGGCGAGCGCTTTGCTCAGGGCCAGCGCTGTACCGCGACCCTTTGGACAAGGCTTTTGCCAATGGTACGTATCGTGACCGCAGCCGAATCCGACCAACTCGCCAAGGATATGAGCATTACGCTGCCGAGCGTGTTCCAGACACTCTAAAATAACCAACCCGCCACCCTCGGAGATAACCATCCCTTTTTGATCGTCACCGAATGGTTGACTGGCGCAGGTGGGGTTGTTGTTGTCCTGAGTATTGAGTCGCCCCATCTTGATTTGGCGACCTACAGCCATGGGATTAGTTTTACTCTCAACGCCGCCACATATACAAACTTCGGCGTCACCGCGAGCAATCGTTCGATAGGCTTCCCCGATAGCTAAATGCCCGGAGGCTTCGCCGCAGGTAATGGTATTGCTCGGTGCTTGGGCGTCGTGCACGATGGTCACATGACAGGCGAGCATATTAGGCAAAAACTTTAACAACCAAAGCGGGGTGAGGTTGGTCATGCCTTCCGCACCCCATACGGTGAGGTCAAGCGTTTTACCATCAGTGACGGCAGTATTGAAGGCCATCGCAAGTTCGCGTAAATCAGCCGGAATCAGGCCGGCCCCGATGCTAACACCTAGTCGTTGGGGATCGACATTGGCCTCGCCCTGTGATTCTGATCGCTCGACTATACATTTCGTAACCAAACCCGCATGTTTCACGGCATGGTAAGCGCATACGACGGCTATCTCGATGTCACGACACATGAGTTTGGTACTTTTTCGATGGCTTTTGGGGATGAAATCACCAAGTTTGAAGGCCGGTAACTCGCCGGCGATTTTGGATGAGAGCTTCGATGCATCAAAGGCTTTCAGCGGTGCAATAGCTGTTTGTTGCGCGAGAAGCGCGTCCCAGGTTGTTTCTATCCCCAGGCCCAAAGGTGTGGCAATGCCCACGCCTGTGACAACAACACGTTTTTTATTTTGCATGAGTCGTTGTGCTTTCCGACTTCGCATGTTGGCGAAATTGTGATAATAAATCCATGAACATACCGGTGAATACGAAATTATGATCGGGCATTTCAGACGAGCGGGTGGACTGATTTACGTGAGAAAAGATCAGATCCACATGTGCTATTTCCTCGCCTCGACGTAGCACCCGTCCGGAGGTCATGGCCGCGTTCTCATTGATAGATTCGACCAAGGCTTCGTAACGTAGCTGATCACCTGGCAGCCCGTAATCGCTGAATTCTGCGCGTTTAATTTTTGCTAGAATGACGTTTTCTTTGAAACCGCGAGCCTCTCCGACCAAAATCCCGGCGGTTTGGGCCATACCCTCAATGACCAGTGTAGGCGGCATGACGCGATAGTGGGGGAAATGATCGTGTAGATGCTCTTCCGCCAGGGTGATGTTCTTTATAGCCGAAGCCCGGATGCCGGGCACAAATTCGACAAAAGAATCAATCCAAATCCACCGCATGTTCACCCCCGTTAGGTTTGCAGGCCCACGTTCATCACACACTATGCCCTGAGTGTATGTCGCAGACTACGCGGCTGCCAGCTTATTTTCTACGTACGTGATGATCGTGTTGACGGTGAACAGGTCCGGCATTTTTGATACCAACGGCGCGGCCTCAAAATCCGTAAAGTCTGCATGGGGCATCGCCTTTTTAAGTGTCTCAAGACCTTGGGGTGTCATGCGATCGCCGTCCACAAAATCCGCATTGTTGAGGATGTCGTCGGGGAAAAGTTCACCTTTGGGGATTTTGATCGAAAATTCTTTCTCCAGCCGAAACACGATGTCTAAAAAGTCGATACTTTCAGCGCCAAGGTCGCCTTGCAACGTAGCCGCTGCCTGTACCTCGTCCTCATCGACGCCAAGTGCATCAGTCAACACGTCGCGAATTTTGCTGAAAACCTCATCGCGGCTTGTCGTCATTCGTAGAACCTCCCTATCATAGTTGAGTTATCCAAGTCGTAGTGCGTTTAACTTCAACCGTGACGCTTCGCGCCAAGCCTCAGTCGCCTCACTGCTCGTTACGATGGCACCGTCCGACAAATGACACAGGGTAAACCGTGCACGAACCGCCTCCTGATCATCGCATTTACCTACGCCATCGAAACTGCTGCCCGCTTCGTCACAATCCCGACAGTTTACTTCCAGCCGGAGTAGGTCGCCTGGTTTGACGAAGCTCTTGTATGTTACGTTTCTAGCCGACTTGAGCAAGATGGCCGCCGGCTTGAAATCTAAGGCATCTCGCACAAGCCATCCGGCTGCTTGGACTAAACCTTCCAGCATAAGTACGCCCGGAAGTACGGGGAACGTGGGAAAATGGTCGGCTAAATACTCTTCGGATCGAGAAACTACCTTGGTTGCGACGATACACCGGCCACGCTCCAGTTCGATAATTCGGTCTATCAGTTCAAATTTCATGTGACTTTTATATCGTTTTGACTCTGACTGTGGCGTCTGTTTCTCTAATCATGCAGGGCTTGGACTATCCGCGCCAAGGCCATAGTAAGTGAAAGAGCACGACCATGGACGCCATAACACGCTGGCTGGAAAGCTATCCCTAGATAGTCTGGGGATGTCCGGCATTTTACCAATCGTAATGGCTGGATAGGCCGCCCCGTAGAGGTTTTTTTCGTTTTTTCGTCGGTTTAGGTGGACCTACCTCCGCAGTTTCCGGCGGTGCGTCCAGTGATTCAGATACTTCTACTGCTTTAACCGAAAGAGAGATACGGCGGTTTTCTTTATCCACGCCGATGACGCGCGTTTCAATCTCTTCGCCTTCTTTGACGACTTCGCTGCAAGATTTTACGTGTTGTTGTGAAAGCTCAGAGATATGAACCAAGCCTTCGACGCCGGATACAATTTCAACAAAGGCACCAAAATCCGTCAGTTTGGTCACTTTTCCCTTAACTAACGACTTAACCGGGAAGCTATCAAATACTTGGTCCCACGGGTCTTGTTGGACCTGTTTGATGCTCAAGGCCATGCGACGGAGTTTCGGCTCCACGCGGATAACTACCGCATCAACCATGTCGCCTTCACGGACGACTTCGCTGGCCGTACTGATGCGAGACCATGACATTTCACTGATCGGAATTAACCCCTCTACGCCGGATTCCACTTCGGCGAATGCGCCAAAATTAGCCAAGCGTATAATCCTCGCCTTGACACTGGAGCCGGATGGAAACCGCTCTTCTACGCCGGACCAAGGATCGGGTAAGGTGTCTTTAAGGCTTAAAGAGATACGATCTCTATCGCTATCAATTTTCAGCACATTGACTTCGATTTCTTGGCCTACTTCCACCACGTCGGATGGCTTGGTGATACGGCTCCAAGACATATCGCTGACGTGGAGTAAGCCGTCGATACCGCCAAGGTCTACGAAAGCGCCGTACTCAGTGAGGCTTCTGACGATACCTTTGCGTGTCTGTCCCACCTCTAATTCGCGGAGTGCATTTTCCCTGGCTTCTTTGGCTTCTATCTCCAGTATTTTTCGCCGGCTTACCAGTAGATTTTTCTTACGTGCATTGACCTCCATGACGACACATCGAATCTTCTGATTCAGCAATACGGAAATGTCTTTCATGGGGATTATGGAAATCTGAGACAGTGGCATAAACGCGCGAATGCCTTGAATGTCCAGTTCTAAACCCCCTTTGACAACGCCGGTAGCTCGTCCTTCAATGACCGCACCTTTGACAAGGTTGTTCCATGTGGCACGTTGGATGGCCCCCTTGCGGTTGAGAATCAACAGCCCGGTCTCGTTGTCGTAACGCTCGACGACCACGTCAATTCTACGTCCCGGTTCCAGTGGTTCTTTTTTCCCGAATTGACCACGCGGAAGTACGCCCTGACTCTTAGGACCAAATTCGATAAAAATATCTTCATCGGAAATGTTGACTACGGTGCCGATCAACTCCTTGCCAGATTCGTACTCGACGTCAGCCGATGATGCGATTGATTGTGATGTTGCACCGCTCGACATTTCAGCGGCTAAGGCTGCCTCGACTTCACGATCCAATTCAGCCGGGATTTCGATTTCGCTCAACGGCTCTGGAGAGTCATCCGACGAAGTGTGGAGTGGTGGTGTTATTGACGCAGATGGTGCAGGTGTCGGCTCGATGGGTGTTGTGGCATCCGGTGTCGGCCCAGGTGAAGCGGGCGGTATAGGCGAAGGTGCCTGAGACTCGGAGGGGAAATTAGCCGCATCACCGGTGTCAACATTATCGTTCATGGTCCAATTATCCGTTTGTTCTACGTCGTTTCAAGGTATGATGGTGGGGATCCGTGGTTTCTTCTGCTTTCGATTCGCACAGCTCGTTAGCCTAACAATGACTGTGTCATTAACAGGCTACTATACTAACCCTTTCATGTTCTAGTCACCATCCCCTGGCAACATTCATGCCTGCAAAGAACCTATCGGCTTCATCCGGCGAAGTTACGTCCACAAGAGCCGACAGCGTTGCAGATTATGCCAACGAATTCCCTTTCGTTGGAGATCAAGAGGACGGCTTTGTAGCTGTGAAAACCATAATCGTCAAGTATGACTGTGGGACATCCTATCATGGTTACTCGCGTGATAACTTGGCCAGGCGGTATGGCGAGAAGAGTAATTGATCGTACCATGATCCATTCAGCTCAATAGGAACGATTTTAACACCGACATCTTCTGCAATCGAGTGTGGATCAGACCGAAACAGGATTACATAAACATGGCCTTCGCCTTTGAAAAGGTCATCGTTGATAGGATGTCCACGACCGTCAAGTCGTACTTCTCGGATGTGATGTCCTTCAATGGGGTAATACATCAGCGGTAGTCGCTCCGCATCCTCCCACCCGGGAAACGTGGTGTTATCGATGACCAGAGCGACTTGATCCGTATCGGGATCCACATTTTCTTGGACAGAGGCGGCCAATTCTCGAAACCCCGGCTCTATGCGCCATGGTAAGGTGATCAAATCCGGTAATGTACCAACGACAAATAGGGCGGCTAGAATCACGGGGGCATTTCGGTGAAACCGACGGGCGATCATCAGCGGCCCCAATATCGCAGGAACCGCAGCCGGCAAGGCATATCGATCCAGCATGGCAGGTTGACCGAGAACGGACATGACCACCAAACCCAGAAAACTAACGGCTAACCAGATGAAGATGAATCCCTCATGGAACCACGCATCAATTTCTTTATCAAAATGAGCTGAGGGCTTCAGCCCGCGCGGTCCTTCGGCCCGTGTATCATCGTTCAGCACTTCATGAGCTTGGGGCGAAAGATGATCTCGGCTTGTCGCGTGCATATGTAGTAATGCAGCTTGTTTATTCCAACCACAGGCGCGTACATGCTGAAAACAGAGCACAATATAAATGATCAGCGCCGGTACCAACACAGGCCATACCCACGAGCTACCGAACGTAAGCGACGCCATCACGTCCATGCTTGACGACCATGAGATTGGTTCAATCCAATCAAGCCCTTGAGTTGCAGATTGGCTTGTACGCAAAAAATGTAGCGTCATAGGTGTACACAATGCACCGAGTAAACTCCAACCAAACACAAATACACCCGGCCTTGTGCTCCTGCCGCCGAGCAACTTCACAACGACCCACCACATCGCATGTGCCATGATAGTCAGCAGCGTCAGGTAATGGGCGTGAAAAGAAAGTGCGCTAACCACGGCATAGATAGTGCTACGCCATAGACTAGGCCTGCGTAACATCAACAGGAATGTCCAGGTGGAAAGCATCGTGCCTAACACGAGCAACGAATACGGTCGTGCCTCCTGGCTGTATTGAATTTGCAGCAGATTCACGGCCAACATCATGGCTAATGCGAATCCGGTCATACGCCCGGAAATCATACGCCCCAGCAGATAGGCCACCAACACCGACAATACTCCAGCTATCGCAGCCGGTAGCCGGAGCATCCATTCCGGCGGGCGAGCTTCGTCAGTTAATAGCCTCAGGCATAATTGATAGAGCGGCGGCTTAGTAAGTTCCGGCTGCCACTTGAGGCTCTCTCCCAGAGGCATCTGCGAGACATGCCAGGTAGCAAATTCATCCGCCCACAACGAGCGTTCGCCCAGCGTGGAGAATCTCACATAGGCCCCAACGCCAATAATCAACACAAGCGCTATCACAGACGCACATCTCAAGCTCGGCTTTGTTTCGCAAGTCTTGGGTTGTACATCATGCATGTGGTCTGACATAAGTTCTATGATGCCGTAATTTGACGGCGACGTGAAGCGTTTGATTGGAACTGACAGTAGGTTGGGCACTGCCCGACTTTTTTATCCTCAATAATAATTCGTCGGGCAGTTACCGACCTACCAGACTTACAGTTGTTGTTTGTTACCATTAAGAATGTGCCTTGGCCTAATTTTTACAGCATAGAGGCCTATAGCAAAAAATAGCCCTGCCCCAACCCAATAAGGTAGGGCTGCGCGCACATCATACATCGCGCCGCCGAACAATGGTCCAATGGCACGTGCGAGTGAGCCTAGAGCCTGGTTTGTGCCCAGAACCATACCCTGTTGATCTTTGGGAGCCTCTTTGGATACCAGCGCACTGACATTAGGCGTAGTCAACCCGTTACCCAGGGCCACCGGAATGCAGCCAACCATGAGAGCGGTCCATGCAAGGGATAAACTGTCAACTTCTGCCACGAAAGATATGACCATAAAGCCTATCGACGTAATGAACGGAGCCACGGAGATGACACTAGCTTCGCCGAATCGTTTGGATAATCGCCCCACAAGCCCACCTTGGACAATGACCATGAGGATGCCAATGTAGGCAAAAATAAGGCCCGCGCCGGTCTCTCGAACCCCTAGACGATGCGTGCATAGGAATACGAACGTAATCTCAAGGAGCACAAAAGCGAAGGTGACGCTGAACGTCAGCGTGAATAATTCACGCAGCCTGGGTTGGCGAAATAGCGCAGCCATCATGTTGAGATGTGGAATGCGACGTTGTTGTGACCGGTCCGTAGCCTTAACATTTGATTCAGGTAGATACCGCCAGATCAAGAAAAACGCGCCGGCGGATATCAATGTCGAGCCAAAGGCCGGCCAGGCCGTGCCGTGGACCGGACCACTTATCAAGCTGCCGATAAAGGCTAATCCCGCACCGATAGCCGGACCTAACACAAAACCAAGCCCAAATGCTGCACCAAACATCCCCATGCCCTTAGCCCGGTTCTCCTTAGTCGTTACATCTGCGATATAGGCTTGTGCAGTTGAGATGTTGGCACCTGTAATGCCATCGAGTGTGCGGGCAACGAATAGTAATGGTAGTGAAGAAGCCAGGTCTGCGACACCAAGCAGTGCATGACTGAAAATGCTTCCACCCACGCTCAGTAGCAATACGCGCCGACGTCCTACACGATCAGACCATCGTCCGAGCAGGGGGTTAAAGATGAGCTGCATTAACGAGTAGATGCCGACCAACAATCCGAATGTCAGGCCGTTGGCACCCATGCGATCGGCATAAGTAGCTTGTAGGGGGATGATAAGCCCGTAACTAACCAAGTCTACAAAGGCGACGAGGAGGATGATAAATAGCGGTGAGCGTTTCATGATATATCGTTTTGTGCAAATGCGCATGCGTACTGTGCAAATGCGTATTCGTACATGGAAGGTATCGGACGCTCAGGTTAACTGAATGTCGTCAAAAAGGAACGGAATGTCGTTAAAAAAGGGATGTTAGACCATGTGCAGATGGTCATATAGATGGTTATCCCTGCATTCATTCAGATGGGGTGGGCAGTATTAGATGTACAGTAAGACTGGAATTTATCCCTATTAATGGTGTTTGAGATACTGAAAAATGGTTCGTCCGAGAAAAACGCATCAAAAAAACCAATCCATCGGTTGACAGGGTACCACACTCACGTATGATGCCCGGCTCGCTATGTCGCATCAGCGGCGTGACGGTTCTTTGACAAGTGAACAGGTTTGTCGTCTTGAGAATGTGACGGCTTCGCGCACTGCGTCTGTATTTCAGTGTTGCGAGGTCGAATAGACGTCCGCTCGTCTTGACAGCGAGTTGGGCGCAAAGATCGGTTTAACCGAGTAATCGGTTGAGCCAAACTTTCATTCTTTATAGACGCATGAATGAGAGCCAATTTTCGATTCTATTCCGTCCAGCATATTTATATGTTGGATTGGTCAGTAAAGATACTCAAGTGAAGAGTTTGATCCTGGCTCAGAACGAACGCTGGCGGCGTGGCTAAGGCATGCAAGTCGAGCGAACCTCTCTGCGGGGTAACCCAAAGTTTGGTTAGCGGCGAACGGGTGAGGAATTCATGGACAACGTACCCTGGACTCGGGGATAGCGGCGGACTTCGGTCCTTTAGCGAAAGTGCCGGTAATACCCGATGATCCCACAACATCGCATGATGATGTGGGCAAAGTTCCGGCGGTCTGGGAGCGGTTCATGACTTATCAGCTTGTTGGTGAGGTAATGGCTCACCAAGGCTATGACGGGTACCGGGCGTGAGAGCGTGTACCGGCACATCGGAACTGAGACACTGTCCGGACACCTACGGGTGGCTGCAGCAACGAATATTCCGCAATGGACGCAAGTCTGACGGAGCGACGCCGCGTGCAGGAAGAAGGCCTTCGGGTTGTAAACTGCTGTCAGGGGTTAGGAATAATGACCAACCCCACAGGAAGCACTGGCTAACTCCGTGCCAGCAGCCGCGGTAATACGGAGAGTGCGAGCGTTGTTCGGAATTACTGGGCTTAAAGAGCGTGTAGGCGGGATATCAGGTGCCTTGTGAAAGCCCCGGGCTTAACCCGGGAATGGCTGGGCAAACCGATATTCTTGAGGCAAGTAGAGGTGACTGGAACGACTGGTGGAGCGGTGAAATGCGTAGATATCAGTTGGAACGCCGGAGGCGAAAGCGGGTCACTGGGCTTGTCCTGACGCTGAGACGCGAAAGCGTGGGGAGCGAACAGGATTAGATACCCTGGTAGTCCACGCCGTAAACGATGCGCACTAGGTATGAGAGGTCTGACTCCGATCGTGCCGTAGCAAAAGTGATAAGTGCGCCGCCTGGGGAGTACGGCCGCAAGGCTAAAACTCAAAGGAATTGACGGGGGCTCACACAAGCGGTGGAGCATGTGGATTAATTCGAAGCAACGCGAAGAACCTTACCTGGGTTTGACATG
>JAJRWX010000021.1 GCA_024276605.1 Planctomycetota bacterium | reverse complement strand
GCCACACCGCATCTGACGGTATTTCCCAGATTGATCTTTCGGGCACGACATTCTTCGCCCGTTCGAACGTCAACGCCACGCTGATGAGCGGTGCCGGTGTTTCACGTGGCCTGTTCAACAACCTTGACGGTGCTGGCCGTGCTGACCGGGTTCGTTATGACAGCCCGAAAATGGCTGGCTTCGTTCTCAGCGCCTCTTGGGGTGAAAGCGATTACTGGGATGTGGCTTTGCGCTACGCCAACAAAATCGGTGACTTTAAGGTCGCAGCCGGTATCGCTTATCTCGACAGTCAAGACGACAACTCAATTGCTGCACTCTCTACCGGCGATTCCGGTAGATGTGGTCCCGGCAACGGTGTTGGTACCGGGTCACGTCCCTTTGGCGAAGAATGCATCATGGGTTCTGGCGGCATTCTCCATACGCCAACCGGCCTGAACATCAACTTTGCTGCCGGTCAATCGACAGTCGGAAACGGTCCCCTGTTGGCTGATAGCGGATACGAGTTCTGGTACGTCAAAGGCGGTATTTTGCAGAACTTCTTCGGAATTGGCAAAACCGGCATGTATGGCGAGTACTGGGAATCAACGCAGGATGTGTTCGGCATTAATGTTGCAGACGGCACAATGTGGGGACTGGGCGTTGTCCAGAACTTCGACTCAGCCGTCTTCCAGATCTTCCTCAGCCATCGTAACTTTCAGGAAGACAATATTTTTGACGCCACAGGCGACGAAACAACGACAACACTGCTCGGCTTTAACATCCGGTTCTAAACTGACTTAAGTCAGACTGACCTGATAGAGTTAGCCTAACTAGTTAGGCAAATGTGATAGAACCGACTAGTCGGCGGCCCCTTCGGGGGCCGCCTTTTTTTGTGGGCGGGGGGGCGCAACGAAGTGGGAAAGCCTTGGCTCGCCGCTTTCACCTTTATATGGGAGCGGGATCAGCCTGGCGGAGCGCCCACTGAGTGGGTAGCGAGCACGGATAAGCAGATCGCCGGTAAAGAGGGTGGGGGAGATGCAATGAGTTGCTCGTGGACGGTCAAATAAAAAATTAGACCAATTCTGTCTAAACAAGAATAGCCCTAGCACAGCCTGCTCCTAACCGTGTTCGATCTGCCACAGTGTGACACAGATATAAGCCACCCCGCTCTTATTCGGTTTACTTCACCCCGTCATCCAAGCTATTTCTATGACAGTTATTAATTTTGTTAATTTTAGCGCTGGTATATGGAGTAAAATATCATGATTGGGGGACGACTTTTAAAGACATCCAGCCGGTTTGCCTTGGTGGCAGCGGCTGGTATTTTTATGAGCGGTTATGCACTTTCATCAGCTCAGGCTGGCGGTCTCGGTGGAGATTGCTGTGCGGATCTGGAAGAGCGTGTTGCAGAACTTGAAGCAACCACCGCTCGCAAGAACAACCGCAAGGTATCAGTGAAGCTGTATGGCTTTGTCACGCGCTCATTGATGTACTGGACTGACGATGACGGCGCTGGCAACACCAGGTCCGATATCTACAATGTCGATATCGCCATGAGCGGTATTTCACGTTGGGGCATCAAGGGCGGTGCCAGGATCAGTTCCAATGTCTCTGTTGGTTACAAATTCGAATGGCAGATCAATGATACATATCTCCATGCGACCACGCCGACCAATGATGACGCTGCGGACCCGGGCGTCCTGACGCTTCGTCACAATGTCGTCCACATTAAATCAAAGACATTGGGTACATTGGGAATTGGTCACAGCCACACCGCATCTGACGGTATTTCCCAGATTGATCTTTCGGGCACGACATTCTTCGCCCGTTCGAACGTCAACGCCACGCTGATGAGCGGTGCCGGTGTTGCACGCGGCCTGTTCAACAACCTTGACGGTGCTGGCCGTGCTGACCGGGTCCGTTATGACAGCCCGAAAATGGCTGGCTTCGTTCTCAGCGCTTCCTTCGGCGAAAGTGATTACTGGGATGTAGCTCTGCGCTTTGCCAACAAAATCGGCGATTTCAAAGTTGCCGCTGGCATCGCTTATCTCGACAGTAAAGACGACAATGGTGGAACCGGCGATTCCGGTAGATGTGGTCCCGGCAACGGTGTTGGTACCGGGTCACGCCCCTTTGGAGAACAGTGTATCATGGGTTCTGGCGGCATTCTCCATACGCCAACCGGCCTGAACATCAATTTTGCTGCCGGTGAATCGACAGTTGATAACGGTCCCGGTTTTGCTGATAGCGTATACGACTTCTGGTACGTCAAAGGCGGAGTTTTACAGAACTTCTTCGGAGTTGGTAAAACCGGCATCTATGGCGAGTACTGGGAATCAACGCAGGATGCGTTCGGCTTTAATGTTGCAGACGGCACAATGTGGGGACTGGGCATCGTCCAGAACTTCGACTCAGCCGTCTTCCAGATCTTCCTCAGCCATCGTAACTTTCAGGAAGACGTCATTCTTGACGCCACAGGCGACGAAACAACGACAACACTGCTCGGCTTTAACATCCGGTTCTAAACTGACTTAAGTCAGACTGACCTGATAGAGTTCGCCTAACTAGTTAGGCAAATGTGATAGAACCGACTAGTCGGCGGCCCCTTCGGGGGCCGCCTTTTTTTTGTGGGCGGGGGGGCACAACGAAGTGGGAAAGACTTGACCAGGGGCGATCCTCACCTCACCTCACCTCACCGTAACCCTGCCCGTCAGGCAAGCTTTTTAAATCACGGAATCGTGACTACTGGGCAGCAGAACTGGTATTTACCCGAATGGCTAAGCAAGCCTTTGAATGATATTGTTCACGGTCTAACCTAGGTCACAGCCCCGTAAACGAGATTAAACTGGTTTATGAGTTTGTGCCCTGGACTAAACACCAAGTAAATAAAATAAACAGGGAGAAAAAGAATGAACCGATTGATGTTTGCATTGCTTGGACTTGTTGCCATGGGAATTGCCAGCGGTGGAGTCGTCGCTGCTGACAAAACCCATCATAAAGTGGCGTTTCATGTTGATCAGAATGATAAGAAAGTCATGGGCATGACACTGAACAATGCTCAGAACGTTATCAAATATTACAAGTCAAAGGGCCAGACTGTCGACGTAGAAATCGTCGCTTACGGTCCGGGCCTGCACATGTTTCGTGCTGACACCAGCCCGGTAAAAGCCAGGATCGCTGCAATGGCGCTGGCAAACAAGAATATTGCATTCTCCGCTTGCGGAAATACCCACCGCAAGATGAGCAAGAAGGCCGGCAAGGATGTTGTCCTGATCGGCGAAGCCAAAATGGTAACTTCCGGCGTGGTCCAGCTGATCTCGCTTCAGGAACACGGATACAAATATATACGTCCGTGATGCTATAAATGCAGGCGGGGAGGTATATCCTCCCCGCCTGCTGTTCTTTTCGCGCATCCCCCATATCCCACACATCCCCCCTTCGAACATTTTGCATAAAACGAATCGGCCCGGCAGAATTAACTGCAAACTCCACCAGATGAACCGGCTTTGAGACCGATTGGAGCGCTTCAAGCTTGAGAGCCATAATCTTATTCCCATCATCCGGATTCAATGAATCCCAGAAAATGGCGGTTTCCGGCAAGTGGCCGTTGCCGATTAGACACAGGCTGAGACCATTTGCCTGAACAGATGGCAGAAATGGTTTACGCCGCCCTTAGCAATCAAGTATTCATCGAAACTTAGATAAAATTGTTTCGCGTGTGAGATCAATTCAAGGACCGCCGACCGAGGCTCTCTCCCATAGAGGCCGAAGCGGCAACAAAGCGATAATTGAGCCAGACTGACACGGCCCTGTCGCCACATCTTAGAGATCTCAAAATCTTAAGAGTACCGTTCGAGTACCAAGAGTTCACGTGAGGCGTATCTCTCACATTCTATATTTGTAGCCTAAAGCGTCGCCTCGAAATCCGTGCGTCCGTATATCGTACGCGTTCCAGGCTCACAAAGCACATATGCTCAAACCTCAGGGAATTGGGACATTTGCGCGAATACGGACATGAAAAAAGATTTGGATTGGAGAATATTATGATTGGGGGACTGATGAAAACATCTAGTCGTTTCGCGATCATCGCAGCCGCCGGAGTTATTGCTGGCGGAATGATGACACCGGCAGTTGCCGGTGGTCTTGGCGGTGATTGCTGTGCTGATCTCGAGGAACGCGTAGCGGAACTCGAGGCCACAACTGTTCGCAAGAACAACCGCAAGGTTTCCGTTAAGGTCTATGGTTTTGTCACCCGTGCATTGATGTTTTGGGATGATGGCGCCATTGATGATCAAGGTCTTGGCAATCGTGGTGGGCGTTCGGATGTCTACAATGTGGATCTCGCCATGAGCGGCATTTCCCGTTGGGGACTCAAAGGCGGCGCGCGGATCAACTCTGACATCTCAGTCGGTTACCGGTTCGAGTGGCAGATCAATGACACTTATGCCCATGCCACGACACCGAGGAATGATGACGGCCAGGATCCCGGTGTCTTGACACTGCGTCACAACGTCATTCATGTCACATCGAAAAGAATGGGTACATTGTCGCTCGGTCACAGCCATTCGGCGACTGATGGCATTTCGCAGATCGACCTTTCGGGCACGACGTTTTTCGCTCGTTCCAATATCAACGCCACGATGATTTCGGGCGGCTCCGTCTCTCGTAGACTGTTCAACAATCTCGACGGCGCCGGCCGGACAGATCGTGTCCGTTATGACAGCCCTAGACTGCATGGCTTTGTACTCAGTGCATCTTGGGGTGAAAGTGATTACTGGGATGTAGCACTGCGCTATGCCAACAAAATCGGTGCCTTTAAGGTCGCAGCCGGTATTGGTTATGTCGACAGTCAAGACGATAACTCAGTTGCTGCACTCTCTACTGGCGATTCCGGTAGATGTGGTCCCGGCAACGGTGTTGGTACAGGCTCACGTCCCTTCGGAGAAGAATGTGTCATGGGCTCTGGTGGCATTACGCATATGCCGACAGGTCTGAACATCAACTTCGCCGCCGGTCAATCGTCAGTCGGAAACGGTCCAGGTGTGGTTGATGACCAATATGATTTCTGGTACGTCAAAGGCGGCGTCCTGAAAAACTATTTCGGTGTCGGCAAAACCGGTGCTTATGTTGAGTATTGGGAATCCAGTCGTGATTTGGCTGGTCATATCGGAAATGACGAAGGCACAATGTGGGGTGTTGGCGTTGTCCAGAACTTCGACTCTGCTGTCTTC
>JAJRWX010000003.1 GCA_024276605.1 Planctomycetota bacterium | reverse complement strand
TCGTGAATTGGCAGAGAGATGTCCGAATTGGGTGGTGAGGGCGTGACGAGGGGCATAGGTTGTGTAGTCTGAGATGTCTCTTGGGTGTCGTTAAATGGCTCCATATAGACTTCTGTAAAATCGACGTTATCTATTTCACGTCGTAGAAGAAAATATAATGTGGTGCTTGCGCAATAGTAAAAGGAGGCCAGCAATGAAAACATCAATCCGACCACTAATAGCACGCATATACCGACCAGAAAGGCTGAAATATATTCATACCATGCGAGGGTAGACCAGTCAGGCCAGGTATATAAGGCGCTGGAACCACTCATGGACCAGATTGCCTGGAGCTTGCCAACTGGATTATCCTCTCCTCCTGCATGAGGCCAAAGCCCGAACCACTTTGACCCAATGCCAACAAACAAATGCGTAACCGAAAGGGCGACGTAGGTGAACCAATAGAGGACTATCCAACATACCGTCCCGAACATGGTGACCTGGACAGTATAAAGAATGGTTTTCAAAGGCTTGGTAAATGCGTAACTAATGCCACGAGAAAAAGCGTCGTAAGCGTCTTGCCCTTCGGCGGCGACTGCCGGCCAAAGGAAGTGTCCGCCGACGAATAGCCCGAACAAAAGCGCAGCAATGATAAACCCACCGATTAAGCTAAGTATGAACGAGACACTGCCCAGCAGATCACCTATGAACGGGATGCGGAGTAGCATACCCGATATAAGTAGCAACAAAGATACGATGAGTGTGAATACCAAGGGTATGCAGGGGGCTAAGGCGAATCCGCTGAATAAATGCGCTCGCGCATAGGCGAACCCCTGTTTCATGGTGAAGCGGTCGCCCCGAGCGAATTGTACCGCTGCCAATCGGCAGATGGCGCCGCCACCCAGGCCCCATAGTAGTAAAGCGCCCGCGCCAAATACGATAAAGAAAAAGGTGTGTTGAGAGATCAACCACCATAATCCATAACCTAAACTAGTCAGATTGCACTGAGGCTTGGCCTGTAAGTAAGTGTTTATCATGGCACCCATCGGCGTGCCCTCGGCTATTTTGACATCAGGCATGGATGAACCTGCTAAACCGAGCAGGGAACGTTCACTATGCTTACGCCATGATTCAAAGATGCCGAAATCACCGGATTGTGCTTCGTAAGGTTGGCCGGTTTCGCGGGCTAAGATAAAGCGGTCAATGGAGGTTGCGTCTACCCCACTACCGGCGGACCAGACGATATCCAACGCGCTGCCGAACAGAAAGGTGCAGACAATGGTCAGCAAGGCCAAGCCGATCTTGGCGGGTTGTACGCACAGACTCAAAGTGCGGAATATATGTAATAGACCCAGCGCTTCGAGCCAATGTGGATGGTCCGTATCAGTCCGCAGTGTGGACATAAAAAGTTCCTTCACCTTGATGGGCTGCATCTCATGTGTGGCCAACAGGGCACCGCATTATAAGTATTGCATCCTCTTTATCAATGAATATTACACGGTGGATGTTAGGTCGCTCTCATCTGTTTCACAAGTGCATTAGACTTACAGGGCGTGGATTCTCATGATCGCACATGACGAAATCTTCACCCTGGTTTATCAATCAAGCCCGTTTTCGATAGATCAACTGTTGCCCCTCATGTCAAGTAAAAAATTCACTTTCGCGATGATAGTTACATGATTGTATAGCTAATTGGAGGTCTGCAAGAGCGATTTATTTTTAACATGAAAGATTCAAACAAAACCTTTGGCTTTGCCGATCAATAGTGGTATAATAGTGGCAGACAGGAGTGTTGTCTGATCGGTGCGGCTTGATTGCCGGGTAAGGGACATTAATGGCCTGAGCCGATATGCGAAACTAGAGGAGGTTTGACGCGGGACTTAACGACGTACCGACCCCATTTGAGGTTGGCGGTCCGAGTAACGGCGAACCACCCACGTACAAGCTACGGGTTTCGACCATCATGCCCCGCCGGCAGTACCGATGGCCGCATCGCTCAGACAGCACTTGGGCTTACGCTTGATCATGGCGTAAGCTTTTTTTATGGCCAAGTCGTGTTGCTTTTATTCTACATAACGAGGCTTGTCCTATAACACATGCAATTCACGCTACCCGTGTTATACTGGTCAGTATGAAATCACTTGTATTATTTGAAGACAATAAGTGCTCGGATTTTTATCCGTTGACATTTTGGCGGAGTATGTTCGAGCTTCGTGTTGGTCGAAAGCTTCAGCTTGACCGATTAGCGCAGCATGTAGCCATGCCAATTTCAGGCGTTTGGACGCGAGAGATTATGGCTAAGGTCGCCGCACTGCGCTGTGGTGCGCCGGCCAACCGACCAGCCGAGGAGGGGACGATACTGGTCAATGGGCGCTGGTTGACTTCCGGCCCTGTTGAGATACCGGACAAAGTATGTTTGGGAATGATCGATGGCGAGGTCGCGTTTATGGTTTGCAATGAAGCGCTGGCTAAGCGATTCAATCCGCAAACGCTGCAACACGAAGACCAATGGCGGGAGGCCATTAAGGGAGTGGAACAAACGTATGCACCGGGTAGGTTAGTCCGATATCCCTGGGAGGTTATCGCCGATTTACCTGATTTGATCCGACAGGATTGGCAAGAACGCGATGCTGAACTGGAATCTGAAGTATCACCGAATAGTCTGATTGGTTCCCGTGCTCATATTCGTATATCGCAGCGCACGCGCGTGCATCCCACCGCGATCATCGACGCGACCAATGGACCGGTCTTTATTAGTCATGATGTAACGATTGGTGCGTACGCCGTTATCGAAGGGCCTTCGTATATAGGTCCGGGTTCTACGATCAATGCTCATACGTGGCTACACGGGGCCAATGCGATCGGCCCTGTCTGCAAGGTTGGCGGGGAACTCGATGGATGCGTTTTTCAGGGTTATAGCAACAAGCAGCACGCTGGTTTTTTAGGCCATAGTTTTGTGGGCAACTGGGTCAATATCGGGGCTGGGGCCTGCAACTCTGATCTCAAGAATACCTATGGTTCGATTAGTGTTTCGCGTGCTGGTGAGGCAATTGATACGGGACAGATGTTTTTCGGGGCGATCATCGGGGACCACGCGAAGATTGGTATTAACGCCTCCATTCCAACGGGGGCTATCATCGGGATGGCGGCTGTGATAGCTACGACGAAGATTTTACCCAAATGGGTTGATTCGTTTGCTTGGTTTACCGAGTCTGCTTTTACCAACGGCGACCCGAATCGTTTACTGGATGTAGCCACACGCGTGATGGCCAGGCGTGATATTGATATGACCGATGAAGAAGTGGAACTATTCCTCGCATTGGGCGATGAAATCACGAGCTAGGTAGGTCGGGCTTTGCCCGACAAATTGCCTTACATTTTTTCCTCGACGCTGCGCACTTTACCTTCAATCGAAAAGGATTTGTCGGTGCGCGTACCAAATCGCATGGACGAGGAAATCCGTGGAACGCCGGCTTCGTGAAGTACCTCATGGCAGTGCTTAACGACGGCGAAAACTTCGTCCCACTCACCTTCGATATTCGTGCCATAAGCGTGCAACTGAGACTTCAATCCGGACTCACGAATAACCCGCTCGCACGTCGTCACAAACTCAGAAACTGAAACACCCACACCCATCGGAACAACGCATAAGTCGACAATGACGTGCATGGCTATAACCTCCTTTGAGATGACCGTTGAGATAAATCGATCTTCTTTGATTGTACTGTATCACTTGTCTTTCCATCATACCAGATCGACGTTAATTGTTGTATAGCGTCGTGTGGCATGTCCAAGCCGAAGGCGCGGGCATGTATAATGGCGAAAACTAAAACATGATTGCGCTTCGCTGAACCATGCCATCCGGATGCTATCCTCCATCTACAAAGCGCCAGATCGCTGCCACTAGTGCGCACGTGGCAATACCCACCACGAGCGGCATCAGTGTGCCAAAGAGCGTCCACTTGATACTGCGTGTTTCCTTCCAGATCGTCCAGATCGTTGTGCCGCAGGGATTGTGTAGGAGCACGAAAAGCAGCAAACACACACTGGTCATCAGCGTCCAGCCGTTCGCCTGAAGCATTGAGCGCATGGCTTCGCCTTCCGGCTCGATCATCTTTCCCACCGCCAGGCCTAGCCCCTGATCCCCTCCGACGAGAATCATCAGCATGATCATCGTGGGAACCACGATCTCGTTGGCCGGTATCGCGACGATGTAGGCCAACACGATAATTCCGGAGAGTCCCAGGTACCATCCGATTGGATCGAGGGCGCGGCTTAGGTGTACGGCTATGGGCGTACCGCCGACGTCGACATTCGCCGCCAGCCAAATTACGAGTCCCGCGGGTGCAGCTACACAGCATGCGCGACCGAGCACGAAGATGGTTCTATCGATCAACGATCGATAGAGGATCGAAAAGAATCCCGGTCGTCGATAAGGGGGGAGTTCAAGTGTGAATGCGGACGCTTCACCTCGTAGAATGGTTCTCGACATTACCCACGACGCGAGGAAGGTGAAGAGGATGCCGAGCAGCACGACGGCGATCACGGTGAACGCGGCAATACCGGAAATGACATGCCCTGACGTGGTATCCGTTGCGACCATGAGCGTCGCAATCGCAATGACTGTGGGGAACCGTCCGTTGCAGATGATGAAATTGTTCGTCAGAATCGCCAGCAGTTTTTCACGGGGTGAGTCGATGATGCGGCAGGCGATAACACCCGCTGCATTACAGCCGAATCCCATGGACATCGTCAGCGCCTGTTTCCCATGTGCCCCGGTAGCCCGAAACACCGGGTCAAGGTTGAACGCTACGCGCGGCAGATAGCCTACGTCTTCCAAGAGGGTAAAGAGTGGAAAGAAAATAGCCATGGGCGGCAACATGACCTAAACGACCCATGCAAGACAGAGATAGACGCAGTCGACCAACATGCCGCTGAGCCAAGTTGGCGCTTGGATCGCCGCGAAGCCCATGTGTAGTAACTCGTAAAGGCTTTTGGTCATGAATTCCGGTGCCGTGGTGCCAAAAAACGAGTCGAAGAACTCAGTAAGCCCCCCTTTGTCCATCAACATGCCCGCCAGGAATGCTGAGGGTATATTGGCTCCGACTACGGTGATCCAGAGTACCGCAGCCAGTACGGCCACCATCACCGGCCAGCCCCAGATAGGATGCGTCATGAAGCGGTCGATGTGTTCGTCCCACGTAGCCCGTTTCCGTGAACGATGTACTACTTCTTTGGAGATGCGTTCGGCGGCGCGGAATGTCGCGGACACAATTTCATCGCGGAATCGCTCACCAACCGCGTCGCGAATCTCGTCAATTTGCTGTAGTGCGGTGTTGGGGTCGTTGCGCTCACTCATGACGACTTCTCGAGGGCGCCGGTCGTCGAATCACGTTCCGTTGCGTCATCACGGATTGTCTTGGATTGTCTGGCCAATTGCGCCAACTCACCGGATCGAAGCGCTTCACGAACGCGATGGTCTCCTTCGATCAGACGGTAGGCGACCCAACGTGCGTTGGGCAGGTCAGGTGCGAGTGTCAGGACAAGTGGTACGACGGCATCCACTTCTTTTTGCAGGGGTTTCGGTGTAGGCACCACATGGGGATTCGATACCACGCGACCGTTAACAACGTCGGCTACGACCTCGATCAGATGCGTCACGCCTGTGCCGCGTCGTGCGACCGTCCCTACGACGGGTACACCAAGGCGCTGCGCGAGAAGCTCAAGGTCCACCTCGATGCCCTTGCGTCGAGCTTCATCCATTAGGTTGGCGCACACCACGGTTTTTGGCGTGATCTCCATCACCTGAAACACGAGATTCAGATTGCGCTCCAATGCGGTTGCGTCCACGACCACTACGACGCAGTCCGGCTGTGAAAACAGCAGGAAGTCTCGTGCCACCTGCTCGTCGCTCGACGCCGAGAGAAGCGAATACGTCCCCGGTAGGTCGACTAGTTTATATCGCACACCTTGAACCGAGAACGCGCCCTCCGCACGCATCACCGTTTTTCCCGGCCAGTTGCCGGTGTGCTGACGCAGTCCCGTTAGCGCATTGAATACTGTCGATTTGCCGGTATTTGGATTGCCGGCCAGTGCAATCACATGTTTGTAATCTCGCGTATCGAGGCCTAGACTAATCCTCTGCTCGCCACAGCTATCACAAGAAGGACCACATGCGTGACTCATGGTGCGGTGATCTCCACAGCATTCGTGAGAGATTCCTTCTGTATGATGATCTGCCCGGCTTGTTCACGACGAAGTGCGATCAGCGTATCGCGAATCTTATACACGCGGGCGGACCCACCGGCATTGGTCATTTCCACTTGTACGAAAGCGCCAGGCGTAATGCCGAGATCGAGCAGTCTGCGGCGCGTGAACCCCCGACAGGCTTCATCAAGGCGTACGATTCGCGCGCGACCGCCACGCTCGAGTTCTGCCAGGTTTTGATGCGCGATGGGCGCCTTAGCCACGTCGGCATCGCATGCACGCACATGCACCTGACGCGCGAGGGCAGCCGGAAGCTCGACCTTTTTTGAAGCGATTACGACGGTCAGGTAGTCATCACTACGCGATATAATCTCCAGCGAAGTGCCGGGACGCAGGCCCTTAGCAAGTAGTCGTCGCAAGGCATCCGGAGGTTCATCCTCCACATGCGTGATGATCGCCCGACGCTTCAGCGGCCAACCGTCCAGCGCGTAACGGTCTACGTGAGCCACCGCACCATGCGCGTTTGGAATCGGGTCGCCGTGGGGATCCCAGTCAGGATGCCCGAGTTGTTCGTTCAACTCCGCGAGTTCAGCCTCAGTCATGGCGTGTTCGGCACGATCGGCCACGCGGTGGACACGTTCGATCGACATACGTGCTTCATCCACCAGAAACCGCTCCGTCAATCTATGCGCCCGCAATAAGCGGATGGCGGTTTGGCGTCCGCTGTTGGTTAGTTCAAGACCACCATCACCCCAACAAACCAAACCGGAGGCATACAATTGTTCAATGAGTTGTATCGCAGTGTCTAATCCGATGCCGAGAAGACCGGCCAACTCGGCTGAGCCGACAACACGGTCCTCTAAGTCTGCGGTCAGGATGGCTTTAAGTGCATCGTCGGGTCGCCGTCGCCGTGTCGTTTGATGACGTTGGTGCCATAGGAACAAGATCAGCATAGCCGATCCGAAGAGCGTGGCGAGAATTACTACTGAGGTCTGCGTCATCGTCTCAGCCAAACTCCAATCGACAATGCCTGTTGTTTAAGACTCTGTTCGTGATCGTACCCAGGCGCAGCACTTGAATCAACCACAAGAGGTCCAACGCTGTGAATATGCGAGTGTCCCATGTCCTTTTGTTTGGACATGGGGGAGATGATGATAACGCTCAGTGCTATGTCTGCGCAGACGGGCTGGATTCCCACCTGTGTGGGAATGACGATCCATACCACTCCGAGCGACGAGCGCGAGCGACCCGTGTTTTTGTTTTCGCATCTTGACCATGCATCCCGACCGTGTCTTCAAAACATTGTACATGCCGCGATTACGTAGAATATTCGCAGCGTTTGTGACCATCCGAAGACACCGGGCGCTGGCGCTTGCGGCTCGGATGTATTATCCGGTGCACGAAAGGATTATTCACCGGCGCAGGAAAGGAATTTTTATCCGGCGCGGGAAAGGCTTCTTGTTAGTGTGGGGTCGTCCGGTTCTATGATGAGTGCTTGTCCTGGTGATACGCGGGGCCAAGCGTCCAGGGCTACGGCTTTTGTGTTGCGGTTTACCGCGATGAGGCCGTACTGCAAACCGACCACGTGTTCGAGGATGGTTGTGGCAATACCTGTGCGGATGATGGAGCTAGCTGAATAGTCCATGTCACTGGCTGGAATTTCTATGCGAATCATCTCACCACCGTTAGCCAGTACTGATTGCTGCATCGGCTCGGATAGGCTCGCTTGTTGCGTAGTCACCAACGGGCTATAGGCAACGTGTCGCCAACGGTAGGCGTCCAAGTCTGTAAACGAAGCGCCTTCCGGCACTGTCCAGGCGGGTGTGCGATACTGTCCAAAGGTTTCAAACAGTCGCGGTATCCAGTGGGCGTATTTATTAAATGACGCGGAGCCTTGTTGTAGGACCACGTGCACTTGATTTACCGGCGTGGGTACGATGTCGATCAGCGCAGCTATGGTCGATTCTTCGAATTCAATCTCCACCGGTGTGTCTGATGCAGTGCCATCACGCTGCCAGCCATTAGCCGTATCCCATTCACTAAGAAGTGGTAGCCAGGCTAAGCGAAACCGTGTGGCTAATGATGTACCATAGGGGCAGACGTAGGGTGGGATGCGAACAAGTTGTTTGAACCAATTGAACGCACTATAGGCGCATTCAATATGGCCGGCATGTAAACCCGATCGAATCAGGATTACGGGCTTGGGTTGTAGAGGCAATCCGAAAGAGGCGTCTTCACGGCCTAGGGTCACCATTTGGTGAGTCACTTCTTCGATGGGGATGTCTTCATTGTGTACGACGAATCCGTCAACACGATCAGCCATATCGCATAGCATGGTGCGGAAATCCATTTCGGTTTCCTCCGGTACGCAGTATTGGCCTAGCCCAGTTTGCGGTTCACCTAGCATGGACATCATCAGATGTGCCGCAAGCGTTGGCGCACCAAGTGTTGTGGCTGTAGTTTCGACGGGGTCAATGTCGAGCACGAACAATGTGCCGCCGTCAGTTTCGTGAAACAGGCAAATGGGCTGGTTTGTCGTTTTGTCCTTGTCGCACATCGATTCGAGTAAGGTGTCAAAGCCGTGCTTGCTGCAAAACGTTTTGAATGATGGTGATCGGCGAAATTGATGTTGCACATAACTGCCACGCTTTTTACCCGACCAGGCGTAGGCGAAGGCATCTTGTAGTGCGAATCCGTGCGTGGCGTAATTGGCGTAAGCTACGAGTGCGTGGATGGGGTCGTCATCTTGTTCAATGCGGTGAAGATGCAGGCTTTTACCCGCAATAGTTGCGAAGGCGGGTAGGGAAATAATTACGATACGGTTTTGGGCGAGTTGTTTCAAAGAACGTAGCGTGCTTAGCGAAGCCGGCGGTTGGGCGTCGGGTAGAAAAATCGCATCCTCATTAAGTTGATTGGGCCGAAAATGCTTTGGCTCAAACGTACTGACTTTTTTTCTGCCAAATTGTAATTCGAGTAAATGTGTTAATGGCCTGTCCTTGGCAGAGTTTGAGCAGACCGCGACTTGTTGCACGAGACGCGGTGCAGCTAAGGCGTGACGTGGCGCTGGTAATGCTAAGGGGTGAGATACTTCGTCCGGTTCTAGTATGCGAATGAATCGAACTTCGTGAATGGTAGCCGTGCCGCTGGCGTCTTGCATGCCTACGGAAACATCCACGCGGCGGATATTGGGCGGCGCTTGAAATACGGCGCAAATATCCATGGCCTGACTGCTACGATGGATCGGGGGGGTGGATCGCGCTTGGCCGACGATTTTGTCGTCTTTGATACTGGCTACACGCAGTACGAACCCTCCATGCTCGTCAGCAACATTCAGGTTGCAGGAGGCTGTGACTTCTACGCGGTAGTATTCTTCAGGTTTACAGACCACACGTTGGGTGATGAAGGCTGAGGCAGGGGCGTGATCGACACGAACCGTCACTGAAGGACCGGACTCATCGCCTGTTTGCGGCTCACGAATAAGCTGTGCTTGTGGTGATGTAGACGACCACTGCCATGCTTGTGGTGATCGTTTCCCTAGGCTGAAATCAGGGTTTTTGATTTTATTGACAACAATACCCACGTAGCATAACTCCCGTTTTATCAAAATAATTCAGTATGCGATGTCATCAAGGCCGGAGTCAAAGTCATTTGATAGACCAGATGCGCCGGCTATCCAACCACTGTCGCATCCCCTTACATAGTCGTTACAGACATAGTGAGCAACAGCGCCATACCTAAAAGAGTGGGGTGTGAGTGAATCGAAGTCCCCATCATCCTATTGGGTTATCGCATGATTTTATAGATTTCCCTATGGCTGAGATTTTACCCACTCGCCAATGGTTGGGAAACATTGTAGCATAATCCGATGGTTAAAAAGGCATCAAAAACTGACACGCCGGAAGCGCTATCCTGTGAAGAGATAGCGGTCGATGATGTGACAGCCGCTACTGCGGTTGAGGCTATCTTGTTTTCGACGGATGTCCCCTTGTCCGCCAGAAAACTCTCCCAGATGTTGGGGGTGGGAAATGTTGGCGATGTGAAAGCACATATCGATACGCTCAACGAAGCCTACGATCAAACCGGACGGTCGTTTCGTATTGAGTGTATCGCGAATGGGTATCAGATGCTCACGCAATCAAAGTATGATGTGTGGGTCAAAAAATTACAGAAGTCTCGCGCTGATTCTCGTCTGTCAGCAGCTGCCTTGGAGACGCTGGCGATTGTAGCCTACAAGCAACCCATTCTTCGAGCTGATGTTGAATCTATCCGTGGCGTAGCTGCCGGCGATATGCTAGTGCGTTTGCGTGAAGTTGACCTGGTGAAAATCGTCGGAAGGGCCGAGGAGATTGGTCGACCTATGCTTTATGGTACGACGAATAAGTTTCTCGAAGTCTTTGGCCTCGCTTCTGTCAAGGATCTACCCAAACTTGAAGATGATGGGCGACCGTCAGCCGATGGGTTGCGAGCTGTGAGTGATAACAGTATTGGCTCAGGTGCCTTAGAAGATGAGCCTGCCACTTCGAACGACTCGCACTAAAGCCTTTCTGTTTCCATAATATATCGTACACACTTTGCGATCGGCTCAAATCGCCTGGGTAAGCTCTGTGCTGGTAGGTGAATCTGTAATTTTTTGTCCAGACTGCCTTAATCACACCGAATCAACGATTCGTTTCATTTTGCTTGGGTGGTGTACCGACTATATTACAGTAGAGTTAGGGAGTGGCGTTATATCGGTAATATGGTGAAACGAGGCAGTATGCGACAACTGCGAATGATACGATCTATATCCATCCCCTTGTGTGTGCTTGCTTTTGTGCAGGTAGCGCATGGGCAACTGTTTGAGCGTGCTACCGTGCTAGAGAATGTGCGTATTCTCAGGGGGGATGGGCGGGTTGTTGAGCGTGGGTCCATGGTTATCAAAGGTGGGCGAGTTGTTGGGATGGGGACGGATGTTAAGGCCCCGTTTTTGTCATCGCGCCACGACCTCACCGGTCGAACGGTTACGCCGGGTCTGATAGACGCGTGGAGTACGTTGGGTTTGTTGCACGAGTCGAATGAGAGTGCTGCACTGGGGCGCGGATGGGATGGTTTCGATCCGTACGCCCGGAACGTGTTTCGTGAAGCGCTGCGTAACGGGGTGACCACTTTCTATCTAACACCGGGGCGATCGCCGGGGATTAATGGTGTTGGCGCAATTGTTAAGTTAGTGGCGCATGACGATGGCAGCATGGGGGCGTTGGTGGCTGATGACACGGCGCTGGCGATCAGTTTCGGCCCGGCAGATTCACCGATTAAGCGACTCAAAACATTTGAAGAGGTACGGAAGCAGTTTCGCGACGCTTTGGAATACCGAGAATCGCTCGAAGACTACGAAGAAGACCTCAAAGAGTATCTGGAAAAACTAGAAGCGCGTCGTAAAGAAAAAGACGATGCGGAGAAGAAAGAGGCGGATGAAAAGGAGAAGCCGGTAGACACCGAAGATTCGGAGGATTCTCCCAAACCCACACCTAAACCCGAATCCGATGATGATCCGGAAGATGAGCCAGGTATCCGGGGTTTACTGAGTGACAATAAAATGTCACGTCATGTTGTGAATCGTAAAACCTTCAGACAAAAGCCTTTTGCCGACGATGGTGGTGACGGTGAAAACGGGAAAGATGATAAAAAAGAAAATGGTAACGGAGAAGACAAGGATAAAGAGGAAGAGGAACTAACCAAGCCCGAGAAGCCGGCCATTGACCGGGTAAGTGAATTGTTGCTACAAGCCATTGATCACGAATTAGATGTTCGTATCCTGGCGCAGCGTAGTGATGGTATAATAAATGCGCTCGCACTTGCGGAAGAGTTCAATCTTGATGTGTTGATTGAAGGTGCCACCGAGGCGTATCTGGTGGCTTCTGCGATAGCGGATACGGATATCAAGCTGGTATTCGGTCCGGGATCACATAGTGAAATCTTTCGATCGAACCAGTTCAGACGTTACCGCCACGGCCATATAGATGTTTTACAACGCGCCGGCGTGCCGTGGACGGTTTCCAGCGGGGCGCGAAGTTCGATGGCTGCCCGTTTTGTTTCTTTTCATGCTCAGATGGCGGCATCACAAACTGATGATGTCAATTGGCTGTCTCTTGTGACCACGCAAGCGGCTATGGTGCTAGGCATTCCCCATCGAGCGGGCTTGTTAGCTGTAGGCCGTGCGGCTGATCTTGTGGTGTGGTCGTCGGATCCGTCTGATCCCGGTTCAGTGGTAGAACGCGTTTATGTAGCCGGTAAACTTGTGTACGATCATAAGGATGATGTTGGCGACGGGGGAGGGCAGTAGGATGAGTCGCAAAGTTGTTAGCCTTGTAGTCGTAGTCAGCTTATCAATTATGTATTCATCTCGAAGCCGGGGGGAAAACAGTAAATCTCCGTCGATCATTGTGGGGCGCGTGATGAGCGTGGATGGCACGTTGGCCGGTCCTATGCGGATTGCCTTCGATGGTCATCGTATTGCGTCAGTGCAACCTGCGGTTGTCGGCGCTGATTGGCAGGATGCGGATCAATATAAAACCGGTGTTGCGGTACCCGGTCTGTTTGATGTGTATAGTGAAATTAGTTGTGTAGGCAAAAATATCGAGAGCAGCTATGCGGTTGATGCTTCGGTTAATGCTATTGATGCGATCGATGTGTTTCATCGTCAGGTTCAACAGGCGGTGGCACACGGTGTCACGTCTATGTTGGTCGCACCGTCGGCTGTCAATGTCGTTACGGGTGCTGCCGGAGTATTTCGTGCGACCGCTTCGCGCGGCGTCGAAGTATTGCGTGATGACGGGCCTTTGATCTTTGCGTTGGGGGATAAGGTTTTTCAAGGTGAGCGTGAGCCGACGTCGCGTATGGGGGCGGCTGTTATTTTGCGGCGCATCATGTCGGATGCGAGGGCCAATCGTGGGCATCAACGGTTGCAGGCGTTTGTGAGAGGATCGTTGGATGCGATGGTGGTTTGTCAATCACCGCAAGATGTGACGGTCGCAGCGGATGTGCTTCGTGGCGATCATCGACGCATCACCTTTATACACACAAGTGACATGCATGATTTATCTTATGAAATGCGTGATGCTAAGGCTGTGGTTGTTGGTCCCTTGACGTTTGATATGTCACCGAGAACGCTGGCAGCAGCGGGTGCGTGGTCTAAGGCTGGTATGACGGTGGCGTTGGCGGGGCAGTCTCCACGATATTCATACGATAGTTTACGGATCAGTGCAGCGTTGGCCGTTCGTTATGGTATGGACTCGGCTAAGGCGCGTCAGGCGATTACCTCGGTTCCGGCGACCATGGCGGGTGTTGCGGATAAGGTTGGTAGTATCACACCTGGGCGATTCGGAGATGTGGTGATATTTTCGGATGATCCTCTTCGTTTGGAGGCAAAAGTTCTGGCTGTCTATGTCGGAGGACATCGCTTATACCCCAGCACATCTGATCTTGCGCTACTAACGAAGGAGTCCCGCTAATGCGAATGACACGATATGGGCATCGTCAACTACCGGTTTTGTTCATGGTTTCCTTGTGCGTGCTGGTGCATTGCGTAACGGTGAATGCGGACAAGAACGGCGAGATGTTTATTTACGCGGATCGTATTCATGTTGGTAATGGACAAACGATCGATCATGGCGCGGTGTTAATTCGTGACGGCAGAATCGTCGCGATTGGGAAGGATATTGAAACGCCGACAGGCGCCACTGTGGTACGGATCAAACATGGCCATATTACGCCGGGGTTGATCGATGCTAATGCGGCTATCGAGGCTACGGACTTGATGACGATTCCTATGGGGAAGCGTAGTCCTCGCGCGGTTTTGCATGATCTATTTTGCCCGCGTCATGTTGAAGAGGTTGCGGTAGGATGTTGTGGATCACGGTGTTCTAGAGCTTTGCAACACGCTGATGGTAAGGCGTGTGAGGAGTGTGGCTTTCCCAATGCTGCGCCGCCCGTGGCTGTGGGTAAGCGCACGTGGCCTACGGATGTGGAGAACTCATCGGAAATTATTCCGCACACGCGTGTATTGGATGCCATCAATCTTCGATCTCCCGATTTCCTTAGGCTAGCCAAGGGTGGCGTGACCACTGTGTTTGCCGCTCCGGATTCAGCGGCTGTGATTGGCTCGCGCGGGGCTATATTGCGTACGACCGGTCCGATGAGTGAGCGGGTGATTCGCGCTGAAGATGCGGTCAAGGCGACGATGGGGACCGAGCCTTCATGGCGCGGCGGGCGCAATCGAATGCCTTGGCGCAATCGTGTTTCATTTTTGACGCGCAGGCCAACAACGCGCATGGGTGTAGCCTGGATATTTCGCAAGGCATTCTATGATTCCAAACGACATGAAGCCGGTATAGCGATAAGTGGTGCAGATACCCCGCAGCCGGCCTCGTTGGCTGCACTACACGGCATTCTAGCGGGTGACATACCCTTGCGTATTCAGGCGCGGCAGCAGCACGATATTTTAACTGCCTGCCGGCTCACCAAGGAATTTGGTCTGTCGTTTGTTCTTGAAGAGGGCACTGAATCATACAAGTGTTTGG
>JAJRWX010000020.1 GCA_024276605.1 Planctomycetota bacterium | reverse complement strand
GCGTGAAGACGTTGTACATCGAGCCGGGTGCGCCGTGGCAGAACGGCTTCAACGAATCGTTTAACGGGAAGCTACGTGATGAGCTTCTCAACGGCGAGTTGTTTACGAGTTTGAAGGAGGCGAAGGTGGTAACGGAGGACTTTCGATTGGCGTACAATCATCGTCGCCCGCACAGCAGCTTGGGCTACAAAACGCCAGCGGCTTATGCGGCTACGGTGAGTGGACGGATCAGTGCGGATGGTAAGGCGTGCTCGTCGCCCGTTGGGACAGGCTCCGCTCCGCTCCGCCTGCCCCAACGGGCGGGGTCTGAGGAGAAGAAACAGTTACCGGCTCTCATAGCCACTGGTACATAGATTGGGGGCAGGCCAACCACGGTGATTGAATCCAATCGCCTGATACCGATTTCGCCAAGAGGAGGTCTCTACCTCACCACGCCTCATGGCCAGCCCCGTGCTGCTGGCCCGTGCCTCAACGACCTAGCGTGCGACAAGAACGAACGGTTCGCTGCGATCTTCCGGGAGACCTGGCTCGGTCTCCCGCGTCGGGCGCGAAAGCGTTTGAGACGCTACTGGCTAAGGGAATCGTAGCAGTTCCACGACTCCGCGTATAGTCCTCGAATAGTTCTGTTGCCAGACTGGCCACTGGCTCACGCTGGAGGGGAGAGTAGGGTCTCGTCCAGCCTGTCGCGGTCTTGAAACGGGCGGGCTGCCACCGACTGGCATTCATACCGCAATACTAGTCCCGAGTTTCAATGCCGCTCTTTGGACTTTCGTTGGCTACGACTGCGTCGATCATCGCCATGAAGCCCGTTCTGACTGCGCAGGGTAGATGCGGCCAAGCCTGGATGAGAGCCGCGAGATCGGAGTCCATTTGATCCTCTTTGATTTGGCTGGGCATGCTGCGCGCTGCGCATGCGCTGCGCGCGAGGTCCGCCTGTGGCGCTAAGTCTTTACCAGCACAATACTTGGGTTCCATAGGCGTACACGTTGCCAACGTGAATGTCGTGGGTTCGAATCCCATCACCCGCTTTGTCTGACCGTTGTGATCTACCAGTGACAGCAGCGTCTAACGCTTGACTGGGGCGCTAGTTACAACGATCCCACAACCGGTTACCCATTCCCCCAATTCACCGTCCGATTTGGCAGCAGATGACTAGCATGGACGACCATGGACGCGCATACGTGGAAGGTTTAGTGCAAGGTAAACGCAAACTTCGTCGTTGTGTGTCATTGGTTCGGCATACGATCGTGGCTTACAGACCCGCATCGGACGGAGGACGTGATCGCGTCGTGTGGGCGTCACCGGGTAGCTCAGTGGCGAGTAACGGATCTTGTTTAGGCTTGGGACGTCATGGCCGTAGCGGCTTCAGCATCCACCGAGAGGGCGGGAAGGGCGTCGATAGCGCCAGCCACATCGAGTAGTTTTGGATCAGTGTAGATATTAGCCGTCAGCTCGGGCTTGGAGTGCCTCATCGCCGCTTGAGCGGTACAAAGTGGAACACCCGCAGCGCACGGATGGGTGCCGAAGGTAGCGCGAGCACAGCGTATTCGATCACTCGATGAGAAAAACACGTCGTCTCGAATTTGCCTGCTATCTCCGTTGATGGCTTGCATCACCTGCTTGCGGATTCCATCCAGATCATCAGCCAGTTTTTGAAGCGCGTTGAATGCAGTCGAGTTACTGCCGAAAAAGAGATGAATGCGATACGGATTTCGTGTATTCGGGCGATGGCCATTTTCAGCTACGATGGCACGCCACGGCTCAAACTTATTCGGCCAACTCGCGTGCGGCGGCAACGGACCAACTAGCTCAGTCTCGCTAAATATGCATATCTTGAGTCTTTTTTTGTTTACCCATGGATCCTAATGGACGAACGCCAGGGATAGTCGGAATGCGGATGCATTCCCCAGGCGGTAGTACAAGCATGTGCCTAAGGCCCGGATGCAGTTCTGCAGCAGATAAGGCCCGCGCATGCAAATCGACGAGTGCGTTTCGAACGAAGTCGGATTGTTGTGCCATAAACCATCCCTAGTCGGTTAAATGTTCGATTGTCGAGCTACAACGTACGACAGCATACAGCGGCATCACTTCCGCCGTAGATCGTCTAAAAACTCCGAAACTGGATCGACGCCTGTAACTAGAAGATGATCGCGAGCACGGGTACATGCAACGTAGAGAAGATGTCGTTCGGTGTTGTAGACTTCCTCAAGGTCTGCGTCGTCAGCTACGGCTTCGATCCGTGCTTGCAGCGGCAAGACCTCGTCGTCGCACGCCGCTACCACTACTGCACGAAACTCAAGTCCCTTGGCTACATGCATGGTACCCATCGAAACGCAGCCGTCCGTTGTGCAGGTGTTTGCGTCGAGTTCAGCAGCTACAAGCCCAGCTTCGGCAATGGCAGCCCTAGCTCTGGGCATCTCGGCTTCCGAGCGTACGAAGATACCCATCTCTTGGGGATTGACGCCTTCTTTAGTTCGGTTAGCGAGCCATGAGGCAACCAGTTTCGTTTCATGGCTGCTCGACTCGGCCACTTCAACCGACGGCTCGTCACCATTGAATACTGACACCGTACCTTTACGAGATTCCTGATTGCCATCTACATCAGCTATTTCTGTATCAAGTAGACGATCTGCTTGTTGGCGAATCTGATGCGAGGTACGGTAGTTGATCCGCAATGTGTGCGATCGACCGCGAATGTCTACGCCGAGTGACTTCCAGGAAAACGGCGTCTGGAAGATTCGTTGACCGAGGTCGCCCGCGAAGAAGAGGCCGTTCTTCTTGTCTCCCGCCAACGCGGCCAGGAACTTAAGCTGAGGAACACTCACGTCCTGTGCCTCGTCAATAACTACGAAGTCAGCTGGTGGTGTTTCGTTCTTGCCTAAGCACTCAGTTGCCGACGCAAAGACTTCAGGGATGGTAACGAAGCCTCGTTCCTGCAAGTCGGCACGAAGTCGTTCAAAGATAGACCAGAGTATGGAACGCTGCTTCTCTCCCAGCCTTGTTTTGCGACCGAGGCGTGCGACATCACGATATGCTTCCCAAGTGTCTAGCTGCCATGCATCGACGACATTGCTCCACTCCGACTCGAGGAACCGTAGTGTGAATCGGTGATCTTCAGCAGCCTCTGAGGCGGCTTTGAGCAGTGTTCTCAACATAGTTGGTGTTGGCACACTTGGCGTGCCAAAGGCCGATTCATATAGCTCAAGCCCAACTTCATCGATCGCACGAACCGTGATGCGTTTATTCAGCTCGTCATCATCACCAATCAACCGTCCAAGCTTTCGTCGAAGGTTTCTGGCGAGCGTGATAGAGAACGTAGTGAGCAGCACCATGTTGTTGGCGTTACTCTTCGCAAGATGCACAGCTCGATGCAAGGCAACAATCGTCTTACCCGTGCCAGCCGATCCGGCGACTCGTGCCGATCCGTTGTAATCACGCTCAACAATGTCTCGTTGAGCGGGGTGCAGGAAGACAGTCCATTTCTCCCACGGGAAATCCATAGCCCTCTTGAGTTCTTCGACGTCGGTCACTACACGGAAACGCCGCTGGGCATCGGGATGATTGAACGGATCTTCGCCCTCAGAGATTAGTGCAGGTTGCAGCGGGGTACTACCGGTGGCTAGTTCAAGCAATGCCTCGGACGCCTCAGCCGGTAGGTGCTCTGCTATGTCGAACAGCGTATCTTCAGTGGCCTCGCGAACGTCACCGAGCCATTCCTCGGGCACACCGTAACCGAGCAACTCATCGTCGGTCACGCCGGTAAAGAGTGGTGGCTTGGGTGGGGCCGGTTGCTCAACTTCGATGTATTTCGGAACGACGATCTCGCGAACTGACTCACGTAACTCGACGATCTGTGCAGCACCCGTCTTGGGATGTCGCTCGATCTTTCGTCGCTCAGCCCACTCATAAGCTTGGTCATGATGATCGACATAGCAAAGTAGAAGCCCGGCTTCTGTTTTGTGGACGATGAGGCGAATGTCACGACTCACCCGCACCGACCAGAAGTTAGGGTCTTTTGCCCGATCAAGTTTGTGGAATTGCATCCCCGGATTCGCCGGGTTCACCTGCAGATCGAACGCCGTCGTTTTGGCGGAGGTTTGCTCCTTGCCCGTCAACTTGGCGAGGCTGGCAGTAAATGTGTCGGCGATGCGAAATTCCATCAGTAGTGAACTCCAACTATGAACGGTGGTCGTGGAGGTCTAGTCCGAGGGATGCTGACGCGCGTTTGAGCAGCCAAGTCAGACATTTTGCGCGTACCCAGCCGTGTACTTTCTTGACGTTGGTGCCGAAGAAGAGACTTAACAGTGTAAGCACTATGAATATTATGAACGCCCCAATCACTCCGGACCCGAAGGTCAAACCAAGGATTACTGCAATGACGAGCAGGATTGACGCAGCCCAGGCGCACCAATCGGCGTAACGACTGTATCTCCAAAAGAGCTTCTTACGAAGATCGTCTTCACGCTCACGGGCGGTCTCTAGGTCCGACCTTGTCGTATTGTGTGCTTGGCGCTCCGCTGCAAGATCAGCGTTTACCGGCTCCTTTATTTCGTCTGAGACTCGTCGCAAGGTTTCCGTAACTGTTTCCTCAGTTAAAGCCTCCTCACTCCCGAGAGTCAGCTCCATCATCTCATCCTGCGCCAACGTGCTGCTTCGGAGTAGTTGATGATCGGATTTGCTGATCTTCCCATGGTGTTCAAGCTTCTCGATTTCCCTGAGGTACTTCGTGAGAAAATCCCTAGACGGTTGAACCGCAGCGTAAGAAAATGCAAGGACTTCAGTTCGTGGAACCGAAGGAGCGCCGATAGGTGCCTTTAGCCACGCCATGTTCGCCAAGCTGAAATCTGTGATGACCGCCGAGATTGCATTTGCTTGCTCATGCTGCTTTCCATAATTGTATGCTGCCCGCGCGAACGCAGCGTTGCTGGTAACAAGTACTGCGCCTGCTTTCTCCAAACACGTCGGCGATGAGTTTCCTCGCAGTACGTAAATAGAACGCAATGAATTAACGTCGTATTCTCTCGCGCGCGGATTGAAGTAATCGATCTCATCTTGAAGTACTTCATCGAACGCTACTTCATTGATCTGGAGATCGCGAGCGTAAGGGGGGCATTCTTGTATCTTCACTGCAGCATCTTGAAGGAACTTGTCAATTTGGCCCGCTTTGAGTAGTAGATCTGATTTCGTAGTCCCCCGCCTTTGGGCTTCAAAGACTATCGACCCGCGACCCTCCGGTGATTCGACAAAACTCGCAGCGCCTGTGACTACTCGTTCTAGTTCCTCTTGCAAGTGTGCGAACGTGGCGATTCTTCCCCCAAGACTACGGAGCAGTTCGATGAGGCTATCAATTGCAGCCCGCCGATGCTCACCTTCGAGGTCGAGCATGCGAACAAGCAAGGGTGTATCGAGGAAAAACGTAATATGCTTGTATGACTTGGGAGCGTCTTGTAGATCCGGGCATAGCAAAGCGTTCGCCAGCATGTGTCCTTGTACCATAACCATGAAGCTGTCGAACCGTTCAGGTTTTGCTTCTTGAAGATGGAGTACGTAACGGCTTACCAATACCTTGCTACTATCCATCGTTCCTGACAAAGGCGGTATGACGGTTCCACGCACATATGCGCGTAGACATGAAATATCAAATTCAGCAAGGAACTCGCAAATCGCGTGGATGGCAGATTCGGGGCTTTTCAGCACCCTATTCGTTCCTTTGGAGAATTCCTGCAAGTGAAATGCTACGGAGTTGATGTGACGGTGAGCGTCTGCCTGTGCGATAGCAATACCCGGGTCGGGTATGGCCTCCGTGATACGATAAACACCTGCGCTCTTTTCCAACTTGTATAGCCGAGACAAGCGTTTTAGTACGACCTGCACCGCGCGCGATGGAATTTCAAGACCGAAAGTAGTCCTAAGATGGTCACAGATCACACGGTCGGTAACTGGATTTGGTTTCTCGCTCGCGAGGATCTGGAGAACAAATGGATTGAGATAATCGAGGTAATCCCGTCCTTGGTCGACGTTGATTTTTAACATCGCTAAGCTTGTCAACGTTGCCGTCGTACCCCTAGGGCTCGATTCTATCGCTCGCGAGTCGGTCATAGCTTCTACTCCACCCGAAAAACCTTCATCACCTCATCCCCGAGGTGGTTAATTACTTTTACTGCGATGCGGCCGGACTCGGGTTTGTCGAACGGGCGCGACGTGTCGCTGTTTAATGTGGCCCAGGCGTCTTCGTTTATCTCGGCTTTCAGCGTTGTTTTTAGCGATTTATAGGGGTCGTTCGCGCCTAGGAAATAGGCATGGCGGACGAAGAAGCTCTCCTCGTTGTAGTCGGTGTCAATGAACCAGCAGGCTATGTCGTCTGGCTCGCTGGATTCGACCTCGCCGGTCTGCGGCTTGAACACGTCTACGCCGAGGATGGTGACTTGTGAATAGTGTTTAGTGGTTAGACTCAGCGGAAAATCACCGGGCGTCAGCGTTTGGATCGCAGCGAGCGTTTTAGCCCGCTTAGCATTCGACCCAGCTCGTCCGCTTCCTGCATGAGCGTCTCGTGCTCGGTTTCCGAGAGCATCTTCATGCGATGCGCCAGAATTAGCTGCGTCTCCACCTCGGCCAGCGACCCGCTCGCCACGCTCAGGAACTGAAGAAACTCCCCTGTCCCCGTCCGCGCCGCTCCCTCCGCGATGTTGGACGGAACCGACACTGCCGCCCGCCGAATCTGACTGGTCAGCCCGAACCGTTCGTCCGACGGAAAGCTCTTGGAAGCCGCGTAAATCTTCTCCACCCAGTTGATTGATTTCTGCCAGACCGTCAACTCCCGATAGCTCTTTAACGCTGCCATAATGTGCAACCATCCTCCCATTACTAGCCACTAACCACTCCCCACTAACCACTTCAATATCCGGCTCACCGAAGATGACGAACAGGTTGCCCTTGCCGGTGTTCTTCAAATCGTCAGCCATGTGCAGGTCAGCATTCATCCGAGCCTTGAGTACAGGTATGCGGCCAAGCTTAGTAAACTCCGACGCGTGGGCCTCGTAATTGAACGCACAGGCGATCACCAAATCAAAATCAGCATCACCAGCCTCCCGGGCCGCGACCACCAGGTCTTGTCTAGTTACAGTACCAAACTCCGGGCCGATGAATATGCCGGCGCGGAGGGTGGATGGTGGTTTGTGGCTAGTGGCTTGTGTTTTCTTTTTCTCACCACTAGCCACTAACCACTCACCACTCGTCACTTCATACCTTCCTTCAGCACAGATATACCGTCCCGGCCAAGGCGCGATCGACGAGAACGTAATCTTGTCCTCCTTGTGTGCCTGCTGTACGCCGGCTGTCTTAAGATTCTCCAGTATCATGGCGGGGAAGTCGTTAGTGGCCAGTGACTTGTGGCTAGAGTCTTCTCCAGCCACTAAACACTCACCACTATCCACTAATTCATCGTCGGCATCGACCGTCAGCACTCGGTGAGGTGACAAGCTCTCGACAGTAAATGGCCCCGCGACGCGCACCTTTTTCTTATCCTCGTAGGGTTTGTCGTAGAGGTATTCATAGTCAGCCTTAGCTGCGATGGATGCGTCGATGGCTTTCTGTCTCGCGATTCTCGTTTTCCAGAAAGCAGTGAGTAGTGGCTGGGTGGCTGGTGGCCAGTCCTTCGTACGCTCCCTTGGCACTTCCCATTCTTCGAGCGTCTTTTTCAAGCCACTAGCCACTGACAACTCACCACGGAGCGGTGCGAGCTTCTGCTCGTACTGCTCCCATATCACGTCGATCTCGGCGTTGTTGGCGATCGACTTCAGGGTGATGTGCGGCACGCGCTCGTAAACGAAACCCTGCCGGATGTTACCGTGCGTGTGGGTCTCGGAAGGTGAGGAATGCGTTACCTCTGCTTCCTTGAACTGACCGTCCTTGCTGTCAGAGAGTAAGTAGTATGGGTATCGAGCGCCCATGATTCGTGCCCGGGCGAGCGCTAGTGCGACACGCGACGTATCAATTGTTATCCAGCGGCGGCCCCATTGTTCAGCTACATATGCTGTGGTACCCGAGCCACACGTTGGGTCAAGCACAAGGTCACCGGGGTCAGTCGACATAAGAATACAACGTTCAATGATTTTCCGAACCGTTTGAACTACATATACTTTGTCAGGCATAAAACTAGAAACTGTATCAGTCCAGAAGTTCGCCGTTGGCACGGCAGGAAAATCAAGCAAAAACCGTATATAGCCAATGCGTTGAGCTGTTGCTTCAAGACGGCTTGCTAAGCCTAAGCGTTGCATACCATTTTGATCAGTTTTGAAAGTGCCCTTCCCAGGCGTATATGTGCGTCCGTGAAATAGGAATCTTGTTAGATCACCTTCACCGGCTGGTCTGCTGCTAGTCAAGTTGTCGAGTGAATACAGTTGACCGCTATCTACTGCCCCCGATTGGCGTTCTTGTCGTGTGGCAGATCGTGTCTGCCCGTCATCGCTCATTGCACGGTTATAAGCAGAAGGAATGAAGCCACCAGCGCCCTTTTCCTCATACAATTGACGAAATTTGTGCTGTGATTTGTTTTTTGCGTACCACAATAGTATGTCGAAAATGCCATCCATTTGATCGGACGCCGTCGCGCTTGTTTTCTTAAATGCAATCTCCGATATGAAATTTGTTTCGCCAAATACCTCGTCCAAGACCGCGCGGATTCGATGCACATTCTCGTCACCAATCTGCACGAAAACAGAACCGGTTTCCGTAAGCAAGTCTCTCGTAACCGTGAATCGGTCTCGCAGATACGTTAAGTATGAGTGAATTCCATCCCGCCATGTATCGCGAAATGCCTTCACCTGTTCCGGCTCGCGCGTGATGTGACCGACATTGCCGTCCTTTACGTCTCGGCTAGTCGTTGACCACTGAAAATTCGAGTTAAACTTAATGCCGTATGGCGGGTCGATGTAGATGCACTGCACCTTACCGCGAAGGCCTTCGCGTTCGGCGAGTGAGGCCATGACTTGTAGGCTGTCGCCGAGGATCATGCGGTTGGTCCAGTTGGCGTCGTGCTGATAGAACTCGGTCTTGGCGTCGGTGTCTGGTAGGCCGTTGAAGTCGGCGTAGAGGTCTTGGAACAGTAGCGGCGCCTGCGATTCTTCTTTGCGGCGTTCGTCGTCGTGCGTTCGCTTCAGTAGGTCATCGACTAGCACCTTGGGATGCACCTTCTCTTGAATGAACAGCGGCGGGGCCTGCACGACGAGGTCGGACCAGTCCTGCTCGTCCTTGCCGCGCCAGACGATTGTGGGTCGAGGTCGCGGTTGCGGCGCTCGTAGGCAACGCGGATCGGGCTTTGGTCGTCCTTAGCCATGACCGACTGAAACTCAGCCGTGGGAATGTTCGTCCGCTTAGCCTCATCATGAGTAAGCGTAGTCACAGCCTTCTTCTTCACCTTTTTCTTACGTGTGGTCTTCTTAGCCATGTGTTATTGCTGCCTCTCGTGGCATATTAGTTGAAATAAGCGGTAAATAGGATTCGCACCACAAAATACTACATGTTGTGGTATAGGGTCTCCCAATGGGCATATATAGCTACTAGCCCTCCGCTGGTATTGAACGGTTTGAAATAAGCGGTAAATAAGATCGGCGGTCGTGATAGACTGCATTCTAGGCCCAATATGGTACATAGCTCGCGTGCCTTTTCGATAAGCTGCTAGGGTCCGCTGGCCGGATCGCCCCGGCATCTAGCGCATCACGGATCAGATTCGATATTTTCGGAGCACCACTCTCTGGGATTCCGAATCGCTCACGCAGGGTGCGGTTGGTCATCTGCTTGTGCTGGACGTATTGCAGGCATGCATGCAAGTAACACGCACGGGTGCGGTCTGCTTTGGTCATCGCGGAGAAAGATCGGTGGGCAAACAATACCGCTCGGGTGTGACTTCCTACCGCTTCGAACAATGGGGCTGGCAACTGGTAGAACTCGGTCAGGGATACGACCTTTTCTACGCCGCTACCGCGTTCTTCGCCAATGCCAATACGTCGCAGAAATGAGGCCATCGCTTCGTTACGAGATAGAGGTGGGGTGCCCAAAAAACGCCGGGGATCCACCAACGGCTCACCCGGGTTGGTGATTTCTAGTCGCCCACTGAAAACTTCAACCTTTGGCCCGGTTCCGCTCATTGTGAAGTCTTGATGGGTAATGACGTTCGCAACCAATTCGCGGATGGCGAGTTCGGGGTACATTGGGACAGTTTTACGGATTGCCTCGCCGACGACTTCGTTCTCGGGGAGTATGCCTTTAAGGAAGCCGATCAGGCCTTCGAATCCTGCCGCATAACCCTTATGTCCCTCATATTCTCGTTTCGTTATTACGCGTCCTTCCCCGTCGTACTCGATGACACGCACTGCCTTTCGCGCAAGGTGCCGGAACTTTGAAAGGTCTGATGCGAAGAGGATAGCGCCCAAATTGAGAATGTTCCAACCTCCGCCCTCGCAGGTCTCGATCATGTGATCGTCTTCAAGGCGTTCGAGTATTCCGTCCCGCGTTTCTGGGAGCGGTATATCCAGAAGGTTGAAGTAGGCTGGGTAGTCCAGCAACTTTAGTACTTCGGAGGCTTCGACCCGTTCTGTCGCTACGAGTTGCTCGAATGGTGTTATGTCGAAGATATGCCAAAGCTCTCGCTCTCTCTCCGGATAATCCTTGAGTTTCTTCTTGTACGAGCCAACGCGGATGTACTCGATTCCTTGGAACTGGACCGGTTGGTGCGCAGCGCGGGGGATCTCGATCATTGAAATGTGCTTGCCGTCCACATCGAACTCGACAAAGCGAATGTGGATTCTGGGATTGAGCAAGCGAAGTAACCAGTTCTCAAGGTTTTCATTACCCTTCTTTGCTTCGGCTAGCTTGAACGTTGTCCCGACAACTGCGTGTGACTCGTTTTCGACACCCCATACCAAGTACGCATTCGTCTTGCTCTTCATTGCTGCGGAATTGGCCAACGCCGAGATATACTCTCCGATCTCCTGCGGATCGCGGTTGTCGTGTTTGAACTCGACCCACTCAGTCTCACCGGGAAGTTGGCACAGCTCTCTAAGCAAGCTAGCGAGGTATTCGGAATTATCAAAGCTTGGCATCGACCACCTCGAATTGACTTCCCTCACCAAGATCGATCATTGTGTTGACATCAACAAAATGGTCGGAAACCGCGACAAACTGCCGTGATTGCCTCGAACCAACTATTCGGAAATTCCGAATGGTTGGTCCGTGCTCAATTTTCTTTTTTGGTGGCTGCTGGGTAGGGAGTTTTTCGTCGCTCATACGCTGTCCTCCACCGTTGAGCCATCGGAGGCTACAGCGTCAATCATCTTATTAAACTCGGCTTCGACCTTCGCCTCAAATTCAGCCTCCATTGCGTAAACGTCGCAGAACTCAGCGAACGCCCAGCGGCCATAGGTCTTGAGATTGTTTACGCCGGGAACCCAGTATGTTTCCATGGTGGATTTCTTTTCTTTGGCATCCTCGCGTCGATAGCCTTTTATCTCAACGACTAGGTTGATTAGGTCGCCGTCACCGTGGCCGTCGTCTACCAGTACAATGAAGTCAGGCCGATACCTGCGGGATTCGGAACCATACTTGTAAGGTACTTCAAATCCAAGATTATGATTCTTGACGTATGCTTTAACGCGCGGATGTGCTTCGGCGACACGGCAGAACTCTGCTTCCCAGTCGCTGTCGAGAATAACCCAGTTGACATGGCAACGTCGGGCATCCGTTTCCCACCGGTCCTTTTTCGACGTGTTGAAGTTTACGTGAATTGTCGAGCCGGTGGGGTTGTACGGGTCGAGCACGGCCTTGATGGGGTTGTCGCCAATGAGCTTGCGCGTGATACCGGCGGTGATTCGCTCACAGGCTATGTCGGCGAGTTCCTGGTACATCAGTTGTGCCGGGTACATGCCACCTTTGCAGACGAGGTGGTTGTCGAGCCACTGCCGCGTGATGCGTTTGAGTTGGCCGAAGAGGTGGAGCTTGGGTTCCTCGCTGGGATCACGCCACTTGGTATAGAGTAATCGTTGCGTAAGGTGGAACAGCAGTGTTGACCGGCGTAAGTCGCCGGTGTGGATGAGATTCAGATCGACAGCCTCGCCGATGATGCCTGCATTGTGTGTGATCGACGGGCCGACGAGATCGGGTGTTAATTCTAATGTCGAGTCGTCGTTGAACTCGGCGGTGAGTCGTTCTTCCGGAAGTTCGACGCGATAGCCCTCCACGCGCGGGAATTGTATCTCAAGGTGATCACGTTCGGGGCGCATGGCTTTAACATGCACGGTTTCACGCGGCTTCTGTGGAGGTGCGACAACGGGCTTGGCTGTGAAATCGAATGGTATACCCAGGACATCAGCGTATTCGACGTTGAACAGGCCATCCTCATTAAGGTCATACGATTGGCGTCGCAGTGCTCGGCCGATGACCTGCTCGCAGAGAAGCTGAGTGCCGAAAGCACGAACACCAAGGATGTGGGTGACGTTGTTGGCGTCCCATCCTTCGGTCAACATGGACACTGATACGACGCAGCGGATAGCCCCGCCAAGTCTGTCCTTCTTGCCAACTGTGTTCATGACTTCGCGGAGTAGTTCTTGGTCGGTTATTTTCTCGGCTTGTTGGCGATCACCAGTACGTTCAATGATTTCACGGCGGAAGCGTTCGATTTCGTCCGAAGCGACGTGACGAAAGTTCTTGTCGAGGGCGTCGCCGGATTCCAATTGTTCGCTATCAATTAAAAGCGTACGCGGCATGGGGAATGGATCGCCGTGTTCATTAAAATTACGGAACAACGCGAGCCGACCATTCTCAAGCGTAGATGAACCATCGTCGTTCTCGCGATGGAAGCCGGAGATATAGTCGTAGACGAGTTTCGACGTCGATGTGTTGTTGCATACGAGGATGAAGCAGGGGGGTACGCTGATGCCTTCTTCCTGCCACAGGTGGAAGGTCTTTTCGTAGTGGCCGTAGAGCGCTTCGAGTGCCGTCTGTAACTCGACCGGTATGCTTAACGGGTCCAGTTTGGCACCCTTGCCACGTCCTTTCTTGGGCATTTTCTTGGCGATGTGTTTCCATAGCTCGCGGAACTTCGGCATATCGCCACCGGGGATATTGTCGGCGACGGGAACGCGGGGGAGTTTGACGATGCCGCACTCAATCGCATCCATTAGCGAAAAATCAGTCGTAGTCCAGGGAAACAGGGTTCCTTCGGCGTAACCGGAACCACGCAGAAAGAACGGTGTTGCGGAAAGGTCGAAGATGCGGTTGACGCCTAACTTGCGGCTAACCGTTTCCAGACCAGAGATCCAAACTCGTGCAGCCTCACGATTCTTTTCAGCTTCTTTCTTTTCATCGCCCTTCAATTCGCCTTCGTCGTCGTCTCCTACTGGCTTTTCACGATAGCAGTGATGGGCCTCGTCGTTGAGGATTAGAACGTTCTTCATGCCCATGAGGTCGGGCATGACGCGTTGCAGCATTTGCCCTTCAGTCTCTTGAGTCTTGAGTTCTTCGCCGCGACCCTGCAGCAGTGAGCGGCCACCCTTCGACAGATCCATTGTTTCGCGCAGCTTGAAAGCGTGGTAGTTGGTGATGACGATCTTGGCTCGGTCGAGGTCTGCGAGCATGTCACCGGGAACGAGTTCTCTTGACTGGTAGTAGCTGTCCGGATCGTTGGGTTGTAGGACGCGCAGGCGATCCTTGATCGTGATGCCGGGACTGACCACGAGGAATCCCCGGGTGAATTTCTTGCTGTTAGGTCGTCGCACAGCGTTGATCGTCTGCCAAGCGATGATCATGGCCATGACCGTTGTTTTGCCTGCTCCGGTAGCGAGCTTTAGAGCGAGACGAGCGAGTCCGGGATTGGCCTCTTCGCTGGCCGTTGACAAATTGTCAAGTACTGCTCGGATTTCCTTGCCTTGTTTCGGCGCGACTTCGGTAAGCCAAATGACTGTCTCGACGGCTTCGATTTGACAGAAGAATGGTCGCAAGCTGCTAAAGCTATGGTGACGCCAGTGTTGGAGAAGCCGTGCAGTCTCCGGTGTGACCTGCCATTCGTTTGGATTTGTGGATTGACGCCATATATTCACACGACGACGCACGTCGTTGACCATCGACATGGTGTCGTATTGCTGTTCGGCAGTTGAGAGTCCCTTGCCCTCGTCGAAGACCATCTCCTGCTGGGCCTTTGATCCCTTCCGTTTCTTGGGCTTGGGAATAGGGGTGATGAACTCGGCAGTGCGGCGTTTATCGATGATGTTGGTGGTCGGCTGGCCGCTCGCGTCAAGTTCCCAGTGTCGTTGCGGGTACTCGTATGGTGAGTTGAGGATCGGTTGGTCGAAAAACTGATCAGTCATGAATTACCCCGGCTCTGCGGCGGTTGGAGGTTTCCGAAGCTGTTATTATCGCTCGCGCACGTCCTGGAAAGTCATGATTCTACTCTATCAAGGGATGCTGTACAGAAATGAGGGAAACTGTATGCACATCTGAGGCTGATCACAGCCAGAAAACATTTCGCTTGTATCGCGTGGTTCGTTTGGATACGATTGTGGAACTGTGCATGTTATCGGGCCATGTGGCCCGATTTGTGTTTTTTTCTAAAGGGAGGATTTCACGATGATGGTTAAGTCATGGCAGCGTCTTACTTTGGTATTAGGGCTTGCGGTAATGGTATCCATATTTGTTCAGGCATGCGGTCAGACTTCTGGAATTAGCGAGACAGCCAAAACCATTGTGTCTGTCGATGATGCACGGGTGACCGAGCCTATTAGTTTACAAGTATTCGTTGAGGACCACGGGCGCATTACATCGATCGGGTTGGCGTCGGATAGCGGTCGATTCATCTATAATGAACTAGGCAATCTTCAAAAGGTAGTTTACGACAACGGTTACATGGACGTGTATAATTACAACGACAACAATCGAATCATTGAAGTGACGCGAGAAAACGCAGCCGGCACGGTCGAGGACGTATTCGTCTTTGATTTCACTGCTGAGTATGCGACAAGGTGGGATGTTGTTTCCGATGAGGTAACTGAGCTCGATTTCAACATGGATGAGTCATTCTATGATCGGCTTGTCATCGCAGTATTCGAGCCGTCGAAGAATTCTACAGTAGCTGCATCTGTTATCGAAAAGAACTACAGGCAGTTGGCCACCGGCAATTGTGTTTGCCAATATGGCAATGCCGCAAGTTGTGAAGGTGGTCATGGTACTAATTACAGTTGCACACGGCAGGGCGGCTGTGGTAATAATAATCCTTGCGTTTGGCGTGGAGGTATGGCTGAGTAGTTATTCTACTTAATGACAATTAGCTGCTTACAAGCAAGACAAGCTGATAAGCAACTATCTGAACAACCTCTTACCGAAAGGTGAGGGGTTGTTTGTTACAGGGCTGAGCGGAGCGAGTGTCTCGGTAAATCAATCTGCCACTGTACCCTTCGTAAGTGTATTTATTGGGAAAGGATTAGGTAGGACTTGATTGCGCAGATCGTACTTAAGCATAACTTGTCATAAATCTCTTTCCGGTAGGTATTTCCCGAGGTTGGTTGATCATCCGACCCACCAGATCACTAGATTCTAAAGATGTTTCAGGCCACTTGGTCGGTGCTATTGGTATATACTAGACGAGCTGTCGTAGTTCTTAAGAAACCTAAATCAAACACGAGCATGCTCGTAAGACCGTACAACAGCTTCCCGCAAGAATAAGGATCCACACCGCTAGAGGCGGGGATCTTTATTGAGAACCTACAATGACTGGTTCCGTACCCTGGGATATATACGAGTAATATTCCCATCTCTTATTTTTTTCTTGATTCCAATTCTTGAATGTGTTACCTTGACTATGGATTAATCCATAGTTTGGGCCGTACATTAGTAAATGCTGTGCCGAGCCGGGAAGGAGACTTCGTGCGAGGTAAAGGGCGGTATATCGTCGTATGTATGTGGTCGATATTTTTGACGGCCACTACGGTGGCAGCTGCACAGCTTCATATTCCCACCTCCCATGATGATTCGATACTATTTTCTGCAATAACACTTCGTGCATCAATTGGGCGTAGCATTGGCCAGCCTGATTTCAATCCGCAGGCCGACCTAAATGGCGACGGCACAGTCAACGCATTAGATGTAGCCCTGTTTCGACAGGCTAAGCGCGAAGGTCGCTCACCTTCTCGAACGACCACGGCGATACAGACCGTGGCTGGGACTGAGCGCATCATCGTCGAAATGCCTGCCACTACAGCGTTTTCCGGCCAAACGGTATCCGTATTATTTCTGCTCCGCGACAACACAACGCCACTATCAAGCTATACGGTCGATGTGGACATCACGCCTGAATCCGGCGCGGTTGGCACGGTGACAGCCAATGCGGGTTTCACCAATTTCTTCGACCAGCAGAATTTCATCACCGCAAGCGGCGCGACCCGCGATCCATTTTTCAGTGTGATTGCCGACAACGGTACGGGAGGCGTTTCAGTTACGACCAACACGGACGACTTTTCCACCGTGCAGGCCGTCGATGATGTGAACGATGTACTCGCGCAGGTGTTTTTTGATGTACCATTGGATGCTGTTGGCGACTTCACCATTCAGCTTACCTCGTCGTCCGCGCTGATTGATGGTAATGGAGCATCGGTTTCGTTTACGACTACGCCCGGCACGATTCGGGTTATTGACCCGGCTACGATTCCGACGGTCTCCGAGTGGGGCGTGATCGTGATGTGTTCTTTAATCATGGCTGTGGGGACCGTCGTGTTTGGTAAAAATGATGGTCTTTTGACGTCACGAAGATGAATAAGAAGGTTTTGGATGGTCTGAGGGTGTGACTCGTGAAGATTGCCAAAAAAATAATCAATGGTGCGAGCGCGCTACGCACAGATGGTGTTTATCTCCATTAGGGAGAGCCGCGCTTTGCAGTTGTGGTGTGCGCGTAGAGGAGGAAGTGGATTGAGGCGGAAACTAATCAACAGTATTGCAGTAATAGTTGCGAGCGTATTCTTTAGCTCAGTGGCATATGCACAACTTCCCGGTGACTTTGACTTTGACGGCGAGGTCAACCTAGTTGACCTCGTAACATTTGTTGATTGCCTCAGCGGTCCCACTGGTGGCAGCGTCAGTTCCAATTGTGATCCTGGAAACTTTGACCCTGACACGGACATCGACCTGCGTGACTTCGCAGGGTTTCAGGCTCGATTTGGTTTTGGTCAGGGGCCACCGCAGATTGTTATCTTTGCGCCCACGCCGGGGGAATGGGTCGTGGATGATATTGGCCTGACGGAAGTGAAGATTGGTTTTTCGGAACCGGTGATCGTGCCAACTGATGCCGTGGATGTTTGGTTACTCAGTGGCGGTACGGTCAACGGTTTCACGACGAGCTACGACCCGGATACGTTTGTGTTGACTGTGGCTTTCGCCCAGCCGCTGCGCGACGATCAGGTGACGGTGGTGGTGGACTACACGATAGAGGATGTAGCTGGCCATCCGCTCGATGGCGAGATACTCGACCCCAAAAACGCGGTGCTTCCTTCGGGTAATGGCATCAACGGTGGGCAGGGTGTATTTCGGATTCGCGTTCTGCAAGGCGACGCCAACCGCGACGGTGTTGTAAACGCAGCAGATGAAGCCATTGTCAATGATTCGCTTGGCTTGTGTGATGGCGATACAGGTTTCAATGCGATGGCTGATCTGAATGGTGATGGATGCGTGGATGCGGCGGATGCCAACATAATAGCAGCCGCATTCGGCAACCAGCTCCCCGCAACGGACAATGTGCCACCCGTACTTACGGGAATACGCGAACCAACGGTCGAACAACAGGATTTTGACAGGATCATTGTTGATTTTAATGAGATAGTTTCCGACCCACGGATCACTGTGCATACCTGTTTTCTCGTGGATGGGTTTGGAAATGTCGTGGTTCCAACAACTGCTGTAGGCGGACCATTTGGGAGAACCGCAGTTTACAATTTCTTGGAGCCGCTCGCTCAATGTGACACATACACGATAAATGTCAGCAACGCCATCACTGATTTCTCAGGAGAACTTCTTGCAGCATCAGGGCCGCTGACATGCCCTTGACGAGTGGAGCATTAGAAAGATTGATGGGTAGGGTTAGAAGGTCTGTTGAAAGAGGGAACAACATGCACATTTATTGTTGCGAAACTTGTACGCTCCAGAGAGGCTATGGTATGCGCCATGTTGGCTTTGCGCTGACCCTGATGGCTTCGGTGTTCGGGTTGGGCGCGACTCATGCACGGGGAGCCGTTGGTGATCCTGTTGCGACCATATCACCACAGCCTACTATTGGCAGCCAGTTTTGCAGCATTGGTTTGGCCTTTGGTGGTACGCAGCTGTATTTCAACCGGTGTAGTGACTCTAACATATACACAATCTCACCTGTAGATGGGGCACTCATCAGCACTTTCGACACGGGAATAGCCGAGTGGCCAGCGGCGATGTCGTATGACACCAACCGGAACGGCTTATGGATCGGTACGCAAAGAAGCATCGGAGGTTCCGGCTTTGGTGTATGCGGCGACCCCGCTGTAGTCAACGCGGACATGCCTATCTACTTTTGGGATTTTGACGACGACACAGTGACACTCATGTTTACTGTCCCCTTCGACATTACCAACCCTGCAAATGGACAGAGGTTCTTTACTTTCTGCCGCCTCGACGGTTTGCTGTATGACCCAATTACTGACGAAATCTGGTGCAGCGATACTGTCAACGAAAACATAGGTGTATTTCGCACGGATGGCACATTCGTTGAAGGGTTCGATGCGACAGCGGTTGGTGCTGGCCTCCCAAACAATTTCGACCTTGCAAACAATACGGGCTTGATCTTTGGTGGCGACAAACTGTATCTGACCGATGACGGAGGTAGTCATATTATTCGTACCGGAAAGACACCGGATACAGTCTCTGGGGAGTTGCTCCCCGGCACTATTTTCGCCAACGGAAATGGTTGGTTGGGAGATATGGCTTGCGATTCCAACACCTTCGCTCCAACCGATGTTGTGTGGGTGCGGACGGATCCCCGAGGCTCGGTGTCGAACGACCTCATTACGGCCTATGAAATCGAAGCGGGCGGTTGCGGGCCGGGACTGCCCATCGGTGCGTGTTGCGATCCCAACCTCGCCCCGTGCCGGGATGTATTGCAAAGTCAATGCCAGGGCGCCACTGAAGTCTGGACAGGTGGCGTGCTTTGCGCCGATCTCGATCCACCCTGCCACGCGATGCACCGGATCATCCTGCTAGACCGCACGGGTTCGATGCAAACGCCGTTCGACGACAGCACGACGCGATGCGAGAGGGCGCGCCAAACGGCAATCTCCGATGTGATGTCGTTCTTTGTTCAGAATCCCGTGGGATCGTCCGTGGCCGTCTGGATATTCACGGGTACGGAACCAACTCCCTTGACGGTCGGATTCGTGGACGAAGCAACAGCCAAGGTGGCATTGGAATCACTGGAAGGAGTGAACTGCTCCGGCTCGACGCCGTTGGCTGAGTCCTTGTGCGGTGCTGTGGACGCACTGCTAGCGGCTTTTCCTGTGGCTGCAGACAAGAGCTTGGAAATCAGCGTGAGCACGGACGGCGAGGAGAACAATAGCGACGGGTCGTGCGCCGGAGATCGCGTTCTGCTTCCGCAGTTTGGTGGAAGCCCGTTCGGCGAAGCATGCGGTGAGTTTCATCCCGACTCCTGGCAACAAAAGGTGTGCGATCACACGATCGGCAATGCTGTTGTGTTGGCGAGGCTCTGGGGCGATCTGAGCCAAGGTCGTGTGACCGGGAAAGTGGATGCGGAGACGGGTACCTTGCTAGGCACTGGTGTGCCGGATGCGACTTTTTTCCAGGCGCTGGCTGATGCGACAGGTGGCACTTTCACCTTCATCGATGACTTTCCGGCCCCGCCAAGCGGTCCGCCTGCGTTTGGCGTCACCGGGGCCTGCTGCCTATCAGACGGCACCTGTCAGGAGTCGATCACGGAGGCGGAGTGTGCGGTGCTGGGCGGTACGCATCAAGGTGATGCGTCGATTTGTGCAGAAGCTACCGGCGCATGTTGTCTGCCAAGTGATACTTGTCAGGATGCCATTACTCTAACCGCTTGTACGGAGCAAGGTGGCAGCTTTCAAGGCACCTGCACGACTTGCGCGAATGATGTCATGGGTGCTTGCTGCTTGCTGGATAGTACGTGCCAGGACGGCTTGACACCAACACAATGCGCGGCGCTGATTGGCACGCATCAGGGTGGCTGTTCGATATGCACTAGCGCGCAGGGTGAATGCGAAATACCCATACCTGCCGTATCAGAGTGGGGACTCTTTATGATGGCATTACTGGTTGTCACCGCTGGCTCAATAGTTCTTCGTAGTCGCAGTGCGACACATTCTGTGCAAGAGGGGATGATCCAGTGATAAAAAGTGTCATCTTCTGGTCATGGTTTGGTATAACGCTGTTATTTGGTGTTGATGTGCTTGCTGTTGCTACACTTAATGATGGTCCGCTGGATCCGCATGTGTCAAAGACACAACTTTCCGGCGATAACTCGGTCGCGCAGGTATCAACCAAGCCCAAAAAATCGCGACCAAGCGTTCGGCAGTCAATCGTACTATCCAAGAAGTCGCGGAAGCCCATACCACGCCGTGCCCTCGATGCAACGCCACCCCGGATTGATCGGCTGTCGCCTACGCCGGGTAGATGGATCGTGGATAATCTTGGGTTGCGTGAAATTCAGATCGGCTTTACGGAGCCTGTAACGACTCCGATTCCAACAGGGGCCATTACCATATGGACGGTAGGTGCTGGAAACGTTACCAATTTCACCTCATCCTACGACGTCGTTACCTACATCCTGACAGTGAGTTTCGCTTCACCCGTCCGCGACGATCGGCTCACGGTGGTGGTGGACTACACCGTAACGGACATTGTCGGTAACGAACTGGACGGCGAGATCGCTGATCCCTTGAGTGCTGTGCTGCCTTCGGGCGACGGTGTTCGCGGCGGGCAGGCGGTGTTTCGGATCAACATCCTTCAAGGCGATGCCAACCGAGACGGCGTGGTCGATGGACCGGATGGAATTATTATTCGTGATGCCCTGCCGAGTGTTATAGGGGGGGCTAGGTTCGACAGTCGGGCTGACCTGAATGTTGATGGAATTGTCAATGCCCAAGATGTGGCCATCTTCCGCCTGGCAGAAGGACGAACGCTTCCCACTACCGATGGAACACCGCCGATTGTGACCGCGATTCGAGAGCCAAGCAGTGGACTCCTAGGCTCGTTCGACAGAATCGTAATCGACTTCAATGAGATAATTTCCGATTTGAGGATAAACGAACGCACCTGCTTTCTTGTAGACGGCGGCAATAATCTCATAGTCCCGACATCGGGAGTTGGTGGGCCATTTGGCATGACCGCCGTTTACAATTTTGTGCCGCCGCTTCCCCAATGCGGCACCTACACCATCAACATCAGTAACGCCCTTGCCGATCAATCAGGTGAGTTGCTAATCGCTCCGACTGTGCCGCCGGTGGTGACGGGGCTGATTCCGCCGCCCGTGCCAACACTTAATGCACACACGACCATGACGACGGCTACATCGGTCACGATCACGGGCAACGCCCCCGGAGGCACATCGGTCGAAACGGTGAGTCCGGCGGGGACATTCACGGCCCCGGTTTCCAACGGCACCTTCACCATTGATCTACCACTTATCTCCGATCGGGTCAGCCACATATTCTTCACGACCCTGAGTACCTGCGCCGGTGTCCGCAGTCCTCCGACGGTTACGAGCGTGACACACGATACCGAGCCGCCGCATCTGTTCATCGACTTCCCCACCGGCGCCGCGCAGATCACCACGACTACGACCGATGTGGCGGGCCGCGTCGGCGATATGCTCAGCGGGTTCATGGGCCTGCAGGTACAACTCGTCGTCAACGGAGACATGGCCAATCCCATCGATGCTATCGTGGATGTCGGGATCGGCAACAACGGAACCTTCTTCGCGCCGAGCGTACCCCTGGGACCGATCGACCAGCCAACCGTCATCGACGCGACGGCCACGGACGAGATGGGCAACTCCATCACCAAGCAGATTATCGTCACTCAGGTGGCGATTCCTTCCGGCACGCCGCAAATGATCGTCGTATCCGGTAACGCTCAGACTGGTCAGATGGGGACGGTGTTGCCATCACCGATCGTCGTTCGGATGACCCGCGCGGACGGCACCCCGTTCGTCAACAAGGTTGTCACCTTCGATGTGACACGCAGCAACGGTCGGCTCGGGGCCACGGCGGCGGAGATCACGCCGATGCCCGGCAACATGGACCCCGGCAGCATGATGTTCCAGGTACGCACCGACGCCAATGGCGAGGCTCGCGCATACTGGCGGCTCGGCTACGACGCTGGTTGCGGGAACAACCGCGTCGAGGTGAAGTCGATGAGCATCGCGGGGACAGTGGCCTTCTGCGCCTCGGCTGCGCCCGCGCCGGTCAATCAGATCAACATCGGCACGGGCAACAACCAGCGAGCCGAAGCCGGCGGCCCGGCGCCGGAGCCGCTGCGCGTCTGGGTCAGCGACGCTTGCAACGGGGTCTGCCCGGTACCGGTGACATTTACCGTTGTAAAAGGAGGGGGAAAGGTTACAGGAAACACTTCGCCGCTCCCGTGCCGTGAATCGGACCCGGTCAGCCAGCCAAACATCGTTACTGGGCAGAGCGTGACGGTATATACCGGTCGCACCGGTCACGCACAGGTAGATTTTACACTCGGCCCCGACTGGGGCAACAACGTCGTCGAAGTGAGGCCAGTGGCCAACCCGACCATGCAGCCCGCCCGGTTCGTGATTTTTGGCCTGGTGCGCGACGAGGCCGTGGTCACCAGCTTTTCCGGCATCGTGCTCAACAACGCTAGTCAGCCCATTGGAGGCGCGACTTGCAGACTGGCGGTCGGCGGGGTGTTCATGCCGGACACGGTTACCGACATAAACGGACGATTTCAGTTCGACAATGTGTCCGGTTCGGGGAAGACCGATCTGTACGTGGACGGATCGGGTCAGGTCCACATTGGCGGTCCGACCTGCACAACCCCTCAATGCGACAAACCGCCGGGCACTTTCCCGTCCCTTCACTACGAAACCATCGTTGTTCCCAATGCGGCCAACTCGCTGCCCACGCCGGTCCTGCTGCCGTCGCTGAATCCCAACAACGTGAAGAACACCTACAGCGCCACGCCCGGCGACCCGGATACCATCCTGAAGGTCGAAGGCATGGAGGGGTTGAAGATGGTTGTCAAGGCCGGATCGATGACGCTCGCTAGTGGCCAACCCGCGCCCGACGGCCAGCCGATCTACCTCAACCAGGTGCATGCCGACGACATCCCCATGCCGATCCCCGACGGTGCGTCACCGCCGTTCTCCTGGACACTCCAGCCGAGCGGCGCGATGTTCGATCCACCAATCCAAATCACCTACCCGAACATGTCCGGCCTACCCGCCGGGTCGATTGCGTACTTCCTGAGCTTCAACCACGGCACATCGCGCTTCGAGATCGTAGCCACGGGCCAGGTCACCGGTGACGGCTCGCGCATCGTCAGCGATCCCGGCACGGGCTTGTCACTAGCCGGTTGGGGCTGCAACTGCCCACCGTATTCGGTTACTGGCGATTGCGAATACGATGAATGCGAAGGAGATGCTAGCGGTTGTTGTTATGACCGCTGCTGTCAGGGCGATCCCTGTTGTGAAGACCCGGACCCGTGCTGCAATGGGGGCGGTCCCTGCTGCAATAATCCCGATCGTTGTTGTAATCCTGACAACCCCTGCTGTGGCAGTGAAGATCCATGCTGCAACTCGAACGATCCCTGTTGTGGCAATCCGAATCGATGTTGCAATCCAGACAATCCATGCTGTGGCAGCGATGACCCTTGTTGCAACTCGAATGACCCGTGCTGCGGCAATCCCGATCCCTGCTGCAACCCGGACAACCCGTGTTGCGCAGCCGCTGCAGTAGCAGCCGTTGCCCCCGCTGATGAAGATGATTCTGTAGCGTCGTCAATCTTGCTCGTTGCGGCAGACCCATGCTGCGGGGAAGGTGCTAACGATCCCTGTTGCAACAATCCTGACCCTTGCTGCCCCTGCAATGCTGCGGGAACCTTATGCTGCGGCGATCACTGCTGCGAAGTCGAATGCTGCGGAGAGGGATGTTGCACCGCGAGTGAACCATGCTGCGGTGGGACAACCTGCTGCCCGCCGGAGCGGTGCTGCGGAAACGGCGAGTGCTGTTCGCAGGATTGCGAAGGGTGCCTGGACAATGGCTCACTGAGCGGCGGGATGATTGATGTGGACCGCGATCCGGTCTGCGTCGGAGACACCATCACCTTCACCGCCAGCGGCGTCGTGGACAGCGGCGGCATCAAGCGCGTGGACTGTACGGCAAAGATGCCCATTCCCGCAGTCACGCCCAACTACAAGTGGACCGTTACCAAACCGGACGGCACGACGGTCAAAGGATCGGGTTCCGTGGCCACGATTCTCACAACAAAGCCCGGCACTTACTACATCGTCTACACCGCTATGGCCGAGCGCGAATGTCCGCCGTCTGACATCACTATCGGCCCAAAGATGGCCGAGGCGATCGAACCGGACTTAGACTTGGCTGGTATCTCGGACGAAGACGAAGAAAACCCTGGGGGATTCTTGTGCGTCAATGATGATGACGACAACAACAACGGAACACCTGACAAGGACGAAGGCTCTCCGACGGCTGGTGAAGATGACCTTCGTATGCTGACTCTATCGGTCTCGGGTGCGACCGAATGGAAAGTTACCCTATCGACCAGTTCGAGCAAGGTAAAGGTCTACAAAGCTCCAGATCGTAGCGACCCGATCACCCTCCCCGCCTGCTGGGCCACGCCCAGCGAAGCAGGGTGCAATGCCCTGGCGGACATGCCTATGAATGTCTGGGTAGAGGGTGTCGTTGCAAGCGCCTCCGCTCGTGATGTGACGCTGACGCTCAAGTACGAAAACGGTCCGAGCACATGTACGGACATTGTCAAGATCACGGTGGTGGATGTGGACATGGAAATTGGCGGGATCGCTGAGAATGCGGAGGAAACACTGCCGGGTTTGAAGGTTGCGACGAATAACGACTTCGATGAAGGCAAGTTGGATGCTACCGGTGATCCGGTTGCCGACAAGGCGGATGCGTCCCCATTGACTGCAGATGGAACTTCAATTGCGCTAAATGGTCTGATTGCGTGTAATGCCTTCGTTCTTCCCGAAGACGACGGAGTTTTGGCGGGTTCTGCAATCACAATTACTCAAACAGGAGGCACTGGATCGGTCCGTCTGCTGGCGATCAACCCCGCCGCAGCGGCCCCGTTCAACGATGACTGGGTATTGGTGCCGATGGGCGCAAATCTTCGCGATGATTTCTACTTGTCAACGGGTGTGTACAATACCTACGATTCGTGGGTCGAAGCGCTGACACCCGGTCCTGTCGAGTTGACACTCTCGTTTATCAAGAACGGAATATCCTGCGAAGACAAAGTGTTGCTTAATATCGTTGAATACGGCGAAGTCGAGATACGATACAAGGCGTTTATCGCCTGCCGTGCGGTTTCGACAGGGTGGCTACCGGGCATTACGGACTTCTTCCAAGGCGACAATCGTAACTTCGCATATGCTGGTTCGCCAAGCCGGACGTTTCAGTCCTATCATGTCAGCGTCAGCCCGAAGATGGCGAGTGGCGCGATGACGAACGGGGTTCGGGGATCACAGGTATCCTTTGGTACAACATTCGGCTACAACGACCAAGCGAGCAACATCGTTACATGTCCATCGGGACAAGTTTGTCCGAGTTTCTGTACCGACTGTATTGCCGCCACTGCCGCACCGGAGTGCGTCGCCACAGCCGCGAATGGTGCGAATGGAAATACACTATCCGCTGTTTTGACCCATGTTAGCAACTCCATCAGCGAAGTTCAGTTTGATCTGGTCGGTGGAAATCCATGTGTAACCGCTGCCCCTGCGATTGATGCTCACATTACCTTCGAGTTTCGGCAAACCTGCGTCAACGGCGTTCTTAGTCCCTTTGAGTGGCGTATCAAACCAGGTAGTGGTAGCTGGCACGACGCATTTCCATGGCATGAGTTATATTTCAATGGAGTCCAGGTCTATATCTTCGATCCCTGTGCCGCAGGCCGAACGCCCGATCCAGATGACCTGTTCCCTCCTCTCCTCGGAGGAGAGGACATCGTAATACTTGATGCAATGCCAGCGCTTGGTGATTGGCAACCAGTACCTTGATGGATGGACAATTGGAGAGCTTGACATGAGATTTCTTAATGCACGCTATGCGACGGTATTGCTACTGATAGCAATTCTCGGGTGTTTGGGTAGGCCGACCCAAGTCGTTGCACAAGAAGAACATACTTCTGGCACAATGGTAAGAATGTTTGACGAGTTGTGTGCGAACTATGGTGAACCTACCAGTTCGTCTTTGCACCCGCAATACGCCGTTGTCCTGAATACGCTAAAGCAATTACCACTAAAGGAAGTCATTCCGGCTGTAGTTGACGCCCTTAGAAATGACGCTAGGTTTCGGGTTGTAGTTCCGCGAAGGACGCTGTATGCAATACTGGGACAACTGAATGATCGAAATGACGAACGAGCACATCAGCAATTATTGATCGGTCTGATCGAAACAGATTCGTCTATAGTGGCAAGTTGCGCCAAAGCGCTTGCCCAACTGAATGAACACATTCGCAAAAGGGCTGTCGTGGTGCTTCTTGCGCAATGGAACGGTTCCCACTTGGATCAGCGTGATCCGTCCCAATCACTAGACCAGTACAAGGTCATCGTCAAAACACTGGCAGTGTTTGGGCCTTCGGCTAAGGATTTCTTGGAAAACGCTGTCCACCTCTTTTGCTCCGAGGAGTTAGTATTTGAGAATAGAGTCATACGATTAAGAGATATCATGCCTCTTCCAAAACTAGAATCCCAAATTGGCGAAGGAAGAACCAGTCGATCGTCCGTGGCCTATCGGCTGAGGGTTTTGGCGTTAGGAACCGTCTATGGAATTGGCGGTGTTGAAGAAGTGGTAAAACTAGCCGAACGCGACGACCTCGACGAGGATGCCCAGCAGATGATTGTGGGATCATTCGCAGGGTTGGGTGCGCGATCGCAAGGTACTTTCCACACTGACGCTGCACATCGAGAACGAATCCGTGAGATCGCGCTAAGAGGCATGACCAGCCCTTTTGAGAATGTTCGAAAAGCTGCATTACAGTCATTAGTCTGGTCGTTCGGAGAGGACTGGGTGGTGATTCGTTCTCGTGAGGACTACGAGATACACCCACAGCTAAAGGCGGCCCTGAAGAACATGGCGGCAAACGATGCAGACGAAGCACTCCGACAACAAGCTGCGTCATCCCTCGTGCAAATGGAAGAGCGTTTCCTGGAGCGGGCTGTTGAGAACATTCTTCGGAAACGAAAAAAAGATAAGGAATCAAGAGGGCCGCAGTTGGGTGGCCGCGATAGGTAGAGAATCGAGTCGCCGCGTAATACGGAGTCCTATGATGCATCAAAATGTTTTCTCGCTAATAACCGGGCGACTGGCGCTGGCGACTCTCCTCCTCGCGGCCTGTGCCACAGAAGCCTTCGGTCAGCTCGACGAGCGTTGGTCGGTGACGATCAACGGGCAGACGGTTCGGGTTGAGTCGGATGGCTCCTTTTTGCTCTCCAATATCGCCGCGCCGGATTTATTTGGGCCGGGTGGGCCGGGGATGCTCCCTGATTTTTTAGCAGACGATGTGTACCGTCTTTCCGGTGCGCGTACGACGGCCTCCGGTACGCTTTATGTCTATAGTAGCAACGCCATTCGCATTACGCCCGGCGGCGTCTTTTCGTTTCAGTTGAATTCTTTTGTCATCAGCCCGTTTCCGCCGCCGCTTCCTGAGTCGATCGCGCTACAGGTTGGCTGCGATCCAGCGGCACCTACGGAGTGCGGTTCCATCTTCACCGCCGGTGATCGCAGAGCGCTAATGATATTGGCTACCTTTGCAGGTAGTGCACCGCAGGAGGTAACGCTACCGTCACCCTGGACGACGTACCGTTCAAGTAACGCAAACATAGCCCGCATCGTAGGCGATGATCCTGATCTAACGCTGGCGAACACCATCAACGTGATCGGCATTTCCCCCGGCGATGCATTTATTACCGCTACTGACAAAGGCGCGACATCCGTCGTCAAAGTAACGGTTGCCTATCCCGGTGACCTGATCTCTACCACTGTCGAGGGTTTTGTGCGTAACACGAAAAGTGAGCCGGTCGACAACGCATCGATCACGGTACAAATACCTACTACCGGGCCTAACGGCGAACCACCGTCACAACCCATTGGGACGGGGACTAGCGATGCGACCGGCTACTTCGCCGTCGGAGTAAACTTGCCGCTTAGCACGACGCCGGAAATATTTGCGGATGCGACAATCACTGTAACTGGCAAAACCGAATCTGGTATATCCGCACTCGCGGAACCCGTACCTGACGGCATCACCGACGTGGGGATTATTACGATTGATAATACTTGTGACGAGCCCTGGGCTACAGCCTTTGGCCCGACCACGTTCGAGGGCTTTGACATCTTCGCGATGGCTGTCTTTGATGATGATGGCACTGGCCCTAACCCGCCCGCACTCTTTGTGGCTGGCAATTTCTCCTCCGCAGGTGGCACACCGGCTAACAACATCGCCAAGTGGGACGGCCAGCGATGGCATGCGTTGGTGGATAGCACAACCAGTGTTGACGGTGTGAATGACAATGTGTTCGACTTGGCTGTCATCGACTTGAACGATGGATTAGGTGAAGCGCTTTACGCCGTCGGCGCGTTCCAAACTGCTGGCGGCACGAGCGTAAACAGAGTGGCCAAATGGAATGGACGCGACTGGATGGGTTTTGGCATTGGCATCGCAAACACGCCTTATGCCGTGGCTGCATACGACGACGATGGCAATGGCCCTAACCCGCCCGCACTTTTTGTGGGTGGTGACTTCTTCCAGACTGGTGACGGCACACCCGCCAATCGTTTAGCCAAGTGGAACCCCGCGACAGGCACATGGTCGGCTATTGGGGTAGGGATCGGAATTGATAATGGCATAGTGCTCGATTTGGCTGTGTTCAACGATGGCACTAGCTCATCTCAGCTCTATATCGGTGGCGATTTCTTTGTAGATAGTAATCCCGATTTTGTAAGCATAGCCAAGTGGGATGGTACGACGATTAGCCGCGTCGGTTATGATGGTCTTGGTGGTGCTGGTAGGAAAGTTACTTCATTAGTTGTTTTTGATGATGGTTCCGGCATCGGCACGGCGTTGTACGCCGGCGGCACCTTCAGCGACCCGAAGAACTCAATTGACTCCAGTGTAATCCTACGAAATATGGCACGATGGGATGGTGCCGTATGGTCGGCATTGGGTAACTCTCTCGACGGTGAGGTACTAGCTCTGGCCGGTCTTGACGACGGCGTTAGTAGAATTCTTTACGCGAGCGGTCAATTCTCAGATGTCAACATAGGTAGCGGAGCCAATTTAAGACGGGTTGCCCAATGGAACGGCACTGCTTGGTCTTCGATGGGCAATGGCATCGAATCCACTGGTACTGCGCTGACCGTATTCGACGATGGCAACGGTGCGGCCCTCTATGTTGGTGGCAAAGTAGGCGATGGTGCTGACTGCGATGCTGCGGGTGGTGGGGGTGTACTCAACGAGCAGGGCTATGTAGCTAAGTGGGATGCCCCGGAATGGTCGGTACTAAGTAACGGCTTAAACGACGAAGTAAAGGCGCTAGTTGTACACGACGACGGGTCAGGCACCGCCCTGTATGCCGGTGGTTCATTCATACCGTCGAAAGGCCCGTGCGATAGCAATGAGTCGAATTTCCCTAGTAGCGCCGTCGCAAGGTTTGACGGTGTAACATGGTCGTCGTTGGGCAGTGGCATGGACTGCACTGGGATTCAATGCGTGGCGTCAGTCAATGCATTAGCCAACTTCGATGAGGATGGCGCAGAGCCGAACCCGCCGCTACTGTTTGCTGGCGGTGATTTCGTGAAGGCTGGCAACTCAACCGCCAATAACGTAGCCCGATGGGACGGAACCAATTGGAGTGCAGTCGGCTCCGTCGGCGGCATCGTTGAGTCGTTGGCGGTCTTCAATGACGGTGCCAATGGTTCGGCTCTCTATGCGGGTGGTGTGTTCCCTGGCGGAATCAAGATGTGGGACGGGGCAGTATGGACGACAATCGGAGGTGGTGTCAATGGGGGATCAGTGTTTGCGATGGACGTCTTTGATGATGGCAGCGGCCCTAAGCTTTATGTTGGTGGCGATTTTACCGATGCAGGCAACGTCCCCGGTACCGCCAATCTCGCCCGTTGGGATGGTTCCGCATGGTCAGCCGTCGGGGGTATCATCAATGGATCAGTCCATGCCCTGTATGTCTTCGATGACGGCTCTGGTTCTGCACTCTATGTAGGTGGTGACTTCCTCACGATTGGCACAATGTCGGTCAACAGGATTGCTAAATTGGATAATGCCGGTAACTGGTCTGGGATGGATAACGGGTTGGGGGCAAATCGTGTGGACACACTAATGGCATTCGGTGTTGGCCAAGGATTGAGACTCTACGCCGGTGGTGATTTCACTATGACTACTGGAGGCGTTTCAGTCAACCATCTTGCCAAGTGGACTGGTAGCACATGGATACCTGTTGGCCTCTCCGGTCGACCGGGCAATGATCCGGGCGGCGGCGTGACGGGTACAGGAATGGTAGCTGTGCAAGCGCTGGCTGTTTTCGATGACGGCGTAAATGGCCCAGCACTATTCACCGGTGGTGCGTTTGACAAAGCAAATGGCATTCCATCATCCAACATAGCCAAGCTCGGCTGCCGGTGATCCACAACATTACTCGTGTGGTCAATGATCGTTTGCCGAAGATGATTTCATCTAAGCTACTGATGTATGTGTTAGCGATTCTGGGACAACGTAACTATTCATTCACCCAGTCGTCACGTGTAAACGGTAGGATCCATAACAACTCGTCATAGTCAATATAAGTCGCACTCGACAACAGGCCTCATCTCAAAGACAACAAGTATTGGTTTCAGATTTATTCATCAAGTTCACCGTTCGCCTTCGTTGCGCAGTTTCTTCTACCAAAGGGGGCGAAAGAAAACTGCAAGGTGATTTGCTTGATGTCGTAACTCTTTGCTACTTATTACCTTAAGACCCACTGCCGTCACGTTGCCAACGTGAATGTCGTGGGTTCGAATCCCATCACCCGCTTCGTCTGACCGTTGTGATCTACTAGTGACATCAGCGTCTAACGCTTGACTGGGGCGCTAGTTACAACGATCCCAATACACGTTACCCATTCCCCCAATTCACCGTCCGATTTGGCAGCAGAAGACTAGCCATGACCGTCATGACGCGCGTACGTGGAAGGTTTAGTGCAAGGTAAACAAAGCGATGGGGGGTGAGCCACTAAGGATTGGTCAACGAGTGTGGTTCTTCGACCTACGCATTAGCCAACATTATGGTTGCCTATCGCGCCGCTAACTTATATAGCTATCGTGTAGTCGCATTGGGATAGCTCCTTTAAGTTATTTTCCGTAGAATGTGAACCGCTTGGCATAAGCGGAATGAAACCTGCATGTTTCACTACACGTATGTAGCCGCTTGCTTGGGCAGGCCCGATACGGTGTTTCTCAATCACTACCGCGACTCAGGGGGTGATTAGAGCGTTTAATATGGGGCATGATACTACTCAACCATCTCTGCTTTCGCGGGTTCGTGACCCTGCCAACCAAGCAGCCTGGCGTGAATTCGATGCCAAGTATCGGGAGTTAATCATCCGTTATTGTCGGGCGCGAAGTATTCAAGCGGCAGATGCTGAGGATGTACGGCAAATTGCCATGACCAACCTTGCCAAGAGTTTGCGTGCCTTTGAGTACCGACCCGAACGTGGTCGATTTCGTGGATACCTGGGGCAAGTCGTAAGAAGTGCGATTTCTCGACATTTTTCCCGTCCAGAACGTCGTAGTGTGGCGCTAGATAGTGGTGTACTGGCTACGGTTGCCGGTGGTAGCGATGGTGAGGTAGACGAATTGTGGGAGCAGGAGTGGATGAGGCATCACTACCGACTTGCCATGCAGCATGTGCGTACGACGTTCGAGGCCCGCAGCATTGATATATTCGACCGATTGTTGACTGGTGACCCGGTCAAGACAGTCGCGGTCGATTACGACCTGACCGAGCAGGCGGTACACAAGATCAAGCAACGGATTCGCAATCGGTTAAAGGAGCTTATTGCCGGGCAGATCGAAGAAGAGGACGAGGACAATGGGGAAGTCACCGCCGAGTAAGTCATGTACTCCTCCGGATTCGTTTGGTCTGGATACTGCGACCGACGATTGGATGGACCGCGTGCGCGAGGCGGAGACTCCGTTGGCCTTGGGTTGCATTGGATCCTATGAGCTGATCGAGGAAGTTAGCCGTGGCGGTCAGGGTATCGTCTACCGTGCGCGGCAGCCGGGCACCAAACGAGAGATCGCGATCAAGCGTATGTTAGCCGGGTCTTTCGCTACCGCAGCCATGCGCCGACGTTTCGAACGGGAAGTGGAGTTAGCTGCGGGACTCAACCACCCCAACATTGTAACCGTCTTCGGAATCGAAATCGTAGACGGTCAGCCGTTATTGGCTATGGAGTGGATTGACGGTGTCCCATTTGATGAATGGGCGTCGGGTCAAGGCGCGGGCCGCCGCTCACCGCGTCAGATCGCGGAGTTGGTGGCTGTTATTTGTGATGCGATTCGTCATGCGCATCAACACGGGATTATTCACCGCGATATCAAGCCGTCTAATATTCTCGTGGACGCCGCCGGCGCACCGCACGTACTCGACTTCGGGCTGGCACGCTCCATCAATCCCACCTCCGCGCAACCTTCGATTACGTTGACCGAACAATTCGTTGGTACACCCGCTTTCGCTGCGCCTGAACACTTGCGTGGTAGATCGGGCGCGATCGATGTTCGAACGGATGTGTATTCACTGGGCATCGTGTTGTACAAGGCACTGACAGGCCGGTTGCCGTACGATGTAGATGGCGACCTGCCGGATGTGCTCCGCAACATTGAAGAGGCGGAACCGGTTAGACCGTCTACGATTGCACCCGCCGTTGATCGAGAGATGGAATCCATCGTCCTTAAAGCACTTAGCAAGGATAAGGAAAGGCGCTATCAAACTATCGACGGGTTCGGTGAAGACCTTCGTCGATACCTGCATGGTGAGCCGATCGTTGCGCATCCACCCAGTACACTATATCAGTTTCGCAAAATGGTGAGGCGTCATCGACTTCCCGTCGCTCTCTTTTCAACAGTGTTTTTCCTGGTCTGCGCGTTTGCAGTTACCGCCACCTATCAGGCAGTGCGTATACGTCAAGAACGTGACATAGCCCGAACTGAAGCAGAGAAAGCCGAGGCGGTCAACGAGTTTCTCGTACACATGATTAGTTCAGCCGATCCGAATCTGCAGGGTCGAGACGTGCGTGTGGTTGATCTTTTGGATAGTGCAACCAGGCAAATTGATGCGTCTTTTACCGATCAACCGAAAATTCAAGTGACGCTCCATGACACCATCGGTGCAACTTATCGTGGCTTAGGTCTCTTTGATGAGGCACACGAGCATGTCAGTAAGGCGTTGCAGATCGCGCGGGAAGTCTGGGGAGACGAACATGAGACAACGTTGAATGTCATGCGCAGCCTCGGAGGTGTATTAACCGATCAAGGAGACTGGGACGAGGCGGAGCGCATCTACCGCGACTGTCTCCAATTGTGTCGACGAGTCCTCGGCCCGGAGGATGATACAACACTCGCTACTATGCACGGGCTGGCCACCTTGCTGCAATATCGAGGCATGTATGATGAGGCCGAACAATTGTACCGCTTAGGTTTAGATGTCTACGCGAGCCAGCGCGGCCTGCATGATCCTACGGCATGGTCATGGCTTACCGGCTTGGCAGCCTTGCAACGTGCCGCGGGAAAACCTGCCCAGGCTGAGCAACCGCTTCGCCGAGTTCTGGCAGCGCAGCGTGAATCACTTAGGTCCAATCATCTCGACCTATTGGATACGCTCAATAACCTTGGTGATGTCTTGCTAGCGTTGAATAAACTGGATCAAGCCGAACCCTTTCTTCGCGAGGCATTGCAAGGTCGCATTGAAGTGTTCGGTACAACGCATGCGCTAACCATCGAGAGTATCAACAATCTTGCGACCTTGCTGCGGGATCGCGGTAAATTTGTAGAGGCGGAAAAACTTTTTCGAGAGGCTTATGAAGTAAACCTTTCAACCTTGGGTACCGATCACCCTAACACAATAGCCGCAACGAACAATCTTGCGTTCGTCCTGAAAAAACAACATAAGCTGAGCGAGGCCGAGCCGCTTTATCGAGAAGCGGCGCGTGTGGCCCGCCGCGTTCTCGGTGAGAATCACCCAAACACACTTGGTGCAACCAGCAACTTAGCCGGACTATTGAGAACACAAGGAAAATCCGCACAAGCAGCTACGATCTACGCCGACCTCGTTGCGCGTAGTAAGTCGGCTCTACCTGAGGGGCACTGGATTATCGCAGCCTTTCAGATAGGTCTCGGTATGTCCCTATTCGACCAACAAGAATTCAATAAAGCTCAGTCACCTTTGCTAGCGGGTTACGCGACCATGAAGACCTCTTTCGGTCAGGATCATCCCCGGACCAGGCAAGCGGGTGAAAACATAGTTAAACTCTATGAAGCTTGGGACACAGCTGAACCCAACAAAGGCAAGGCCGCCCTTGCCATTGAGTGGCGCAGCAAACTTGCTCTTAATGGTGACACTCCAGACGGGACAAACAAGAACTAATAACAGGCGACTTCTTCGTAAAGAATCAGAGCCGCAAGGCGCAAGCCTGCGGGTTCTTCCAACCAATCCGAGCCACAAGGCGCAAGCCTGTGGTGTCTTCCGGTACATTACAACACTCCGCAAGCCTGCGGTGTCTTTTTGCCAATCAGAGCCGCACGGCGCCAGCCTGCGGACGGTAAATCAGAGCTGCATGGCGCCAGCCTGCGGTCCACCCCACGTAATATGTCACCAGGCTCGCGCCGTGGTGCTCTGACATTACCCAACGTCGATTCCGTTGTGCATATGCAGCATCAATTTGATAATTTATTTCGAATTGGGTATACGTTTTAGCGTGCGGTCAACGCCGTAAACCACGATTCTTCGCCTCTGGTAAGCGAAATAAAAAATATTGCGAAAAAGGTGCGCTCTTTTCTGCTAGATGACGCATGTACCTATCGGGAGTGGTGATACCTCCACGGGATGGTTGCGAGTCAGAGCCGCACGGCGCAAGCCTGCGGACAAGAAATCAGAGCCGCACGGCGCCAGCCTGCGGACGGTAAATCAGAGCCGCATGGCGCCAGCCTGCGGTCCACCCCGCGTAATATGTCACCAGGCTCGCGCCGTGGTGCTCTGACAATACCCGATTCCGTTGTGCATCTGCAGCATCGGTTTGAAACATCATTTCGAATTGGGTATACGGTTCCGGTGTATTAGGGGGACACATACTTTAATTATTACGACTCGATACGTTTAGAGTTGAGGTGTATCACGTTTACGCTGGTGCGCTGGGGTGGTTGAGTGGTGCCAGATTCTTGTCGGTGTTCGCAGCGGGTGTGATGGGTGGATTATCCTGTGCTGGTTCCTGCTCATCGTAAGCGAGCGTTATTGGTTGCCGGGTTCTTAGTGATTCATTCACGGCGAAACTTGCGGCTGTGACCATGTCGATCTGGGATAGTGGGATAGGTGCTGCGCCGCCTTGTTGTACGCTATGTAAGAAAGCTGTTACCTCAGCCCGATGGCCTTTATCCTGACGCATACGCATTTTCGTGACTCCGGACCAATTAAATCCGCGTAGCGAACGCCAATTGTCAATGACAAGGCCACGACCCTCGCTGAAAACTTCCACGCGTTCTTTCGGATAGGATTTCGGGCCATTTGAAAAGTAGTGAATGGTGCCGATCGATCCATCCACAAAGCGAAGTTGTATATTCACGGTGTCCTCGGTCAGATCATTACCTATACCCTGCATAGCTAGGGCATGTACGGAAGTGATCGGCTGATCGATCAGGTGGACCAGTAAATCGATGAAGTGGCACCCTTCGCCAATGATTCTCCCGCCGCCAATCTCAGGGTCGTGATGCCAACTGTCAGGCGGTATGGCACCAGCGTTGACCGTAATAATCACGTTAATCGCTGACACGCGAGAAGCTAATAGCGAAGTAACGCGCTGCGTATGCGGCGCGAATCGCCGATTAAAACCGACCATTAACTGTTGGTTAGGATTTGCCTGACATGCCTGGCGAACCGCCTGCAATTGCGATTCATCAATGGCTAGAGGTTTTTCGACGAACACGTGTTTTCCAGCCGACAGTGCGCGACAGACGAGATCTGCGTGTGTGTTATGGCGAGTGGCAATAAAGACCGTATTGATGCTTGTATTATCGAGCAATTCATCGACGTCGGAAGTGGCTATAGCTGCGTCCACACTTCGACCGGCATGAGCGGCTGAGACACCTCCGGAACTGGCGATGGCTTCAATATGTCCGCCGGCGGCTTTTATAGACGGTAGCAACACCAGTTTCGTAAATTGACCGGCACCAATCACCCCAATTATGGGCTTGGTTGGTGAAGACGCAACGGATGTGATCGGCGTTAGGCGCACACTTTTGTCATCCGGCGCAGCCTGCGCTGGATAAGTCAACATCACACCCAGAGAAGATGGATCATTGACAATTCTTTCATACGCGTTACTTGCCTCACTGTGTGCGATACGCGAAGAAATCAACGGCTCGATCTCAACCGCGCCATCAGCTAAACTCTCTAACACCGCTGCAAAATTGCGTGCAGCCGTCCAACGCACATAGGGCAATGGATAATCCCGCACCTTCGCTTCATACTCATCATCATACCGGCCAGGTCCGTAGGAGCAGGATACTTGAAATGTCAGTTCCTTGGCATAAAAATCACTACGCTGCAGATCAAGACCGACCACGCCGACCAGCACAATACGCCCTCGTTTTCGACACATGCCAGCCGCTTGATGGATTATATCATTGGTCTTGGCCGAGGCGGTTATCAACACACCATCCACACCTTGCCCGCCGGAAAAGGAGGTGGCAGACGCGACGGCATGATGCCCATCCTCCGCGCTAAACGCTTGAAAACCCCATTGTTGGGCAAGTTGGCATCGCTGCGGATTCGGATCGATGCCTATGACCTGGCAACCATGTCGACGAAGGAGTTGCATGGTTAGTAAACCGACGAGTCCTAACCCGATGACGGCGAACTTCTCACCCATGGTAGGTGCCGCCAGACGGATACCGTGGAGTCCAATCGCACCTAATACGGTAAAGCTCGCGGCCTCATCACTTACACCGTCTGGAATATGGGCAGCTAGCGTCGTGGGTACGCAAACCATTTCCGCATGGGCACCGTTCGATACAACGCGATCACCAACGTGATATCCGCGAACCCCTGCGCCGATACCAACTACCTTACCCGCATTACAATACCCAAGGGGTAAAGGCTCATCGAGACGTTGGAATACGACTTCCAACGTAGGCATTAAGCCGTCGGTTTTGATTTTCTGGAGTACCTGACGAACCTTTTCCGGTTGAGCGCGGGCTTTACCCAGCAGGCTCGCCTGACTGAATTCAACCAAGCTCCGCTCCGTACCCGAAGAAATAAGGCTCCGCGTCGTCTGGATGAGTAGATGACCGGGACGAATCGCCGGACTTGGCACATCCGCGACTTGAATCTCACCGGATCGTAAATGTTGCAGCACCTGCCGCACTTGGTTACACCTCCATCATGAAAGACGCAACAGCCGTCCTTCTCACCCTTGATTCATTCAAAATGGCAACGTATCGGACGATACCGGTCTTGCCAATACCATCTTAGTTAGTCTCATAGCTATATCGGATCATTACCCAAGCAAAATGCTTCAAGGCACGCATCCTGCCCCATTCGTCGCTGTGGAGACTTTATTATGACTCCTTACCATGACCGATACGATGGCCATAATCCGGTGGTGATCTTGGTCTCTACACCGGATAAAGCTTGTGTATCGCGTATTCCAGGTTCCGGTAGCCCAGATACCGAAATGCCGACCAGCATAATCTCCGTACTTTGTTGAATGTATAGGTACGGTTGACCTCTTGGAAATCCTCAACGGCCTGATCTAAGCCAGGCCCAAATCGGTGAACGTATTTCGCGTAGAGTTCGTTCCTCGCGAAATCATATAACTCGATATCTAACGCGTTGACTTCTCTGATTCGTTGTTGCGTCTCATCTTTCTGAAGCTCCGGGTCTTTTTCGTAGTGGGCGATGCGACTGGCATTTTGTTTTTCGTAGAAAATGTTGAGTTCCGGCAAGCCAAGCTCGGCGCGAAGTAACAGGAGTGATTCATCAAACCGATCAGTAAGCCCGACGAATGCTACGCGTTGTTCAAGCTGTTCTTTTGCGCGTTCTACGTCGAAGCAACCTGCGAGTCGTTTGGTCATGAAATTGTGCAGCCGCTTCTCACGGAGAAAGGCATCGAGCGTCCAATCGATCCCGCTGACGTTGCGATGGTAATTGTAGTGGGAAATATACCGTGCGATCGGATCGCGCAGGTAAGTGATGTAACGAACCGGTTTGCCCAACACTGAAGCATAATCAATGTAGGTTCGAACCGTGTGCCCGCCGAATCCCACCGCGAATGGACACAGCCTAAAGAACTTTTGAGCCTGAGTGAGCGTGAACACATGGTCATCCTCATTTGCCCAAATCGAACGAGGTGTCAGTGGCAGGTACCCGAACGGATGGTTGTTACGGAAGATCGTGTGTAGCGTCGTACCGCCCGCTCGTTCGACGTGTACGAAGCAGATCATTGAGTCCGTTTTTCTCATGCTAGCCACAACCTCATCTCGACTCATGCTTGAAAAAGAGACTGATAAATCCGAAGGTGAGAAGCCGCGATCTCATCCCAGTCGAACGCCAACCTTACCAGCTTAGCCGCGCGTTTGCCCATCGCGGAAGCTGCTTCCCGGTGCGTCAAACAATAATCAGCCGCGCGGGCAAGAGCATCCTGATCGCCGTACCCGACGCCAATACCTGTGCTATAATCCATAATGAGCCACTCGCCCACGCCTTTACGCGTTCCCAACACCGGAAGCCCGGCAGCCATAGACTCCACGATGCACTGTCCGAATGTTTCTGATCGGGACGGAATGATACCGGCATGGCAACAACGAAGCAGATTTACAACGTCTTGCCGGCTGATCCTGCCCGGCCAAAGAACTTGAGATGCGATGTCCAGGCGACTCGCCAGAGTACGCAACGACGTCTGAATTTGATCGCTTCCCCAACCCGGTAGAACCAGGCGTGCGTTGCGGTGGCGACGAAACACCGGCGCCATGCTGCGAAACATCCAGTCGTGCCCTTTGCCGGGCTTAAAGGCTGCTAGGTAAACAAAGTTGAACGCCGCTTCATCTTCGATAGAGCCTCGTACATTCTCATCAAGAAAACTCAAGTCCGGTTTCTCGCAGCCTTGTTCCCAGTCCCATTCGATTCCCAAGGGGACGATGCTGCCACGTCCGGCGTTGAACACGGCTTTGTGGTTTACAAATTGATTCATCGCGTACGGCGATAGAAACACCGTATGATCGACGGAACGCCGCAGCATGTGTGATAAAATCCACGAATATGGCTGTCGTTTCCAGGATGCGTTGCGAAATGAATGTACGGTGAAGACGAGTCGTACACGATCGGGAAACTCCTTCCTCAGCCCAGCCAATGTGCGCAACTGCCGTGTACCCTGAATATGAGCCACTACGCGACCATGTTGTTTAACGAGATCACTAGTAGCTTGGGCTAGCGACGTGTACCCGTCATCTAGCAGGTAGATGTCCTCAGCATCAAATGCATCGCGTATCCGATCCCAAAGCCCCGGCGAGTCTTCGTCCGGCGTTGATGCTACGACTACGCGTATCCCCAACGGCTCCGCGACCCGGCGTAAGGCCAACGCTTGGCAGGCTAGGTGCAACGACAGGCCCGGACGAACGTGCTTTACTGCATACGAGAACGCCGGAATGAGAACAGTGAACTTCATCATCAATACTTATACTGCGCGTGTTTCGGGTTCCGTAGCCTTTGATGCGTTGCGACGGGCCGTTTGAATCATACCCAGACAACCACCCGGACCTAATGTTACGGCAACAATGAATACCACATTGGCTGCGAGAATTCCCTGCGCCGCTCCATCCACGCCTTTCCAATTGATCGCAAACCACAATAACGGAATAACCACTAAGCCGCCTAATAAACGGTATCTTAGAAATCCTGTGACTCGCTTGTGTACGGCGAAGATCGATTCGAGGAGCGGTCCGAGGCACTGAAAATACCGTGCGACAGCTAGGCAAACCAGCGTGCTTGTAGACAAGGTGTATTCCGAACTCGTCATCAATTCTAGAATCCTTGTGCCAAAGAGTCCGTATATCGGTAGTGTTAATGCGCCCACAACGATATATACGGCTATGCCCGTCAGTAGGATTACGTTAGCCGACCAAAAACGCCCCGCGTCGCTGGTATCGCTAGAGCGCTGATAGGCTATCGGAAGCAAAAAACCTTTGATAAAGGCCAAACCCATCATAAACGGAAAACCGCAGACCATGTATGCCGCGATATAAATACCCACCGAATTCAAATCCAATTGAATGCCGAGTATGTACCTCTCGGAGAAAGTGAATACCCATTGAAAGATGAGTAGCATGGCGTATGGTACGCCGAACTGTCGGATTAAATTAGGCAATCCGCTCTTGCCGGGCACAGATGAACCCGCTTCGTGACGCGGAAGGTACATTAATCCGATGATGCCGAAGACGACTGCGATCGAGGCATAACTGAAAAGTGCCGTACTAGCTGACACGGACGACATGCGTAAAACCACCACGACTGTCACTAATGCGGTGGCCAAGAATCCGATGTTGAGGATCGCTACGATCCGTCGCTGCCGGTTGAAATCCAAAGTTTGCAATGTGAACGTTCGCCATCGATTCCCCAAAAACACAAACCCGCCGGCTAGTAGGGTCCAAGGATGTAACCCGAGCCAATGAGATAGTGGTTTCGATGTCACAGCGGCGAGCACGACGACGCTAAGCGTTACGACAGTCAACCAGCGCTTCGCAATCCGATCAGCCGCCTGCGACATCCCCTCGTTGTGGGCGGTGTGACTGTATCGCAAGTACGCCTGCTGCATCGGCATGATTAAGGCATGACCGAGAAGTAGCAATGCGGTCAAAACGAGACGGTATTCCGCAAACACAAGCGGTCCCATGATCGCGGCTAGCAACTTCAGTTCTACAAAGGCAAGACCAAACTCGCCCATTTTGTTGCATAGCACCCAACCCGCTTCGGAGCGCAGTCGTGGTGATAAGCCGGACTGGCAGGCATTTCGCCAAACTTGTCGTAATGCGGGAGCTACCATCTTTTGTGTCATTGTCTCCGAATTCTATGATATTCTCAGGCGCGCTGGTCCACACCCAAAAACCCTTGTCTTGATCGTTTGCTGCCCGAGCCAATCCGTTTCGGTCGCGTGCGACGTGTCGGTGAGGAAGCGTCGTAGTTTGTTTTTCTAATCATCTGTTGCGTGGTTACGAATGACAGGCCTGTTCCTAGTGATAGCATCCAGACAAGGACGGTACCGCTAATCAACAGGGCCATTATCTCATAGGGTGAGCCACGGATTGCAAGAAGTGCTAGCCGAATAAACGGTGCGCCAAACACGAGGAAAAAAAGCATATGCTCGCGCATCTTCTGTGACGCGTAGGCGAACAGGATGCCGTTGATGAACATGGTGATCACGACACCTGGGAATCCCCAGAAATTGATGTACCCGTCGCCGATCATCGTCGGTGGGATTGTGTTTGTCGTACGTTTACCTTGGACGACTTCTGCAAATGTGTTATGTGTGTCAGCTGGTTTGATCGACGAGAAATAAGTGCGCGGTAAATAGAACATCAATATGCGGCGATAAGTGGCCCCGTTGAGGTATGGATGGTCCCTCGGGAAATGTTCGACGGCAGCCGCAAGGATTTGATGGTAGTTGAGTGGGTCACGACTCAGCGCCTCGCGATATGTTTCCGCTGAAAAGACAATTCCCACTATCTCACCGAACGAGGCCTTCGCCATGACCTTCCGCGCTTCGTACATAGAGGTGGAAAGTAATACGATTGCCGCAGAGCATATTACGAGAAGTATAAAACGGTGAACGGCGAACTTGTGACGAAAAGAATATCCGAGCACCATCCCGCCTAGCACGCCGAGCGACAACCCGCGTGCGCCCTGGCTTGACCAGAACACGAACGCCGTTGCCGTTATTGCAAACACAACACCGATCAACCAATATCGCCGAGGTAGAAAGAAACATACGAACCCCGGCATGACAATCAGACTGGCCACATGCTGCAAAATTGCACGCCAATACACCTGCCCCTCGCCTCGATATTGAAATCGTCCAGCATGCAACGCCGCTTGCAATGATCCAGCCGACGCCACCAAACTCACCAGCCAGGCCGTAACACTGAGTACGCTCGTTGTCCAGAATATTCGCCGTAACCATCGTTGTCCGGATGGGCTTTCGATGGCCTTGAGCAACCCCGGGGACAGCCCGGGCCACTGAACGTGAAACCGCTCAAAGAGCCGCCATCCTAGCGATAACATGATCATACCGATCAGTGCCAGAAACGCTGCATGAGTGTGGGTGCTTTCGCTCAATCCCGACCAACGCAAGCCGACCGGTGTAAGTACGGGTACAATGCCGTGGATGATTCCCATCCCGCCGAAGATGATAAGCTTCGGCAGTTTGCCGCGAATGTTTGCCAACGCGCAGAGACATTCAAATGCGCAAAGTGCCGTGATGACCAAATGAATCATTACGATCATGGCAGGATTCTCAGGCCTTTTTTTTGTGACCACTCAAACATAAACAGGCCTCATTCGTTTTGTTCCACTTTGTCAATCAATATCGCTATCCGCTTGGCGGGCAGGGCAATTCTGCGACCGTCAAAACGTATGGCATGCCCCCATAACGCTTTAGGGTTGTCCACTACAAATAGATTGATTCCTTCCTCGTCTACAAACCGCCGGACGTCGATGCCCGTAGGCACATCCGAAATACCAACTTGATCATGATAAACCGGTCGACGTTGCCACCACGTTACCCGCTCCCATTCTTGCACGATACTTTTGACCACGGGGTTAACCGGGTCGATCCACCCCCGTTGACCTTTGAATCTCGTGGGTGCATCGAACTTGGCACCCAACAAAAACGCTTGACGCTCCGTCCAATGATCGAATTTGCGGTAGTGTCCCCACCACATAAAATCGCCGTTTGACCGACCTAAAAACATGATCCGGTCATCTAACAGGTAGCGTCCGAAATTGACAAAGGTGATGCAGTCGAGTTCCTTGCACAGCGATGAAGGTGATTGCCCGGGACGCGTGCTGTACTTCGGGCCGCCCCACAGCGATCCGCTAATAAGAAACGAAGTGGGGTAAATATCCACGGGCCATTCAACAATCGTATTTTTTGGAAACTTGACTTTGAAGAGTTTGGCCACATCCAGTGCTTCACCAAAGTATCGGGCGCCAAGGACATCCAAGTAAAACGTATTGGCGCCTGCCCGCTTATTGATATCAATCCAGTTCGTCAGGAATTGAAGTTCGGCGCTGCCGGGAGTTGTCATGGCTTGATAGGGAGACTTCGGTCTCGCATAAAATCCGATCATACCACCGATGCCCGTGATGTCTCGGCAGACTTGCGACAGCTCGGGAAGATATCTGTGGTGAACGCTGGGTCGGTCAACGCAACAACCCACTTTCTCACCTGGCTGAAGTGGTGGTATGGCTCGCCCCTTCCGGCCTTCTCCTGGGTCTCGCTGGTAGTTGCTCATTTGTCCCCAGAACTGAATCCATGGGAACACGTTGCTGTGTTGTTTGTATAGCCGTCGAATATCAGCGACTTCGAATTGTGGCAACCAATGAAGGGAGACGTGCATCCACCCATGGGCGTTACGAATGGCATCAGGATATTGTACGGGATAAAGCCCGGCGTCCTGCATGTGCGGTTGTAACCACGCTTTGTATCGATCCAGCAAGAGGTGCCACGGTTTTGTCAATGTAGAAGAATCAGCTGTTGCGGTAGCGATCATCGCTCGAAATTGATGAACGGAACGCGGCTTAAAATTTTCAGCATATCTAATACCCATACGTCCACGAGCGAAACTCGCCCTGGCACGCTTAGGAGGCCAATTTACGGCGGCTACGATGCGCCCGTCTGAATCATCGGCGGTGATGACGAGTGGCGCAAATGCTTCACCCGGATACGTATGCCCCAACCAAGTATTTTCCGGTAATGTTGAAGCGAGATGTACAACGCCGAGTCGGTACGTGGAATAGACGATGTCGTTCCCCAATTGGGATCCCATTATTGTGGCGTTTGATTACCAAGGAAACCATATCTCCGTCAGTGTATGATCTTTTAGGGTGATTCGTAGTTCCCAGTGATCCGGATTCAGTCCGGGTTCATGCTGTGAGACGTTAGCCGTGATCCATTTATTCGATACGTATGATGTTGAGTAAATCTTAAGTGGTTGCCCACTCACTTTAATGGCGAAAGATGGGCTAGCTGGTCCGGCTGTTTTTGCCTTGGTAGAACCAATCACAAAGCCTCGGCATTTGTCATTGCTCACCCCAATACATATTAGTGTAGCCATCAACAGTAAATGGAATATGGAAACTCGGGGAATTAACTGGTTCATGTCAAAACGCTTCTCAAATTCAGACATACGATCCCGCTGGCAACAATCCGGCAACGCTATTTTGTAATGTGGCCCAGAGAATATCGATACTCTGGCGATCACGGTCTGCCCGGCTCTGGTTTAGGGGCAGGGCTGACAAACATCCTGTTCACATCGAGCGCTCATCCCCGGCAAGCCGAGATTGCTACGAAGCCATAGCGACGCGCAAATCATGTACATGACATCGACCAATGGTCGGCCACATTACGCTGCTTATATCATAGAATTATCGGTCCAACCTATTATGCCGTGAACTCGATTTTGTGTACAATTCAAAATGTGAGCTACTGTATGACACATTTATCAATCTTTGTGTGGTTCATGGTTAATGAAAAGCTATCTAGTTTCGGTAAGTCAGTCCGTTCTGATCGATCGATCAGTTCGACTGCTGGGTCTTCGTCTACAACATCCTCCCATATCCGAAGTCATTACAGCGACTTCGATGCTTTATTGCTGACATCCTACTTTTGACGCCTCCTTTGAATGTGATGGTATGGATTTGCGGGAAACATCAACCGCCAGCACAAAGTGTCGTAAATATAACAGCAGCCACGCCAATGCTGTGATGGCGGACCCGATGAGCAGGGCCAGCACTGCACCGTGTTTACCGCCGGTGGGCACAAGTATGACAAGCGGAATGATGCGTGCGATCAAACTGATGGTAGAAAGGGCTGGTAGTAAATTGGGATTGAGAAACTTGGAGACAAACGGACGACAGAGCATGGGCACATTGGATAAGGCAAATGCGGCGACGGCGTAGGACCAGAGCGGCAACGCTTGTTCGACGTAACGCGGATATAATAGAGTAAGGATGGGGCTTCCGAGGAAGACGCCCACGATAAAGGCCATCATGGTCCACGCACCTATGAACCAGGCATATCGAGAATAGAATCGCCTATCGAATTGATCTTTACGTTCAAACTTGCCCAGCATACTGAGCATAAGATTCGATGCTTGAACACCGGGAACGGCGAACATACTGGCTGTGCTGACGGCGGCGAAGAAAGGCGCGACCACAGCCGGCGACCACCAATAGCCCAGTACGAGCCGGTCGAGATACCCGGCTGATAGGGAGATAAAGGCTGAGATAGAGAATGCCGGCCAGACGCGCATGGCGGCTTTGGCGAATCTGCCGGCATAGATGGGCGTGCGTAGGTAAGTGGATCGTTCGGATGAGATGGATGCGATTAGTGCGGCAGTCGTTGCGATGACGTAGGCTATAGCTATGCCTTGTTCACCCCAAGCACGATACAACGGGATCGCCGAGAATAGCACGGCTGATTGGAGTGTGTGGACTAGGGCTGAGATGTGGAAGTTTCGTCGGACACGTTGCATGGTTAACGAGGTTTCAACGATGTTGGTGAGTAATAGATAAGCGCCCAACCAGGGTAGTAGTCGCATCAAGCCGGCATTGTTTTGATACAGCCCGGATAATTGCTGGGCACCGAAGATGAAAAATAAAGTGAAGGGTAGCGTCGTGGCAAGGCTCAGCGTTAGTGATGTGCGCAGTAGTAATGGCTGAGATGAATCGTCTTGTTTGACGAGGTCGCGAATGATGTAACCTACCAGGCCGTTGCTTGGCGATAGGCCGACGATGTTGATTAAGCCGAGCGCGATAACGAAGGTGCCGAACGTGTCTTCGCCGAGCATAGCGCCTAGAATGGGGAAGAGAATCAAGCGGGGCACGCCGAGGGTGATGACCTGATCGGCTGCGTTCCAGGATGCGTATCGAGAAAGCCTTAGAATTCGGGACATATCTGCTCGTCAGTGGTTACATTCGGTGTAAACGTAATCTAAGATCATACCCGCAAATCGGGGCACTATGAGCGATATATCGGCTGTTTCATAGTTACTACGGCAGGCGGCAGCTTGGGCGGTGCAAAATATCGTGGTTGGCCGATAGATCGTAAACAGTGTTGAATGTCGATTGGAAGCGTTAATTGGGCCTGCTTGGCATGGCGGGCGTGGGCGTTCCTGGCGGTTCTTGAGGCGTTGATGAATTTCTTGTTGAAAACATATTATTTGCTCAAGCACTTTGGTCCTGGACTATTGAGTCAGCGGTTGGGTTTAGCCATGAAAGATCGGTTGGGGCTAACTCGGCGGGTGTTCCGGCGCCAACCTTGGCATACCATCAGGCTTAGCGAGCTGTGTGAGGCTGGTGTGGATACCGATGATGAGGGATATACGGCGCTGAAGCGCGGGCAATCGCTCCCCTTTTTCTTCCCACTGGGTCAACCCCCGAAGTTAATTGAGCATGTTATAGAGGCTGCGGGGGATCGTTCACCGTCGTTGGAAGAACGTGTAGCGCTGCTACGTGAGAATCGGTGCGTGTATTTTTTTCATACACCTTCTCCGGAAAAAAATGATTGGCATACTAATCCGTTTACAGGTGGAAGTAGTGCCAAGGATCGACTGTGGTCTGATTTGCCCTTCTTTGATGAGGCATTAGGGGATGCGCGAGTCATGTGGGAGCCTTCACGAGCAGCGTGGGCTTATGATCTAGCGCGGTGTGCGGTGCGTGATGGGGATCCAACGCACGCAGTTGAATTTTGGCGGTGGGTAGATTCGTGGATGGATGGGAATCAGCCTTTCGATGGTTTTCAATGGAAATGTGGGCAGGAAAGCGCGGTGCGCTTGATGGCTATGTTGCTGGGGTTTTGGACGTTCGCAGATGAGGCGGAGCCTAAGCATTGGGTGCAGATGGCGAAGCTGGCCTGGGCGACGGGATATCGCATCGAGCATCATATCGATTATGCCATATCGCAGAAGAATAATCATGCATTGTCTGAGGCTTGTGGGTTGATGTTGATTGGGTATTTATTCCCGGAATTTCAATCATCACCGCCATGGCGGCGCTTAGGGCGGCGCGTATTGACCGATCAACTGCGGATGCAGATTTACGACGACGGTAGTTACATCCAACATTCGTTTAACTACCACCGGGTGATGTTGCAGGTGAGCTTGGTTGCGTTGCGTGTGGCAGAACTGGCCAACGAGCCATTTGAACGTGATATCTACGAGCGATTGGATAAGGCCAAGACATTTTTGCATGCCATGATGGATGAAAATCATGGTCGCGCACCTAACTATGGAAACAACGACGGGTCATTGGTACTACCACTAAATGAATGTGATTTTACCGATTATCGTCCCGTATTGCAGGCGGTACATTTTCTGGTGCATCGTGAAAGATGGCTCCCGGCAGGATTGTGGGATGAGGATGTGTACTGGTTGTTCGGTGATGAAGCGACGGAGGCATTGGCTGGCGAGTGTACAAAAGTTGAGCGCGTTGGATCGACGGCGTTTGAAGAGGGCGGATATTTTACGCTGAGAAAAGAGGCTTCGTGGGCCATGATGCGGTGCCATACGTATCGGGATAGACCTGGGCATTGCGATCAGTTGCATGTGGACCTTTGGTGGCAGGGGCACAATGTTTTTCAAGATGCTGGATCGTATTTGTACTATACACCCGGTCGGGGTGACGTGGCGCAATACTTCAAGTCCACTAAAGCGCATAATACGATTGAGATAGATGATAATGAACCTGCGGAATTTGTATCGAGATTTTTGATGCTACCCTGGCTGAGTGGGCGGATCAAACATCACTATGTTAATGATAGTGGTCTGGCGTGGATGGAGGGCGAACGCAGCGATTACGATCGCAAGCCTTGGAGAGTGTTACATCGGCGTAGCGTGATTGGCATGGCGGATGACGTATGGCTGGTGGTGGATGATTTGTTTGGTGATGGAGATCATCGAGCGACGTTGCGCTGGCATTTGGCCGATTGGCCGTGGAAGCTTGACGCTGAGAGGGCGCAGGTGACGGCTCAGTCTGCGCTTGGCGATATATCATTGGCCCTGTGTGCTCGTGAGGCAAAGGTTACATCGATCGATCTTGTTAGCGGCAGAGATCAACCCGACGATGTGCAGGGGTTGGTGGCGCCTTATTACGGTGAAAAACAGGCGGCCCCGACATGGGAAGTTATGTACGAATTTTGTGAGAAGAGCCGCATGGTGACGGCGGTTCATTTGGGCGGGAGTATGATCGAGCTAGCGCATGTTGATGTGGATTCGATATTGTCTCCAGAAGGTGAATCATGGTCTGTGATCACAGAAGCGAGTCGCAAGGTGGTGAAGCTGGCCTCGCTCGATCGAGGATCGCCAAGGACTTTGCTGAGTATTGAATAGGCGTATTTTGTTTTTCGTGTTGTAGGAATTCTGTGCTCAAATTCGTTGAAATGGTTCGCAATCGGCGTTGCTGATGCGAAAACTCACGTCCGGGATGGCTTTTGCTAATTGCTTGGCCAATGGTGCTAGGATTGGTCTTTCGCTGGTCCAATGGTTGAGCGCGATCGCGCCACATCCTATCCGATCAAACGCTAGTGCGTCGTGGTGGCGAATTTCTCCGGTGATGACGGCGTCACGTTTACCCAGCGTAGTTTTGAAGGGCAGGCTCCCGGCTGCCCCTACGACCACGATTATGCGCTTAACAGGCTGGGAGGTGTTGCCTACGATTTGCACACAGTTTGCGCTGACGATTCGTTTGAGTTTTGATGCCAATTTTCCAAGGGTGGTTGGTTGGGGGAGCGTGCCAACTCGCCCGATACCTTTGACAGGTGTTGGCTGTAGTGGATAGATGTCGAAAGCGGGTTCTTCGTAGGGATGTGACTGAAGCATAGCGGTGATAACGCGGGGGAGTTTATGCTGCGGCGTTACGAATTCCAGCCGTGTTTCATTTACTGTTTCATCTCGGCCTCGTTTTCCGACGCTAGGTGTTGTGGATTCGTGCCCGAAAAAACTTCCTTGCCCTGGGGTGCGGAAACTGCAATGTGAATAATCGCCAATGTGGCCGGCACCGGCGGCGAACACGGCGTTGGCAACAAGCTGGACGGCGCCTGCGGGAACGAAGGTGACCACTTTACATTGGCTATGACCGGGTTGATCCATATATTCCAGAGGCTCAGATACTTTGAGGCCGCACATGGCTGCCAGGACATCGTTGGCACCACCTTCTGCAGCGTCTAGTGCCGTATGCGTGGCATAGATCGCGATATGGCTGCGTGCACATTCCCAAACCAGCGAGGCCATGTCCGCCGAGCCGGCGACGAGGCGGCTGAGCGGTTTGAAGATGGGGGGGTGGTAGGCGAGGATGGCGCCAACGCGCAGACGAACCGCTTCTTTGAGCACAGGTGTAGTTAGATCGATGCATAAGAGGACGCGTTTTAGTTGATTGTGTGGGTCGCCGAGAATCAAGCCGACATTATCCCAACTTTGCGCGAGACCTGGGGGTGCAATGTTGTCCATAGCCTGACATAGATCGTTCACGGTAGCTTTTTTACGTGTGGCTGTCTTGGTCGCTGCTTTGCTCATACTGGTGTGCATTCCTTTTTGGTCTGCTCTCGATATGCTTCGAGCAATAGCCGTGTCATTTTACCGACACGGCCCTGGGCGATGTCATGTTGTTCGACGCGAATGACGGGTAGAACCTGGATGATGGAGTTGGTGAGAAACAATTCGTCCGCGTCCAGGAGGTCGTTTATGGTTAGCGGTATTTGCAGAGGGTTTAGGTCCAGGCGTTTGCCTAAATCAAGTACGAGGCTGCGGGCGATACCGCACAGAATAGGTGTGTCGCGTGGTGGTGTTTTTAATTGACCATTTTTGATGATGAACACGTTCGTGATACAACCTTCAGCCAACAAGTTGTTGGTGTTGAACCATAACGACTCGAAGCATTTACTTTGTTGCGCTTGTCGAAGACCGAGTAATCGACCGAGGAAGGCAGTGGTCTTGTGCCCGGCGAGTGGGTCGTGGGGAGAAACTTTGTAGCCTGATACGCACACCTGTACCCCATTTTCGTAAAGAGATTGGATCGGCGGCGAGAGTGGGACGGCGGTGACGCAAACGGTGAGCGGTGGCGGCTGGTCAACATCCGTTGCCGGCAGATGTATCGAGCCGACGGTTACGGTTAATCGAACACGGGCGACTTTTAGATCATTTCGCTCAAGTAATTCGAGAAAATCTACGCGAGAGGGTAACTCACTGCGCGTGAGGGGTCTGAGCAGTTTTTCTGCGGATTGCAGCAATCTTTCCATGTGCGATTCTACACGAAATATGCGGCTATTTTCCGCTCTCATGGTTTCAAAAAGGCCCGCACCGTGCAGCCAGCCGCCGTCGTGAATGGGCAGCCGGGCTTTATCCTCGGCAATGAACGCGCCATTGAAATAGACAATAGGTGTCACGCGTGCGTCAACTCTTGTACGGGTTGAATGTGATCTTGCATGGTGCAGTCCAGTGCTTGCATCATGCCTTTCACTTTGGCCATGATTTCTTCATATTCCTGTTGTGGATCACTATCGGCGACGATAGCTCCGCCCGCATCGAATCGTACCAGATTGGCCTGCTGGACTATGGTACGGATGGCGATATTGAGCGACAGATTTCCATTGATTCCGATCAGTCCTATCGAACCACAATATACGCCCCGAGGGGAATGTTCCAGTTCGTGGATGATTTGCATGGCGCGGATTTTCGGTGCGCCGGTGATGGAACCGCCGGGAAATGTGGCACGCAATAAGTCGAGCCATGAGCAGTGCTTTCGCAGGGTGCCTTCGACCGTAGCTACCTGATGGAAGACGTGGGGCAGGGGTTCGATGGCTGCGGATTCACGCACGTTGACGCTGGCGTATTCACACACCCTGCCAAGATCGTTGCGCAGCAGATCAATAATCATGGTCAGTTCCGCCCGGTCTTTTTCGCTGTCTGCCAAGGCTTGGTGATGGATAGAATCAGCTACGTCGTCGCATCCTCTGGGTCTGGTACCTTTGATGGGGCGCGTGACCACATGGTTGCCTGTAAGTTGGAGAAACAATTCCGGTGACGAGGACATGACAGTTAGTTCACCCCACGGCAGAAAGGCGGCATGGGATGAGGGGTTGACTGCTCGTAGTCGTCGATAAATGTCCTCCGGCGTTGCATCAACACGAACCTCAAAACGCTGGGATAGGTTTACTTCGAAGATGTCACCAGCGGCGATGTACGCCTTAGCGCGGGCAACTTTGTGGAGATATTTCTTTCGTGTCATATTCGCACGAGCGGTAGCCGGTGGATGAGTATGGTACGAGCAGGCGTCGTGTGCAGGCTCAGTCTGATGCAGGAGGGAGGCGATCATCTGGATGCGTTCAGGTGGAGTGATTTGCCGTGAACTTCTTGTAGGGCATGGTAAATCTACGGCGACTGCGAACCATTGATGATTATTGTGGTCATACACCGCTGCCGTGTCGTATAGCTTGAAGTGGGCTATCGGTAAATGAATATCACGGATATAACGGTCTGTGCGTGTAATGATCTTTTCTGCGCGTAACCCTGCCTCATACGTGAAATACCCGATCCAGCCCCCGGTAAAGGGGATTTCGACAGAGTCCGCAGCGGGGGTGGCATACAAGGCTGAGCGATCTGCGAGCTGTTGGAATGGGCAGCCGGGGTCTGAGGCGTAAGCTGTGAATTGATCAATCGGATCGAATGCGAAGATGGAATATCGCGCGTAAGTATGTGGTTGGATAAGACTTTCCAGGATTGCAGGTTCGCGCAATCTAGAAAAACTCACAATGGCATCATCCGGCGAAACTGAGGCTCGCAACGGTTCGACGATGAGCGGAGCGTGTGTTGTTGTGTGTGCGTACATCATGATTCTGTCGGGGGAGTATAACAGAAGTCTTCATGGTTTTGCAGCCCTAACCAGTGCGTTTTGCGGATTGACACTTCATGCCTTGAGGGATAGAGTTTTTGTTATATTAACGTGATGTAAACTTCTACGGATTCGGCACAGGGAGGTGGCTTGCCATGTTGAGCGCACGTCTTCGAGATAGACGATTTGTTTTAGCTATGTTAACTATGTGGCCGGTGTTTTATGCGGCGCATACACAAACCGCATTAGCAGCGTTACCCACAGAGGGTGAGGTGGTGGCTGAGGATGTGTATGTACGTAGCGGTCCGAGTTTGAATCATTACACAACGACTAAACTGAGCGCAGGAGATCGGGTACGGATTGTTGACGAGAAAGATGATTGGTTTGCCATTGCAGCACCTGCGAACACGTTTAGTCTGATTTCCGGCGACTATGTGGACACGGTAGATAATAAGCGGGGTGTGGTGAATGGCAACAATGTTCGGGTTCGTGCCGGTTCGCAGTTGAATTCCAGTAAGTATACCGTGCAGTTGCAATTGTCGAAGGGGGATGAGGTAACGATTCTTGGTCGTAATCCTGATGGTTTTCTGCGCATTACCCCTCCTAAGGGGGCATATTTTTGGATAAGTAAAAAATTTATTGAGCCGATTACAGCAGACCGGGCTGCGGTGACTTCGGCAAAGGATAGTGCGACTGTGCATCGTGCGGATGCGGATGGTCAAACGTCGCCCTTAACCGGCGATCGTGATGCTACCGGTAATAAGGATGAGACGAGCGTAGATGACGCTGTATCGCCATTTGGATATATGGAGCCGACTCAGCAGCGACGGGCACTCGAAGCACTCGAAGCACCGCTAAAGGTTGAATTAGAAAAGCCTCTGCTACGTCGGAATTTCGACACATTAGTGAAACAATATCAAACCATTGTATCTCAGGACGAGGATCTATTCTCGAAACAATACGCGGAAGGTCGTGTACGTCAGATTGAGGAAATGATCAGCTTGGCTAATACCGTTCGCAACTTGCGAAATATGAATGAACAAACTGATGAAAAGCGTCGTCGGTTTTTAGTGGAGCGTGGTTCGATACATGCGGTTGAGCCGCCAACGCCATTGGGGTTGGATGCCAAGGGTGAGTTGCGTGAGAGTGCTTTATATCCTGCAACGCTTCGTCCAAGGCGTTTGCGGCTGGTGGATACATCCGGTGCGACTTCACGAACGATTGGATATGTAGAGATTCCTACGCGATCAGAGATTAACGTTAATGATTACATCGGTCGTTATGTCGGTGTTCGTGCGTCGACTAAGCGTTTACAAGCGGGTAGTGTGAATCCTGTGCCCATATATGTGGCCAGTGAATTGGTGATGTTGCAGTCATCTTCGCCGGCTGATAGTGAATAATGTATAGGCTTGGGAAGTTCAATTATGCGGCGATGTTCTGTGTAATTTATTAGTCATGGAAGGCGGGTTAGGTCATAATGAGACGACGGATATCTATGTGGACACAAAAGGCGTCACTGGTTGTCGCAGCAGGCATGTTGTTTCAAGCCGGTGGTTGTACTTTTGATACCAATTCTATTTTTTCCGGTTTAACCACGCAAATTGTTGGAAGCCTCGTCGCTGATTTTGTTTTCGGCGCATTTAACCTTGCCTAGGGCGTGTAGCCCAGGGAAGTTGTGCTGTTGTTTATTCGTGCACCATGCCTGATGGGATTTCTCGAGCCTGTGTGATCGGTGATGGGGCGATGGGTACGGTGTGTGCGCTACTGCTGTGTGAGCAGGGCGTTGATGTGACGCTGTGGGGGCGTAGTGCGGACCATGTCAACTTACTAGGTCGAGATCGGGAGAATAAAAAATATCTTGCCGGTTTTGCACTTCCTGATGCCTTAAAGATTACAAACGAAGCTATAGAGGCTTTTCGTGGGGCGGAATTGATTGTCTCCGCGGTGCCATGTCAATTCATGCGTGATATATGGTCGCAACTGGCTGGGAATGCGCCGCGTGAGGTAGCCATCGTTAGCGTAGCCAAGGGGATCGAAGTTGGTACGTTGCAATTGCCGACAGCTATTATCAAGGTCTGTCTGGGTGATGTACCGATCGCATGTTTATCCGGTCCAAGTATTGCTTCGGAGGTGGCGGATCATAAGCCGGCGAGTCTCGTAGCTGCTTCGGATGACGAGGCAGTGGCCCAGCTTGTACAGCACGCATTTAGTACGCCGCAGCTTCGAGTCTATTCGAGTACGGACCTGATCGGTGTTGAAATAGCCGGCGCGGTTAAGAATGTGATAGCTATTGCGGCGGGTATTTGTGACGGGATCGGCGCGGGTGATAACGCGAAGGCTTCTTTGTTAACGCGCGGACTTGTAGAAATCGCCAGGTTGGGGGAGGTCTTTCATGCCCATCCGGAAACGTTTCGTGGATTGGCTGGGGTGGGAGATTTGTTCACCACATGCGTGTCGAAAATCGGCAGGAATCGCACCGCGGGTGAACGAATCGGTCGGGGGGAAACGGCGAAGCACGTTTTGGCTACCACGACGTCGGTGATTGAAGGGATACCCACGACGCGGAGTGTGATGGAGCTAGCGACGCGTCATCATGTAGAAATGCCTATAGTCGAAGCTGTGGCGACGGTTCTTTTTGAGGGGCAAAGTCCCACGTCTGCCATTGAGCGTTTGATGACTCGACGTTTGCGGGCTGAGCCTTAATCTGTCCGTACATAGCCTTATTTACTATTTACTCAAACTCGTGTTGGCATGCTGCTACGTTGTGATAGATCAGTTCTTTCCGTGTTATCGGAACATGCCTTTTTGTGCTTGGGTGGCTATGCTCGCCACGGGTAAGCTATCGCTTACCCATGCCACCCACCAACGACCTGCCAGATCAGTTTCAAAGCGTAACCCTAGCAAAGCCGCGCTGGTGACCGACCGATAAACCGACGTGTGAATGATGGGAATGTCTTTGGGAGGAATCGCCTACGGTGCGCGCTCAACTAGCAAATCATGCTGATTCTTCGATATTTGAGTGGCTTAGATATCGTCACCTACTATGGGTTTTGACCTGGCGCGATATTCGAGTGCGGTATAAGCAATCTTTGCTTGGTATTGGTTGGGCGATTTTACTACCTTTTTCGATGATGCTGGTTTTTACATTTGTTTTTACCCGGGCGGTGCCGGCCTCATCGATTATGGCGGTGGATATGCCTTATGCCCTGTTTGCCTATACGGGGTTGGTGCCCTGGACTTTTTTTAGCATGAGTTTGATTGGGTGTGTGAACTCTTTAGTAGCCAATCGAAATTTAGTGACCAAAGTGTACTTTCCGCGTGAGGTTTTTCCGTTGTCATGTGTGGCTAGCGGTTTAGTGGATTATTGCGTCGCGATGACCGTTCTTGTAGCCATGATGGTGTATTTTCATCTGACAGGCGACTGGGTGTTTGTCCTACATCCGTCAGTGCTATTCGTACCCGTTATCGTGATCGTGCAGGTGCTGATGACCATTGGTCTGGGGATGATTCTGGCCATGGCGAATTTGTTTTATCGTGATGTGCGCCAGATAGCCGGGATAGGTGTGCAATTGCTCATGTTTGTTTCAGCCGTGGTGGTTCCCGTGCCAAAAGATGGCAGTACGTTGTCACTTATTCTTTCACTGAATCCGCTGGTTCCGATCATTGGCGCTTATCGAGATTGTTTGATCTACGGCCATTTGCCGAGCCTGGGCGGCTTTGTATATGCAAGTGCGGCGGCGCTACTGGTATTTGTCTTTGGTTGGTTATGTTTTAGGCGTGCGTCGTATCGTTTTGCGGAGTGTATCTGATGGCGGATGAAATCGTACGATTTAATCGCGTATCCAAGCGATTTCGTCTTGGCGCCGGCCATGATTCGATCCGCGATTTGCTCGCTGCAGGGATGCGAAAGTTGGTAAGCAGGCCGGCAAACGGTCGACGTAAATCGGTCGTACGCGCACTAACGGATGTCGATTTCTCGGTGGCACGAGGTGAAGCGCTAGGCATCATCGGTCCCAACGGTGCGGGGAAAAGTACGGCACTGAAAATTCTGGCGGGTATTGTTCAGCCCGATTCCGGCGAAGTGATTTTGAGAGGTCGGCTAGCGGCTTTGATTGAGGTTGGCGCGGGCTTTCATGGTGATCTTACGGGTCGGGAAAATATTTATCTAAACGGAGCCATACTCGGCATGCACCGGGCGGAGGTTAGCCGCAAGCTTGATGATATTGTGGCGTTTGCAGGGTTGGAAAGATTTTTGGATACCCCGGTCAAGCGCTATAGTTCAGGTATGTATGCACGTCTGGGATTTAGTATCGCCGCGCATGTTGATCCGGATGTGTTGTTGGTGGATGAGGTGCTTTCAGTGGGTGATGCGGTATTTCGTTTGCGTTGTATGGATCGAATGAACGAATTGGTGTGCAACGGAACAACGCTTATTCTGGTGACACATAATTTGGATCAGATGCAATCCGTGTGTCGTCGGGCCATCGTCCTTGATCGTGGCCGAAAGGTGTTTGATGGTTCATCGCAGGATGCAGTGACCCAATATATGCAGGCTATATCGCAGACCTATATGTCGCATCGAGGCGATCTATCAGGTCGTGAGGATGTTCCGCGCGATGTTGAACTGATGGGCCTTACGTTTCATGATGGAACAAGCGACGGCGTGGTTTGGACGCGATCGGGAAAAACCATCTCGGCTAAAGTGCGGTTTTCGCTGAAAAGGCCGGTACACAAACTTGTTGTCGAGCTGAATATGCGGGCAACGGTGAGTGAGAATCTGGTGAGCATCAACTCCGGTCGTGACGGTGTCATGATTCATGCGGGAAGCGGTGTGCAGGAAGTTCGTTTGATGATTTCAGGATTACCCGTGCGCGGGGGGCAATATTTTTGGAACGTGCGTATGTGGGACGGTGATAGTGGCGAAATGCTGTGCGATTCACCGTTTCGTTATCCGCTTTGTATTGACGATGGTGGTCATGCGACGGGAATTCTTTGTATCGATCACGAATGGTCGATCATTCGCTCGAAATCCACGATAAGCATACCCAAGCCTGGTGTAAGCTGCGACGGGGATTCAGAGATACGGAAAGGCGAACATGAAAATTTGCCTGTTCGCTGACGCCCGTTCGGTCCATATTCAGCGCATCTCTGCGGGGTTGGCTGCACGCGGGGTGGATGTGCATATCGTCACGCACAAACCGACGACCGTTGAAGGGGCGACCGTTGAATCGTTTCGGATTCCTCCTCCTAGCGTGCTGAACCCGCGCCGATGGCAAAGTCGTTGGCGACATTACCTACGCGATTTTATGAAGCGTTTTGATGTCGTACATGTACATTTTTTGTCGCCGTGGGGATTTACTCCGGAGATTATTGACCAAGGATGTTTCATGGCATCGCCGTGGGGTTCGGATGTTGTTCAGCCACCGGGTGAGGGGACGCCAACGGAAGATGTGGTGGCTGAGCGAAGAATGATGTTGCAATGTGCCGCAAAGGTGGCAGTATGGGGGCCATATTTAGCGCGTACGACAGCCGCGTATGCTAACATTGATGAGTCAGCGATGGCGTTACTGCCGCTGGGGGTGGATTTGGATTTATTTCGACCTATGCAGTCTACGCCAAAGCCTCACGATGGTCACTGTACGGTGGGTTTTTTCAAAGGGTTTAGACCGGTTTATGGGGCAACCTATTTGATGCGTGCCATACCCACGGTGCTTGAGGAATTTCCGCAGACAAAGTTTCAGATGATCGGCGATGGGCCGGAATTGGTGAAGTGTAAGCAGTTGGCTGGGATGTACGGCGTCGATTTTCAAGTGAACTGGATACGGCGTCAATCGCATGGCAGCTTGCCTGCTCACATAGCGGGTTGGGATTTGTCAGTCGTGCCCTCCGTATGTGAGAGTTTTGGTGCTGCGGCGTTGGAATCATCTGCGATGTGCGTGCCTGTCATAGCCTCTCACGTGGGCGGACTTCCGGAAACGGTGCGTGATGGTGAGACCGGTTGGTTGGTCGCACCGCAAGCGCCGGAACAGTTAGCTGATGCCATGATCAAAGCACTTGGTGATCGTGAAGCGCGTCAAGTTATGGGTGAAGCCGGGCGGGCTATGGTGCAGCGGGATTACGATTGGCGCAAGATTATCGACCGCTGTGTGGCTACCTATCAAGAGGCCCGTGAGTGCGTGATGTGTGTTGTGTGACGATGAGCGCTATACCCATTTAACACGGTTTATCCGCCATTCTGCCTTCATTCAACCCCAAAGAGACGCTTCTAAAGAACCGATAACTAGTGTGCTGCGATAGCAGTATGCGCTATATGTGCGCGTGTGTGTAGCTGGGTCGGTATGGCATGGGATGGCAGCGTTTCGTATGTCAACTAATGATACATCATTTGATTCGCCTGTTGGACGAGTGCTCATGTTGAGCGCGGTATTTGGACCTCATGGTGGTCCGGGAGTTCAGCGCTCCGTCAAGTTTGCGAAATACCTATCGAAACTAGGATGGCAGCCGACGGTGTGGACGGCGGGGCGCTTGCCGAACCTGCCGTGCGATAAGTCTCTCATGGTAGATTTCCCAGGGTGCGTGAAAGTTTATGATCATGGCATGTTGCGCGATTCCGCGTGCGAATGCGTAAATGACGACAAGTCTCGTCTTTCAGACGCTTTAGCCTGGCGATTTCAAGCGTTACAAAATCGATATAGTCAACCTGACCCACTGGTTGATTGGGCACGGGCTAGTGAAGCATCTTTGGTCGATATGCTAAGGGCTGGTTTATTTGATGTTATTTACTCGACCTATAGTCCTGCGTCGAACCATCTACTCGCGTTGAGCCTTAAACGGTTGACTGGATGTGCATGGGTGGCTGATTTTCGTGATCTATGGACGGATGATTATCGATATGAGGAGAAGTCGCCGAAATGGCGGCAGGTGCATCGTCGGTGGGAACAAGAGATTCTAGAAGAGGCGGATGTGGTAGTTGGTGTAACACCGACGCAAACAAAAATACTATCATCGCACGTACCCACGTGGGCGAATAAGTTTGTGACCATCACCAACGGTTTTGATCTCGATGACTTTCAGAACATCGTTAGCAGTGAACGCAGTCAACATGATGACACGCTGGAACTGACGTATGTCGGATCGGCTGACCGGTGGCGTACGAGTGACGCGTTATTTGATGGTGTGGCGAGGTTTGCATGTGCATGCACAGGTAACGGTAATAAGCTGGTGCTCCGTGTGGTGGGGCATGTGAACGAGTCTGTGAAAACACGTTTTACGGCTACCGGGGCGACGTGTGTGTATACCGGTCGCGTGAATCATGCCCATGCTATCGAAGCGATGTGTACTGCGCGTGCATTGCTAATGTGCGTACCGGAAGGACGGAACGGTGCTTCTGTGGTGCCGGCTAAGTTGTACGAGTACTTAGCCGCAAGTCGCCCCATTTTACTGGTTGGACCTCCAGAGGGAGATGCAGCGCGGATTGTGCGTGATGGTCATGCCGGAGTATGCGCTCCGTTTGATAGTGAAGCGATTAGTCGGGCACTTAGTGAAGTGTTTACCATGTCGGTAGGGCGTGATCTTCCTGCTCACCTCGAAACCCAACCATTGCGGCGATTTCGTCGCGATGTACTGGCGGCGCAATTGGCTCAGCAATTTGAACGGGCTTGTGATGTCGCAGCCAAACAGTTTGACCAGCAGATACCGATGGAGGCTGTGCTATAATGAGTAGGCCGATCGTATCCATCGTGATCCCAACCTTTAACCGCTGCCACCTACTCACTCGCGCATTGGATTCTGTGCGATCACAGTCTGTAAGCCAATGGGAAATCGTTTTGATCGATGATGGATCAACCGATTCAACGCCGTTGTTAGCTACACATTACGCTAAAATACTTGGTGATCGGTTTCAATATCACTATCAAGACAACGCCGGTGCGTGCGCAGCCCGTAATGTTGGTATGGCGCATGCGCGGGGTGAGTTCATCGCGTTTCTAGATAGCGATGATGAATTTTTACCTACCAAACTCGAACGGTAACTGGACCTTTTTGAGGTTAGGCCTGCGCTGGGTTTGGTGTATTCGGATTATGCGTATATCGACTTACAAGGGCGACGTATAGATAGCGTATTCGATACACTGTGCCCAGAAGCGCGTCAGGTGCGGCACGAGCGCATTGATCCGAATATGTGCGTGTGTTTGGAGAGTCTCTTTGATGTGCTGCTACGAAAGTATTTTATCTCAACGATCACAGGCCTGGTACGTCGAACAAGACTTGGTGACATTCGTTGGCCTGTGGGCGTTACGTATGCGGAGGAATGGTTGTTCTATTTGCAGCTTGTACGCATTTGTGAGGCTGGCTATGTGGATGAGCCATTGTGTCTGCATCATCACACGGCTGGCAGTATGAGCCGCACAGACAAGGTTCGCAATGTCATTCAAAACCATCATACATTGCTCACGTTGAACGAGATGTTTGCAGATTTATCAAGCGAACAGCAACACATTGTGAATAGGCATCTTGCTGAATCCGCTACTCAGATGGCGTACGATCAGGGGCGTGAGGGGCAACTTGGTGTCGCGTGCATGACTATGTTACGGTCTTTATCGCATGAGTTGAGTTTGCGTCGTGTGATTGACGCATGTCGATTTGCTGGTGCATGGTTGGTGACATCGAGCCGTAGGAAGCAAAGAGAGCAAATGATACAGGACAATACTTCATCGTGTTGTTTGCTTCAAGAAAACAGCTTAGGTCATATAAATGAGACATCCGACAAGGCAAGTTCGCACGTGTTCCCGACTAAGCAGAAGTCACATTCATCCGTGGAACGTAGTCATTGTCATCCCGCAAAAGCAATATGGATAGCGCCGTCGCAAACATCAGGATGGGATGCCGCGTCATGATCGAGACGGTAACGAAACCAAAAACCAGCACGATGCATGATCGGGCTACGACGGTCTGGGATCGTTTGTGGTTGCATCGACCCTTAACGGCTAAGGATGACGCACTTTTGGCACGCGAACGGCGCAGTCCGCGTTGGCGGCATGTCGTTAACCGATTAGAACGTGCGTTCGGTGGGATCGCCGGTTTGAAAACAATTGAATTGGGTTGCGGTCGTGGTGATCTGTCCGTTCTTCTGGCACAACATGGCGCAACCGTGACGTTGCTCGATCAGAGTCAGCGAGCGTTGGAAGAAGCCAAATATCGTTTCAAGCGACTTGGACTAAGCGCGGAGTTCGTCAGTGGTGATATGCTTGGCTCTCTAGCGGAGCACACCGGAGCGTACGATGTCGCGGTATCACTTGGTGTGACGGAGCATTTCGTAGGTGATGAGCGTCGTCAGGTAACAGCTGCGCATTATAACGTACTCAAACCGAATGGTATGGCCATGATTAGTGTGCCTCATGCATGGTGCCTGCCGTATCGCTGTTGGAAGTTTTATCTGGAGCGACGAGGGTGGTGGCCTTATGGTCAGGAAATTCCTTACTCAAAACGAGAGATAAAAAGCATAGCCCAATGCGTTGGTTTTATCCATGTGGATGTTGTTTGCACGGGTTTTTGGCAGTCAGTGAGGGATCATTGGATTAAGCGATGGTGGCGTAACGCGCCGGATTGGCATAACCGTGTTTCCGTTTGGGATCGGTTTATGGGATTAAATCTATTGCTTTTTGCGCAGCGCGAAACCGCGCAGCACAGCGGTGGGAGTGAGTGATGAGTGCCGCTAAGCTCAGCTATCGGCTGTGTGAATATCGACTCGGACTTGCGGTGGCACGACGGATCGTGAATACCGTTCGTCGACTAGGTGGCTGGCGATCGTTTTGTCTGCCGTTGGAGGCGCTTACGTTGGATGCGCACGTTGCAGCAGGCTTAATGCGTCTATGGCAGCGGATGCATTGGTCATCCGGTGATGGGATGATGCCGGCGGATCAATTGCTGGCTATTTATCGATTGGCTGCGACATGGCCAGGGCGGGGTGATATCGTGGAGTTGGGGTCGTGGGTAGGTCTCACGACGAGTTATTTGGCGACGGCGTGTGCGGTGCGAGGTGAGGGACATGTGTGGGCGGTGGACACATTTGTGGGGACCAAGGAGGGAGGCGAAGCCTATCCCTCGATCGAACGATTCGGCGGTAGCACGTTGGATGCATTTCGTCAGCAGCTAACTCAGGCGGGAGTAAGCCGCCAAGTTTCGACCATGGTTGGGTACACGACGGAGATGGCTGGTAAGTATGAAGGTAATCCCATACGCGTGTTGTTTATTGATGCCGACCATTCTTATGACGGGGTCCGATCAGATTTTGAGACTTGGTGGCCACATGTGGCGCCGGGTGGTTTGATCATTTTTCACGATTATTTAATGGACGGTGTCGCTGGATTTGTAGATGACGTAATACGTCATGATGAACGTGTCGCTTGGGCACCTGGGCAGGTTGTTTCAAATGTCGTAGCGGTGACTAAGTGTGTAGCGAAAAAAACAAGGGCTAAGATTGTACCGTTGGCGTCCGGAAATAGTTTGCACTTGGTCACAACGAGTCGGACGAAATTACCCGAGGAAAAGGTGGAATGTAAATGAAAATCGTATTGTTTGTCCATCGATATTGGCCCAGCGTAGGCGGTGTTGAAAAATATGTTGAACAGTTAAGCCTTGCACTGTTGAGGCTAGGGCATAGCGTTCGAGTAGTCGCCGGTGCGACGCAGGAGGGTCAACCGGACAGAGAAGTACGCGATGGTATTGAAATATATCGATTCCCGGCCTATCGCAGCCCGATGCGCTGTCGTTGGTGGTTTGTGCGTCATCAGCATCTTTTTAGTGAAGCCGAAGTTGTAAGTGTAAGTAATACGCACATGCTTGAATATTTTTGTCGTATGCTAGGGCCGGTCGTGAGTCGGCGCAAAGTGTTTTTGATTCGACACGGCATGGCCTGTATTCACCCTGTACCAGAGTCGCACATCAATCGTGCCCGACGCTCTTCGAAATGGGTTGCCGGGGTTGCGCATGACGGTGCGTTTATCGAAAAGTGGTTGGATGTGCAGCCGGATATTTGTCCGGATCAGGGATTGACGCCTGCCGCACAAGACATAGAGCAACATGCAGAACCTGAACCGACTTCTGCGTTGTACGTGGGGCGGTTGGAGCCGGACACCGGCATTGGCATGTATATCGAAGCGGTGCATCAACTGGTAACGAAATATGGAAGACCTTTTCATTTGGACGTGTATGGAGATGGTTCGCTGCGTGAATCATTGCAGGCTCAGGTTGAAGAGAGTGACCTTGCGGTGACGTTTCATGGTCGTTGTGCAGATGCGCAGGTGCGATTCAAAGATGCTTGCTTCGCCTTTGTCGATGGACGCATGGCCATCCAGGAAGCGATGGCCCGTCGTCGTTTGGTATGTGCGGCGTATGTCGATCCGCTTAAACGCGATTATGTTTGCGGCGAGTCATTTAGCCCGTATTTGTTGGCTGCCGATTCCGGTGAGGCCATTGCTCGTATCGTGGATGATATGATATCGCATCCCGAAAAACGTCTAAAGCTCGTGAATCAGGCTTTTGAATATGCCGGCACACTTCACTGGGAGACGACCGCTCGGGCCTATCTGAAGATGTGGGAAAGTAAGCTCGCTAGCGCTGCCCAGCGGACGGGGTGGCTGCGGGCTAGCGGGCTAAGTGTTAGTTTGGAGCATACGGGCAAGCACGTACCGGTTTGATTCTTTTCATATTCACTTCGAATATTCTAGTGGGTTTAAAACTAGTGCTTTGCCACAGCTAAGTATTCGGGTGGCATGGGTAAGTCCCGATGTATCTCGATTTTACGTCGGGATACATCGGGACTTACCCGTGTAGTTCCGGAGGCCGACACGGGCAAAAAAAACGTTGCCCATGCCACCCTGGATGAACCCAAACATGAAGCTGTGACACAGCACTAGCCTCCGGGTTGTTGATTCTAGGCCATGACACTATTGGTGGGATGGGGACACCAAATCAGAACCGCAGGCGCGAGCCAGCAGGCCTGTGCGTCAGCAGTTCGTCATTTCCGTGTAGGCCGTGGTTCATACGTCGGCGTGAACCCAGTTTCATGCTATAAATCCACTGAGCCGTAGCTGGATTCCCACCTTCGTGGGAATGACAGATTGGTACAACAACCCTGGATAGGGGGGTGGCAGGTACCCGTGAACGATTCGCACTGATCCTGTTCGATTCAGCCGTGAACTGGCTCTCTCGACAATCGTGGGGAATCATGGGATACTATTCGGCTCGGTCTTTTGTACGATCTATTGGTATGGGAACCTATAATTGATGAAATCGCAATCGATGCTCAAATTGGCGGAAAGTGGCAACACCTCAACTGTTGAGGAACAGTGGATGCAACTGGTGGAATCTCAGGATCTTTCACTTAGTGAGTTTGCATCCTATCAATGTGTGTTGGCAGAATTATGCAAAAGAGACAAGCAATCTTTCGCCGCTACACTTGGCTGGGCAGCCATTGAGGGTTTGTGTGCTGGGCATAGTAAGAGCGAAGTTCTTGATGTGGCCGCTCCCTTTCTTCTAGCCATTGGTGACCATGGCGATTTGAGAAAGCAGGTAGCCGATCTCTACCGCGAGGCTTATGAGGGCCGCGAGGCACTGGAAGAACTACTGCAGGAGGCCGGTATCGAGAAGGGCAGACCGGTACGTCGAGCATTGCGTACGTTGCAAGTCGCCTTGGAAATCAAAGAGGGTGATTATCTGGCCGGTCGTCATGAAGACATGGCGGCGCGTGTGGATTCTATTAGTCTGCCGGATTGGACGTTTAGTATCACGACACCTGCCGGCAGTAAAACATTTGGTGCGGTGACGTTGGCAGACGAATATCGACCGGCCAAGGAAACTGAGTTTGTGGTGATGCAGTGTTTTGCGCCGGAAGCGTTATTGGAGCGCATTCGTCGCGAACCCGCGGAGGTGGTGATCGAACTTTGTCGGGAAAACGATAACACCTTGGACAGTGATGAACTGCTAGCACGCCTGACACCTTCTTTGTTACCGGAATCAGAGTGGAAAAAGTGGTGGACACGGGCACGCACCGCGTTGAAGAAATTCCCCAAAGTCAAGATCGAAGGGCGTTCACCTTATGAGCTGACTTACATCGAAGATGAGGTTACACACGAGGGGCATTTCGAAGAAGATTTTGCCAAGCAAAGAGATGTGCAATCGCAGTTGGTCAGTGTTGATCGTTATGTTCGGGAGTGCCGGCAGCGAAAAGAGGATCCCTGTTTAGATGCCCTGCGTCGCTGTGCGGATACGATGTCCGAGCGGGCTAGGCGATTTGCGAAAGATAAGGCTGGATCGGCCGACATATGTTGGTTGTGTGCTGCGCGTGCGGGAGAGTTAGCGGGTTATGACGCACCCGTCGAAGAGGCGATCGAGTATTTTCGCCCGCGTAATGAGTTCAAGAAAACGCTACAAGTTATCTCGGTGGAAAGTTTGTATGGCACATTTCTTGAGTGTTTCTGTCGTGTTCACACGGATGATTGGGCCGCGCGTTTGCTGGAATGGTTCCCCAGCTTGCCGTATGTGGCCTGCGATCTTGCTGCCAAGCGACTTGTCGATCATGGCTGTACTGGGGAAGATTTTGCCCCGGTCTTCCAACGGTTGATGAAACACCCTGAAGAGGGGTTTGACGTATTGCTTTGGCTGTGGAACGGTCCAGGTGATGAATTGTCTATTCAGCAAATTGAACCAATCGGTTTGGTGAGCCGTATTATTCGTGTATTGGAATCGGCACGTCTGCGTGGAGAAGTATCTAAAGCGCGGCTACGCGAAATGTTGGATAGAGCTCGTTCGGTGCTGGGGGCAAGAAGGTGTGAAAAATTTAAGCAATGTGTGGAGACGATAGATTTGGGCATGGCCCAAGCGCTGAGAAATCAGATCCGTCGAGCTGATTCCTTAGGACAAGCGGTCAAAGAAGATTTTGTAAGAATTCTTCTCGCAAAATTCCCCGAAGAGGACGCCAAGGCGCATTTGCCACTTTGGGAGCGCTCCGATGTATTATATGTCACGAGAACAGGCATGACACAACGCAGTGCAGAGATCGATCATCACCTCAATGTTAAAATGGCGGAAAATGCAAAAGCCATCGGTGCAGCCGCTGAGCACGGTGACCTGAGCGAAAATTCGGAATATAAATTTGCGTTGGAGGAAAGAGATTTACTCCGAGCGAAGTTGGGTCAGATGAACGAAGAGATGGATATGGCTCATGTGATGACGGCCGATGATGTTGATACTGGTTGCTTGAGCATTGGAACACGCGCTATTTTCAAGAAGACGACAGATGATAGTAAGTATGAAATGACGTTTTTTGGGCCTTGGGAGGCTGATTTGAGCTGTTGTCGCTTTAACTATAACGCACCGCTCGCCCAGAGACTAATGGGACTGAAAGTTGGCGAAACGGTCGAATTTGATCATGATGGCGCGGTTGGGACATATCAACTCATAGCTATCGAAAACGCGATTAAGGATTGGGATCTATAACGGGTTTGGCCTGTGGCGTGATTCACGTTTTGGTGATTGAGGTGTACGTTGTGCGGTTTTTCTCATAGAGGGTTAGTCTATTGAAAGCCGCCTTCATTGGTCTTCCCCAATCCGGGAAATCGACGGTATTTTCCGCAGTGACCGGTCTGACGGTGGACCCCTTTGCACAACCCGAACCTCGCTCCGGCGTCGTGCATGTTCCGGACCCTCGGCTAGCATATCTTACCAAACTGTATAATCCTAAGAAAGTTGTTGAGGCGACGATCGAGTTTATCGATGTGCCGGGTTGTTCCTTGGATGATGCCAATGGTCAGGAAAGTTGGCGTCGTTTGTTGCCTGTTGTTCGGCAAGCGGATCTTCTTGTCGTTGTCGTGCGTGCCTTTGAAAACGCCTCCGTACCTGCCTATCGAAATCGTATCGATGCCGAAGCGGACTTTTCGGCCATGTGGGATGAAATCATTTTCGCTGACTTGGATACGGTGACAACGCGCATTGAACGACTTGGAAAGGCGTTGAAGAAGCCGACGAAAACACACGATCAGGAAAAACGAGAGCATGCGTTGTTGATCAAGTGCCTTGAGGCGCTGGAGTCAGGGCGTCCGTTAGCGGATGCGCTGTCGAGTGAAGATGATCGTAGACAACTTTCCAGCTTTGGTTTTCTAACCGAAATACCGGTGCTGTGCGTGGTTAATGTGTCTGATGATCAGGCTGATGCTAACGTATCGCTTGACTTACCTCACGTCGAAACATGTGTGAGCCTGAGTGCAAGTATTGAGGCTGAAATCGCCTTGCTTGATGAGAGCGATCGAGCGGCATTTCTGGAAGATTTGGGTATAGATGCACCGGCTAGGGACCGATTGATTCGAGAATGTTATCGGGCATGCGGTCTGATTTCATTTTTAACGATGGGAGCGGATGAGGTGCGGGCTTGGCCTGTCAAATATGGAAGTTCTGCAGTGCAGGCGGCTGGTAAGATTCACACCGATATTGCGCGGGGATTTATTCGCGCGGAAACCGTTGCCTACGATGATTTGGTATCTTGCAAGGATATGAAGGGTGCGAAAGCGGCAGGGAAAGTACGCAAAGAGGGTAAAAGTTACCTGGTTGCCGATGGCGACATATTGAATATCCTGGCTAGTACGTGATGGTATTGGCGTGGTCATTGAGAAGGCTATGTCCTTATTCTGTCATTGATATAGAATTTGGCTTATTATTGTCACCTGTGCATACATTGGGCCTTACCTTTGTAGCGTGGGGTTAATTGTTCAAGTAGTGAAGGAGATTGTAGATGAAGAGTCATGTAGTTCGTGGTTTGTTTAGAGCGATCGTCGGTTTGACGTTCTTGGTAGCATTGTCGACAGTAAACGTTGGTTGTGCAGGTAAAAATAAGTCCGGTTGTCCATTGTCCGGCCAAAAGTCGGCTAAGAAGTGTTGCAAGAAAGGCGCAAAGTGTGGTGCTGATTGTAAAAAGCCCTGTTGCAAAACAACTAAAAAATGCGGTTCTAAGAAATGTGCCCCAGATTGTAAAAAGCCTTGCTGCAAGAAGACGTAGTGCAACAATGACTAGCATGTTAGTGCTTCGCTATGGGTGGCATAGCCAAGCGGTGTGAGGCCATCTGTCTCCGGGATCGAAATGATCCCTCAATCGGAAGGCATCTACCATTTTGAGCATCCAACATTTGATGTGTGTTACCGTTTGGTAGCGACATATATCAAGAAATGTTGTCGGTTGTGGTTTTGGGTGCGACCTTGAGTAATAATCTAACTTGCAGGGTGAGGAGTGCATAAGACTCACTTACCCAACGGGGCGTAGCGCAGTCCGGTTAGCGCACTTGACTGGGGGTCAAGAGGTCGCTGGTTCGAATCCAGTCGCCCCGATGAAAAAACGCGGTTTTTGACGAGTTTTTGTATCAATATCGAACACGGTCGCAGGAATGTAGCAGTATTCGACCGAAATCGTAGCAATTTGAAAGCCCTGGACCTTAGCCGGTTTGGGGCTTTTTTTGTTAGGCTGTTATTGTCTAAGGCTGTGAGTTTAGGGATGGAAAAAACTTTCACAATTGACTTGACCTTGAGATATTCTTGCGCCATAATTGAATTGAGAAGGCAAGGTTTTGGAGAACGATGATTATGGAAGTGACATTGAATCAACGTCAATTGGCAGAACGCTTGAATGTTACGGAGGGGACGGTTAGCCGGATGGTACGTGACGGCAAATTACCCGAGCAACATCGACAGCCTGGCTCGAAGCGAGGCGTTTGGCCATTGGGGGTGATCGTGGAATGGGAATCCAGCGGTAGGTGGAAGTCAGTTAAGCCATTGACGCCAGAACAACTCCAACAATTGCAAACTATCAAGGTCGCTACAGATTTTATGGGTGACCTTGTGAACAGGGAGTTGCCATCAGGCCCGTTGCCAATAGTAACACGACAAATTGCTGCATCACTGCTGATGTTTCTTAAAGATTCTTCGATTCCCTTCCAATCTCGCTACGACTTTGCGTCGGCATCCCTGCTAGGCTTGAACTGGCAGAAAATTGTGAAAAAACTTTCAAAGCAGGATGAGAAAGATTTGGTGAATTTCCTCGAGCGACTTCAAAAGGCGGCGGGCGAAAATGCGTAACGAAGTATTGACCATCGAGCAAGCCGCAGATGCGTTGTTCGTGTCTCCGACTACGATTGAAGCGTGGATTGTTCAAGGCGTCCTGCCAACCCCGCTAACGTGCAAGAGCGTCGGCGAGCTTAGCGCGGAAATAGAACTTCCGCCATCGGCGACGGCCATTAAGTTTTTGAAGTCGCTTGCGACTTCCAATGAAGGTGCATCGCAGTCTGCCATCGACTTGGCCAAGCATTGCCTGGTGTTAATCGGCGATGACGCGTTAGATGCGACAACGCGCGAACAGCTAGCAGGTGCAGTGTTATTGATGCCCTGGCAAAAGTTGGCGCACGGGGAAGATTGAAAAAAACAGGCGCCTCCGGATTGATCCCCGGGGTGACGCCATAACGTCAGCCTGTTATGGACGGCTGTCTTGGGAGTGACAATCCCATGGCAGTCGTTTTTTTTTATGAGAATTCATCCGGTGAGACGTTCCGCTTGCGTCGATCCGGGGCCGTAAACCTTTCACGGCTTACGAAAACAAGCGGTGTTCAGTTTGTGCGAACGTGATGGGTGAGAAATCACCGGAAGCCGTAGCTTGGCCAGTCCATCATGAACGCGTCGCAATCTAACGCATCGGGGCAGAGTATCCCGGAGACGGTACGCGGCAAAGTAGCCGGGAGGCATTGCAATTGTGTGGTGCCACATCCCCCGGCATTTAGGAAATTTTATAAGGATTGAAAAATGAGTAACAAACACACATTGAAAGTGAGGGCGGACATTATCGAAAATATGTTCGCCGCATACGGAAAAACTGGTCCAAACAGCCAGTTAGAGTCAGCGGAAATCGAAGATGACATAAGCCGTGTGATGCAGTTGGGAAACCAATACTCGGAGATTTGCCCGGAGTTCAAGAACCCCAACCTTGAGGGACTGGACTTCAAGCATCAAATCATCACGCTTAAGGAGTCACTGGCCCACACGATTCCTATGGCCATGCCTGGGATGAGTCCGACGCGGCACGACCCACAAAGCGAAAACATGGCAAACGGCAGTCGATGGAAGGATTCGCGCGGTAATGCTGTTAAAAGCTTCAGGCGAGGTGAACCTTTATGTCAAACCGATTTGAAATCCAAGTTTGGGCCATGCCCTGCTGGTGATTATCTGCGCGGTGTGACGACTGGTAGCTTCGACCATAACCCTGAGATTCGCGCGGCATTAGCGGAAACTGGCAACGGGCAAACGCTCGTTCCCACAGAGTTTGCCGAATACATCTTGGATCTTGCGCGGGCTGAAAGCGTGATGGACATGGCAGGGGCGACAACCGTCCCGATGACTTCCGATCGGCTGGTTATCGCGCGGCAGACTGGCGACGTAACAATTACGGTTCACGCGGAAAACACGGATGACATGGAGTCAACACCTACGTTTGATTCAGTTGGCTTAACGGCCTACACAATCGGCGCGGTTGTGTACATCTCCCGCGAGTTGGCAATGGATTCGCCAATGGCATCCGAGCATATATCAATGGCGATGGCGAAAGCGATAGCAGCTGCGGTTGATAAATTTGGATTAGCAGGCACGGGAAGTTCCGAGCCGAAGGGCCTTACGCTATCCGCCGGCAATGATATTGCGGCGGTAGGTTCGCCGACCTGGGCTGATGTTGTGGCTGGAATTCTGGCGAATCAAGTTGACAATTACAGTAGTAATGCCCTTATCTTGTCACCGACTCGCATGATGGATTTGAATTTGTTGCTAGTCAATTCCGAGGTCAATCATTATGCGTCACCTCCGCCCGTTGCTGCGAATCTGATGCACCTTCAGACGACCGCTATTGATGATGCGGTTGGGCTAGTTCTAGATGGAACCAAGTGCATCATCGGCGTTCGTGACGGTATGCGAATTGAAAGTACTGTCGTTGGCGGTAACACTTTCGCCAAGCATCAGGTTGGGCTGAAAATTTCCGGGCGATTTGGGTTCGCAGTGTCACACCCGAACGCGGTGTGTACATTGAGCGGCTTAACATAGAGGTTTTTCCACACCCAGCCCGTAGTTTGTGTTCGTCCGGCGGCGGGCCGGGTGCTTTTTTGAGAGATGTTATGGCATCATCTACAGAACTTTTGAACGAGCTTGTCCTTGGTTGCGAGGAAGTTGCCAAGTTGCTGAAATGCAATCGGGATTCCATTTTGAATTTGCACAGGTGCCACCGTTTGCGCGGTTACCGAATTGGCAAAAGTTTGAAGTGGCGGTCACAAGATGTGGTTAAGTTCGTTAACGAATTAGATAAAAATGACGACCCGGATTAGAGGTCCGAGCCGTCGTCAAAACTGAAGGGCACAAATAATGTTAGAAAAATTGCAGGCTAATGTCAACCTTGTTTATCTGGTCGAATTCTTCAAACAAAACAAACCCGTAGGGCGAGTTTTCATCGAAAATTACCGTGATCTGAATAAATACGCTGATATGATTGTGTCGGGCGCGAAGGTTGACGCAAAAATAACCGCCTTACCCCGGCTTAGTGCAATCAATTGCATCGACCACGTTCGGCGCAACGTGGATAACCTTTTTCGCGGGGGGGGGGTGATCGATGCCTGAACTATTAGATTGCGCATTACCCAAAAACAATCAAACTGCATTCCCGCATGGTTTCAAAATAAATGGCACCTTTACAAACCCCCGAATTTTAACCGACGCCGATGAGGCTTTTTTTGAATGCTCGATAGGCGAGCCGCTTACGGAATCGTATCTGTCAATGTTTTGTTTCGGCGAGCAATTCGCGGACCAACTGAAAGCCACAAACTCCGTTGCCGGTTATGACGGACCTACGTGGGGGCGATGGTTGTGGCTCGATATTGACAATAAAGACCTGACCCAATCCGTTGAGGATGTGCGAAAATTATCAACAGCGCTTGTCGAGTGGGGAATCCAAGAGGATGATTTGTTGATATTCTTTTCAGGGCGGAAGGGCTTTCACGTTGGGGTGTCTACTGGCGTGCTCGACACCCACCCGTCGCCTGAGTTTTCATCTATCACAAAAAAATTCTGCAAGGAGATTGCAGAAGGGGCATCCGTCACCATCGACGGCGGCGTTTACGATAGGGTTAGGTGTTTTCGATCCCCTAATTCAAAACATCCGGAAAGCGGACTGTACAAAAGATGGCTATCGCATGACAGTGTTATGGCATTGTCGGCAGATGCCATTCAAGACCTGGCCCGTGAGCCTATCGAGTTTACGATCCCACAACCCGATAATAAATGCGACAAACTG
>JAJRWX010000019.1 GCA_024276605.1 Planctomycetota bacterium | reverse complement strand
GAAGAAACGGCTGCCTGGTCAACTGATGTTAATGCAACGCAACGAGGCGTTGATTGGCAAATGAAAATCGAAGACGCACGGTGCAAACTGAAGTCCGTATATCCCAAAATTAAGGCGTGACAAAGCACTAGTGTTTTGTCACAGCTAAGAATTCGGGTGGCATGGGCAAGTCCCGATGTATCCCGACCTTACGTCGGGATACATCGGGACTTGCCCGTGTTGTTCCGGAGGCCGCCACGGGCAAAAAAAGCCTTGCCCATGCCACCCTCGATGAACCCGAAAAATAAGCTGTGACACAGCACTTATAAAGCTTGCTCTATTGATAACCATCTAGCTTGTGAGATTTTCGATTGCGGGATAATTCGTTGTAGGCCAGGGCCTTTTGAAGTAACTCACGAAGCCAGGGTTTCCACTGGCCCGACGATAAATCATCCATTTTTGGAGTTGTCTTAGTAAACGGGCGAGGTCCGTTCTGGTAACGCTCCGGTAGGTTACCAAGCTAGCGATCAGGCGTATGAGGGATCGATCATGCGGTTCCTTTCCGGCAGTTCGGAACTGTATGCCCTCGGTATCGATCAACCAAACGCCGGCATGTATATTCTCACTAGCCATACCCGTCACAAGGATATTGGAGGCTTTAAGATCGCGATGTGAAATGTGGTGCTTGTGTAATAGTGATAGTAACTCAGCAAGGTGGTGAATCAGGACATCTTTCACCCTATGTTGTTTTGCACAACTCATGCGAGGTAATTCGCGGAGTACCGCTGTGTCGAGGTCGATACTGTACTGCAAGTATCGTGTAATCAGCCAACTCTTACTAGACAACTTTTTATGAACAATCGCATAAGGCTCAGCGGTGGCGATACCGCAGTTGAGAAGTTTTGTAGCTATGTCGAATTGCTGGCGTTCGCGCGTACCAAATAACAATGCCAGGATGCGGCGTAATGCTCCCCCACACAGACCCTGCTTACACACAACCTGTAAATCATTTCCCTTTGTTGGGTTGACACCATCTCCCACCACACAGGCTAGACAGACCTGCCCATCTTTTGAGACTTTCAAAGGTGCGTAACCGGCGAGCGAAGAGGGGTCTTTGAGAAGCCGAGTGCAAAAGGTTCGCCAATGGTCATCACGTATCCAAGTGGGAATATGGACTCCTTGATTAGCATTGTCTTGCGTAGATAGGACTGTTGCATGCCAACCGTCAGCCAGCATGATGTCGTGATAGGAAAGCACAGTTGCGTAATACCTTCAAAAGTTCTTCGTCGGTGTAGCCTGCTTGAACAGTCGACGGAAATCATCACCGGAAGATAACGTACTCCGCTGAGCGATGTACAAGTCCACGAATTCTTCTCGCAGTAACGATTGTAATCGATGATCTACGACACTGGCTACTAAGGTAGCCAGGTCATTAGCCCAGCGCTGGGGATGCCCCTGACCAATAGTGGCCCGCTCGACGTCGATCAATCTAAACGTACGCTTGCCTACAGGGCCACCGACAAGGATATGGCGTTCCGAGAAATCCGTGTGGATAAAACTCGCTTCGTGGAGGCGGGCGGTGAAGGCGGCTAATTCATTCAGCAGTTGGGCTGCACCTTCAGGGTTGTTACGCCATGTTGCCTCCAAGGGAAGCTCATCTTCAACTTGCTCCATCAAAAAGAAAAGTTTTGTAAAAATACCCATGCAACGGCCTTCGCCACGGCACACTACTTTCGGCCCGGCAAAGCCTTGATGATTGAGCCAATCAATCATGCGAAGCTCGTGTAAACCACGGGCTACGTGCCGTTGGAACAATTGTGACCCAACTAACCAGTAACGCTTGAGGTAATGGACCTTTCCCTCCATGTCCACTTGAAACACGCTACGCCCTTTGTGCGAACGCATTTCTAATCCGGACACGGCAAACGCCTTCGATACATCACTAAAATCGTGGTAAGTCACTCCTTCATCCATGCGAGAAGTGTCCGTGTCCGCTGGTCAACGTCAAGGGGTAGGCGGAAAACAACTCCTGACAATCCGATAGCCGCCATGAACCTGGAATTTCTGCTAACATGCAGTGGGTTGGAAACTCAGAGAAGCAACTTACGCACGGAGATAGATATGACTCGCAAATGGTCGTACATGGTGATATTTAGCCTGCTGTTGATTGTACCACTGGTAGCCATCGGTGGTGAGGGTGGTGCGAAAAAGAAAAGACGAAAAAAAGCGAAAATGGTTAAGATACGAACCGTAGCCTCTGTCGGTTCATTGATGGTCGGACAGCGATTGGTTCTCGGCGAATTGTCTAAAACGGTGAAATCCGAAACGACTCCTAAGACCCTGGAAACAATTGCCCATTTATCTGAAGTCCTTGCGGAACTATCCAACGTGAATTCCGTCGGCCAAAAGAAGGAATCTGGATACCGAAAATTTGCCCGCACACTTCGAGACCATGCACTCAAGCTTCGTGATAAGGCAAAAACTGAACCAACCGAAGCTGACGACATGCTGGCATTAATCACACAGATTAAAAATACTTGTTCCGCTTGTCATAACCAATTCAGATAGGTAACACGATAGGCGGATCCACGCGAAAATCCCTACCGTATTTCATTGGCGATTAGGCGATCTAGTAGCTAATCGCTTTCTAACGTTTGGATGTCCGGCGGAAGTTCATATGGTAGGCTTATCGCGTTTGATGACGATGGCTGTTTGATCGTCACTGGCCGGAACGCCGGCTGAGAATTGTTGCAGTTCATGCCGGATGGCCTCGATGATGCCGGTAGCTGATACTGTTTCATGCTGCCGCAAGATAGCGGTGACTGCATCGACTCCGAATAATCGTCCTGAGGAGTTCATCGCTTCGTAGAATCCATCTGAAAGAACGACGAATAGATCTCCGGGTTTCATCGTCACTGATACGCCAATTTGATCCGGTAACTCTTCGCAAATACCCAAAGGAAAGGTATCCGAACTCAACTGAGTGACGGTATGGTCCGCAGAGTGATAGTGAATGAGGGGTGCTTGTCCGGTACTAAAACTCAACAATGTAGTATTGTCAGCCGCTAACAATCCAAACCAGGCGGTGATAAAGCGCCCATCCGGCAGGTCTTGTACGAGCTGACGATTGATCTGGCGAATGTTTTCTACAAGTTCCAAACCCGCTCTCGAAGCCATGCGTACCATAGCACGGAGTTGCGTCACAGTGAGTGCCGGACCGATGCCATGCCCGGTGGCATCCGCCAGCAACAGAAGCACTTGCTCAACATCACAGCGAATACCGACAATAACCTTTCTATCATCCTTAACCCTAAGCCCGAGAACGTCGTAAATATCGCCACCGGTTTCATCCGCAGGGTCAGACCAGGCAGCTATGTCGTAACCTAAAATATCCGGCATGGATGATGGAAACGTTTGCCGCTGAATACTGCGCGCAATATGCAGGTCACGTTCCAGTTTGTGACGCACTAATCGGTCCTCAATCAATCGCGCACGTTTGATGGCTACGGCAGCCTGTGATGCCAGGGCTAACGCAATCTCTTCATCATGGGCATCAAAATAACCCTTTTTTTTATTAAGCACCTGGGCAACCCCGATCAGATCGACATCAAATGAAATCAGCGGAATCGTAAGAATGGATCGCGTGTGAAAACCTGTTTGCTTATCAACCGCTGTGTCAAAGCGGGTATCATTGTAGGCATCCGGCACATTGATTAGCTGACGAGTTCGCGCTGCCTCACCGGCTAATCCTTGCCCGAGGGGGAGGCGAATCTCGTTGACTGAAGTCGATGCAGCGCCGTTTGAATCTGATGGGTTGGCCGGCGTTTGTTCTAATGTGTCGCCTACACCATGCGCGATAGTCGTCACTAATTCATTTGTCTGATCGTCATACACAAACACGGAAGCACGCTCTGCTGAAAGAGTATCTCTAAGCGCGTCAACAATGACACGTAATATTTCATCGAGATCAACAGTTGCACTAAGGAGTCTAGCGACGGCGAAAACGCGCCGCATGGCATCAAGATTTTCTTTACCCTCTCTACTATCCACCACCATCTCCACATAGCTAACGGTTTTTATCGGGGTTGATTATACGCTGACACTATCCACAAGCATAATTAATCATCCGATGGCTCAATTAAAGATACTCAGCTAAGTTGTAAACGACCCAAGCCCGTGAGGATATGGCTTTATATGTGCAAGACATAGCCGCTCATCACGGGTGCGGTTCTATGGTTGATAGTGTATGACAACTACCACGAGGCAAAGAGATGGGCAGATCAATGTGAGAGATAATACTGCGGCTTGCGTAGCGTGATATCTTTTCGCTGACGCAATTTTTCGATAAACCAATACTTGTGCCATGCACCGAACATAATGAGAAATCGTTTGCCTTCGCCTTTATGTTGTTCGATAGCCTGTTCGATGAGGGCGTAGTGCGCGCTATTGATATGATCCCAACCGCCGGCGCCTAAATCCTCATTAAACAAACGGTTGTAAGGTTCAAGGCCGCGTTTAACAATTTCGTCGTAGGCCTCGCTATGAATACCTACAGGGTCATCCGCAAGCCCTTTGTCTCTGATTTCTTTTTCTGCTGCATTTTCCGCTTGCTGGACTTCTTCCATCTCGTGAGGCCGGGTGGTTGCCCAACGCTTGAGCTTGGTACGACGACTGTCCGCCATCTCCCATGTCCAGGCTGAACAGGGCACCAAGACGAAATCCATCTCTTTGGACAATGGAAAAACACCGTGGACATATTCCGGAAACTTGCGCACACGAGACTCCGTCACAAAGCCCGTATTTTGGAACTCGCTGTAGGCTAAATCTAATCGGTCCGGAGGAATTTCACACAAAATATAATCCGGATTGATGGCGCGTATGTAATCTTTTACCGTATCGATACCATACTTGTCACTGGATTTGTGTCCGTCGTGGATCATACCCATGACGATAACTTCGGATCGTGAAGAAAAACCTGCACAACCGACACCACCGCAGATCACCAAAACGCATATCGGTAGGATCACGCGATATGCAGCCGACAAGGATCGTCCGATGCGAGTAAATGTTGCATACCCGAAATTCATTGGATCCATCTCCTAGTCATACCCGTAACGAACGCTCACGATTCACAGCCAAGTAACGTCCCTTATTCTAGATCATCTACGCGCTATGCGCCAAGACGTGTGGTGATGGCTTGTTACCTATTGTGATTATACGCGTGCACGTTGTTGACGCTTACGATCATTTTCGTTGAGAATTCTTTTTCGCAAACGAATGGCATCCGGCGTAACCTCTACCAGCTCATCATCCGCAATAAATTCCAAAGCTACTTCGAGCGACATCTTGAGTGGCGGCTTGAGCATCACATTTTTATCCGTTCCGGACGCCCGCATATTCGTGAGCTTTTTCCCCTTACAGACGTTAACAATAATGTCATCATCTTTGCAATGCTCACCAATCACTTGTCCTGCATAAACAGAGTCACCAGGCTCGACAAACATCGTACCACGGTCGGCAAGACCGTCCAACGCATACCCCGTAACCATGCCAGATTCCAGCGCAACCATCACGCCACTACTACGACTGGGAATGATGCCGCGAAAGAACTCGTACTCATAGAAATTATGGTGAATATTGGCCGTACCATTAGTGGCTGTCAGTAGGCGATTCCTCAAACCGATCAACCCGCGTGAGGGTACGGTAAATTCCAAATGTGTCAGGTCACCCTCATTGTCCATGCGTTCACAAATACCACGCCGCCCGCCAAGGTGTTCCATGACAGCGCCAACATGATTGGAAGGAACATCTATCACACACATTTCGATAGGCTCCGTTTTGCGACCATCCAATTCGCGATAGATCACTTTCGGCTTACCAACCGCCAATTCGTAGCTCTCTCGACGCATACTCTCAATCAATACGGAAAGATGCAAAATACCCCGGCCTGAAACATGGAACTCCTCGGGGGAAGCACCAGGCTCAACCCGTAAAGCTACATTGTGTTGGCATTCTTTTTCCAACCGATCCCGCAAGTGCCGCGAGGTGACAAACTTTCCAAAGCGACCAGCCACCGGTGAATCATTAATGCGCATGGTCATGTGAAGCGTAGGCTCATCAATCGTAATGAGTGGTAGCGGCATTGGATGCTCAGGGTCTGCGATGGTGTTGCCGATATCTACAGATTCCAAACCGACGATAGCGCAAATATCACCGGCTGGAACGGCATCCACCTTGGTTCGGCCTAACCCTTCAAATATGAAAAGTTCATTGATTTTTTCCTGCGTCTGCGTACCGTCACGATGAATAACGATCACGGGTTGTCCGGATTTTATCGTCCCGGAAAAAACACGGCCTATCCCAATACGTCCGACGTAGTCGTTATAATCCAGCGTGGTGATAAGCATTTGCAAAGGGGCGTCCGCGTCGACCTGCGGAACGGGGATTTCATCAATGATCACGTCGAATAAAGGCCTGATATTGTTGCCTGGGTTATCCGGGTCCAAACCGGCATACCCGTTGATGGCTGATGCGAAGATCGTGGGAAACTCCAACATGTTGTCATCGGCCCCTAGCTCGATAAAAAGGTCGCACACCTCATTCACGACATCTTTTGGCCGGGCACCTTCACGATCGATCTTGTTAATGACCACAATAGGCTTGAGGCCAAATTCAAAGGCTTTGCGTAAAACGAACCGTGTTTGCGGCATTGGCCCATCAAAGGCATCCACAAGCAACAAACAGCCGTCCGCCATTTTCAGCACACGTTCCACTTCGCCGCCGAAGTCCGCATGGCCTGGGGTGTCGATAAGGTTAATCCGCACACCTCGGTATCGTACGGAGATGTTCTTAGCCAGAATGGTAATACCGCGTTCGCGTTCCTGATCGTTTGAATCCAGAATGCATGTCTCGGTTAATTCCGCATCGCGAAACTGGCCGCTTTGTTTGAGCATTTGATCAACGAGTGTAGTCTTTCCGTGATCAACGTGGGCGATAATAGCTATGTTACGAAACTCGTTATTGATCTTCATGGGCAGGTTACCCTCGGATTCCTGCACTGTAGATCATCGTCGTAGTGCTTTCTCACAGCGGGGAATCTAGTGCTGGTTATACTTAGTTGTTAATGTTGCAGACAAATAAATCTATGGAAAGGCCCGCCCGCAAATAGCGGACGGGCTGATTGTATACATATGCTTTTCTACGTAGCAGCCGCGTCTTTACCTTCTTGTTAGGCAGCTGGTACGAGTTTGCGCTTGGTCACCTTCTTTGGGCCACCGCGTCTACCGCGTTTCTTGCGGGACGTACTTCGTTCAGTACGGACCCGCTCTTTACGCTCTGCACGGGCTGGTGCTTCTTCTCTCGCTGCTCGTCTTTTCTTCACGGCTTTACGCGTTTCTTTGGGCTTTACTCGCTTCTTACGAGGCCCTTGCGTCTGCTCAACGACTGCCTGGTTAGACTTCTTTTCACTGAATACAAAATAGTAGCTTCCAGCACCAAGCACCAGCAAAGCCAAAACACCCAGCATAACCTTCTTTCGTTTGTCGTCCGACACTGTAACAACCTCCTAACACACAATTTCGAGATTTTGTGATCTGTCCGCTACAACAACAAACCGTTCCACGATCACAAGTGTCCGTCATCTTAGACTTATCGTCAACCCAAATGAGCTAAACCTACACCTATCGGAGTAAACACATGCCTTGAGGTAATCTCACGAGCCTCTGAGGCCAGTGACTATCAACACATCATTAGACGAACAACGAGACCATGTGGTTCCTAGAAAAATTCATTCATAGCAATCAACACTCAAATCCGCCAGGATATTCTTGTTGTAGTTTATATTTTACAGATACAGGACAACACATCATCGGTTACAGGAATGATATAAGTAATTAGGAATTCATATTGGCCATTCTTTGCCTTTAAGCGTCAATTGATGCTTGCGTCCAATCGCCCCAGCGTGTAGAGCTTCTTGTTTTAGTAAACGGATCGCATGTCGATAGTACGGTTTGTGATCGGATAAGTTACGCATAGGCTGATCGACGTTATGAAAATTGCTTTTAGTTCGCTCGCTAGTCCTGGTTGGGATCTACAGACAATCATCGACAACGCCTCGTCGATGGGCTTTGATGGTGTGGAGCTGCGAGGCTTACAGGGTGAACTCCACCTGCCACACTCGAAGGAATTAGCCGGACCAAGTGACGTTGTACGGAATAAGTTCACGGATCATCAGATTGAACTGGTCTGTTTGAGTACTTCCGCAACGTTGTCCTCGAAAAACCGCCGCGAACTGGCCAGGCAAAAAGCTATTGTGGTTGAGTATATCGAAATGGCTGATCGTCTGGGATGTCCATACGTGCGCCTCTTTGCTGGTGAAGTTGACCGCTTGGACAATAAGCGTGCAGCCTTGGGTAGAGTAGCTCAAGCACTGGTTTCTTTGGTGCCCGTAGCCAACCGTGCAGGGGTTACGATCCTTGTCGAAAATGGTGGAGACTTTTTGAGTAGCAACGATTTGTGGTTTTTGGCAGACGCTGCGAACCATCCCGCGGTCAAGATTTGTTGGAACCAATGCACGGGCATGATGAATTTAGAAAGGCCGACCCTCTCGATTCCACGACTAGGCACGCGCATTGGCATGATACATGTTTGCGATGCGGATTTCGCTGATGATGGCACGCTATTGAAATATCGCACACTGGGCGAGGGGCAAGTCGAGGTCGCTCGTCAAATCGAACTGCTCCGTGGCTTGGCGTATGACCGGTATCTCGTATTCGAGTGGCCCAAGTTATGGCAGGAATCCTTACCCAATGCTTCGGCTACCCTACCACAAGTCGCTACATGGCTAAAAGAGCAAATCTCCGCTAAACAAAACATTCTCTCGGCCTACAAGGCTGACAAGAATAAACCCAAGTTTGCATCACCTCAGATGAAGGTATAAACAACAACCTCCGTAGCCCCAAGCTTAAGCACACTTCATCAGAGCCGCCGGCACAAGCCTTGCGGACACGTTGTCATTGAACACCGCTCGCACCAGCTTCTAAACACTGACCACCATTGACAATACAGAGTCATTCGAATGATCCGTAGGCTCGCGCCAACGGCTCTGATGGCATGTTGACAAACTGGCGCAGATTCTCACGTACAACTCTATAAAAAAGCCGTGAGACGCGGTAATACCAATCATGTTACATAAAAGCGAGCGTTCCGTTACGATTGAAGCGACTAATTGGTCTAACAGAGCCGCGCCTGTGAGGAAACGGTTGTCGTGCGCTTCATAAGTGGCTGCTTCCTGACGGGCGCGGATCGGTATGGGATGAGTTAGCCACTAGATGTTGTTTGGAGTCGTGTGTGATCGTAGATGATAAGTATTTGGCTATTCTGTTGACTATGTCGAATGCAGTGCCGCCCTTGAACTGGCTTCCCCCCCTACTTGTGGTTGTGGCTGTACTCTTGCGGACAACCTTAGTTCACCGGCGCGGGCCATTGTGGGTTTTATCTGCGCTTGTCGCTATAGTTGCCGGCATGTGTGCGACACTGACATTTTTGCACACGGAAAGATCACTCGGACAAATCATAGCCTGGTCCTGCGCCGTGTTATCGTTTGTCGCAGCATGGATCGCATCGATGGCGATGTGTCATAACTACGCTTTCCGGTCAAAGCTAAATGAGCCTAGCGCTTTCGTCGATGTCGCCCATCTGGTCAGCTTGCTTAGTGCGGTCGTAGCGATTGTCATCGGGGCGTATGTACTGGGCGTGCGCGCTATTGCCTGTCTGATGGATATTCTTTCATCCGTACCACGAGCCACGGAAACTTCATACGGTTTTGGCGTTGACGGCCTATGGTCGTTGTTTTTCGTGCTGCTGGCTATCCTGTGCGCCGAGCGTTCAACGCGTGCCACCATATTGCGCACTTGGGCGCTGATCATATCGGCGATGATGGTCACGTGGTTCGCTTTGCTCTGGCGGCCCATTGAATTATCACCTCATTCAGGTTTGGTCCGAACGAATGGCCCGGTCATATTGGTGGGCGTACTTGCCGCCTTAACGCTAGGGGCTGTCGTCATACAGGGGGCTGTGGTGCAGCGCTATCGCTGGCACCTGGCGATGACGTCGCCTGATGATCTAGCCACTCCATCGCCACCCTGGCCCGGCTATCGAAAAGTATGTGGTGGACTCGTCGTCATCACGTTATTGCTGTTAGCCAACCACTTAGTCGTACCTGTTTTACTTACCGGCAATCATAATACAACAGTTGCTGTCGTGCTCGCAGTCTCTGCCTGCGCAGCCGGTTACGCCAGCCTGATTTTGACGATGCGTCAATGGCATCCCAACTTTGCTGATGCCGGACTGGGGCTGATGTCTTTTGGCATTTGCTGTGCATTGTTTACGTTTTTGCCGGGGCGCAGCGTGGCGCTTGCTGATCATTATCCCATTATCTTTAACGTGTTGATGGTAGGATTCGGTATAGGCACGTGGCTGTGGACTTGGCTCTCACTTGTCTGGCAGCAGCAGCTCGACAACGGTAAGCCTTGGACCACGGAAGGACAGCTGATACGCCATGCCAAACGCGTCGCGTTTCTTTGTGCGGTGCTTGCGACCACATCCGGAGGCATGATGGCGATCTGGCCATACCTACGCATTGTTGGTACGAGTGACGCTTCGCTTGGCCGTATCACAGCAGGATTGGGAGGTAATTTATTTCTTTTGCTTATTTTTCTCTGGACAGCACGGCGTCTGCGGCGTCATACATTCCATATGCTTTCCATGCTTGCGTTGGTATCCACGGCTGGCTTTATGTTATTGCGCATGTTACCCTTCTCGGAATATGCGAGATGATTTTTTGTTAGGTTATGCCCTTGAAAAATCAACACAGGTGAGGGTGCCCCATCCTTTGCCTACTGGCAAAGAATGGGGGGAAGGATATTAATTGCCATAACAATGACACTAACGATGCTTTTCGAGACACAATCCATTCCCCACCCTACGGGAGTACCCGAAGGATAGGGCACCCATCAATCTTCGTGAGTACTTGAAATATGTGTTATCCATCGTGGATATGGGCGTATTGAAAAAATGAGATTACTAGAGGTCGGAGAGTTTACATGCGAGCTGTGATTCAAAGAGTCCATCATGCAAGTGTCACGATTGAGGCACGGGTATACAGTTCCATTAGACAAGGGTTACTCGTATACCTTGGCGTCGATCGTGACGACGGGGACAGCGACATTGCCTACATGGTTGACAAACTCAGCCGTATACGTGTCTTTGAAGATAACGCCGGGCAGATGAACCTTGATGTTACCCAGGCCGGTGGACAGGTGCTCATCGTTAGTGCGTTTACGGTACAGGCGGACGCACGTCGGGGTCGTCGCCCCAGCTTGGACCGTGCGGCCTCATCAGACCGAGCGGCTATTCTGTATGGCATGGTATGTGAGGGCTTACGAAACGCCGGCATCCGCATTGAGAAAGGTTCGTTCGGCGATCACATGGCTGTCGAGGCGTCGAATGATGGACCGATTTGTATCCTCCTGGATTCGAGACGACTTTTTTAACGCCTATCCCGTTTCCGTAAGCCAACACCCCGACTGGTGGCATGGGTAAGCAACAGCTTACCCGTGTCTTTCGAAACTCCACACACATGGCCGCGCTGCACTCGGCCATGCCACCCAACACTCCATGCGTATCGGAGCACTTTGTCTTACACCAAATGCGCTATTTACGAGATTGAAATAGATGACTTAAGCCACGCGGGTGGAGCTGTTCGCCAGGGCGTCGAGATCAAGCCCGGCTAGGTCGCCCTGTTGCCACATATGATATCCCAACGCGGCGATCATAGCTGCGTTATCCGTGCAATACGCCCAGGGAGCTGCGATAAAGGTAAGATCGCGCATACCGCAGGCATCCTCCAGCGATGATCGCAAAACGCTATTAGCCGCTACGCCACCACCAAGGACAACGCAGGATAAGCCTGTCTGCGCTACGGCTAACATGGTCTTGTTGACAAGTACATCCACCACAGCTTGTTGAAACGAAGCGGCGATGTCGGCGATATCGGTTGATGAAAGTTTTTCCAAACCGCCGCTGGTCTTACCGTGGCCATGGACGTGATATAGTACGGCTGTCTTAATGCCTGAAAAGGAAAAATCCAGCGAGTCACGATGTAGCATAGTGCGAGGAAACTGAATGACTTTGGGATCACCATCACGTGCCGTACGTTCTATGGATGGGCCGCCGGGGTATGGCAAACCTAGTATAGCCGCGACTTTATCAAAAGCCTCTCCAGCAGCGTCATCAAGCGTCGCACCGAGTAATTGCAAACCAGTTGGGCTATCCACACGAAATAGTGATGTATGGCCACCGGATACGATCAGCGCGATCGCCGGCCAGGGAGGTTTTGATAAGTTGATAGCCGGGCTATAAGCATGCGCCTGAATATGATCTACGCCGACCAATGGACGCTGCCAAGCCCAGCTAAGGGTCTTAGCTGCCGTCACGCCAATCAGCAGCGCGGGTACAAGACCCGGCCTGTTGGTGACGGCAATGACATCCACGTCGCCGGGCTGACAAGCCGCTTTTTCCAGAGCCTCCTGTACGATAGTATCGAGATTTTCTATATGCGCACGAGAGGCGATTTCAGGTACGACCCCGCCGTACTTGCGGTGCAACTCGATCTGCGATGCGACGATGTTACTGCGGACGGTAATACCATCATCAACAACCGCCGCGGCTGTCTCATCACAAGAGGTTTCAATGCCAAGAACCGTAGTCATGCCCCATACGATAACTCGAAAGAGTTCCGGGGGCGAGTCTTTTACAATCTAGTGCATAGTCGCTGATCATCTGCGATACAGCACTAGCGCAAACTGTTTTTGGTGGTTATTTTCATGTCACCGGGTATACGGTTATCCTGGGAGGATGGAAATCAGGGCAGCTACCAATCAAGATGCGCCGGACATTCGCCGGGTTGTGTTCTCCGTGTTAACGGAATATGACTTGACGGCTGAACATGAAACCATCGACATTGACCTACGTGATATTGAAAGAGACTATTGTGCTCGTGGTGGATGTTTCGAAGTTGTTATCGATGAGAATGATAAGATCGTAGGCACGGTAGGGCTTTATCCTCACGATCATCGCACGTGTGAACTCAGAAAGATGTACCTACTGCCGGCCAATCGAGGCAAAGGGATCGGAAAGAAGCTGATGGACCGCATGCTTGCCAAAGCGAAAGCATTGGGATTTCAACATATGGTGCTGGAAACATCCAGTAAACTCGTAGATGCGATTGCCATGTATCGGCGATATGGATTTACGCCTACCCAAGATTTTCCAACATGCCCGCGATGCGATCAGGCGTATGAGTTGATGTTAGATTCACCGTAGTGGCTAACTCTCTTACGTCACGTTTCTTGTAGCGTAGTCTACCAGCCTTCACGAGCCGCAATGACAATGCCAGCAAGATGCCTGCGCTTCGAGTTCACAATGGCTTTACACTGTGGGGCTAATTGACTGCATTAGTTCAGTCTTTACTATGACAGCGCTGGATTGACCAAAACGAATCGAGCCGCGGGCGTTTAGCCCGCGCGGCGTCCCGGTTACCGGTAGTACCATGCGGCTTTGAGACGCGCAGGCTAGTAGCCTGCGGGCGGCTCGTAAACGTGCTTCTAGCGCTGTCATAATAGTGGAGTGTACATTTCGTGAACCGTCATCTTAAATCACCGTCACCGTGCAGGATGAAATGTGTGTCGCTCTGTGCAGGGATGATTGGCTTGTGTCTGAGTGGTGGTTGCGGCAGCCTTTTTCCTAGTTTGGGTGGATCGGTGGCGGGAGGGCGCGGCACGATTCAGGTTGCCGTAATCAACAACACAAGTAACCAGGCCGTGTTTACAATAGGCACGTTTGATCCGGCTGACCAAAACACGCAACCGGACATAGTCCAATTCACAACAACCCCCGATGGACGGCAACTGCTTGGTGGCTCAACCTCTTCACTTTTCACTTTGACCTGCGGGCGTGTGTTGAGTGTTGGCAGCAGCGGTCTGCTCGATGCGATTTCACAGAATCTAACGACTGACGATTTCGACGAAGAAGCACTCATCGAAGGCGTGTCGTTTGGTGATGTTTCTGATGAGAACGGCAGCTTCGAGTCAATCGGCTCAGCAGCTGCCTTTGAGGCATCACTGGGGATCGATGTTAGCTGCAATGCTCTCGTCATATTCCAATTAGAGCCAATTCCTCTAGGTAATCATGCCTTTCGAATCGTTTTTTCAATCATCCCATCTTCTTCGGACCGCTGATCCAATACCTGTAAATCCTTCGTGGTGTTGACACGCCATTTCTCGATGATCTTGCGGACCCGATCGTAGGTGCTTTACGTCAGCCGACGTCTTGGTAGGATGGACGATTCGCCGTCATCGGGCGATGGCTGTAGGTCTATTGGGGAAATCGAACGCTTTGAGTAACGACCAAGAAAGAACAGTGCTTCACGCCGTCTGGTCCAACGAACACCTCCATATATGGGGTGAACGATGTACTGTTGCACTGGAGACTAACGATCCGGTACAATCATGTTCAGCCTATACTTCCGACTTCTCCGTCAGCGCGTCCTATCTAGCTGATCAGATGGGTGAGTTTTGGGATTCACTACTTCTCGCTTCGGCCAAACAGCGCGACATTTCACTCCGATTGCCTTATTTTCACGGTCAGGTCGTTGGCTCCAGCAGCACGCTCTGGGATGACGAATCGATAGGTTTTTTTCAAGCTGAAATGTTTGAGACGCACAGGATCGAATCGCTTGTCTTCGGCCCGGCTGATGCCATCGACTTTCTCGCCAAAACGCCAACGATTGCGAGTGGTGGGCTGGATTACGGCGCGTCATGCACATATTGGTCGCGCGTCGCGGAGTTGGTGCTCGAACTATTAGCTAAGCAACAATTTGTCCCCGCCGTCCATCGCGCCGCGGATGGACAATATCAAGGCTATTGGCGCGTGTTCATCCAAGATAAACACACATCGGATAGGCTGGGCAGTTTTATTGAAAGCATGCCTCCCGTCTGCCGGGCGATGGCCGGTGATGGCGAAACGCACCAAGCGTCCAATCTTGTCGAAAGCTTTCTGTGGGTAACGGTCGATGCGCTGGTGCGTCGATGTATGCAGGACGACCCGCTCACACACGCTATCCATGAACGCATGGAAAAAAATGAATCCTTACAAATACCCTGGCTTCGATCGTTGGTTCATGTTGATTCACGGATTTCAACATCACCGATAAATTGCGCCACCATTCACGCCAACATCGAACCGTGGATTGCCAAGTTAGAACCTCAGCGACAACAACGTACCTGCCGAACCTGTTTTCGATTGTCACCACCCTCAAGCGAGGATACGCAAGCCGCCGCAACCACACCGGAGTGGGAATTGCGACTATATATGCAGGCTTGTGACGATCATGGGCTGATTATTGAAGCTGACAAGCTTATCTCCGGCTTGTCCCAAGGCCCTACCATTTTACCCCGTCCCTTTGATATGGGTACGAAACAACTGCGAGAAGATGTAGCGAAAGCGGCAAGATTTTTTCCACCACTAACCAACTGCGCTCAGCCGGACGGCCCTGTGTCCTGCTCGCTATCAGTGGACGAAGCATACCAGTTTCTGCGAGACGCTGCGCCATTATTAGAGGCCGAAGGGTTTTCCGTGTGGTTACCCAAATGGTGGCGCTCCACGCGATCACGATTGCATCTCATGCTTGATGTGGAGCCAGACGAATCAACTTCGCCCAGTGCCAAAGGACATATGAGGCTCGATGCACTCGTCTCGTACAACTGGCACGTAGCTTTGGGGGATGCGGAGATTTCTCTGGAAGACATCTCAGCATTAGCCCATGCCAAAGCTCCGCTAGTCAAACTGGGGACGCAATGGACGGAGGTCGAACCCGGCGATGTGACGCGGGCGATGCGATTTCTCGAAAAGCAAGCTTCAGGCAAAATGACCTTGCTGGAAGCACTTCGCACCAGTTATATGGCTGATGATATGGAACTCGGCCTGCCGGTCGGGGGGCTTCGGGCGAGTGGCTGGATTGACGATTTTCTCAATGCCACAGGAGACAACAAACAGGTGGAACGGCTGAAACCACCACCAAATTTTGAGGGTTCCCTTCGTCCATATCAACTACGCGGACTTGAATGGCTAAGCTTTCTCGCAGATCTTCGCCTGGGTGCATGCCTGGCTGATGACATGGGATTAGGCAAGACGATTCAATTAATCACCCTACTGTTGCACGAACGAAACCAGGATAAAGAAACAGGCCCAACGCTGCTTCTGGTACCGATGTCACTGGTTGGGAATTGGCAGCGAGAAATTTCCAAATTCGGTCCATCACTAAAAGTTCTCGTGCATCACGGGTTGGATCGACTCAATGGAGAAACCTTCGCCGATGCCGCGACTCAGGTGGATATTGTTCTGAGCACTTACGGATTGGCGCATCGCGATCGAGAGACATTTCAGAAAGTCGCCTGGCACCGTATCACACTGGACGAAGCCCAGAACATCAAGAATCATGCAGCTAAACAAGCACAAGCCATTCGCTCTCTCTCTGCATCACATCGTGTTGCGCTGACGGGTACACCGGTGGAAAATCGCCTCAGTGAATTGTGGTCGATTATGGATTTTCTCAATCCAGGATACTTGGGTTCTCCAACGGATTTTCGCCGACTTTTCGCAGTTCCCATTGAGCGCCATCGTGAGGAAGATCGGCTACGTCGCCTGCGCCAACTGATTCGGCCTTTTGTGCTACGCCGTTTGAAAACAGATCCGAACATCCTACCGGACCTTCCGGCAAAGAACGAAATGACCGTGTTCTGCAACTTGACGCGCGAACAGGCCAGCCTATACGAGGCTACGGTTAAAGAGATGATGACCCAAATTGACAATACGACAGGCATCCAACGACGCGGTCTGATCCTGGCTACACTTGTCAAACTAAAACAAATTTGCAACCACCCTGTCCAACTATTAAAGGACGGTTCCTCCCTATCCCAGCGTAGTGGAAAGTGCGAACGACTCACAGAAATGCTAGAGGAAGCCCTGGCAGAGGGTGACAAAGCAGTCGTCTTCACACAATTCAGAAAGATGGCTGAACTATTGGAAATCCATCTGCAAGACAAATTGCAAACGCCCATACTCCTCTTCCACGGCGGTACTTCCAGAAAAAAACGGGACGACATGATTAAGCAATTTCAACATGACGAAACGGATGCGTCGATTCTCGTCTTGTCACTCAAAGCCGGTGGTTTTGGCTTGAACTTAACAGCTGCAAGTCACGTATTTCATTACGACCGGTGGTGGAATCCGGCGGTGGAAGATCAGGCGACGGATCGTACACATCGTATCGGTCAATATCGGCAAGTGCAGGTTCATAAATTCGTGTGTATTGGCACTCTGGAGGAACGCATCGCAGCCATGATGGAACAGAAACGCAAACTAGCTCATTCAATCATCGGCAGCGGGCAGGATTGGATCACGGAACTTACCACAGAAGCGCTGCGAGACTTGTTCGTACTATCTCGCGATGCGGTTGGAGAAGATTAGCATGGATCAACCACCCCACACACCTCAACCCACGACACAATCGTTACATGTCGTACCGACGATCTTCCCAACCTCGCCCCCGCTGGAAGAAACAACACAGCCCTTCTGGCGCGCTGGTGAGAGCTTAGCTGAGATTGACATTCAAGTTGAACCGCCTACGTCGGCACTAGCGGTGCTGGAAAAGCTTGGACCATCGCCATTCGAGCGGGCCGGTTTTCCGCTGATAGGATTCTTGGCGACAACCTACGATAAAGTCAGCAGATTCGCATTGGATCGCCGCTAAGATATTGACGACAAGCGCTTGCGACCTTACAAAATAACCAGCTTACTTGGGCAAATGTACAGTGATCACCGGCATCCGAAGCCCACACGAAGCCGACATAGCTCAATGGTAGAGCGCAGCTTTCGTAAAGCTGAGGTTCTGGGTTCGACTCCCAGTGTCGGCTGTTGTAAATACTAAAAAATCACTTTCAAACCTTACGGTCGTTATCATTGCCTAAGCGATGCTTCTTTATTCAGTTGGCGGAACTAATTTCTGACATCTTGGCAAGTTCACGGTTTCTTCAGAGGCACCGTCGGGTATGGATAAGTCTTGAAGATTGAGTTGTTTTTCAAGCATATCCATAAATCGCTGATAGCTCTCTAGACGGCGCTTAGCCAGGGATTTGGTTTCCTCAAAAAAGAAACCATCGGAAAGCTTCGCTGACCAATAGTGATATTCCTTGCGGCGATGCCAGGTATCGATATGTGCCTGGAGTCCACGTCCGTCAATCATACCCTTTCGAGCACATGACCATAACGAGGAGAGGCTAAATCTTTCCAGTTCCTCCGAATCTGCAAGGATCATGCCTTCATAGGATTCATGATGTCGGTCTTTAAGACTTAATATGGCTGTTTCAGCCCGCGATAAAGATTCCTTGGCAAGAACACCGCGAAGTGTTTTTTTCATCGTGGCTACACTCAATTCTCGTTGGGTAGCTGTTAGTGGTTTCATAAGCACATGTGCAGCATACTGTCCATCCTCGTTGACCAGCACAGCCCAGGCAACATTGTGATAAAGAGAGGAAGCAGCTATCGCAAATCGATCTGGAGGACGTTTTCGCGCTCCAATGATGGTGGCAAGCTCCAAAGATAACTTAGCCACACGTTCGCAATGTTCCCATAGGAACATATCCTCCGCGCCACCCTTACTCGAAAGGTCATAATCACTGCGTGCTAATTGCCAAACAGCGTCCAACTGAGTCATTGACCAATTGTCCTGCCGCCCCGTAACAATCAGTTATTGCGAAGCAGTCAAATGCCTACACCATGCCATTCGGTTCCGTTGTACATCGGGACAACAGATAGGCCCCACCCACTTAGCGAATTCATTTCATCCATGCCAATATCGTGGAGATCATGACACCAAGCCCAGGTCAAACGCACCACGCCTACTTTGCCACACATTGTAACAATAAAGGCCTGGGGATTACCAGAAAAAAAAAGAATTGTTCGATTTCAAGCAATTGTGCTTTGGCACTAACCCATATAGGAACTTTGCCTACGGCAGAGGATTATACAACGTCGTAGTAGCAATTGCGTTTTCGCGGTTGCCAGCCGGCGGAGACTATGATTTGCCTTATTTCCCGTTCATTTAACTGGTAGGTAGTTCCAGCAGCGGAGACGACATTTTCTTCCATCATCACCGAACCCATATCGTTAGCCCCGTAAAATAGAGCAAGCTGCCCAATTTTTGGCCCTTGCGTCACCCAACTCGACTGGATATTGGGAATATTGTCCAGGTAAATTCGGGCTAGTGCGGTCATACGCAGATATTCGTTAGCATCGGCAAGCATGAGATGGTCACCGTCGGGCAGGCCATCATAGTCGGCGGGGAACGGCTTAACCCTGCCAAGCGGTGTGCCACCGGGCTGAAAAGTCCAACTGATATAGGCCGTAAACCCACCGGTCTCGTCTTGTAAATCTCGAATTCGTCGAAGGTGTTCGATACGATCCTCGATCGTCTCGATGTGGCCGAACATCATCGTGATGCTTGTCCTCATACCGATTTTGTGCGCCTCGCGCATCACGTGAAGATATTGATCGGCTGTGGTCTTTCCTTGGGCGATTTTATTTCTCACACGATCGACCAAAATCTCCGCCCCACCTCCGGGTACGGTATCCAAACCAGCGTCCTGCATACGTAGCAATACATCACGAACGCTCATGTCAAACATATCGTGGAATGCATGAATTTCCGGAGGACTGAAGGCGTGTACGTGAATATCGGGAAAAGCGCGTTTGATAAAGCGTAATAGATCGAGATACCAATCGAACGGTAATAACTCCGACGGCACTAACCCCCCCTGCATCAACACCTGTGTACCACCAATAGCCACAAGTTCCTCGATCTTGTGACCTATTTCATCAAGGCTTAACACATATCCAGAGGGCAGATCCGTTCGACCTGTATTCATCCCCGGCGGATCGGCTTTGAAGTTGCAAAAGATACACTTAGCTGTGCAGTAATTCGCATAGTTGATATTCCGATCAACGACATAGGTACGATAGTTTTCCGGATGAAGTCGGAGAGTGATCTCATGTGCTCGTCGTCCGAGTTCATGGATCGAACATGTCGTGTACAGGTCCATCGCATCTTTGTCAGAAATACGCGGCGCCACGGTAGTTGAACTCTGTGTCATTACTCTCGTCATGCAAACACCAAAGTCTGGCTATCCGGTACAATGTTGTGGCGTTGAACCAATTGATGGAACAATTGCATGGCCTCTTTTTGGCGCGGCCCGATAGTATATTTAATTCGTTGGGTAAGATATCGCGTAGCCAGGCGCACCGGCCAACCCATACCTGGTCCAAAATCTGCGGCAATCAGCTCGGCGGATTTCACACCGGCATCCCTAGCACGATTAAGCTTGACCGCCAGCGCCGAGTGATCTACGTCGCGAGCAGATACCCAAGTTGCAAAAACAAATGGCAGCGATGTTAATGACTTCCATGATGAGCCTAAATCAATTTCGTACTCGTATTCCGTGGGGCGAGCCGTGACAACTTTGTCACCAATCAACAGAATGCCCGTATCGCGTGACACGGGTTTGCCGGACTCAATCGGAACAATCTTCAAGTCGCAACCATATTGCTGTTGCCAGAGAATCCTGGCCAGCGATACGGAAGTATGCGAGTCGCCATCAACACAAAGACAAGTCACCTCTTCGGCTGGTGCATGGGAATAGACGCGAACTGTAAAGGTCTCTCCGTCACAACCAATGCAGGCGTTGGAAATAATCTGCCAATCATGCTGCGTGGAAAACAGATCGATCACCGGTACCAAGGCAGCATCAACCTCACCTCGGTTAAGTAACTCAGGAAGGCGGGAGGGCACATCGAATATCAATTCGCACTGAGGATCAGTCTCCAAGCCGGGGATGAGCGGTTTGGCATTGAGATAGGAAACCACACCGAGTCGCCATTTTTGCCGGTTTTCACTTTGCATATCCACGAATCAAACCCTTAATAGTTACCTATCATCCCTTTATAACCCAACACTATTTGCATCCGTAACACCGACAATCGGGCTACGAGGTCATTATAGAAGCCAAATGGCGTTACTCAATCGTCATTTAGTCAAAATATCGAAACTTTCCCCTCGACCTACCTACCTACGGCATCTTGGCAAGAATTGTTGTTCGTTTGACGCTGATATGGCCAAAGGCTATGTTGACTACCTCATGATGTCATGGCTGGAGATAATTTGCTTGCACCTGTAAACGCACCTTCGACGTGTTCATGATCCAACGACTAACAATGGATATTCATTTTCCTTTACACTGGTCATCGAACGGCAGGTATGGCGCGTGTTTGATCCTCTGCCTTCTGTCGATGATGGGTTGCCAACAGAACAGAACATCACTGCACATCCGCGACTATCGTGATGATGGTCAGGTCGTTCGATACCAGCAGCCGTTTACCCAGGCCTTTTTTGACATCAATAGCGCAGGTGAACTCGATGTCGTATTTCGACATCAGGTGCCAATCGAAGGGAACCCCCGTCGGGTCATTGAGCAGATCGTTCATATCAAAAGCATCTGGCATAACCGATATGAACAATCGGCTTCGGAACAGGGTCAAATCAGCGGTACCATGATTTATGCTATCATCGACGGTGCCCATATATCTCTCTTTTCAGGAACCGGTTCCACGCATTTCAGCCATGATCGTAAAAAAAATATGCTGCACGGGTCTATCGGTCAGGTGGTGCTGAACTCACAGGGTGGCGCTGCACCCGTTTTTCGCCGTGCCGAGGTAACAGGTCGTTTTAGCGCACAACGCAATCGTCGCGAAGTCGTTCGGCTGATCAATCGGCTTGAAAGATATCTAAGAGAATCGAACGATCGCCGAGCCGGTAATTACTCTCGCCATTAGCCAGTTGTTGCTACGTGAAAAAACGACTTGCTCTTGGATTGATCAGTAAAAAAACTACGGCCTACCGCATCCATTCGTCGATGAGGTAGGCCGAAAAAAAGACCCTCTTTGTGTTTTCCTTCCGCAGAACGGGAAGACTCAAATAGGTTCTCCGCATTCCGGACAACGAGGCTGCGATAACCCCCTGAGAATGTGTCTACATTTTCGGCAACGGGTTTCACCGTCGCCTCGGGCTTCACTTAGCGTCACGAGCACCCAACCAACCAAGCTACTAACGGTGAGCACGACTGGTATCGCTTGCACATTGAAACGATTCTCAAACTGATACTTTCGCATGTTGGTTATCGAATAAGCCCACGCGAATAGAGTCAACACGCTCAGGGTGATGGTGAGGATATAATTAAACTTTCGCATAGGTATCACGTTGTTACAGTACAAACCTACCACATAGAGCCCATTTACCCTTGCAAGCACTACCGTTTAAGGCTTCCCTACAGAGTATATAGATAGTCAAACCCCCGCCGCACGAATGAGCGATGATGGCAGTACAATCGGTCATTGCGATTGACACAGAACAATTTTTCACCGTATCAGGGATATCGTCATCAGTGTCGTCTGTAGTCACGTCGGTGATGGCAAAAGGAAAATTAATAACCTCAGCCGTATCCCAAAGTCCGGTTGTCTCATCACGACGTAATGCGACGGTCTGGTCACCAACAGACATGATACGTACATTTTTCATAGCCATAATGACGTTGTTGTCAGATGTCGAACTTGATATTAAGTTTACACCGTCAAACACCGATGCAGTCGCCCCGATTAGGTTCCCGTTCGCATCGGATATCATTGTGGCCGTAACGCCGTCATCCACATGTATAGATTCATACTTAAGCGTCGTATCAATGGATCTCGGTACCTTACGGGTAATTTCTAACTCCTGCTCGACCAATGTCAATCCACTATATATTTCTTCCCCATCGTCGACCTCCACCTGTACGCCGATCAAATCACCGTTCGTATCGCTGATGATGGTAAGTGTGGTGCTGTCGTCCACGACAATCGGGTTATAGTCAAGCTCCCTCTCGGTGTTGTTGGCTACCGGTTTAACCTGCCGCTGTGCGGCACCTCGATCCTCTGCAAAGACGCTTGCAGCCATCACCATTGCCAAAGCTACGACCAATGAATTGCTCATCTTCATAACCTTACTCTCCCTATAAAAGAATTGATGTAAACCTGGGTGGCTCCATCCACCCGGGCGTTCCTCAATATGGTATATCCCCCCCCCCCCCTGTTTGTCAAGGAAAAAACAAAATAAATGTAAATTGAAGTGAAACCGGCCTTTCGGGCGGATGTTCCCCCTTTCGTCATGGTCCCGTGATGCATGTAAGCTCTTGCGTCACTGCTTCTTACGTCGCTCTGGGAGCTTCTTTCTTGTGACTACAGGAACGTCTGTGTGGGGAAGAGCCTCGGGGAGTTGCAGGTTCAG
>JAJRWX010000018.1 GCA_024276605.1 Planctomycetota bacterium | reverse complement strand
GCTGAACCTGCAACTCCCCGAGGCTCTTCCCCACACAGACGTTCCTGTAGTCACAAGAAAGAAGCTCCCAGAGCGACGTAAGAAGCAGTGACGCAAGAGCTTACATGCATCACGGGACCATGACGAAAGGGGGAACATCCGATAAAAAGCCACCGAACGGACTCGAACCGTTGACCTGCGGTTTACAAAACCGCTGCTCTACCAACTGAGCTACGGTGGCGAATAGTCATTTCGTGCTACTACAGTAGCGTTTTCTGCCGATTCGGCTGTTCATCCCATTTTCTCAGATTGACATTTGAGAAAATGATGAGAAAATGCGCCTGTCCGGTATAGCTAGCGAAAAGACAAACCGGACAGAAAGCGATCTCATTATGCCAGCCTCCAGGGACGGCGACGTACAAACCAACAAAACCGACGACCGTAAGTTTATCACTATCAAAGTTGCTTGCAATGGCCAGGTTGCATACCGCAGGATCTACCTCAAAACGACAAACCATCGCTTGGCCCGTCGCCGTGCCCGGGCACTAGAAGGGATCGATGATCCTGAAAAGGCTCGTCAGATCGTCGCCTACCTTGCTTCTAGCAAAACGCCCGGTCAAGAACAGGACCGACTAGCCGATCTGACCGATACGATGCCCACGATTCCATCACTCTCGCACGATGAAGCGCGTAAGGAACTCGAAAGCATCGTATGCGACTTTGGAGATTATGAACCGGGGGAACTAGACGACGAAGTAGTCGACCAGTGGCGTGCAGCTTACTCCGCAAGTGTTCAACGCAACTTACTGATCAATTTGGGCGTTCCCGAGAACTACCTCGCAAATAATCCCGACCTGTTCACATCGCTTCACAGTCGAGGTCAAGCGATCAACCCGCGATACAAACCAAGACATGAAGCATTAGCCGCCCTCTTCGGTTTGCCTGCGGATGCTCTGCAACCAAATAAGCTGGCGCGAGGACCGCGTCTGTCAGCCTGTATCGACGAATTTCGGATTGAGCAGACGCAGCGCGGCAACAAAAAGCGGCACACAAACACTTACGTGAATCGTTTTCAGACATTTATCGACTTAGCTAAAGACAAAACCGTTTCGAGCCTATCGAAGTCCGACTTCGTCCAGTTCGTAGACCACGTACTAGCCAAGAAAAATGGAGCCTCGAACAAGACGATTCACGATCACCTTCGCCCAGTGGGTGCCGTACTAAAATCGGCACGATCGCGTATGGCCGACGGCGTGTTTCCAGATGGCCTCGATAATTGGCTGACCGTTCTCGATCGAGCAAGAATCGCCAGACCATACAAACCACCACGACACAATCGCGAACCCATGCCGCCAGATGTGTTCCGTAATTTGCTCGCCCAAGCCGATCAGTGGGCAAAGGTTGATTGGAAAGAGTATGTAAAGTCGTTACCCGTTCCAAGTCGAGGGAATAAACGTCGCATTGCGCTTGCACACACCTCCAACCGCGAGATTGCTTGGATAAGGCAACGAACAGGTGTGATCACTCACAACATGTTGTGCTTAGCTGCAAACGTCGGCGCCCAACCAAGCGACTTTGCACGGCTGTTATGGGAAGAGTTGGAACTTAACTCAAAGCTGCCACTCTATCGAGAAGATCGAACCAAGCCCGCGCATCTACTTGGTAGCGACGTCCCGCGTTGTTGTCCACTGCTATCCGTGACAGTCAAAAGCCTACAACGATGGCGCAATTGGTGCATGACCGAATTGGACGATGGTCAGACGTTGTCACCGTATGTCTTCACGCATACCTACGGCGGCCCAATCGATCAGGAGCAATCGTTCACCGCCACGAAATACCTGCGCCGCATTCGCAAAGCAGCTGGCTGTAATAAATGGGAGACACGCCACTGTCGCAACATTGGAGCAACAGTTATCCGCGACGCCCACCTACCAAGGGCCATGGCCGACGCCTGGCTAGGACATTCTGCAGGAGGTACAAACGTATTCTACACTGGGGAAGCAACGGATGACTACCTGCAACCATTAGTCGAAGCTATCAACGAACGATATTTCGCTACATCCGTTTGCTAAAGCTAGCCGTACTTGATCCGCATAACACAACATCAATCTCAAACGACACACGTTAGTTGAAAATACAACGAAACACTCAGAAGGATCAGTGGGGATGATTCGTTGCTGGTTTGAAGTTAGCTCGTACATGTTGGTAGGACGCATCTTCATTATAATTACCATCCAAAAAGTAAATGAGAAGATCAACGGATTCTGCGTCCAAAGGCGCAAAGGGCTTTATTTAGAGGAATTTCTGAATGAACAAACATCAAAATAGACTAGAGCGGTTCAGCGGCGTCCTCGGACTTAGTGCCGCCGGAATGACGTACCAACAGATCGGCAGTTTCATCGGCGTAAGCAGTCGGCAGCGTGTGCAGCAACTCGTAGTGGACGCAGTGGATATGTTGCCCGATCTCGCGGAGCACCTCGGAGTGTCTGGTCGGCGCCAGCCGGGACGACGACCCATAGATAAGCACGAGGCCAAAGTTCAATGTAAGGGCGCGGCCAGCAAACCAAGCTCGCCTCACGCATCGGTTCGGACGCGTCATATAGCCACGGCTAAACAACTGCTGGACCAACACAATGGCCAATACCCATCATCGACTGACATGCTTCGCATGGGGCATGGCGCGTTATACCAATTCATGCGCAAATACCCTTCTGATTTTGAGCAGTTGATCCATGAGCGCTAAGTGTCCTTGAGGAAAGCACATCGTAAACGCAGGCGCCGGCGCCGTTTTTAATACTCCAACAGTTCGTTGGTTTTATGAAAATGGAAGTAGATCATGGATCAACATGAACGAAGTCACCACTCGGGGAAGGACTACCGCAATGGGCGTTCGACATATATTACCTGACTGGGTGTTGAGCCATTTCGCACAGGGGGCGAGATGCGGAACACCAAGTTGCGACCACCGATCGCTAGAAGTATTCTGCCCAACGGTTCGGCGGATGCGCGTAACGGTCGAAATTGTTTTCCCTTGCAAGTGTTCGTGCGGTGAGCGGGGGCATTTCATCATCGGCCTGCATATCCTGGTGCTTGGCTTTCTATTGGCTAACGCCGCATTCATCAAAGCCTCTAGTAGTCGCAGCAAAAGCAGTATGACGATTTACCCCCACTCATCCGATCTAGTGGCAAAGCTGTTGGATGATTTCGACTCTGTTGTCACAAAGTACGTTAACGAGATCGAGGTTGAGCTCACCGACAGTGATCGAAATCACCTCAAGCTTTCCGAAGCAGAGTGGGAGCAGTTTCGACGACGTATGGGATACTCCGACGAGGAAGCGCCATAGCGTCAATACCGTTCTCAATGGAGCAGTTCCCGTTAATGTGATCCGGTATATCCGCATCCGGAGAAGAATCCACGACAACCGTCGGACGTGATCGGAGCGCATCGCGTCGCCCACGGCTAGGACGAGTTGACCGAGCGTTCGGGCAGCGGCGAACGAAGTTATTGTTTGACTTCCGTCCACATGATTTCAATGGAGTTGAAGTCCGACGAATAGGGTGGAAGGCAGCGTACCGTGGCCCCTCTGATACCGGTATGGCGAGTGTGGTTGACCTGTACGAGTAGGCGGATAGAACTACCGTCAAACATGAATAAGTGACGGTATTTATATCCATATGAGCACGAACGTCCGAGAAAACCAGCGAGAAACCGTTCGCAAGCTTTGCCTACAACAAGGCGGCGTGATCCGAACAGCCCAAGCGATTCGTGCCGGTGTTCACCCTCGAAGTTTCTACGTGCTGATAGATTCGGGGTTCCTGGAACGTCTGGAACGTGGGCTGTACCGGCTAGCCGAGCTGCCGGAAATCGGTGATCCCGATCTCGTCACGGTTGCGCTCAAAGTGCGGGCAAGCGTCATCTGCCTGATCTCGGCTTTAGCCCATCACGAGCTGACGACTCAAATCCCACACGAGGTATCCGTGGCGCTTCCGCGTCACACGGAGCCTCCCCGACTCAAGTTTCCGCCGATCCGCGTGTACTGGTTCTCGGCTCAGGCAATCGGAAGCGGCGTTGACGTGCATACGATAGACGGCGTGCCTGTTCGGATTTTCAGCCGAGAGAAGACGATTGCAGACTGCTTCAAGTATCGTAATAAGATCGGCCTAGACGTCGCGTGGGAGGCGCTGCGATTCTATTGCCACCGCCGACGTCCCAACCTTGACGAATTGATGCATTACGCAAGGATCGACCGAGTTCAGAATGTGATACGACCTTATCTGGAAGCCATGCTTTGACCGCCCGGCGCGTCACAAATACTGCCGCCTCAGTTCGCCAGCGATTTCTCTATCGCGTGTCGAAATCGGAGTTCGCCGATAGGTTTATTTTGAAAGGTGCTCTGCTGCTGCGAGTTTGAGATACTTCCTTTGTGCGCCCGACGATGGATATCGATATGCTCGGTCGAACAAACAATGCGCCGGAATCCGTTGTGGCTATCGTTCATGACATTTGCCAACAGGTAGTAGAGGATGATGGCTTGCAGTTCGTCGGCGAAAGTGTGTCAGGCGCGGCTATCACCGAGGAAGCTGACTACACCGTGACACTCCGATCGTTGAACGTCCGGTGGGATTAAATATGAAATACGCGGAGGAAGTCGCGCGGCGAACGCAGTGGAGGGCTTTTCGACAGAAAAGCAAGCTTGGGGACGCACCCGAAGAACTGACGATCTTGGTGGAGGGGGTCGCGAAGTTTCTCGGCCCAATCGCTCAAGCGCTCGGCCAAGGCAGCGATTTCCAGCATATCTGGAATCCACCGGGACCGTGAAAACGAGCATAGAGGATGATGGACAATGCGGGTCATCGACGCATTGGATACTCCGACGAGGAAGTGCCATAGCGTAAAAACCATTCGCGCTAGCCCAAGTTACGCAGTAGTTGAATATTTCTTGGAATCTTCAACTACTGCGTAACTTGGGCTAAGGCACACCGATTGCAAGGTTGTGTAGTAAGCCTGGGGCAGATACGCTTCCATGTGACAAAATTAGCCGGAGAAGGTTATTTTCTTATGCCGTTGGTGTATTGTTGGCGTACGACGGCTATACGCGTGAAGAATCCTAATGAGGACGCATTGACCATGCCTGAAATCCAGCAACATACTCGATCAGCGCATCTTTTCGACGCGGCTAAACTGGTCCTGCCCGGCGGCGTGAACAGTCCGGTTAGGGCGTTCGGATCTGTCGGCGGTAATCCTCGGTTTTTGCAACGTGCTCAAGGAGGATATGTGTACGATGTCGATGGATGTAGTTATGTGGATCTAGTCTGTAGTTGGGGGGCTGCGATTGTCGGACATGCCCATCCGCAGGTCATTGAAGCTGTAACCAAAACAGCTACCGATGGAATTAGTTTCGGTGCCTGTTGTGCACTCGAAGGGCAACTAGCTAAGATCATTGTTGATGCCCTGCCATCGGTGGATATGGTTCGCTTCGTCAACAGTGGTACTGAAGCGACAATGAGCGCCCTGCGATTGGCACGGGCTGTCACCGGGCGTGATAACATATTGAAATTTATAGGTGGTTATCATGGTCATGTAGACGCACTTCTTGTCGCTGCAGGTTCAGGAGCTACGACATTTGGCTCGCCCGATTCGGCTGGTGTTCCCAAGGCATTTGCCGAATCAACTCTTTTGGCACCATATAACGACTTGCAGACCGTGTCGCAGGTTCTCGAACAACATGGCAAAAATGTTGCTGCAATCATTGTCGAGCCTATCGCTGGAAATATGGGTTACGTAGAACCGATAGAAGGATTCCTGCCTAGTCTACGGAAACTCTGCGACAAGCATGGTTGCCTGCTTATCTTTGACGAGGTTATGACGGGGTTTCGCACTGCTTGGGGCGGTTATCAAAACTTATGCGGTGTACGACCTGACTTGACTTGCTTAGGTAAGGTCATTGGCGGTGGAATGCCAGTCGCGGCGTACGCCGGTTCATCAGATTTAATGGGACGCGTAAGCCCCCTTGGACCTGTATATCAAGCTGGTACGCTTAGTGGCAATCCGGTTGGTATGGCCGCAGGGATTGCGACTCTCGCTTTGTGTCGTGAATCGGGTTTTTACGCATCACTGGAAGCAAAGTCGAAATACCTCACCGAAGGGCTGAAGAAGGCAGCAGGCCAATCTGGCATGGCCATCCAAACAGCATATACTGGCGGAATGGTCGGCTTGGCGTTTGTTGACCAACCAGTGCGTAACTATGACGACGCCAAAGCGGGCAATCATGAATTGTTCGCACGTTTTTTTCATGCCATGCTAAATCTCGGAGTATGGTTGCCGCCGTCTGGTTATGAGGCCATGTTTATTTCCGCCGCGCACGATAACGATGCCATCGAGGCCATTCTAGCTGCGGCTTCGAAGAGTTTTCAGAAAGTCTCCTCATGAAAACACTACGTATCGGAACCCGTGGAAGCGACCTCGCTCTCTGGCAGACCAACTGGGTCACTCAGCGAATCAAAGCCGTTGCACCCGATGTTGACATTGTTCGAGTTATCATCAAAACCCACGGTGATCTTGCTACGCAGCAACGGTTTGATGCGGACTGGCCTGTTGGCGGCTTCGTCGGAGCCATTGAACAATCGATATCACGTGAAGAAATTGATCTTGCTGTTCATAGCTACAAAGACCTTCAAACGGCCACGACGCCGGGTTTGGTTATCGCAGCCATTCCGGCACGCGAGATTGTCAACGACACGCTAGTGACACGTGAGTCAATGGACATTGACAATTTACCCAAGGGATTTCGAATTGGTACCAGCAGTCCTCGACGGGCGGCTCAATTTCGTCAACTGGGTGATCTCGAAATCGTTGAAATCCGCGGAAATGTTCCTACACGAGTCGCCAAATTACAAAAGGATGGTTTGGACGGTGTCGTACTTGCCGCAGCCGGTTTGAAGCGTCTGTCGATCGAAACGCCTCACCGCATAGATTTGCAGGTAGACAAATTCGTACCGGCGCCGGCGCAGGGTGCATTGGCCATTCAAACGCGCGATCATGGCGAAGTGATGGACGTGGCAACGTTACTCGATGATGCGCCGACGCGAAAAGCTGTGACTGCCGAACGAGCGTTCTTGCGTCAGATTGGCGGTGGATGCCATGTGCCTGTCGGCGCATTGGCAACATTGAACGGTGATGAAGTGATATTGCATGGACAGCTCTTCAGTGACGACGGTTCTCGCGTGGTAGATTCGATAGAGCGCGGCCAAGATGCGGAAGCGGTTGGCGTATCTTTGGCCAAGCAGCTATTGCAACAGCTTGGATAGGTCGAGGTGTAACGAACTCAAACCTTACAATGCGGGATAGTTGGGAATGTAGCCATGAGAGTGTGGGTTACACGTGACGAAGATCGCGACGGGCCGTTGTGCCGTGCGCTTCATGCCGTAGGACTACGCGCTGTGTGGATGCCTGTTCTCCGACGACAGGTGTCAAGCACATGGGATAGTGCAGTGGTGGAGTCACTCAACGAAGAAGATTGGCTCGTACTGACAAGTCCCTTTGCAATTGAAGTCTTGGCTAGGCTCACCGAACAACGAAAACCATATGTAGCTGTCGTGAGCGAAGTGTCACGACAGTTGGCAACCGCCAACGGGTTTCGAGTCGACATGGTATCATCAGAAAGTACATCTGACAGCCTTTTTGCTGATATTCAGCAGCGCGTACCGTCTGGAAGAATATGCTATCCAAGGTCGTCGCTGGCAAAACCAATCACGGCATGGGGCGATGTGGAAGTCATCTCTCCGGTACTCTACGAAACGGTAACTCTGCATGTCGACCGTACCGTAGTAGATAAGGTGGATATCATCGCCGTAACGAGTGCCTCGGCTGTTCGCGCAGTGGGGCGGGTCAATCTGCCATTCGCAAGTATGGGGCCTTCAACGTCACAAGCACTACGTGATTTGGGTATCGAACCAATCGTCGAAGCATCGAACCGATCCTTCTCCTCCCTTTCCGCATCCATTGCCTGTTATGCAAAAGAATCACGCCAGGACTTGGCATAATCTATCGCCGCGTACGTGAAAATTACGTCGGCTCCAGCTCGGGCCAGGGCGACTAGCGATTCATGCATGCAGGCCTGTTCGTCAAGCCAGCCTAGTTTAGCTGCAGCTTTTATCATGGCGTATTCGCCGCTCACGTGATAGGCAGCTATCGGTAGAGTCGTTTGACTGCGTAGCAGGTGGATGATATCCAAGTATGGCAATCCCGGTTTGACCATGATCATGTCGGCGCCTTCGGCTTCGTCGAGCATGGCTTCTGCAATAGCCTCACGTGAATTAGCCGGGTCCATTTGATAGGTCTTTTTGTCCTTAGGTACGTTGGGGGCCTGCACGGGAGCCGATTCAAGAGCCTGACGAAACGGACCATAAAATGACGACGCATATTTAGCTGTATAACTGATGATGCCTACGTCGGCGAAACCAGCCAGATCAAGAGTGGTTCGGATCGCGCCCACGCGTCCGTCCATCATATCTGATGGTGCCACAATATCGGCACCTGCTTTGGCATGAACGACGGCCATTTTCGCTAGTATGTCGACTGTTTCGTCATTGAGAACTTTGCCTCGCGGGCTGACAATTCCATCGTGACCAACATTTGAAAAGGGATCCAGGGCAATGTCTGTAATCACACACGCCTCGGGGTAGGTCTCTTTGATAGCGTGAACAGCCCGGCAAACCAGGTTGTCCGGATTCAACGCCTCTTGCCCGTCATTTGTTTTCAGCGACTCAGGTACGAGTGGAAAAAGTGCAAACGATTGGACGCCCAGGTCCATGGCTTCTTTGCATTCTATGATCGTACGATCAATCGACATGCGGGATCGCCCGGGCATAGCTTCAATGGGTTCGGTTGTGTTATCGCCTTCCATAATAAATTGCGGCAGCACCAGATGGTTCGGCACGAGTACTGTTTCGCGCACCATGTCGCGGATGGCTTTACTGCAACGTAATCTGCGTGGCCGTCGTACGGGAGGCACCCATCGTTTTTCACTTGTCATCGTTCATGCTCCTGGGCACATACGCTACCATCAGACCGTGTCATTATGATACAGACAACATGTCTTTATTCATACAAGCACAACTTGTAGCGATATTTTTTGTTGAAGGCATTTCTTTCATTGCGGCGCTTTTAGGCTCAGCATCCTCAATAATATTTTCGGCACATTTATGGGCTACACGCACACAATCATTCAGTGAGGCGCCTTCGAGGTAATTGCCAACTGCGTACATTCCTGGAAATTGTTCGATAGCTGCTATAAACTGAGCGATACGATCGCGATGACCAGCGTGGTATTGTGGAATAGCCGCTTTGTATCTGATGATATCAACAAGCACCGGGTCGCCTGTAATGTGTAATAGGTTACGCAGTCCTGCAATGGCTATGTCGCGCAGCTGTTCATCCGTATGGTTATTGATGTCTGGGTTTTGTGCTCCGCCTAAAAACACGCGAAGCAGCCGATGCCCACGTGGTGCATGATGTGGAAAAACGCTGTCTGCAAAAAGAGCACCCATGATTGGCATTTCCTTCTCATTACGTGGTACCAGAAAGCCAAAGCCTCGGAGCGGATGCCCGACGCTGGTGTTGCGATAACCAAGGTTCACTATGGTCAAGGGGGAACTCAAGACTGGCTCAATGGCCGATGCTGCCTGAGGAAAAGCATGTGAAAGCACTTGCACCGTCTGAGCTACCGGTAGCGCCATGACGATACGGCGACACGACAGCGTTGACAGTTCGGAGTCCTGGCCGCTTGGCGACTTATAGGCAACCTCGTATCCGGTATTATTGGGAAGGATTGAATTGACCTTGCAATTCGTCTTGCAGCTATCGCCCATAGGACTCGCCAACGCATCCATGAGCACACCTAGCCCACCTTCGATGCTGACAAGTCCAGGCCATTTACGTTTATGTTTCGCACGTTTATCTTTCGAACCACCCAGAGCCTTCCGCAAACCGTAGCCTATGGGGCTGCGCATAGCTGCGTCAATTTTGGCTGCCAACGGGAAGCACGCACCCAGCGACAACTTACTTATGTCACCGGCTAAGATGCCATTGACTGCGGCGCTCACGATTGTGTCCGCCACTTCCGGGCCAAGTCGACGTGAGACGACTGTCTCGATCGTTTCATCCTCTGATTGCGAGCGATGTGACCATAGCAGACCACGTAACAGGCGTGCTTTTGCACGCACGGATAGTAGTTTCGTTCTCATTAATGCGATGGGATTTGTGGGTACAACATGCAATTTCCCATGGCGATAGATATAACGCAGCTTCGCAGCATCATTGGCGGGCACAACAGATACAGTATCTGCAACATCTTCCAGCATTCGCTCAAATGATGGATCGCGTACTATAACATTGAACGGACCTCGCTCCAATAAGAATCCGTTCTTACGTGAAGTCTGTGAACACCCACCGACATGTTGCGCTGCGTCCATAAGGCAAACGTCGACGCCCGCCTTATGTAATGTCCATGCAACAGTCAAGCCACTGATTCCGCCGCCAATCACCAGGACATCTCGACGTTGCGCGTTCATTATGTACCCGCCTTTCAAATGGTTTCTAGCGCAGGCTTACGACTAGCGTGCCTGGCCGCTTCTATCACCCGTTTAACATTTTCAAACGGTGTATCTTTGAGTAATCCATGATTCAAGTTGAGTATATGCCCATGCTGGTTGCCGGCCCGGACGCATTCGTGCACAGCTTCATCGACTTGCGCGAGCGTACCGCCAGCTACGATTGTCTTGTCCACGTTCCCCTGGAATGCCACCTTGTCTCCATATCGTCGTTGGCATTCAGCCAGGTCCAAACAGCGTCCTATGCTCAAAACATCCGCACCGGAATCCACCATCAACTCGACGTTTGTCTGTTCCTTCGCAAACAGGATGCCCGGGATACGACCCTTGAGTTCAGTAAATATCCTTTTATGGTACGGATGCGCAAACGTAGCATACTGCTCCGGCGTAAGGATATCAGCTACGGACTCGAACAATTGGAAGGCATCTATGCCATGTTCAATTTGGAATGCCAAGTAGTCGATAGTGGCGTCTGTAAGCTTTTTTAATAGACGATGTATGTCCTGCGGCGCTGCCTCCAGGGCTTTCAGTGGTTGCTCCGCATTGGGCCATGGACTTTGACCGGCTAACATGAAAAACGCGAGTGTCAGTGGCGCGCCGGCAAAACCCAAAACCGGCATCTCGCCGTCGAGTGATTGGCGCACTTGATGTATAGTATCCCCCACAAATGTCATGTCGCTTGCTGGATCGAGTCCTCGCAAACGGTCGATATCCTCAGACGTCGACAACGGTTTATCCGCACGAGGACCGGGGCGAAATACAAACGGCATTCCCATGGGCGTAAGTAGCGTGAGGATGTCCTGATAAATAATGACTGCGTCCACACCCAAGCGAACCGGTAGCAACGATGCCTGTGTGGCCAGGTCTGCATTTTGAAACATCTCTTCTTGTGGCAGATTGGCCTGCTTGCGCAGCGCGAGGTACATGGGATCAGTTCGGCCCGCCTGCCGCATCAACCAGACCGGCGTACGTTCAGTTTTTTCACGACGAGCAGCACGGAGAACCAAATCGTTTCTCAACATTGTGTCGCCTCCTTTGATAAATCCTTTAATAACCGAGTATTCATGTTAGGCATTTACGGAAAAATTAGCTTTTTCACCTAGTCGATAAGCCTGTTTGTCGAGATAGGCATCGAACACGGCTGCGATATTGCGCATGAGTACTCGACCGAGAGGCTTGGTCACGCGAATTACACCGTCTGCGCCAATCTCCACAAGCCCATCCGTCGTCAACTCCTGCATCACGCGCAGCTCGTGGGCAAAATATTTGTCAAAGTCGATACCAAATCGACTCTCAATAGATTTTGGGTGTAGCTCGGCCATGCAATACAAGTCACTGAGTACGGCTTGGCGAATGCAGTCGTCACCGGTAAACCATTTACCACGATCAATTGGTGAACGGTCGGATTCCAAAGCAATCACGTAGTCGTCTATATCCTTGATATTTTGAAGGAATCCGATATTACGCAGCTGACTTATGGATGATGCGCCGACACCAAGTAGGTTGAGGTCTCCGCCTGTTGTCATGCCCTGGAAGTTTCGTTGAATCTTGTTGTCGGCGAGGCTTTTGGCCAGCGATTCATCCGGCTTTGCGAAATGATCCAGACCGATGAAGTCGTAACCGGCAGCCTCGAATAATGCGAGACCGATCTGGAACATGTCCAGCTTCGAATCACTGCTTGGAAGACGGCTTAAATCCATGCCGCGCTGCGTGGCGATTTTGTCGGGAATCTGAGCGAAATGATAGAACGCAATTCTATCCGGACTGAGTTTGATTGTTTGTTTCACCGTCGCGCGGATGGTTTCCGGGGTCTGATACGGCATACCATAAATAAGATCGTAGTTGATACTACTGAATCCGAGTTCACGGCAGAGCGTAGTTAAATCGCGTACCATCTCAAATGGTTGCACTCTTCTCACATGCTTTTGGGTTTGTTCGTCAAAGTCCTGCACGCCCATAGATATGCGAGTGAATCCAAGTTGCCGTAGCGTTTTCATTTTTTCTTCCGACGCGGTACGGGGATCAATTTCCATTGAGATTTCCGCATCCGGAGCTATATGAAACGTATGAGCGATGGCTTGGTGCACACGCTCAATCTGCGCTGCATCCAGATAGGTCGGACTACCCCCTCCCCAGTGAATTTGCCTCAGTGGTCGACGTATGCCAAAACCTTTCGACAGTAAACTCAATTCCTTCTCAAGTGCCGATATATAGCGATCGACCTGTGGTCTGGACTTATCATGGTTGGTCCCGAGAACGACACGGTTACATCCACAGAATTTGCACAGACGCTCACAGAATGGAATATGAACATATAGTGACAGATCATACCCAGGTGATTGATGGTCGCATCTGTCGTACATGGTCTGCGCATCGTCTACGTTCATGCGCTGCCACCAGGTTGGCATGGGGTACGAAACATGACGTGGTAATGAGAGGCCGGCATAGCGATGAAAAACATCCAAATCGATTTCCGGTTGACTAATGGGTCTATTGGCTGCAATCATGATTCGGTACCTCCCAGCGTCATGGTGTCTGATCTATCATGGCGAAACGCGCTTTTACATTTTCTTTCACTTAGGCCACGGCTTGCCTTGTCTGCGGTAAGCAAGGCGTCTATCCAGTCTTCGGCAGCATGAAAGGCATGCCGAAATTCCTCATCCATACTCAAGGCCGACGCGCTGGCATTGACGGCGATTTCGATTTCGTCCATGGCCACCAACTTGACTTGTGGATGAGAAGCAAGACCTGTGGTAGACCCAAAAGTATTGAAATCTACGATGGTGAGCGGTTTGCCATGCACGCCGCGTACGCGCTTGAACCGTGCCGCGTCGACTAGCGGATCCTCGTGGTCAATGCCGAAGATAATAATGTCAGCATCCTCAATCACACGATCTACGATAGCCTCATTGTATTTCTGGACGCGTATCCTCTTACCCTGCCCGATGGCCTTTCGAAGGATCTTAAGATGGTTGCCGTTCTTATGGCCGCGATAGACAAGCGTAATTTGATGGCTAGGCATGCCAAAATGCTTGGTGAGCGCTTTGAGAACGCCCGCAGATGTCGTTGATCCTCCGAGGACAGCCACGCGACAGTGCAACCAGTCGAACTTCACCCGGTCGGCAACATATTGTAGTGCAATCTGGGCATAACCTGGGTTGTAATTCCCCCAAGCGGTATGTTTACGCAGTGTTTGGTCGTTGATCGCCACCCAGTTGAGTAACGAACCCGTTAATGGGCCGGCAGTGCCGGCCTGCTCTGCAAGACGCTGGGCGGCATGAAGCTGTGCTAATATGTCACGTTCGCCGGGAAGGCTACTGTTAAGTCCTGAAGCGGTTCTGAGCAAATGATGGTGCGCATCCGAGCTGAATAAAGTATCAATCTCATACTTAGATACTGTGTTGTCATGTTGGAATTCAAGGCGGATCTTCTCTGCCGTCCTTTCGAGCGCTTTTCGATCGGTATCACCTTTAACCCATCCGTATAATTCGAATAGATGACAGGTATTCCAGACAAACGCTTCGGATAAGCCGGCTACTTCGATAACACGTCGCAGAAAATCCGGCACATCACACGTAGGAAGCTTTAGTCGCTTCAGTGTAGCGGAATCGATATGATGTAGCCGAGGCCCTCTGCCCATGTCGATTCGACCAGGGATCGACGCCCCTACCATGATCAATGAATCGGTACGAACATGGTCATGCGATACATGATCACTGCTATGATGGAGGCTACCGGCTAGCGGTTTTCGACCATTGACCGGACTGCATCCCTGCAAGACGAGGTGTTTCAAACCGGCTATAAACGGTTGAAACGTGTTCAGCGCAGGAGCCAGAAATAGCTCGGCACCCAATGCTTCAACTTGCTGGCGATAACGTACATCTATTTCTTCCAATGTTTCCAGGCAATCAACGGTGAAGCTGATCGGGCAAACAAGAATGCGTTTTTCACCGGCATTAGCCAAGTCCTGGAGTACGCAGTCAGTATATGGTTCGAGCCATTTGGCTGGACCGAATCGACTTTGGAATGCCAGTGACATCCGATCATGAGGCCATCCGGCCTTGTCGGTGACCAATGAAACTGATTCGGCTATTTGCCCGGGATATGGGTCACCTTTCTGAACATAGGTGACGGGTAGGCCATGGGCTGAGAAAAGTAGGTAGGTATTGTCCGGCGTAAGACCGTGGGCTTTGGCGTATTGCCGAAGTAGCTTAGCCTGCGCTGAGATATAACTATGATCATTATACCAACTCAGACGTGTAGTCACTTGAAGCGGATGATCGTCGCTACGAAGGTAGTCGTAAACTACTTTCATCGCTGTACCAGTAGTCGGACCGCTGTATTGTGGATACATTGGAACGATAACGAGTTCCTCGATACCGTCGTTTTCTATTTGTTCTAATACAGCCGGAATGGATGGGTTGCCATATCGCATAGCAGCATATACTCGCCATGCGCGCGGCATTAACTGCTGAAGCTCCTTCACTTGGTCAATAGTTGTGGACAGCAACGGTGATCCGTTTTCCGACCAGATGGTCTGATACATCGCTGCACTAGCCTTGCATCGTAATCGCGCGATCATCCGTCCCAGCGGCACATTGAGCCAACGTAGCAAACGAGGCAATTGAATGACCGCGGGGTCGGCCAGGAACTCGCGTAAATACTTGCGCACTGATGACGGGGTCGCGGATTCGGGCGTTCCCAGGTTTAGTATCAAAACGCCCCGATGGGGCTGGGGTTTTCCTACGGTTGTGATGCGATTATGCACATCGTCTAAATGATCAGATATATCTTGATTCATGGACTTGCTCCATGGATGAAAGTCAACGTTGATAAAACAGCTAACAGCGGTTAGGACGATAGCATGAATGACTAAAGACATTCACGATCCAGCATGGCGTACGAGTGGGCGCAACGAGGGCGCGCATGTGCAGTTATGCCGGCGGAGATCGTTCACCCAATGCGCGGGGAACTAATAACCAACTGTGTGATGGAAATGAATCAATCCAGATTTCCCGTGAAAAATGACCTTGTCCCGATAGGGCACAAGCCATTCTTTCACTGGAACCGAGAACTTTATGGCTTGAACGCTTCTTATGGAGCCAGCGACCAGCCACTAGTATTATCGCAACAGACTCCGTACACTCGAATAAGAAAGAACGTGAGGGATCGCTGTGACTGAAATCCACATGTAACAGGCCGGCAACCATAATGAAGATGATGCACGCCCGACGATCTGAATTGGTTCGCAGGAACAACACATTACGTATCTTCAGAAGGAAGAAAATCATCGAGGCCATCAGGAGCGCAAATGGTATAAGCCTGTCCAGCGTGATGCCCTCAATCAGGGCGCCACGCCAGACCCCGATTAAGATTGGTGCGTGAACCAGAGCCATCGCCAACCAGAACAGCTTGGCCCAAAAAGCGGACGTTCCTAACTTTAGATGAGAGCAGGGCCGGAGAATGGTTTGAAAAGCACTCCTTGACGCTGACAGAATCATCGAAAACTCGCCATTTTTTGGAATCCGGGTGCAATGGCCCAACTCACGCAGTGCTGGGTCCGCTATCGGTGACCCGATTTACCTCATAATGCCTTGCAATTTATATGCCGTAGGGATGGTTGATGTTTAGGGTTGATAAGATGTCGTAGTTCCATGGTCGAAGATCAAGCACGATTTTTCACCCGCAAAGAGGAGCGGATGTGAGGTGCCGGGTACGTTTTTAGTAACCGTCCGGTGAAGCACACATGATAGTGGCGCCGGTTTTGCGGGCCATGGCGATGAGGGTGCGGGGGTCAATTCCCGGTGATCGGCTTTCAGCGGTCGGGGAGTAAACAGGGTAGTTCGTTGATCGGCATGGCGGCGATGCGGGTAAGCACATCGCGGAGATCGGTCATCGGCTCGACCTTATGACGTTCACAGGTGGCGATTAGTATGACAGCGCTAAGTAGAGTCTTCAATTCGGATTTTCCGTCTTCGGCTTTTGTACGATGTCTCGTTACGATACTGATAGTATTCGCATCGCCGGATCAATTCTGCCCATGAGTTCGGGAACGTTTTCCATATCTTCG
>JAJRWX010000017.1 GCA_024276605.1 Planctomycetota bacterium | reverse complement strand
GTTCCTTTCCCTATAAGACACCATCCATGGCTAACAAACCACCGATCGATAGTATACAAAAATCAACCAGCAAGAAGCGCGCCAAGTATTTCGACGGCCTGGTCAGGAAGCGGCCAGCTTAATGATCGCACGTCGACCACTTCATATTGCGCGGTGCCGCGAAGTATATAGCGTAAAAAAATACCACTCCTGCCTGTTGAGCACTATATAGCAGGATATATTACACACTCTCACGAACCAGTGTAATACGTCACGAACGGAAAAGCGAGTAGAATGGTGGTCGCGCCTTCCTAAAACGCAAGCCATAATAGTAAATCGGTTTAGTCGGAATAATACAGCCAAAGACCTATCGGCGAGGGTGATTCCGGATTGTGGAATCATACACGCCACTTGGCTAATCATCCAAATGAATCACATCATCCTCTGACCCCACGGATGATGGTCGCTTGGGAAAAGATTTCTTTTTCGGCTGAAGTACGATCGGCGTAGACTCTTGAGGCCCAACCTTTGCACTGTGCTTATCCAAGACTCTCTTAGCATCCGATGCCCCAAAGGGATCATAAGCTTCAATCGCGGCGGCGGCACTGCCATCATCTGCATAAATGCGGGGTAATGCGCCATAATCTCGCCAATTTCGCAAGCCGGAAATGACTAACGTAAACCCACTTACAAAGTACACGCAGTAGGTCAAGGTCACGGTATTACCCGTGCTCATCAATGCGGCGCTGACACACAACGCCATACCGGTTAAACCCGACACTATAGCATCTGTAAAAAGAGCATAAGGTGTACCTATCGCCGATAAAATCGCAACAGCGATCATGGTTAACCCGCCCAGTCGAAGGGCGATGTGGAACAACACATCACCAGTATGAAAAAGGCCTTCCCCGCTCGGGCCGTCGAATACCATAAACCCGAAAAAAATAAGCGTACCGGCAGTCAGCGAAGCAGCAGTCGTGTTGCTACGAACACGCGCTTCCACATCGACATACGTAGCCGCTGACAAACCATATCCTCCCACTATATGTCGTACAACACTTACGACATAACCTCAACAACTCGATCTCCGCGTAAGCTACCAGCCGTGAAGAATGCGTAGCCAAACGCTAAGGATGAACAAATTCTCCTTCAGCCGTCCGTACCGTAAGCACCGCACAATGTGCTTTACGAACTACTTTTTCCGCCGTGCTGCCCAGCAAAACGTGGGCAATCCCACCGCGACCATGTGTCGCCATGACGATCATATCAATGTCCTGCTCTCGGGCATATTTCACAATACCCGCAAAGGGACGTCCAAGTATGACATGCGTTGTTAGATCCTGCGAAAAATTCGCCAAATACTCTGAGACAAACCGCTCCATCCGCTGACGACCAATAGTCAGCAACTCGTCTGGCGGCGGGCCAACGGGTATACTTTCAGGACTCACACCTGTCCAATACTGATAGGCCTCATCAACGACGTGAAGACAATACATCTTTGCGTTAAACTTTTCGGCCAAGCCTTTCGCACAATCCAACGCGCGCAACGATAGCTCTGAGAAATCAGCAGGAAACAAAATGGCAGAAAATGTCACGGACATGGCTATGCACATCCAAACGTAACAAGCCTCACACTATATTGTAAACTCTCATCGACACAGCGTCAAATGAATCTATAACCGTATTGCGTGTACTCTGCACCACAATGGGTTATAATTACACCTAAAGATTGTTGTGATCCAAGGCCGCTCAAAAAGTATGCGAAAAAATCCCGCTATGCCGCCGGAACACATGAACCGCTGGAGAAATATCGCGTGAAACTTGATGTATTATCCCCTTCCTTACCCAAACCCAAGCGTAGACTCCCCCCCTGGCTTAAGAGGCCATTGCCATCCGGGGATTTTGCGAAAACTTCACATATTGTCGAGAACAGCGGCGTGGCTACGGTCTGCGAATCAGCACGATGTCCTAACCTCTCCGAATGTTGGGCCAAGCGTCATGCCACATTTATGATTCTCGGCGACATATGTACGCGTAGATGTCATTATTGTGCCGTCTCCACCGCCAGACCTGATGCCCCCCAACCAAATGAACCACAGCGACTCGCTCGCGCGGTCGCAGACTTGGCCCTGCGTCACGTCGTCATTACAGCCGTAGCCCGCGATGACCTGAAAGACGAAGGTGCCAACCATTTCGCCGCATGCGTCAGAGCTATTCACCAAGCATCACCCCATACCACAGTTGAAGTTTTACCAGCGGATTTTCACGCACGGGAAGATTTAATTCGTACTCTATGCCACGCTGATCCACAATTATACAACCACAACATCGAAATGGTGGAGCGACTCACACCCAACATTCGTCCACAAGGTAATTACCAACGCTCGTTGACGGTTCTACGCATCGCCAAAGAAATAGCCCCCCACATCATCACAAAATCAGGACTGATGGTCGGACTGGGTGAAACGGTGGATGAGTTACACCGGACATTTCAGGATTTGCGCCATGTCGGATGCGATGCACTCACTATTGGCCAATACCTACAACCCACACGCGACAGCCACTACGCAGTTCAACGATACTACCCGCCGGCTGAGTTCGACGAACTAGCCGACTATGCCCGTTCACTCGGATTTGTCAGCGTCGCCTCTGGTCCGTTTGTGCGATCCAGCTATAACGCGGTGGAAGTATTTGATGAAAGTCGGCGTCGCTTAGCATCCATGAAACGAGTCCACCATAAACCATGACAGGTGTTGTGTTGAGTAAACCGGAGTCCAAGCGACAGCATCCTTCGTTGTTGCGTATCGCTTTTTTGGGACCATGTTCCGAGAAATGATGAGTTTAGATCACCACACAAAAATAGAGCTTGCTCTAGCCACTGCCGCCAAAGGAAAATTCATCGTCTTCGATGGACCTGACGGCGCAGGCAAATCAACCCAACGCGATGTCTGCGACCAAGCACTGCGCGACGCAGGCGTAGACGTCGTAACCTGCCGAGACCCGGGCGGCACAACAATCGGCGATCGCATTCGCGCCGTATTGCTCGACTATGATCTGTCCACCATGGACGTCACCTGTGAAACGCTGCTATTCATGGCCTCGCGTGCCCAATTAGTCCACGAAGTCATCGCCCCGGCTATTGACGCTGGAAAAACGGTCCTGTGCGACCGCTTCATCACCTCGACATGCGCCTACCAGGGCGCCGCCGGTTTTGACCCTAAACGCGTCATCGAGCTTGCCAACCTTGCCGTCGGTCTTCACTGGCCTGACCTCACCATCATTTTCGATGTCGACGCAGACGAAGGATTTGAACGCATCGGTCGAAAACCTCACCACGCAGGGAAAAACCGACAAAAAGACACCGGCACAAGTAGCCTATTCGAGGGCAGTCAACCGGATGCCATGGAGGCTCGCTCGCTCGATTTTCATCGTCGCGTAAGAAAAAAGTTTCTTGAAGTCCACGATTACTACCCCACACCCGTCGTCACCGTAGACGCTCGCGGCCCCATAGAAGAAATCCATAAGCATACTGTAGAGGCGATTATTCATGCCCTTGGCTGACGTTCGTTATCAAACCAACGCACATCGGCAGGTGCAGCGCGCACTCTCGCAAGGGCGCATGGCGCACGCCTACATCTTTCACGGACCCGACGGCGTCGGCAAGGAAATGTTCGCCTGCGCCCTAGCTCAACTACTTCTCTGTGATGAGCCTGTAGACATGTCGCCGGCAGAATCCTCTGACGTGGATATAGCTACAGATGTAGATATGCATGCGATTCGTCAAGGCTGCGGAAAGTGCCAAGAGTGTGTCTCCGTCTCTCATAGCGCACATCCCGATATTCACCTCATCTACCGCCAACTCATCCGCGAACATCCGGATACCACTCTGCGAAAACGAAAAGCGCTCGAACTCGGCGTAGACGTCGTACGCCACTTTATCGTCGAACAAGCGGCCTTCACCCCATTACGTGGCCAGGTCAAGGTATTTATTGTTCGTGAAGCTGACCGCATGACCATCGCCGCCCAAAATGCGTTACTAAAAACACTAGAGGAACCACCCGGCGCAACACATATCATACTCCTTACGACTGATCTAACCCGTTTGTTGCCGACCACACTCTCTCGTTGCCAGGTACTCCCCTTCGATCCCCTACCCGACGCGTTTGTACGCCGGACCCTGAGCGAAACTCAGCCCAATCTTCCACAAGATCAAGCCGACTGGTACGCACGCATGGCCGGGGGAAGCATCGGCACCGCAGCCAAAGCCTGCAGTGACCATCAATACGACATGAACAACCAGCTCATCGACCAATTAGTCACACTCAATGCCCAAAACAGCAGCCGGATCGCTCTTGCATGGATCGATGAAGCAAAAAAATTAAGTAGCCGGTTCCGCCAGCGCGATCCGGACATTTCCGAGTCTGAAGCCACTCGACGAGGCTTGCTACTACTTATCAAATTAACCGCTACCTGGTACAGCGACATCCTCCACCTTCTAGCAGAAGATGAAGCCGGATTGACCAACAAGCATCGACACAACGAGTTACTGCAAATATGCCGGCACAGTCAGATCGATCACACCATCGACGCCATTCACCGTTGCAACTTGGCCGAGTTCCACCTACAGCGCAATGCGAATACCCAACTATCGATCGAAACCCTCATCAACGATTTAGCAAGGCTCAGTGAAGGCAAACCCGCCATCAGCGTGGCCTAAGCCTACCCACTATTGAGACTTGATGTTTTCCGGCTCACGCAGCAGCGCGATACTAGCCGTAAAACCGTGAATAAAATTACTGCCCCCAACCGGACCAAACTCACCACCGCAGAAAAATCCGGCTGTCGGTACATCGCCTAAAAGCTCGCGCAATACACCAATATCGTGACCTGCTCGGTCCCACATATGGCTACCGCGACCATTGCAACCAAACAGCATCGCACCGCGCACATCCGCGCCAATATAAGGCGCCAATAAGTTACGAAGGTCCTGGTCTGCGCTATCACGATCGCGCACGTGAAACTGCACCGTCGCACCCACCCGTGCCAGACCTGCGATACCGATAGCCCCATTCTTTCGATCAGCACCTACGATATTGTGGATCAAAAAGTCACCATGAGAAAACGAATCCTTACGCTCATCAATCACCCGTCCCACAAACAAAGCCTGCTTAGCCAGCTCCTCATCATCATCCGATAGGTTTACAATCGTCTCCTGCAATCTTCGCAAGGCGGGCTTTCCCCCGAGTTCTTGAATCACATTGCGATCACCCTTAGTAATCACAAACGACGCCCCAATCGGTCGACATCCCTGCGAGACAACGGTGTCCACCACGACCTGCCCCGTCAGTGAGACACCCACGATCCCCTCGCGTACAATCTGTCCCGAGGTAATCAACCGATTCTGACCCGGCTCACGAGCGGCACTGGCAATACCACCGACCAGTGGTGCCATGGGGTACATCTTGTTGACCTGCTCAACGTATTGCTGCACATCAATTTGAAAAGGATCAGCAAAACTGATAAACACCGGCTTACTCTCCGGCGATACGCCCACCAGACGCTCCCAATCGAAGATTGATTCGCTAGATGCCAGTTGAGATTGCGTCATGTGAAAAGGACGAATCAATACATCGGGCAAGGAACCCACCAATAACGACATCGAAGGCACGCGCTCAAGCTCACGATCACCTCCGATCGTCCCCTCCGCAGTACAACCAAACACCTGCGCATGAGGCAACGCCTCCGTCAACACCTGGGTAACATCTTCCAGCTCATCCTCAAAATGGGCCGTCGAAAAAAACATAGCCAGGTCAGCCATGCCGGTCGTGAGACGTTCATCGACCTCGGCTAATAGCTGTTCGACGGCCTGTTGCGCATCGTTATGATTCGAGATAGCTGAGGCAAATCGCATCAATAGTCTTCTTCTTCAACCGCCCGTGTGAGTAGACAAAGGCAACGCATTACGAAAAAATATTAGCTTGCTCTGGTAGAAATTACTGTTCCACGATATGTTGTATTATACCGCTTCTAAACCACGAAGGATACGTAGTGCCGGGTGTAGATTCAATACAAATGACTGATCGGGTATCGAAACGTTGGTCCGTACGGATTCACCCGCGCACCCCAGCCATGGACGGGCTAGGGCAGACATTACTCGCCGATATCCATCAGCTCCCCCTCGCCCATATCGAAGCGGTCCGAACAAGTCGTATCTACCTATTAAGGGGCAATCTCACAGCTTTGGACGTTGAGCAGTTAGCTAAACAGCTATTCGCCGATCCTGTCAGTGAGCGATACACCATCACTGAAGGTTTATCCCAACGATCCGATCGGCAGGACGTCATCGAAGTGCAACCACTACCAGGCGTCATGGACCCGGTCGCCTTGAGCACCGAACAGGCTATTCGACGACTGCTTGAGCATCGAGATGACAAGCCGGCCCCCGTCATCGAAGTGCGCACCGCCCGTCGCTATGAAATACTCGGAGCACATAGTTCCGACGAGTTGGATCGTATCGCCTCGCGTATCCTAGCCAATAGCTGTATGGAAGCGTGGTACATCCAAGGTTCACAGCGCCATGACGTCTTACCCGAAGATTTCTCCGCTCCGCCGACATTATCTTTTTCACTTCGTCACGTACTCATCCGCGAACTAGACGACAACCAACTAAAGCACCTCTCGCGCCAAGGCCATTTATTCCTCTCGCTGGAAGAAATGAAAACCATCCAGCGTTTCTACCAAGACCTTAACCGCGACCCCACCGACCTCGAACTTGAAACGCTCGCCCAGACATGGTCTGAGCACTGCGTCCATAAAACACTCAAAAGCGCGGTGGACTATGAGGGTGAAGATTTCGGCATACCGGGCCGGGTGCATATCCAGTTCGACAACTTACTAAAAGAAACCATAGTCAAAGCAACAACGGACCTGGATCGCGATTGGTGTTTGTCCGTCTTTGTAGACAACGCCGGTGTGATCGCATTCGATGACCAGTGGGGTATCGCCTTCAAAGCTGAAACGCATAATCACCCTTCAGCCATAGAACCATACGGCGGAGCCGCTACCGGTACGGGTGGCTGCATTCGCGATGTCATGGGTTGCGGTCTAGGTGCCAAACCGATTGCTTCCACCGACGTCTTTTGTCTCGCACCGCCGGATTTTGACGCCAACAAACTACCTAAAGATGTGTTACACCCTCGGCGCGTACTCAAAGGCGTAGTCGGCGGGGTGCGCGACTACGGCAATCGCATGGGCATCCCGACGGTCAACGGTGCGATTTACTTCGACGAGCGATACCTCGCCAATCCCCTTGTATTCTGCGGCTGCGTGGGTTTGATCCCGCGCCACTGCATCGATAAAGCCCCACAACCGGGAGATAAAATTGTCGTAGCCGGCGGTCGCACAGGTCGCGACGGCATCCACGGGGCCACTTTTTCCTCCGCCGAATTAACCGATACCCACGCCGACGAATTTTCGCACGCCGTACAAATCGGAAACGCCATCGAAGAAAAAAAATTGCTCGATGCCCAGTTACTCGCCCGCGATCATCAGGATGGCTGTCTCTACTCTGCGGTAACCGATTGCGGCGCCGGAGGATTAAGTAGCGCTGTCGGTGAAATGGGTGAACAAATCGGTGCGGATGTTGAACTCCAAAACGTCCCCTTAAAGTACCCCGGTCTTCGCTACGATGAAATATGGATTTCCGAAGCTCAAGAACGCATGGTCTATGCCGTGCCGCCTGATAAGATCGAAAAATTCCTAGCTGTCTTCGCCGCTGAGGATGTCGAAGCGACGGTCATCGGCTCATTCACCAACGATAAAAAATTGCGCGTCCGCTACAACGACACGACTGTCTGCGAACTGGATATGTCCTTCCTCCACGACGGCTTGCCACGAACCATCCGCAAAGCAACATGGACCGCCAATCCTCCTGAGCTGCTGGTTTCAGCCCGCGCGGCGCCAAACACACTGAGTAACGAACCCACTGCATGCAACGATCGCCTCCTATCAGCCCTTTCCGATTGGTCAACCGCCTCAAAAGAGTGGGTCATCCGCCAATACGACCATGAAGTGCAAGGTCGAAGTGTCATTAAACCGCTCGCCGGACTGCAATCGGGTCCGTCCGATGCCGCTGTCATCCGGCCAATATATACCAGTAAACAAGGTATAGCCATCGGTTGCGGATTATGTCCCCAATTATCCGACGACCCATATTGGATGGCTATCTATGCCATTGACGAGGCACTACGAAACATTATCTGCGTCGGAGCAAACCCGCAACGCACAGCCATCCTCGACAACTTCTGTTGGCCCAAAGTAGATACCGAGCAGTCCATGGGCACCCTGGTCCGCGCTTGCCGCGGTGCTTATGACGCTGCCATGGCCTATGGTTTACCGTTCATCTCCGGCAAAGATTCGCTCAACAACGAATTCACCATGAGCGACGCGGAAGCGGCTCGCACCGAACTCCCCAAGTGCATCGCTATTCCACCGACCCTGCTAATCAGCGCACTAGGTATCGTCGACGACACTGCACACTGCGTGACGATGGACCTTAAATCCGCCGACAACGTAATCGCCATCGCCTCGACTGACATCCGTCAAAACGATTTAACCGCCGCCATGCAAACGCATCATAAAATAGCTGCACTCATTGCCGAAGGCAAAGTACAAGCCGCTCACGACGTAAGTGACGGCGGTATGGCCGTCGCACTGGCGGAAATGTGCATCGCCAGCGGATTAGGCATCTCAGCCAATATATCAACGGGCAACTTCTCCCACGATTTATTCGACGAACCTTCAACGACGTATCTATTGGAGATGAGCGAAAAGGATGCCAACAGCGCTGGTCTACCGATCCTTGGCCGTGTATGTATAAAGCCGAATCTAACCATTGCTCGCGACGATCACGAAATTGTTAATCTCAGCGTGGAAAAAATCTCCGGCGCCTGGCGGTCTCCTCTTTCGCACGGAGGAAGTCAATCGTCATGAGCGAGCTACGTGTATTGGTCTTGCGCGCCGCCGGTATCAACTGCGACGAAGAGGTGATGCACTGTTGGCAATTAGCCGGGGCTTCTCCCACACTGATGCACGTCAATACATTAGCAGATAATCCCTCGCGCCTAGACGATTTCACGATCGTCACCATCCCCGGTGGCTTTAGTTACGGCGACGATCTCGGCGCCGGCGTCATTCTCGCACGCCGACTCATGCAAGACCTCGCACACCCCCTACGCACCTTAGTCGATCGCGGTGGCGGAATTTTAGGCATTTGCAATGGGTTTCAGGTATTGGTAAAAATGGGGCTACTCCCCGGAAGCGACTTCGGCCACGACCAGGTCACCGTCACATACAACAACTCCGCCAAGTTCGAAGCCCGTTGGGTCAAATTAAGAGTCTGCACCGACCGTTGCCCGTTCTTAAAGTCCACAGACAATAAACACATCGAACTCCCCATCGAGCACGCGGAAGGAAAAGTCGTCACGGCCAGCGACACCGTCGCATCAAATCTGGCATCAGCCGGTCACATAGCCGTGCGCTATGTAGACGACGAAGGTCGCACCGACACCTACCCCGCCAACCCCAACGGCAGCACCGCCGGCATCGCCGGTCTATGCGACGCCACCGGCAGAGTATTCGGCCTCATGCCCCACCCCGACCGCCACTTCGACCACACGCACCATCCCCTATGGACTACAAGAGAAACCTCCACCACCCCCGACGGACTAACCATCTTTCAAAACGCCGTCAGATTTTGGAAAAAATAACTACGCTCTTACGCCTTCACAACCTTATTTTTCCCGGTCTTTACTTTGGCGCAGGCGTTGCGGGTATCGACGATGAGTTTGGCGTGTTTGGTGATCCAATCGTAGTCGTATTCGCTGTGATTGGTCGCAATCAATACACAATCGTATGAGGCAATCATCCGCGCATTGAGTTTTTTACTTCGCATGTTGAGATTGTGTTCGCGCTGCTTGGGCGTACGGGGAACGAACGGATCGTTGTAATCTACCTTCGCACCTCGCGCCTGGAGTTTTTCGATAAGCTCGATCGACGGTGACTCACGTATGTCATCCACGTCTTTTTTATAGGCTAAACCCAGTACGAGAACCTTTGAACCGTTCAAGGCTTTCCTTTTCGTATTGAGCGCGTCAGAAACCTTGGCAATCACAAATTCAGGCATAGCCGTATTGATCTCACCCGCCAGCTCAATAAACCGCGTGCTCATATCGTATTGTCGGGCCCGCCACGTCAGGTAAAACGGATCGATAGGTATACAATGACCGCCCAATCCCGGGCCAGGATAAAACGCCTGGAACCCGAAAGGTTTGGTCGCCGCCGCCTGGATCACCTCCCACACGTCAATGTCCATACGATCCATGAGCAACTTCATCTCATTGACCAACGCGATGTTGACGCTGCGATATACATTTTCAAGAATCTTCGCAGCCTCAGCTACTTCACAAGACTTCACCGGCACAACATGTTTAACCGCAGCCCGATAAACCGCCGCCCCGATTTTACTACTCTTGGGGCCAACCCCACCAACCACCTTGGGGATCGTTTCCGTGCTATGGTCTACCCGACCGGGATCTTCCCGCTCCGGCGAATACGCCAGGAAAAAATCCTTCTCCGCCTTCAATCCGCCCGCTTCCAAAATCGGCTTAACCAGTTCGCGTGTGGTACCCGGATAGGTTGTACTCTCGAGTACGATAAGCTGGCCCCGCCGCAGATTGTCTGCGATGAGGTGAGCCGTACCCTCCACATAACTCATGTCAGGGTCGCGGGTTTTAGTGAGCGGCGTAGGCACACAAACCAAAATCGCATCACACGAATACAACTCAGCCGGATCGTCCGTCGCTTTGAATTTTCCATCCGCAACGACCTGCCCAATCAGCGAGCTGGGAATATGCTTGATGTAGCTTTTGCCGTTATTGAGCTTTTTAACCTTGTCCGCATCCACGTCGAAACCAAGGCAATGAAACCCAGCCGAGCAGAAAGTGCGCATCAGGGGCAGTCCGACATATCCCATACCCATGATAGCTACCCGAGCCGTCCGCTTATCCAACGCACTTTGCCACTGCTTCAACGAAAGCAGCAACGGACGATTGGGCACTGGGCTACGCTTCTTCTTTTGTTTCTTCATGGATGTCGTTAACAAATGTTAATCCTGGGGGTAAATTCGCTTAGGGTTCTTCTTTACACAGTCGGGCATTAGCCCGATAACACAAACTAGCGACCAGCGCGATCGCGGCTCAGTCAGTCGAATATCGGTCGATGGCTCGCTGTACTATAATGCCTCAAGCTGGCTTGGGCCAACCATGACTTATCTCATTTGGGATCAGCAATCGTGACAGACGCCTTCATACCCCTGGCTAGACCCAACATCACCGATCTTGAGGTTCGCGCCGTTACCGCCGTGCTGCAAAGCCCCAATCTCAGCCTGGGACCAAAGCTGGTGGAATTCGAAAATGCTTTCTCCTCCTATTGTGGCACCAAACACGCCGTAGCCTGTTCCAGTGGAACCGCCGCCCTGCACATGCTCATGATCGCCACCGGAGTAAACGCTAGCAGCGAAGTCATCACAACGCCGTTCTCTTTTATCGCCTCAGCCAACTGTATCTTACTCGCCGGTGGCAAGCCGGTGTTCGTAGACGTAGACCCGGACTCCTGGAATATGGATACAACCAAGATTGCGTCAGCGATCACAACCAACACCAAAGCCATTATTCCCGTGGACGTTTTCGGTCAAATCGCCGACTACGACGCCATCCTCCCACTGGCTAAGCAGCACGGATTGCGCGTTGTTGAAGACTCTTGCGAGGCCTTGGGTACTGAGTTCAACGGCCAATGTGCCGGTGCTTTCGGCGATGCAGGTGTGTTCGGCTTCTATCCTAATAAACAACTCACCACCGGTGAAGGCGGCATGATCGTAACAAATGACAAAGCATTGGCTGATCACTGTCGCTCACTGCGTAACCAGGGTCGCGATGTACAAAGCGGCTGGCTCGCACATCCCAGACTCGGCTTTAACTATCGCCTTAGCGACATCAACTGCGCCCTGGGCATCGCCCAACTGGAGCGCATGACAGACATCATATCAGCCCGATCCCAAATCGAGCTGATGTATCGAGCGCGGCTCACTGACGAACCTCGCGTTCACATGCAAAAAATTAGAGATGGAATAGACATGAGTTGGTTCGTATTCGTCATCCGCTTGGACGATCGCTATAACCAAAACGACCGTGACCGTATCCTCATGGCGCTAACCGAGAGCGGTATCGGATGCAGCAACTATTTCGCACCCATTCATTTACAACCTTTCTACGTGGCACAGTTTGGCTATAAACCCGGCGACTTTCCGGTCTGCGAGGCATTAGCAGCCAGAACTATCGCACTTCCCTTTCACCATGAGCTGACGGAAAACGACGTAGATCGCATATGCACATCGCTACAATCACGGCTATAATGGTAAAAGAAGCTCATGTATATATATGACATCACGCTGATCGTATGATGAGAGATAATGTCGTGATCGTGTCACCTAATTCATCACAGCACCTGGCATGGATGTTGGCTATCTTAGTGCTTTCGCCGGCAATGTTGTACGCCCAAGCACAACCGGCCACCAAACCTTATGAACCAGCGCCCATCACAGACGAAGAATTCCACGTACCCATTGACTCTGAAACAAAACAACTCGTCGCCAAGCTAATCAAACAGTTAGCAGCTATTACCTACCAGAACCGGGAAAAAGCGGCCTATCATTTGATCGGTATCGGCACGCCTGCGTTCCCGCAGCTTCGCACAGCCTACCATGAGACGGAAGAACTCGAAGTAAGTCTTCAAATTGAGAGAATTATCTACGAAGGCTATCTCAATGCACACTTACGAAACAAGTATGGCTTCCTAGGTATCGAACGTGATGCGCAATTTCCCACCCACAAAGAAAACTCACATATCCCCGAAGGCCAGGCGGGTATCAGAATCAGAGCCATTGTTCCGGATGGCGGCGCGCAACGGGCCGGTATGGTAAAAGGTGACATTATATTGTCTCTTGATAATGAACCCATGAATCAAAACATCTCTCAACTATTTCAACACTTCGCGCAGATCATCAAAAGCAAAGGCCCCGGTGCCGAAGTCACACTCAAGGTACTCCGCGGCACCCAAACCTTAGACATCAAAGCCGTACTAGGCCGCATGCCCTTAGACCGTATTAACAGCATCCCCGGCATGCGTGAAAAACTTCAAGGCACCATCGACCGATTTTCCATCTGGTGGGTAACTTATTTTCGCGCTGCACCAACAACAAACGCATCATCCAATGAGGTGCCTGACTAACTCTCACCACGATCGATCGTGTTGGTCCTCTCTAATCACTAGTGCTTTGTCACAGCTAAGAATTCGGGTGGCATGGGTAAGTCCCGTGTAGTTCCGGAGGCCGACACGGGCAAAAAAAACGTTGTCCATACCACACTCTCCATGAACCCTAATAATAAGCTGTGACACAGCACTGTAGCCCCCAACGAAACAAGCGCCGGCTTTTCGCCCGCGCGGTGGCAGGATGCTGGATCAAACTCCAGGGAAGGTTGCTGACTCAACGAATCAATCGTAAATTAGCACCCATACAAGCCTATCAAGCTGACACAGCCATCGCGGTCTTACTTTTTCCTGCGATAGCCTGATGAGACCGGTCGCCAAAGAGGGCTTGAGCCGATACAAATATGAATGGCCGGCCTACGAATTCCTTGCAGAAGGATGAAAAATACAACGTCGGCACGCAAGCAAACAGGTTGTAGCAAGGCGTAGCAAGCAAAGGAGTTACTGTGCAAACACGAACAACTGGAAAAACGACGGGTCGTGCATCGTTCGCCCTGGGCATCGTACTCGCCAGTATGTATCTCACATTCAGCCCTGCAAGCATCTTCGCTCAACTGCCCAACAGCACCAACCCAGCCGTAATCGATCAGTCGACCAACACGCAAATCGCCCCTGTGAATACTCAGGTAGACAATCCCAGCGTAAAAGATTCAACACCAACAACCACGGACACAACACCGACCACACCCAATCAATCCACTGTGCGTCAACCGAAAAATCCACAATCACTCTATGGCCTATGGGTGCTCGCGCCTGCGTTAATGGCTATCATCCTCGCTATTTTCACCCGCCAGGTCGTCCCCGCATTAGTCGTAGGACTACTCGCCGGTGCGTACTTATTAATCCCTTGCTTGCCAACGACCAGCCCATACGTCGGGCAAAATTCCATCGTCGCCGGTTTTCGTATGGCCTGTGAACAATATGCCGTAGGCGCTATCCTCGATCCATCGGATGGGCACGGTCATCTTAAAATTATCATCTTCACTTTGGTCATCGGTTTCACCGTCGGGGTACTCGGTCGTAACGGCGGCACCGCCGGGATGGTGCGCGTTGTGGCCGGTGACACCAACTCGCCTCGTCGTGGCGCACTCACGGCATGGCTAGCCGGGTTGATTGTGTTCTTCGACGATTACGCCAACACCATGATCGTCGGCCCCACCATGCGCGGCGTTTTCGATCGACTCAAAATTTCCCGGGCCAAACTCGCCTACATCGTCGACTCCACTGCTGCCCCGGTAGCGTCCTTAGCGCTAATTGGCACTTGGGTCGGCGCTGAAATCAGTTTCATCGGCGACGGCTTAAACACCGTAGCCGCACAAGGTACGCCGGACTTTCTCATCTCAGACGGCCAGGCCATGAATGGCATGCAAGCCTTTTATGGTAGCCTGCAATATCGTTTCTACCCCATACTCGCGATCTTCATGGTCTTTCTGGTTGCCATGCTAGGTCGAGATTTTGGACCGATGAAACGCGCCCAACAACGGGCCGGAGACGATACGCAGGATTTACCATACGATGCACATGTATCAGCGCCTTCTGAAACTATAGTGCCACGATGGTGGCTCGGTTTGTTTCCCATCCTCGTATTGGTCATCTCAACGATAGCCGTACTATGGGTTACGGGATACAACAGTGGTGGGAAAGAGGTGATCACCAGCGACATGACCGCCTGGCAAAAAATATTCGAGGTTATCAACCACACCGATTCGTATCTTTCAATTTTTTACGGTGCGATTCTTTCAGCGTTTTTTGCTTTGATGTTAACGATCGTCGCCGGTTCGTGTAGCGTCCGAGACGCCGCTGATGCCGGCCTGGACGGCATGGCCCGTATGTTCCCAGCCATTGTCATCCTCGTATTGGCATGGGCTTTGTCGCAGGTGCTCCAGGACTTGGCTTTAGGTAAAGTGATGGAAAGTCACCTGCGGAACATGGCGTTTCCCATCGAATGGCTATCGCTCGCCGTCTTTCTGACCGCGGCTATTATTTCTTTCTCTACCGGAACTTCTTGGGGAACCATGGGCATTCTTTGTCCTACGACGGTCGTTATTGCCACCGGCTTGATTCAGCAAACTCCAAACCTCTCGACGGATCAAGCGTTGGTTTACTTTTACGCCGCCGTCGGAAGCGTCCTAGCTGGGGCGGTCTTCGGCGACCATTGCTCACCCATCTCCGACACCACGGTATTATCATCAATCGCTTCGGGATGTCGCCACGAAGAGCATGTATGGACACAAATTCCCTACGCCGTGGTTACTGCTATCGCAGCTTTGGGGATCAGCGATGTGATGTGCAACATCTACAAACAACCCTGGTATTACGGTCTGGGTGCGGGTGCATTATTCCTACTACTGTTCGTTCTCATCGTCGGTCGAAAACAAAAGATAACGCCCAAGGCCCCTACCGCGCCTCCCCAGCAACCAACATCTCCATATCGCCCCAGCCCACCAACAGTAGCAGATTTGGCGTAGATCATGGGGAGATATACCAGGAGAGATGTCCCAATACTCACCTGATCTCTTTCATGCTCGCGCAGGCGAGCATCCAGTCCTCCACGTTCTCTCGCCACTTCGCCGGGTGCCCCATGTCCTTCCTTTTGGACATGGGGGAATCGATGATAGCCCGGTAGGCGTGTGGCATGCCCAAGTGAAGCGTGGGCATGTTTGACCCACGTACAGATTCCTTCATGTAATCCCGGTAGGACAGGTCGTTCATTCGCCAATACCAATTGGCGAAAGGTTGACCTGCCGCAATCATGGACACGCGCAACCATCAGAGCCGCACGGCGCGAGCCTGCGGACCACCGCATACCAACCAGACCTCCAACGCCACCGTGTCACCAGGCTTGCGACAGGTGCTCTGACCATGCCCATCACACGACCGGACATCGTACCCCAAAGAAGACCGAAGCGTGATCGTGAAAGACGGGGCAACCTTTCGCCTGGGGGCGAAATAACGACCTGCCCTACCAGACTTAACATACTTCTTATGGTTGGGGCAGTGATAACTGATGGATCGTGTGCTCGGCAATAACCGGCTCGATCTTTTTGGGCATGATGCGAAGAAGGATGTTATTATCGGAAATAAAAACACAGTCGATTCATGTCATCCGCGTATTTAGGCTGCTATAATCACACGCTGGACGGTTCGGGCCGCGAGCTGATGCCGATGCCTTTCGGAGGATACTAGACAGTCGAGAGCGCCCGTTACTTAGCGTTTATCATGTGTGCAAAATCGGGAGGGTTGAGATGCATCAATTTGTGAATCGTTACGGAATCTTGGGAGCGGTGATGCCTGCCGTCTTGGCTTCCGTTGCTATCGGCGGGACATTAGACACAACGGCATTTACATATCAGGGTCAACTCAAACAAAACGGCGTCCCGGTCACTGACACCTGCGACTTCGAGTTTGGTCTGTGGACGGGCGACAACGACCCGGACCCGGGCATCCAAATCGCAAGCACGATTCAGGTGACGGCTGAAGTTCGTAACGGCCTGTTTCAGGTTGAATTGGACTTCGGAGCGACGGCGTTTGACGGTGATGCCCGATGGCTACAAATTGATGTTTGTTGCACTTCGCCTTGCTCCCCAGCCTTCATTCCGCTGACTCCACGTCAGCCATTGTCCGCCGCGCCGTATGCCATTCACACGCGCGGCATTGACGTTGACGACATGGGTAACGTCGGCGTTGGAACAAAGGATCCTTCGCAGAAGTTGGATGTCCGTGGCCTGCTTCAAATTCAAAACTCGATCCGGCTAGATGAAGCCGATGCGCCGATGATCGTTCGTCAGTGGGATCCAATGACCACAGGACGCCACACCGGATTCGGACGGTGGGGAATGTTCATGGAATTCGAAAACCTGTTTTTCGGAATTCCAGGCTCGGATTTTCCCTTCGCTAGTTCCCTGCGGTTTGGTGGTTGGCAAGCGGACAGTACAAGAGAGGATTGGATGACGATCGACAAGAGCGGCAACGTCGGTATCGGAACCACGCAACCAACGAAAACACTAGACATTTTGAACGGGGCGGGAACCAGTTTACGCATCGGTCTCGACGCCAACCAGAGCTTAGAGATTGCGCGGTACGGCGGAGGGCTTGCGGATATCCCCGGGTCGAATTTTGGAATGCAGATGATCGGGCCGCTAAGTTCACATCTAGTGGTCGACCTGAGGGCCAACGACGGCGATGACGGCTTATATGTTCGCGTACCAAGTGTCTTGCAACCCACCCCAGGTGAGCCAGATACAACGGCCTTTGCAGTAAAAGCTAGCGGCAAAGTCGGAATAGGGACGCCGACGCCGGTCAACAAGCTTGACGTAGAGGGCGGTGTAGCCATCGGGGCGACGTACGCCGGAGTAGACGCTGCGCCATCGGACGGTCTCATCGTGCAGGGTAAGGTCGGCATCGGGACGACAGCGATTAATGCGCTCTCAACCCTTCAAGTTACTAGAACTACAGCGGGGTGCGCGATTTTCGGTGCCAACGTGCAAGGCGGTCCGATCGTGCGCGGTCCTCTTCTGGCTGCAACGGGAGTTTGTGCCAGTGCGACATCAGAGTTCGCAAATGTTTATGGTTTGCGAGCCGTGGCCGAATCGTCCTCGCAGTGGACGATCGGAGTCAATGCCATCGCCGCAGGAACGGGTGACACGAACATCGCTGTCGAAGGACGCGCCTTTGGCGCTACGACGAACTGGGGCGGGTTTTTCGTTGGTGACGGGTACTTCTCAGGTAAGGTCGGCATCGGGACAAATACTCCGGGAGCGCAACTCGACGTGGCCGGTCAGATTCGCAGCAGCGGCGCAACGGGTGGACGTGTGACTGCCACCAATCCGAACAACCAGTTGGCCGAGGTCAGCTTGTCCTGGCTGGATGACGTCGCACGAATTCGAGTCGGGGGCAACGGCGTTGGAGGCCAAAACGGGCTTGACATTCAAACGACAAGCAACACGAGCCTGATGCGACTGCTTCATAATGGCAACGTCGGAATTGGGACCAGATTCCCATCGGCGCGGCTCGAAGTCTGGAGTTCATCAACAACTCCGGCGATTTTCAATCGGCTCGGCAATGACGGAACCCTCGTCTCGCTGAAACAGGATCACTCCGGCGTGGGTTCAATCTCCGTTTCAGGTAATACGGTGAGCTACAACAGTTTTACCGGCTCACACTTAGGATGGTCCGATGAGCAACCGGCGCGTGGGATGTTGATGACCATGACCGGAGAGAACCATAACCTACACGGCGATTTGAATGCCGAGACGATCTACGGAATGACCACGTCGTCCAGTGCAAATGACTCCAAGTGCCTTGGCGCACACTTGGGGCTGCTTGAACCAACAAGACCGATGTCGCTCAAGAACCCTCGTTTGGTCATGGCCGTCGGGAACGGGGATATGTGGGTGGTCAATACAGGACGGAACCTCAAACCGGGGGACTACCTCATTTCGTCAGATGTTCGCGGTCATGCCATGCTCGACGACCCGGAGCAATTTCCGACCGGATACGTTGTAGCCCGCGTCGGTGAGACCGTGAATTGGTCCAACGTCACCGAGGCCATCGATGGCCGCAAGCATAAGAAAATCAGCGTGTTTTTTGAAAATTTTAGCCGTGCAAGCGCGGTCACAGCGGGCAACCAATTCAAAATCCATCAGGAGCAGATCGCTGCGTTGCGGGCTGAGGTCTCTACGCTAAAAGAAAGCATCCGCAAGATAACTCACCCACAACAGGCTAGCACGCCGGGCATGAGTACCCCCATAACTGCAGCTATATTCCTGGTCGGGATGCTTGCGATGGGCTGGAGTTGGCGTAACCCCACGAGCAAGGAATTATCTCATGGCCAGGCAGCACGAACTACTTATCAAGGAAACGACGATGGAAGAAAATAAGCTACCAGAAAGGATTGAACATGAGGACAGCATGGCTATGGCTCCTGGAAACCACCGAAAACACTGCACAGAGCATGGGTTGGCAACTTCGCGAACCCACCAACACTAATAGCGCCTCAAATTCCATGAACGCAATACGTGCCGTATCTCAGCATGCGGCAGAAGCAGGAGGAACCAAATGATCGGACGAACCAAAATCTGTACGGCCATATTGGTCGGTGTTCTCAGCCAGGTAGCTACGACAACACTCGGTCAGTCAGACTACCAAATCACCCGTTCCAGTATCGATGGCGGCGGTGTGTTGCGCAGCACTGGTGGCGAATTCGAACTGTCAGGAACAATCGGTCAGCCAGATGCAGGCGTCATGCAAGGTGGTATTTTCACGCTGTCGGGCGGCTTTTGGTCCGAGTTGCCGCCAACTGATTGCAACGATGATGGGCTGGTCAATCGCTTCGATCATCAATTGTTTACCATCTGTTTCATGGGGCCGGATGGGGGTATCGACGCGAGTCCGTGCCCATGCTTTGACGTTGACGCCGATGGTAGCATCACAATGAAAGATTACGCACAATTACAAGCTGGATTCACGGGGCAGTAGTCATGGCGTGACATCACGCGCCTACCACGTAGGGTAACACTTGTTTAATTCCATCTTGGTAGCCCAAGAAAAGACCTGAAATCAGATCGGTGCATTCGTTGCTCATTAAGACAGGCAGACGACCGTGGACGACGACAGACCAGACACGTCCAACCTGAACAGCACGGGCAGATGAGGATAAATTATTTGAAACCAGGAGCAGGACTGGTTAGATATTGTGTGGAATAATTCATCCCACCATTCTTTTGCTCTGCTCTAACGATTGCGTCGCAAGCCCTGGCAGTTCTGTTGGTAGGTTTGCATATCGAGCATGTCGATGTCACCATCGAGGTCGAAGTCAAATGTTTTACAGGTTGCGGCGGCCAATATAGTAGGACCATTGAAACAACGAAGAAAGTCGCCATCGCAACCGACGTTGTGTATACCTGTCTCGGGATCAGTTAACACAACCGACCGATTCGTAGCCGAGTCGATTTGATTGAGCTGCATGTTGAACATGGCTGACCATACGATTATGGTAAGACCCAGCATGGCTGCAAGTGCTGCCCAATGCTTGCCCCACTTCAACCAAGCTGGTCGCGTAGCAACATGACCACCCATTAGAAGCGCACATTCATCCAAACGCGTCGCTCGAAACACGCCGGCTTGCTCAGCTTCGGCAAGCTCCGCTAGCGTCTGCTCGATAGGGTCAAGCTTGTGATCAGGTTGCGTCATATCACCTTATTCCGGTAGAAATCCACACTCTACACGTCCATTCACAGTCTATAAGTCGCTCCATGAGGCCTTCGGCGCGATATTTTCTCCGGTTTTTTTGGCTAAGGTCCGTTGAAGTTTGCCTAAAATGACCTGCCAACGCGACCGAAGCGTCGATTCGCTCATGCCCAGCCGCTTACCAGCCTCTTTCCAACGGCGTTCCATGATGAGCGGCAGTTCATCACAGATACTTCGATCCGCTTCTTCTAAGTCCGATAAACTTTCTCGCAAGAATTCCAAAAGTTCCAAACGCTCAGCCACAACACTAGGTTGTTGATCCTCGTCGGCGGATAGGTTTTGATCGATCGTGCCAGTTTCGGCGTCCAGGGATTGCGTTTGCTCTGTGCCGATGACGCGACGCAACGCAGAGATGCTCCGATTCCTGGTGATCCGCGACAGCAACGCCGGGACGGAATCGATCGCCTCACCCGATGTAGTCCGACACCTCTCCACAAACCCTGACCACGTTTCCGAAGCGATAGCCTCAAGCCAATGGGGATCAGCAAGACAGCGACTCTTTGAGATGCGGTATATATGATAGCGCACAAGTCGGTCATACCGCTGCATCAGTTTCCTTAGGGCTGCCGTGTCACCGGCTAACATCGCAGTTATCAGGAAATCGTCGCTCGGATTGTCACGTGTATTAGACGGTGAAGGCATGTGGTCATTATGAATGTTGATGACGCAGGGTCAACGTCACCAGGGTAGAGTATGCGCTAACTTTATATGGCGGCCTGAGATTCGAATTATCCTGATGAATTAGTGATGACGCTGCCAGGTTACAAAGTAAGAATACTACACAGTCGGCGCAGTGATCCACTACTCCGTAATCCCGAGAAATCCCTTAGCTACGAGGTCTTGAATGTCAATCAAGCCAACCAACGTATGGTCATCATCTACTACCGGCAATTCATCGATGGCATATTGACGCATTAATGCCAACGCATCCACTACCTTACCCTGTTGGCTAATTCGTTTAGGGTCTTTGGTCATGACATCACAAACCGGACGATCCGCGGCTTGTTCATGATTTTTGAACATGCGGAAAAAATCACCATGCGTGATGATACCTACTAATTTATGACTATCATCAACCACCGCAGCAGCCCCAGCCCGATGCGGCGCATCAAGAATCGCCTGATAACACTGTCCCAGTGTAACCTTCTCATGCACACAGGGGCAATCAGCACCCGTACGCATGATCTGTTCGTTTTTCATCAGAAACCGGCCCAACGCCCCACCTGGGTGGTACGAAGCGTATTGCTCCGGTTGCACAGCTTTACACTGCATCACAGTCAACGTCAGCGCATCTCCAATTGCCAACATAGCCGCTGCAGATGAACTAGGGGCCAGTCGCAAAGGACAAGCCTCCTCCGTCGATCCGATGTCGAGCACAAAATCGGCATGCGCCGCTGCGGGTGATTCAACACGGGCGGTCAACAGGATAATTTTACACCCCATTTTTTTTAGTATCGGTAGCAATCGCACCAACTCCGAGCCGCCACTCTTACTTAGTGCCATTACGACGTCATCTCCATGCACCATGCCCAGATCACCATGAAGCGCTTCAACCGGATGCAGGCTATAAGATAACGTACCCGTACTGGCGAGCGTGGCCTGAATTTTCGCCCCAATCAAACCCGCCTTGCCAACACCGGTGACACAAACGCGCCCACGGCAGTTAACCAAAGCCCGAACGGCACCCACAAAAGCATCACCCAAACGCGATAAGGCATCCACGATGGCTTCAGATTCAGCGGCCAGGACGGCTTTACCGCAACCCAAGAGGACATCGTCCGATGGGTTGATGCCCGCGTTCCGGGCATCACGCTGTGACTGTTTCATAGAGGTTTGTGGCATAACGTCATTATCTGCGAAAAGGCTTGGCGACTCAACTTTTACCAGCCATTCGTCTCTTTATGGAATAAATGTCAAACACCAAGCCTCATCAGGCTCACCAGCGAGCGGTCCACACCGGCAACCACGAACGAGGCCACAATCTCATCCACAAGCTTTTCGGATACGCCCTTAGCGATCCCCAGATTGATAACCACCCGCCGACGATCTCGCACTAATGCTTTGACCATTTTGGCTAACTCTTGAATTGTCGCCGGTTGATCATCACGCATGAGTGTACCGTCTTTCCAAAGAATTAAACCTATGGTATGTCGCGTCGCACTTTCGAGGATAATGGTGCAGGCAGTATCTCTGGGGGGAATGCGCTTCTCAAAGGCCTGTAACCACAATAATTCGTTGCTGTCACTGTGCAATGCCCCAACACCAATCAGCGCCGAGGCAAAATCCACAACGCAAATAATCGTCCCTTCCAAATCTGCGGCGAACCGACCGTCACTCGTACGCATGGAACCGGTAAACATCCAGTCCATCGCAGTTGGTGATTTTTGTTCGTCTCGCAATTGAAGCCAGCGCTCCACAGGAACGGTTTTGATTTCCCCCCCATCGCGCCAGCGCACGCTCAACCGTAGTGACTCTCCTGCCGGAGGAATTAATTGTTCCGCCTTAGGGTCGTAAGAAACGGGATGCCCCGGCGTAAGACCGATCAGTCCTAGCGCCTGGTAAATCGCAGATGGTTTAGCTGGACAGACTAGAATACTCTCGTGTTCACGCGTACCGGGACTACATACGAGCAGTTCGAGCGCTCCTTTCCGCAAGACAACCTTGGCATCCAGCTCTACGCGATTATGAAGCCAATCGATTCGTATCCCTGGCTGGAACGGCTTGGGAGAAAATGGTGCGATACGCGTCTTTGCATCGACCGGAGCACGACCAGTTCCCGTATGGCGAGCTGCTTGCGGCTCCCAAGCAGTATCTATGTCAATTGAACCGGCATACGACAACGGAAAACACGCTACACCCATGTCAGGGGACAACACAGTAGTCAATGGCCAAACCAAAAAGATGCCATTGGCAAGCAACCATAATGCGTTTCGGTGAATCAACACGATAGGCGGCTCGTTTGCTAAAGGTAAAGCTCAGTCCGGCGTTACACCCATGGACAAACGGCTTACAGATACAACCTAATCAACAGCTATCGCGATCCAACCAACAATACTTATCGCTGCGAAAACGTGGGGAACGCGAGTTGTTCTTGCTCACTTTGGATAAGGATTTTTGGTTTGATCAGAATGAGCAAAGTCTGCTCATCCTTAACCATCGAACGAGCGGAATAAATCCGTTTGAGTACGGGAATTTTAGACAGAATCGGTACACCGGCTTCTACTTCAGTTTCACTCGCAAGCTTTTGCCCACCAATCAACAACGTTCCGCCATCTGGAACGGACACGACGGTTTGCATCCGCTGTGCGGATAACGTGGGTAACTGAAGAAACGCTTGGCCCGCACCGGTACCACCGCTAAACTCGAAGGCTTGCAGACCAAGCAAACGCGTGACACCAGGGGCAAGTAACATCATCACATATCGTTTGTCAGCGGTGACCGTCGCTCTAACAAACAAACTCGCACCGGCATCGATTGTACCGGTAATGGGAGCCTGTGCGACGGCTCCCTGGTTCACGACGGGCTGCAATCGAGAGATGTAATTTTGCTGTATGGTGACCGCCACCCAAGCGGAACCGCCGTTAAATACAACCAAACGCGGCGCTGTCAACACCGTAGATCGTGAATCTGCTTGGGTAGCCCGCACAAGGAAATCAACTTGAATGTTATCGAGAAAGCTCCCAAAAATGCTCAGTGCGGGCCCAATCGACTGCCCACCGAAGCTACCAGGCACATCGCTCGGCAACAACGAAGGATCGGTAATACCCAATAAGCCTGAAGTAACCGGCACAGGTGTTAATTGACTCCCTGAGCCGCCTGCAGCCTGGGGAACCAAAAAAGCCTGTGAAAACGGCTGATTGGCCGCCGTCGTTGGCGTGCCTAACACCGTCCCCAAAGGAGGTACGTTCGGCGTGAAACCAAGTCGAGAAAATGTGCGTGGCAACAGCAGGCGATTGCCAAGAGTAGGATCCGTAGCTATACCGCCACCGGAATTGATGAAATCAAATCCGGCATTACCCGAATTTAACACAATGTCGAGATCCATCCCCAACTCTTCAAGATAATGGCTGGACACCGTAATAAACAATGCTTCTATCGCTACCTGAATGGCCCGCTCTTGACGCAGGCGATCCAACAAGCCACGAATCTGTCGCTGCGCAGCGGCATTCTGCGTAACGACCAATTGGCCGTTGATTTCACGAATTGATCCTCCCGTGCCACCTTTTTGACGCCAACTGTCGGGGGATATAGTGTCTTGAATAAGTTGAATCATTTTTTGAACCCGGCTATTACGCTCGGGATCAAACTCCTCTTCGTCATCGTCGTCGTCACCCACCGCCCACGGCTGAGCATCCGGATTTATGGGCTTAGGCTGGGCCGTAGCATAGCGTAGGTCCACCATAGGCGCGTTCGTAAAGTTGGGGATTTCCATCAACAAATCTGCAATGTCGTAAACACGCATGAACACATTGCGATCTAGCCGCTCGCGTGTGGCTACGGATATAATGCCATCAGAGACTTCATAACCCAGATCGACTTTGCCTCCCCCGGCCTGCTCCAACACCTCAGTGAGCACCTTTTTAAGTGTAATTTCACGAGGCAGCTGTAAATCGATCGTCGCCTCGCGGTCCACACCAGCCAGTTGTAAATCATGCCAGTTCACATGAATATTGATATCATTCGCATCTACCAATCGTTCCATCACCTCACCGAAAGGTACACGATCAAAATCCGCCGGTACTTTTCGGTCCAACGCACCAAGCAATAAACTGTCCATACGGGACTGGCCGGGGCGTGTACGGGTCGGCATGGCTAATCGTTCAAGCCAATCGTCAGGATATTCAATTTCCTCATACCACGGTATTTTCGCCTTTTCAACATCCTCCAGCGCGCCGCGCATCTTGCTATAGTATATATCACGCGTCTTCCTAGACTGTTGATATTGTCGTTGATCGTCTAACGTATCCATTAACCATCGAGCAGGTTTATATTGAGGGTCAATAACCGTAACCTGCATGAGAACATTCACTGCAGCGTCCAAGTCACCATCTTTGCGATGCTGTAGCGCCTGCTCCATCAACGACTCGACCTGGCGAGAGCGATTGTCTTCGACCTGCATAAGACGGTCATGTCGTTGCCGCTCAATCTCACGACGGGTATTGGCCACGACCTCTTCATTGTACCGACGCTCCTCGTCACGCACTAAATCCGATAGTGATACAAAGTCCGACTTCAAAGCATCATACTGACTTGCAGGGTCGGCAAATTGCTTCCCAGCTTCAACAATTTGACCCGCGCGCACCAGCATTTGATTGGCTTGATTAAATTGCTTCTGTCGGACAAATTGCCGAATTTGAGACTCGGCATCACGGAATTGAGCCACACTGCGTTGCCAGTTAATCGCATCTTGACGACGCAGACGCTCCGCAAGCGTATCGGCGCGCGTACCGACAAGGTTACGCTGATGCTCCGTCACCATACGCAAACCATCCACCGCTTCGGGATGACCAGGTACGATGGAGATAACCTGCTCATAAAGACGCCTAGCTTCTTCATAGCGTCCTGTGCGAACCAGTTCGTCTGCTTCACCAACTAACACTTGCACGCGGTCCACCTCATCCGAAGGTGGCGATGATCGATGCCCCTCTTGATGAGTATCTTGATGAAGCTCCCGCATATATCGATCGGCAGCCTCACGTACACCTTGAGATGTGTATTCGTTGTTAAGCACAGCCTGCAACGACGCATGCGCCTGAGCCTTTTCACCTGCGCCAATAGCCGCCTCTGCATCTTCCAGGTCGCGTAGCGATTTTTCCTGCATCAACGTCGCTTCTTGAAGTCGCTGAAGATAATCATCACGGCTTGCCTGCTCTTTTGGCCCAAGCTTCGCCCGATCGATAGCCACAAGCACTTCCTGCGCAGCCGCATAATCACCCTGATCGAATAACTTGATGGCGTGTTGCAGTTGTACGGACCCATCGCCTGCCAACACCGACGGTGCAGCCGACAGGAAGACAGCAATCACCATGACCGCAATCGCCGTAGTTCTCAATATTGCCAAAACAACATCCTCCCTGTGGGCACGATAGCACCCGTCAAACGATACCCCCTAATACTCGCCGCACTTCGCCCCCAACAAGCTGATGCGGGATGACACACGCACATGGATACTATGACCCCATGCAGCCACCCAAGCAACGCATGGATGGATTCTAGGAAACACGGGACAAACCGCAAGTCTCGCCATCACACCCGTATCGATCGCCAAACAGGAGGGTGTAAATACCGTCATAACAGCCCGCCTTCATGCCACCCAAATTACCAGACAACACAACATCATGAATCGCTGCACAATCGTATCCTCATCAGCATCCGCGTTCCAATCCTCGCGTTTGAGCTATGAAAAACGTGGATACAACAACCTAATCGTACCTCAACGACTCACGTCTCGTTCCGGTTTCCACATTCGATCGCCTAACTCGGCTTTGAACGGATGCTTTTTGTCAAACGGCACGAATTGCTCATGCAATTCACCGGTGTTGTCAATGTATATGACAGAACATGCTTTACCAACGACACCAAGTTTCACGCCGTCTCTTGTGCGTCCCCTCTTTTTCTCGCAATAAGCCCGGTCAAAATCTATGTCGACGACTGTCGCATCAGTTTCAAAGTCAACCAACGCCCTAACAGGTTTAGTCGGATCTTCTAACGATCTTGTCGTTGCCCGGGCCGGAAAAGCCATGTGATCACCCACACCAAAGCGCGATCTACCTTTGACCCATTCGCCATCAAACCACTGAAATACCTCAATGCTGATTTTTTCCTGACGCTCATCAAAGCTTGTCGCAAACATATGAGATACCGCTTCAAAAGCTACGGGATCCGTAGGCGGGGACCATTCGCTCGCAATAAATACTACTTTCGCATCATCAGGGTTCGCATACTTAGCCGGCTGGGCCGCTAAACGATTGTAAATGTTCACGCGCATGCGATATTGAAAAGTCTGACCGGAGGGTATGCTGTCTGATTTAGCATCAATCACCCAAATTTGCTGGCGAGGGTACCGTTCTCGTTGTAGCTCTTCGTCATCATCAGAGTTCGCTTTCGGCCGTTTTTTGGGTTTCCGCCTTTTATCACGCTCTATATCGTCTTGCAGCAAATTGGCGGTATCCATACAACGCTGCGCCAAACCCTTTGCCTTACCGCTGGAACGTATATCATTTTTCACCCCAAAACAAAGATTGTAAGCCGTCAATACTTGGTTCAAATCTTTGGATTGTCGGGCCTCGGCAAGGAGCTTGAATGCTGCATCAACCTGCTCATCGAAGGTTAGTTCTTTTCCCCGTTGAGGCATAGCCGGCGTTAACGTATCATCCGTCAGCCCATAACGATCATCCAGTATTTGGTCGGGCTTATCCCCCGGGTGCAGTACATCCCAATCCTGTAATTGTAATTCTTTACTGTGCTGATATAACTGCGGCCATACCCACGGCGAACCATTAGAGACTTCCAATCCAAGCGGCCTTAACAAATCAAGTTGCGTCTCCGGCTTATTCAACGCTCGATAGTATTCAGATAAAGCCACATACTGTTTATGGGGTACTTCAAGTTGCCCATCCACCTCAACAATTTGTAATTCGGGAGGTGGAGGTGCAGACTTAGCCGGCCAGGCTTCAACCATCTCCCAATCTTCATCGGACCAACTCCCGCCGGGGCGCTGCGCCCGGCGCTGAAGCTCTACCGTACCAAACGTCACCTCCTTACGACTACCACCATAGGCTAAAGCCTGACGTTTTGATTGTTTTTCACGATCGAAAACAACCGAGACGATAGTCCAATTAATCACCTCGTCGTAGGGTTGGTTGTCGTCGTCATAAAAAACGATGGTACTGCGACCGGAGGTGACGGTGGGTTTATCCAAATCCACGACTTTAACCAGCTCTTTATCCCCATCAACAGCTGTTGGCGGATCGATAATCGGTATGGGCGGACCAAAAGCCACCGCTTTGACGAGTGAATCATCCAACTTTTCCCTACCAAATGGATTAATCTGGGACTCAAATTCATCATAAACCGGGTCTGGAGCCTCAACATCACTACGCACGCCAACCACGCGATCTCGAACCGCGCGTGCCGTGGTCACCAACTCTTCATCGATTTTAGACGGGGGAACCGGCGCCCCATTAATGATGACTTGATTCGGCGAGGTAATCAGATACCTTCCTATCGCCCCGATAAGCACCAGGCCTGCCAAGGCAACCACCGCTTTTTCAAGATGTCTTTCTAGAGGACCTACAAGTTGTTTAGCCATAACACTGAACTCCGTAACCGATCACAAGCTTCAAAACGTATGTCGCCGGTAACCAATCAGGCAGCCGATTAACATCTGCTTGCACACATAATGGCTGATCTTGGATCAACACTACGTGTCCCCCTCTTCATCAGTACCTTCTTCGGGTTCCGGACACGCGATCTCGTACCGATCACACACTTCCGGGGGCATCCACTTGCGGAAAATTTCACCCAACATGACCGATTCAAAATCCATGACGACATTGACGACCGGGTCTGCCCCATAAATTTTACCAACCATACGTTTATTCGGCAGCACTTGTTTATAGGCTACCCGAAGCAGCGTGTGGAATCGTCCCGCCGTCAAGCGATTGACAAATACGGATATATCCCGCTGATCCATGACCATCTTGACGGTAAACTGAACAACTTCGAACGTACCCGAACGACCATTGTGGGTAAACACATTCTCTGCTGAGATCGGCGGCAACGCTTCCTGGCGCCCCCCCGGCTGGGCGCCATTAACTAGTTCTCCTTCTCCAAACGGTGGCACATAATCAGCACTCACACGCACGGAAATGAGTTCTTTGATCGGTAACGTACCCACCCATCGAGCAACACCCGCTTTCTTCAATTTAGCAGCAGCTTGGATGTTGACATCGTTGATAGCTTCGACCACATCCTTTTGGATCCAATACCCAACTTGTGCCTCCCAGCATTCATCCGGGTAAGGCGCGTCAACGGTACCGGTATCCATCATAGCTGGATGAAAATCCAAGCTAGGTGTAGCTTTGGATAAAGCGCGTACTTTGGTATTTTTGCGTATTTCAAAAGGGGTAGCATACATGTAAAATTGCTGCGCGGTAGCCATCTCAGCGCGGGCCGCAGGGTTCTCCTTAGCTCCAGCTACCGTTAAAAAACCGGCGGGCGTTTCTGCCGGGCCGGTCTCCACTGGAGATAGTGGCACAGCCCCAGGGTCTAGGTTTTGCTCTTTGGCCCTGTCTTTTTCAGCTTCGATTTTATCTCGCATATTCTCAACGTCTTGAGACATCGCCGTCGCACCTGAACGCATCGAATCATGCAAAGCTTGCATAGCCGTCTGATAGGTCGATTTGAATTGACGACGACGATTATCATCGCCATTTGGAAAGACGCCGTCTATTAATGGCTTGTATGGATACAACGTCAGACAGCGCTGTATCACCCGATTACGGTCTTGAACTATGGAGTCAATCCGGCGTTTTTCCGCACCGATAACTTGGCGATTAGCCGCCCCATTTTCCAGCGATCCTAATTCGTCAAAGACGCGTTTCGCCTCGTGCATTTTATCCGCCACTTTGGGCATCGCCTGCAGACCGGTGACCCCAATGGCTAAGCCGGCTAAGGCGACAACGGAACAGATAATGGTAAATGCGTGTCGTCGAATAAACTCCATAACTTCCTGCTCCCGAATTTGCAGGTACATGCAGAATAAAACGTATTCTCAGTGCCTTCACTTAGCCCAGGTTAATCGCCTTCATTCTCGTTCGTGTCCAACAAATCCTCTGGGTAGTCTTCCAAAATAACATCGATGAAAATATCAAATCGCCAATCGTCTTTGCGAGATTCGTTCGTGACTGGATCTAATGGGTCAATGGCCTCCCATTCGTCTTGATTGACAAGCCCACCACCAAAAAACTTTTTCCGGCCTGATCGCCCTAGGGATTTTATCTTCACTTTTTCGCCACGATAAATCGCAATTCGATCAAAATAAAATCCCATACCCGGTCGGCTTCCCAGTTGCCGCAACGTACGAACATACTCTTTGTCAATAAAGTCGGCAGCGTCTTTGTTGGGTGTAGTACACGTGACTTTCACCCAAAAACCTGCCAATTCATCTTCGAACGGATTAATAGGCTCAGGCATGGAGACGACGCTCGTCCAATCGTAGGCGTGCAAATCCGCCTCCCATAATATGTCAAACGATTCGACAACGACTTGACGACGCTCGTTACGCGGTGGTAATTTCCCAGAGGAAAGTAACGACTGTACCTGCTCGACGGTTGAAGCCTGCCCCAGCGCACCACTAGGCATCGGCAAAGCATCATGAATGATCTTCACGATCTTAGGGACAACAATCTTATTGCGCATTAAACTGACCAGTTCTTCTGTCTCTTCCCGTTCAGTTTGACCTTGCCCCCGCAATCGTCCCAGCTCGCTCTTCAGTGATTTTCCTGCGGCTAGAATCGCCTGTGCTTGCGCACGGTTGGACAACGAGCTTGACGGGCCGTTTTCGACCGTATCGTAGGCTTGATCCAGTTGCATAGACCCACTGCCCGCATTCGCCTCTGCGGCCAATGCGCTCATGTCGGTAGACTGACGAAACCAAATCATAGCCCCCGAGAGCATCAGACACGCTGCGGCGGCTGCGAAAGCAGGCTTCTTTCTACGCCAGACGAGTTGCTTGGCAATCTCCGTAGGCAACAAATTGCATTGAATCTTACCCTTCTCCAATGCTTGTAAGGCAATGCCATAGGCTACGGAAAAGCTCAAAAATTGGTCTTTGATCACATCGCCCTGAGCCGTGGTTGACACTTGGGCATTTTTAGGTGCTGATAATACCTGAACAGCCAAGTCTAGGTTTTGATGCAAATATTTTTCCAGTCCTGGAAGCTTGAAGGCATTGCCACAACCGACAATCTTATCGATTTGTGCTTCACGATGTGTAGATGAATAAAAACCGATGGACCGCTGCAACTCCTGAACCAAATCGGCAAATACCGGCCTCATGGCCTGGAAAATCTGTCGTTTGTATTTGCTTGTGGAAGCGGTTCTTTTCAGCGATTCTGCTTTGGCAAACGACAGCTTAAAGGCTTTGACCAATGCATCCGTAAAGTGATTACCACCAATCTGAATGGTACGCGTCCAGAGGCTATGTCGTGTACCGATGACAAGATCAGCGTTGGTTGCGCCGACATCGAGCATAATCGTCGTTTCATCACTCAAAAAATCCTCAAAATATGCCGCGTTATACACACCCAGTGGCCCGGTTTGTACGGCAATCGGTTCGATGGATGCCTGCTCAAAATGCAGTAAATGTTCACGGAGCAATTCACGTTTCATCGCAAAAATGCCGACTTCCAAATCCGGCAGCCCCTCAGACTCGAACGTCTGGTAGTCCCAGATCACTTCATCCATATCAAAAGGAATTTGTTGGTCTGCCTCGTATCGCACGATATCCGGAATCCGCTTAGGGGCGACCGGGGGCAATTTCGTAAAACGGGCGAGTGTTTGCTGCCCCGGAACTGATATCGCTATCGCATCTTTGGAGATATCATTGCGAGAGAGAAATTTCTCGAGGGCTGCAGCAATCAGCTCGTGCCGCTTATCCTCGGCATGTGATAGATCCTGATCGTGCTCCAGGTAATCACATGCGACAATTTCAACCTTGTCATCGCCACTAAGACGTAGCTTAATTGCCTTGAGTGCACACCGCCCGAGATCGATCCCCCACACTGCCTGTGTACTAGCCATGGAATGCTACTCCCGCACAGTTAACAACCACCGTGTCGACATCATCATCGCCCTGTTGATCTCCAAATACACATCACACGCTATGCGCCTTGGCAACTTTCCTAATGGTCACCAGCCACGTATGATGGACTCATTATGGCTCGGAAGTATCGGCTAGCCACCCTCGGCTGTAAAGTGAACCAGTACGAATCACAACTGATCCGCGATACACTTCGATCGCTGGGTCTGCAACCAGCTCGCCGCCGCGACGTAGCGGACTTCGCCATTGTGAACACCTGCGCCGTCACCAGCCAAGCGTTTCGCAAGAGCCGTCAGGCAATCCGCCGACTCTCGCAAGGCGGCCAAACATCGGTCATTGTGGTGGGTTGCGGCGCGTCCGCAGATGCACAACGTCTGCGCAGCATCACAGGCGTAACCGCTGTCTTGGGTCACGATACGGACGTCTGCACTGAGCTAATACACCTAATCCGCCAACAGGCTATCCAAGCACCCACGTTTGAAAAAGACACCCCTGCGCGTGCTACTGTGGCGACCCCTATTTTTCCAAATGCCGACAGGTATGAAGTACGTATGAATCCTTTACACCGTTTGGTCCCGGTTAGCCCGACCATTTCGAGCCATGAGTCGGCAGATACGGAATCCGATTCTCCGACAAAGATTATTCCACCTGGTCTGCCCATTGTCAATACACCGGACACGCTCACAGGCCGGATCGACCAATTTGATGGGCATCAGCGTGCTTTCCTGAAAGTTCAAGATGGTTGCGATGCGTATTGTAGCTATTGCATCATACCCCAACTCAGGCCACGGCTAGGATCGAAGCCTATCGAGGTCGCCGTGGCCGAAGCCAGGGCACTCGTGGCTGCAGGACACGCGGAAATCGTTGTCACAGGCATATTCCTGGGGGCCTACGGACGTGAAACGGCTATCCGCAAACGTTTTTCCGGTACGACTTCTCCATTGGCAGGCCTCATCGAAGCACTTGCAGAAGTCGCCGGCCTGAAACGTCTTCGACTGTCAAGCCTGGAACCAGGTGATGTGGACGCCTCTCTGCTCGACGTGCTAGCCAAACACGATAACTGCGTCCCTCACCTGCACCTGCCACTACAATCCGGCAGCCAGAACATCCTCCGGCGTATGAATAGGCAATATACGCGGGATGATTTCATCGACATGATCGACCGGGTTCAAAAGGTGCTTGAGAACCCAGCCATTACGACGGACATCATCGTCGGCTTTCCAGGCGAAGCAGAGGATGACTTCCAAGCCTCCCTGGAAGTAGCCCGATACGCCGGATTCTTGAAAATTCACGCGTTCCCCTTCAGTTCTAGGGCCGGAACTGCGGCAGCACGCTGGCAGAAAGACTCTGTACCGAAGCCCGTTGTACGTAAGCGAATGAATCGATTGGCTGATCTGGAACGTGAGCTATCGCTGGCCTATCGTCAGCCGTTAGTGGGCACAATTGAACGCGTGCTCGTCGAAAGCGAGGTGGAATTCGCGCCTCAGGTTGACGGAGATAAGTGGGAAGCTATTGAATGCACCGACCAGCGGAATAATAAACATCAAGAATTCGTGTGTGATGTTTCCCAAACACGCCTTTTTCGCGGTCGATCGGATCGTTATTTCGACGTATACATTGAAGCCGAAGCCGTGTCACCTGGTGAATTGATCAATGTCCGTATTGATCGGATTACGCCATTACGTACGTACGGCATACTAATACCACACAACGCATTTACCTATGCGCTACCAACGCTGACATAGTATTAACTCACACAACACGCGGACGGAATTCAACTCTGACCCATCAAGAGATGGTGCATCTGCACTACGGTGTGTCAGACATTAAGGAAGGATCGTTCGATTCAACTACTTCGACCACGGCTGGCGTATCTTCAATAGATAAGTCAAGTATCTCGCCGGTAGGATAGCCATCATAGGTGAGCAATTCAACGACGGGTTTGGTATGCAGTTCGGGGTTAGCGCGTATCACACGCGCATTCTCACCATTGGCTAAGCATACTTCGCTACCTATGGGAAACAAAGACACAGTATCCAATAATGCACGTACTAATTCGCGGTCAAACTTATTAATGCTACCGTTTTCGAGAATTGTTTTAGCCGCATAATAAGGCGAGTATGCGCTTCGGTAAGGCCGTCCGCTAGTTATAGCGGAGTATACATCCGCAATGGCAATCAACCTGGAAAACTGGTGCAGTTCCCTACCGTTCCGTCCGCGGGGATACCCCTGACCATCGCAACGTTCGTGTGCTTGATACGCAATATATCGAACCTCCTGTGGCAGACCACGCAGCTCATGCAGCATATCGAGGGTGTGCAGTGGGTGTCGGCGGATCTCATCCCAGTCACTTACGCTGAGCGGCTCGCTGGTAAGACGAATATCTGCCGGAACGCGCAACATACCGATGTCCTGTAGCAAACCGCCAAGCCCCACAACCGTCACCTGTTCACGATCAAGGCCGAGATGGGTCGCTATAGCCATGCTTAACAGAGCCACGTTCACGCAATGATCGTAAAGATAATCACCGCAAGATTCCTGCAGCGCAACAACCAATGGAAGTAAATCAAAGTCGATCGCAGCCATATCTGAGAATTGAATCACGGATTGTCTTAATTCCGATGCAGAGGTTCGTTTGCCAACCATGAGCCGTTCACAAACGTTACTGACCGCATTTTGTGTAGCTTCATGTTCATGCACACCGCGAATGGCCTTATCTTTAAGATCATCAATCGCCAATCGTGGTCGGCGCCAAGCATGGATGGGTCGAAATGTTACCTGCTTACGAAGTTCAGCTCCAAGCCGTTCATCCAATTCCTTGCTAAGCGGCGTTTCAAAAGGTTTACACGGTGCTATTTGTTTGTCAGCATTCTCATACGAATACTCGAATTCTATATCGTCCTGTTTTTCAGATTCATCGACTGTTGCATAATCTATGCCTGGAGGTGGGCGAAGGTGAAGTCGCGTTAACTTACGCTTACTCAGAAGCTCCAGGAAACGGCGAGTAATTCGAGAACCTGCCGCAAGAAGTAACTCCCCCGACTCTGCATAGACATCCTGATCAAGTGTCATACCAGCTTCAATAGCCTGGCACACTTCCGTCTGTAGATCACTTAACGAAATCAAACGCGACTCACGCTGCTGGCTGTCTACTTCGCCCTGCTCGTTGGGCTGATGTAGCCAGTCAGGCGTCTTGTACCGAGCACTTGAAGGCTTTTTTCTACGTCGTGTTTTTCGCTTAGCCTTGGCCATGGAGTCATTTCGCCTAGAATCGTAGCGCCACCTACACACGCGCGGACGAATTCCGTCACCGGCTTTTTCGTCCCGTAGGTGCATATTCAACCTATCACAGCCCCGACCATCACGACTGTGATAGTCGTCTCATCGGTAGTCTTATGTGATGGGATTCGCATACAACGTTATCCTTGCTTGTCCCATAACGTAATCACATGCCGTAAACGGTCGAAACAACATTGATAGCCATTCACGCAGGCTCCTATAACAGCTGACATGCCATAAGGTGAACAAGTATCCCACCTACTTAGTGATTCATTTTCGAAGGTTCATTAACTCAAGAATAACGAACGTCCGATCAATAAAGAGTAGGGCCATGCGTAAGAAAGAATGGATTTTATTAGCTGCGTAGTGAATACGATAATCGTGAATCTCAACCTCTACTCGAAACGGCGACACCTATGATCGACAAGCTGCGAAGAACTCTCGAAGCGCTACAAAACCGCAATATAGCCAAGCTGGGCTATGAAGCGCGCATTCGACATCAGCAAAGAATCGAGCATATCGAGCAACTATATCGGGACGCCCAATCTGAGAAGCCGACGGAGCCTCCTAAATCGCCATCGCAACCGCCTCTCGTCACGACTACTTGATCCTGATGAGCGATGAACCTGGATAGCTTCCCCTGCAAAAAATACCTCTGCATGGGTCTTAAAGGCCCTACAGTCCTACTCCCACGGAGACATCCTCACGACGCTTGCGTAGAGCGCACCGTTTGCCCTATCATGGTTGACAGTCGTTAGGAAATGATAAAAAGTGATAAAAACGGATGGTCCAGTTGAAACGGTCATTAGTGTCGTATAGCCGCTGGGGGTTTGAATCTCATTCTCGTTTGTCGTAAATACGACACTAATCATAAAAGCTTAGACATTGATGCTCTCCAAAACTTATACTCGTGAGGCCTGCGATGAAGTATTATGACAACGTGCTGGATTTGATCGGTCGGATACCCATGGTCAAACTTAGTCGTCTGTGTGACGAGAATTCGGCGCTGGTGCTGGCCAAGTTGGAGCAGCTCAACCCCGGTGGATCTGTTAAGGATAGAATGGCCTTGCATATGATTCGCGGCGCGGAAAAAAGCGGCCTTATCAAACCTGGGGCCACACTCATCGAAAGTACCTCGGGGAATACCGGCATGGGCCTGGCCATGGCGGCGTCGGTGCTTGGGTATCACTGCGTATTCACGATTCCCGACAAAATGAGCAAGGAAAAAATCGACATGCTCAAGGCGTTCGGCGCTGAGGTCTTAGTCACGCGCACAGACCTTGCCCACGATCATCCCGACAGCTATGTGGGGGTAGCGTTGCGCATGGCTAGGGAAATTCCTAATTCGTTGTACATTGATCAGTATAGCAACATGAATAACCCCGAGGCACATTACCTGACGACAGGGCCGGAAATCTGGGAGGACACGGAGGGAAAGATCGATTGCCTTGTCGGCGGTATCGTAACCGGAGGTACCATCTCCGGCGCAGGTAAGTATCTAAAAGAAAAAGCGGCGGAAGCTGGAAAAGAGTTGATTATCTCATGCCCTGATCCTCACGGCAGTATCTACTTTGATGTATTTCACGGACGTGAACCCGGCCCTCCGAGTATCTACAGGGTGGAAGGCATCGGGCATGACTTCATGGTAGACACGCTGGATATGTCGGTCATCGACGAGGTCATACCTGTTTCGGATCGTGACTCGTTTCTAACCGCCCGTCGATTAGTGAGAGAAGAAGGTATTTTTGCAGGTGGATCGGCCGGTACCGCTGTATTCGGCGCTATGGAAGTGGCCAGGAAGCTGGGTCCGGGTAAGGTCGTGGTGGTCATTATTCCCGATTCAGGCGATCGCTATGTGAGCAAATGCTACGACGACGAATGGATGAAGGATATGGGCTTTCTGGGGCTTGAAGAGCGTATTGGCACGGTCCGCGACCTGCTGAGGTATAAAGGAAATACCGTGGAATTTGCGCGTCCTGAAGAGACCTTGGCCAGCGTCGTGCAACGTATGAGTGACATGGGTATTTCTCAAATGCCGGTGGTCACGGGCGATAGCGGATCGTATAAAATGATCCACGAATTGGACCTTCTAAAAACCCTCGCCAGCGGTCAATGCAAAGGTGAAGACAACGTTATGAAAGCGACTATGCCGCTACAGGGCATGGTATCCATGAGTGATCCACTATCAAAAGTTCAAAATGTTTTCGATGAGGACCATGTCGCGGTGGTTATCGATAACGAAGTGATTGTGGGGATCATCACTAAGATCGATCTTGTTGAATTCCTGGCATCTAGAACATGAATTTTCGGGCCTGATACCTCCTTTGTATCACACGTTTGCAAATGAATTCAAGCACTTGTTGCAACACTACGCAATCGTTTTTTTAATCTCATCGCTGCGTTTATAACCGTAACGCTTAACATCAAACCATTTTTTTTGATTTTTTTTTACTTGGTTTCGTGATAAAAAATAGTCTGCGTGTTACGTTTGTCGCGTACACACACGAGGCAAAAACACCCACAAAATCCATGTTCATAGCCTTCAAATCGCGTTTTAGGGGCATCGCTTTGTCACGCGATGTGCCGCACAACATATATGTATACGCATGATGATGGACTGATGACCGCCCTATATTTGTTTTGTTACCAGCAGTGTTTTCTCAAGCGGCTTCAACTGCAATCCGATGAAGGCCTCGTAAGACGGGAAACTAACTATGGTTGGTACTTTAGGACTTTTTGGAGAAAATAGGATGCCTTCAAGTAACATGAGAAACAGTTCGCGTTCGACCTCAGGTCGATCTGGTACAAGCTCACGCTTCGGTGTTAATAGTCGAAGCATGACCAGCAAGAGCAACAAGTCGGTTAAGCCCGCTGGTACGCCTTCCGCGTATCGTCAGTGCTGCGACACCTTTGGTTGCAAGATCAACTCCTTCCGAACGTTGATGAACCAAACCAAGGGTCCGGCTAAGCAAGGTCGCCCCACACCATCCACATTGAACGCTTTTGCCAATTGGATCAACAAGGGTGCCATCATCCAGACATGCTCCGCCGCGCAGTTAGCCAAGTGGGCACGTAGCACAAACAAGAACGTCAATGTTCAGAACTGCTCAACCACAGCATGCAAGAACATACTTGGTGCCAAATTTGGTAAGAGCGCCATCAAGGCCGTCGCACGCACCAAGACCGGTTCATTCATGGTTGCCACCAGCCCGATGGTCAAGGGTCGCATGTTCAACTTCCCTAAGTAGAACCGGCACAACCTCAAACGCAAAGTCAACGGCTTTGTGTTTCGCATTCTGACAGAGACGATCTCTATAAAAGATCGTCTCTGTTTTTTTGCGCGCATGAGAAAATCAATGAATCACAACCAATCCACGGCATGGTTGCATGAGTGTCATGTTTTCGCTAGCTTGCACGACTAAATAGGTTTGGCCAACAGGAGGTATGTCGTGCGATTTATTATAGAGCTGTACGGCGCGATATTCGACATTCAAGACACCCACTACGCCGCGTATCAAAAAGCGGTAGCTGATGTAGGCTGGTCATGTCTGGACCAAGTCACCTTTTGGCGTCTATGGCGAAAACATGGCTTGGAAGCGGCGCTACTGACCGGCGCTCGACCGATGAAAATCAAACAGTTCTGGACTACATTCCAGGCTCATATCACGTCACCGGAGAGCTTTTCATCGCTAGTCCTGCGAGAAGACGCCTCCCGCTCGATCTCTTCACTACAGCGATTTGGATTATGCGTGAGCGTCACAACAGGAAATCATGGTTCACTTGATAAGCAGAAGCGATGTATCGCAGCTTCGGACCTTGTCAATGGCTTTGTTTCCTGTCATTGCTTACCTGGCGAACCACAGCAACGATCCTCCATGCTCGCGGAAATAGCCGCCGGCGATGCACGTTCGATCGTGATCGCCTCATCCGATATGGTAGTTCGCGCGGGATCCCATACCCAGTTGTTTGTCATAGGTCTGCCGATAGGATGTTGCCATGCTTCCCGATTACACCGCAGCGGTGCGGACATCGTCTATCAAAGTTTTGATGAGATCATAACCTCGCTGGAAAAGGGTGCGGCTGACATGATCAAGGCCGGTATCAAGCCCGCCTCTTTGGGGTAGTTCGCAGGGCGCACTACTGGACCGGGTGGCTTGGACAAAGGTTTTTCCCGTAGCGGCTCCGGCATAACACGGGCACCCAAATGCTCAGCTGTGACAAAAAGTACTAGGCTGAGTCGGGTTTTGGTGTTTGATCGATGTTAAACGAAGTCGTCGAAGTAGCAGGGATGGAAACAATCATACGGGTCCCGAGGTTCGGAGGGACTTCGACTCGAATCGTTCCGTTAAGCTCCTCAACAATCTTCTTACTGGCAGCCAAGCCAAGCCCTGTTCCGGCATGGCCCTTTCCTGAATGAAATGCATCAAAGATGTGTTCCAATTGCCGCTCTGAGATACCCGGACCGTTATCAGCCACAGTAATAAAAACTTTCTCACAAGCAGCATCGTATCTGGTAGTCACCTGAATATGCCCCTGCCTACCATCAACAGCCTGAATGGCATTGAGTACGATATTATGGATAACTTGGTGCAAGCCATCAAAGTCTGACGCCAAAGGTGGTAAAGGTCCAAGGGACGTCTCAATGCGTATGCTTTCTTCTTTGCAGTGGGTCTGCGTTAATGAGAGAACTTCCTCCACGACAAGATTGATATTAACCTCCCGCATGTAAGGCTCTCGCTTTTTGCTGAAAGTTAACATGTTGGAAGCAAAATTGAGCGTACGATCTATGTTTCGCCTAATCAACTGCCAACCCGATCGTATACGGTCGATCTCCTCGCGTCCTATACCAATTTCAACAATTTCCGCCCCGCTTTGCATACCTTGTAGCAAGTTACGCATGTGGTGAGATAAGTAGGCCACCGTCTCACCTGTGGCTGCAAGGCGTTCAGTACGCATACGGGATTGACGCAAATCGATATTGTCAATCGCTATACCCGTCATCCTTCCTATCGCTACCGCCAAGCGTAATTGATCTTCATTAAACAGACCGTCTGCCGTAGTTGAATCCGCATGCAACAAGCCAAACACATGATCATGCGCAAGGATCGGGACACAAATGACGCTACGCAAACCAAGCCTATGTATACTGTCTTGGCTACTATTGGTGGCGAATCGCTTATCACCGATCGCATTACTGCATAGCACACCATCGCGTATGTCCAGTACGCGCTGTGTAATTTTTTCGGAAACCTCAATACTTGGTTTCTGATTGTTGATCTCACGACGAAATCTTGCCACTTCAGGGATCAGATCGTCGCCTCGAGAGTCAAGCCGCAGTATAATGAGCCGACTCGCTTGTAACTGATCCATCACAATGTCAGCCACTCGATTAAGCAACGCTTCTTTGGATTGTGAGGTGGCGAGTATGTCTACGAATTGGTCAATCATTGACCAAGAAGAAACCGTCTGAGTATGAGATGCATTATCAGCGTACCCCTCGTCGTCATCTGGCATCGCCTTGATCGTGGTTGAAATCGGGTCGTCCGAATTTTGATGCACCTGGACATCAGCTGCGTTGTTAATCTCGGACGAATCGCCGTTACCATCCCAGATCGATTGGTCGTGAAAAAGAAGTAGCGAACAACCAATACGTATTTGATCTCCATGATTAAGGCGCAACGCAGAGTTTATTCCATGACCATTCACGTAAGTGCCATTGGCACTGTGAAGGTCTTCGATGTACCAGTACCCGCTACTTGGCTGTATGCGGGCGTGTTGTCGTGAGCAGCCACTGTCGGACAGTTGCAGATCCGAGGTGGAGCGCCCGATAACAAGCGACTCGCCTTTGGCAGTAAATGAATGACCATGGTCAGGACCGTAAAGAACGGTCAGTGTAGGCAAAACGTACCCCCTTTGCGAAACTTTGTTTGGGCATCAATCACACAGATAAATGGACAAAAAAAAGAACCCAACTAACAATCGTATCGTCTAGCCAAGACTTGAATCCGTCACGATGTAACCCGCTACAGTCCCAAAAAACATCAAGCAGGATGATCCACTTTTTGTAGCTGTTGATCTTTCTTGATCTCCATCGCCGCAACTACATATTACTCGTTACAACACCTAGGGTCAATCCAACAAGGCTGTTTGGCTATAAAAGGCTTGTTGAATTGCCCGGACAGTTCCACGTTACAAATCGGAACTTAGTTCCGATATATCATCTTCATCGATTCGATTCAAGACCTCTCGCCACCATGCCGAAGCGTCATTGTGGTGTACTTGCTGTTTTGATGTATCACAATCAAACAATCCATCGTGTCGGCAGATAGTGTGAATGTTCTGTAAAGCGGTAACAACGGTCGGTCATGACAGACGAAACATACCCATCCGATAGCCAGCCCCAGGCAAGTAACTACCAACGGCTCGTGGAACGATTTCGCGTACCTGATCGACCAAAGGCCTGTCCGGAATCAGAGCTTGATAACATATTGAGCGTTGTCAAACAACGTGAAGCGGAAAAATCCTCCCAACAACACAAGAAGGAAAAACCAGACGCTATACAGCAACTTCGTCATCTCCTCCTACACGAGTTAATTCCCGTCTTTGTCGAGTTGATGGAGAAATACAAAGCGAGCGGCATATCTATGGATATGGACGCCTCGAATTTTCTTGAAGGTGGACGTGAAATTCGATTCTGCTTTGGCTATGGTGAGTATCGCATGGACTTACTCGGCACAGTGACGTCGGAAGCTATTGCCTTTCACGAAACGCAATACACACCCGATGTGCATGGCCAATTAGTCAGCGGCCCTATGTTGCGCTTGCGACGGCTCGATAGCGGAGCCTTTCGCGACTTCGTATGTAATCGAATCTCAAGCCTGTTGAAAGCATCCCTTCGTCGGCGGGAAGTTACGCGATCATAATGTCGGATGTTCCGGCGCGATCCATGGGTTGAATAAGTTAACGTCATTAATGCTTGAATCGTTCGCCTACATCTACACCCTCTTGATGCGGCTTACCGACTACGTCGATTTCCTTTCGACGGAATGACTCCATATCCGGTGGCTGAGTTAACATCGCACTGACAGACCAGGGAGGCCGTTGCGCTGCACAAACCTTTTCCATGTAAGGTAGTAAATCATCGTACGTCGCCTGACGCATCTCAAGTGGTAGTGCCCGCCACAAACGAGCTTTGAACAGCGGTGAAATTGATTGTTGCTTCATAAACTGAATGAGTTCGTTCCGGATCATGACGGGTAACGGGTCTAACTTCATGCGATCATTACGCACCACATCTCCATTTTTGTGCCAATAAGCGTGACACATTTGCGCCCTTTGAAACACTGCCAACCCGGCTTGACGCTGTCCAAGTCCTAAATGCTTAAACCCCCGTTTCAACAAGGTGCGTATCATACCTCCAGCCGCACGATACGTATTGAGTTGATTGAGAATCTCATCCATGACGAATGCTTCTAATGTCTTCGTATAACGTGATTGCGTCGTACCGTCCGGGTGCAGGTTATTTTCTCGTAGCCAGATATAGTAATTTTCAGCGGTTTCGAGATTGCGCTCGCCACCCTCTAGAAAGAGCAACTGCGTCCAATTCTCCATGTTCGTCACAAAACCGTTCATGTAATTTTTGGCAGGCAATCCCCTGGCCATGTTGGGATCATCCGGGAATTGTTCTTTGCTGACGCGCATATACTCGTCGAATAAATGGGGAATAAATCGCACGTCCGGAGTAAGGTCGATATACGACGACATCGGATCATTAAAATTTGGCCAAAGTACGATTCGACCGCGCATCACAATGCTCTGCAAGGCAAAAAGTACGATGCGCGCGGTATTCACTGCGTCTGCACGGTCTTTACGCTCAATGTCCTGCGTAACCCGATCGCCCAAGCTCGCCCAGTACAGCGTATGCGAAAAAGCATTTCGCCAATCGAGAGGACCATAGCGATCAGCCATCAATTCATACATGTAATCAAGGTCGAACTTTAGCTCCTCGCGCAGCACATGAGAACGCAAGGCAGCCAACAGTCGTTCGAACGTGGGTGCAACATCTTCGTCATGGAGAATGGCCAATTGTTTGGTCAGTTGTACATCAATCTGAGATTGATCCGTCAACAAATCTTTCGCTTGCAACTGGGGTCGTTGAAAACGCGCCACAAACTCAAGAATGACATGATTCGTCTCAATATTGACTGCGCGAAGTCGTTGCAACAACATGCGAACATCTTCATCCTCAGCTATAAATCGATCCAGATCCCGCGGCGCATCAACGATTTGCTTAAACCACGCGTAATATTCCTCATCGGTGGTGGTCACCGGCGGAGCGCCAAGCACACGCTCGATATCCACAGCCAAGGCTTTTTTATATTGCAGATGTTGATCATCAAGAATATCACCAATCTTATGCCAATATATCCAAGCTAGTTCACGGTAGAGCGTGATGGACCGTGGGTTATATTGCAGCCCTTGGTCGCGTAAAAGTTTGATCCCATTTTTAACCCACTGCCATCTGGCCTCAGGCAAGTATTCGGAAATCGAAATGTTATAAGCCATGTTCCAGGCTGCATTGGCCCAAACACGTGGGAAGCGCGGCGCTAATTTACATATGATACCGTGCAACTCCATCGCCTCGTAATTTTTACCCTCCATTTTCAGCCTGTTCGCACGAATGGACGCCCAATCTATAGCCAACGCACGAAACGTTCCCAATTTGCCCAGCAAGGCCAGATCAGGAGGTAGGCCTGCCAAGCTGGAGGGGTCGATGACCAACTGATGTGCTTGTCTTAATTGATTGATAGGCCTATGCAAAAAACCCGCAGCTATAACACAAACAATGGCCAGTGATATACAAAAGATCTGTACGCTACGTTCATACCTGCGCGCACTTTGCCTGGCTTTGAGGTGCTCCGGCAAAGTATCAACAATAATTTGTGTCATACCGGATCAGCCGTTAGACATTTACGTGCGACATATAGACCGCGCTATACTGAGACTTCCGCCACCTCGCGCCGATAGAAAAGGAGAATAGCCAGACCCAGTATGACTGCGGTTTTAATCACGACCAACTCCCCCATCGCAGTGAGCACCCATACTAAAGAGACATTGCGGCCATTCACGAAATCCTCGATTGCGTCATAATGGCTAAAACTCGGGATCACCCATTGCACCATATTATACAGATGGGCCACCGACTGTATGGCAAATTCACTGACGGAGGCGAACATCGAATGCTCACGCCCGGTCATAAACTCCAACGCCTCTTCAAGAAAACTACGCGTCCCGGCCAGGATATACACGGTAAAGGAAGTCAAACATGCTACGGGATATGAAAATACAGTGGTCATCAACACGGCCACCGCCCCGAGAAACATCAATTTACACATCATCATGGTAAGCAGGCGCAGCAGATTCCACTCAAACGATCCGACAATAAAAAGTACTTGTATCCCGTCGGATTTCCGAATATGTAACACGTTGCCTGCTTGCCTCTCCCCTTCAAAAGGATTGACATTTACCATCGTCACTTTGAGGGTGTGATCGTCCGCGACGGCATTGGCGGGAACACGCATAGTGTGGAAACGATCGATCACATGGCGCACATGTAGCTCATAGGCCTGCGCACCCTTCGCACGATCCCCGATTCGCCAAACAGCCCGAAAAATTTCGTCTTTTTCATAACCGGAAATTTCGGCTTTATACCGAACTTGAATCTCCTTATCTGCCGATCGATCGCATAATATGTTATCAAATAAAAACTCGCGTGTTTCATACGGCCCGATCACACGCCATCGAGCTTCGTACTTGCCGGCCAGATTCTTTCGCTGCTTACCCGGATCAAAATTAGGCTGTTGATCATACTTGCCTTGCTCCAGATTTCGCTGAAATTCTGCTTCAGCTAGCGCCTGAAAATCGGGAACCTGACTGTCTCGCGCATGACGAGCGACAAGTACCTCGTTATTAAGTTCTTGTTCGTCGAATACTTCATCGCGCGGTGGATGGGTCCACTTAATATAGTAAACCATGCCATACATGGACGCTCCGGCAAAGAGCAAGAATGCCGCGTTGAGTAGGCACATCCCCAGCCATTTACCTAGGATAATCTGCCATCGCGCAACAGGCTTGGTCACCACAAGATACATTTGATGGTGGACAAACTCATCAGACAAGGAGCGAGACATAAAAATCGTTAGCACGCCCAATAGCAACCCCGTGGTCATCAAGCTGTAAGACATGAAGCTTTGCACGGCGCCTGTCAATGAACTGTCACCAGTCACCGAAAACGGCAACCCGAAAACAATGGCCGCGATGAGCACAAAAAAGACGAGGGCGATTTTCATCCGAATGCCCTCGGCAATCATCTGTCGCGCTATCGTCCAGACCTGCATCATGTGTTAGACTCGCTCGACTCATCATCCTCCGACGCTTGTGGCTCACCTTGCAGTAAAGCGTCGATCACGCCCGAGTCAGCCGATACGGGTGGTTTGGCTGGCGCGATGGGTAGGTCCGTTGTCGTAGCCATTGGCGACTCGTCAGGTTCGTCCGGTTCGTTCTGATCTTTACCGAGCAACTCGTTGAGCACGTCGCTGGAGGGATCGACATGATCTTTCACCACCGGTCGTGTGATCGCCGCTACAGGTGCCTCCGGTTTCACACCAGCGGCCACCAACGATCCGACAAGATCAACCACTTCCGATGCTGTAGCCGTCTGTAAGAATTCAGGCACCTCGCCACCCGCCCGTGCACCGGATGTTTTAATATCCGCCGCTTGGGCCTGCCCAACAATCTGCAGAAAAAAGTCCTCCAGTTTGTGTCGCGGATGCGTCACATCTGCGTCCTTCTTTTCCAAACGTGTGATTAGTTCACGCACCTCGTGAATCGTCTCCTCGGATAATGCCGGTATAGTGATCTGCGTAACATCGCGTTGACATAGTAAATCGTCGATGTCGCCGACGGCCTGTTCCTGCCCACCGTACAATATGGTGACCCGATCACACACATCCTCCACATCCGAAAGCACATGGCTTGACAATAAAATCGTCTTACCCTTTTGTCCCAACTGGCGAATCACATCCTTAATCTGGCGCGCACCAATAGGATCAAGCCCCGATGTCGGCTCATCCAGAATCAAAAACTCCGGGTCGTTAATCAGCGCCTGAGCCAAACCAATGCGCCTGGCCATACCTTTACTGAATTCCCCCACTGGTCTATGGGCTTCATGCGATAAGCCGACCATATCCAGTAAATGAGTAGTACGCTCCTCACGAATTCTTCGAGGTAAACGAAAAAGACGACCAAAGAAATCCAACGTCTCTCGTGCGGTTAAAAATCGATACAAGTAAGATTCTTCGGGAAGAAAACCAATTCGCCCTTTCACGGATACATCCGTAGGTGGTTTTCCGAATAGCGAAATACGCCCATGCGAGGGGTAAAGAAGGCCGAGAAGCATTTTGATGGTCGTCGTCTTGCCGGAACCATTAGGACCGAGCAGGCCGAATACTTCTCCGGCGTGGATGTGCATATCCAGGTCTTTGACCGCCTCCACGCGAGGTCTTCGCCAGAAATCCTTGAATGTCTTACAAAGCCCTGCGGTTTGTACCACGGGCAATCTCGTCCCGGCCATGCGGCTACCTCATCACTTCGAAATCATCACGATAGATAGTGACCATGACGCCCTTCCATGCCACGCAAAAGCAACGTAGGTATGTCACGGTGTGTTTATCAACACGGCTTTTCTAAGCCCTTTGAGTTTGCTCACGTCATATTTCTCATCTTGCAGACGCCGCTGCTCAGCCAATTGTGTCTCTTGAGGATCCAGTGGAATCGTGAGTCTAAATTGACAACCCGCCGGGCGATATATCTTGCTCACGCCTGGATGACTAAAAATGGCTTCGCGCGTTTGCTCCCAAAGCCTGGCGACCAGAAGTTCGGAATTGCTCTCGTATTCCGGCAATAAGGTACGATACAACTCAACATCACTTTGTATTTGCCCCACAAGCACCGACAGCTGCGCCCCGGCCTCTTTCAAATGAATGCCCGCTTCACCTTCAACAAGGGTCTCCAACACGCGATCAACTTCGCGCTGAACGGCTGTAAGCGATCGCCCGGCGGATATAGCTAGGTCTCGCCGATCCAGCACCTCAACAAGTTCCGTGTGCGCTTCGCCGGCAGCCTCATTGAGTATCTTCACCCGCGCCTGCTTGGCCTGGGAAATAACCGAACGCTTGCGGTTTTCCGCCTTTTGCGCGTTATCAAAAGAAGCACGTACTTGTAACGGCGGTGTAGGTTCGTACATTTCCACCAAGGTTACTTCAATACCACTGTTCAATGCGCGCAATCGTTCGTTGACCCGGCGATGCATCTCCGATCGCACATATTCCAGCCGCGTCCGAATGATTTCCTCAGCCGTCAACTCGGAAGCAACACGCACGCCGACCGTTTCAATATAACTACGAATCAATGACTCAGCCGTGCTGACGCTATCGCCTTCTATCTCTGTTACAAAACTTCGTAAATCCTCAATTTTGTAGGTGATTTTCCACTGCGTGTGTACCAAGCCCGCGTCGGCGGTCAGCAGCGCCCCATCATGGACGGGATCTAATCCCTCAGATGCATCACGAGCAACAACCGCCAGCGGCACACCAACCTCCGAAGCGCGGCGGTGAAAACTATGGCTGGTAATGAGCAGTTCGTTACTCTTTTTCGTGGGCATGGGCACAATTTCATCGATCGGATAAGGCAGCGCCCAAACCAAACCGGGGTCGCGGACATCAATCAATGATCCGAGTCGCAGCAATAGTGCCTGTTCGCTAGTATCCACACTGCGCACGTTTGAAAATATGAACAGAAACATCAGCACAAGCATAATGCCTTTGAGAATACGAAAACTGGAAATGAGCGCATCCGAGAGAGACTGGTTAGCCGCATCCAACGGCTCTTCCCCACCCCCTAAGTTTCGGTGAGCATGTTCATCGACAGCCGGATTTTCGTGATTATGGTCGTTGTGATCGTGCATCGTCATCTAATCCATGCGTATGTTACGCTAACTACCAACCGACACCCCATAGCTATCAGACTTCTTACCTAAACGATCGCGCACGTCTCGATCAAACACGTCGAAGGGTGACTCTTTTGCGGCATCGATAATAATCGTGGTTCGTTCTTTCAACGCTTCGCGTGCCGTGCGTAATTTATCCAGGAAAATGCGCAATTCGGGATAACGATCGAATTCCTTATAATAACCACCGACCACTTCCTGCGCCTCGCGAATAATTTCCGAAACGCGTTCCTCTGCCGCCGCCATGATTCTATCCTTGGTCGCTTCCGCATCGGCTAAAATGTTAGCTGCCCTGGCGTCTCCTTCAGCCACATAACGCGAAGCAAGCCGGTCTTGATCGGCTTTCATACTTCTGAAAATATCGGTGGTTACCGTCTCAGGTAATCCCAGTTTCTTAATCCCGAAATCCACGACCTCAATGCCGTATTCCTCATGGGCATCCTTGGCAATCGAGGTCATCAGTTCCTGCTCAATTTCGCGTATCTTTCGTTTGGATGGATCGGTCGAAACGAATTCTCCAAACGTCCGCTCACCGACAATCGCATGTTTGTGCGTCACAATCGTCGTGCGCAGTTTCTTTATGCCGTCTTCCACTGAGTCGGGAAAGTTCGTATGGAATTTAATCGGATCGTCGATATGCCAAAGTGTAAACGTGGTAATGAGCAGATTCTTTCCATCAATCGTTCGCGTTTCCTCAGTGCGATCCTCCAGCGTGCGAATGCGTTTATCAAAAACAACGACATCCTGAATAGGGCGAGGCCACTTGAATTTCAAGCCCGGTTCATCAATAGCCGTGCCGGATGTCCTCCCCCAGGTTTTTACAACGGCTACCTCGGTAAACCGCACCTGGAACGTACACATGTACAACACGAGAACGATCGCCACAAAAACGGCTGCCGCCATGGTGCCAAAGTTTTTCATACTCGCTTATCTCCTCACGACGTCCACGTAAGCTGCGGACTCATCGAAAATCACGACGGCCCTATTTCGTCAAACCTTCCGTCAACACGCGATCCAGCCCGCCTTCTTCCGACGTTTCATATATAATAATGATATTGCTAGGGTCTCCGACGATCAGATACTTACGCACATCATCAATATCCTCATACACTTGCAGCATCTTACGCTGCATATACAGCTCAGGCGCGGCTTCATAAGCAGCCACCTCGGTGCTGAACACACGCACTTTTGACGCGACTTTACTGACGTTTTTTGAAGCCTGTGAACGAGCCTCCGCGATCACCGAAGCGGCTTTACCACTAAGCGGCGCAATACCTTTTGCGGCATTCCCCATAAGCAAATCACGTAAACGCGTTTCCGCTTCTTGTAACACCTCCGCTGTTGTGGTCGCATCCACGCGAAGTCGATTGCGTGCCTGAATCGCTGCATCGAGTTCCCTGGCTCGCGCTTCAGTCCCTGCCACAGAGATTAATGTCGTTTGAGCCTCACCTTTGGCTGAATTAATCGTAGCAGCGCGACCGGTCTCGGCGGAAATAACCTGTTGAAAAGAAGCCGCAACACCATCTTTCTCCGGTGGATGTGCTCCACTAACACCGGCAAAAACGATTTCTATACCAATCTCTAATTCATCGAGATTTTCCTGTATCATACGCTGCAAATTGCGGTTAAAGTCGTTGCGACCCGGACCGATCAACTCGTCCACATCCACACTGGCCGCATAGTTGGATAAATATTGATACGCAACCTGTTCCAGCAGCTTGATAGGGTCTTCATAGCGATATAGGAATTGTCGAATATCTTTAATGCGATACTCGATGGGAATCGAAACCATCAGCAGACTCACAGCCTGACTTTCCGAAACATCTTTTTCATGATCCACGTTATCATCATGCGCGGTATCATCCCGCATCATCTGGTCGTCGCGCCGCGAAGCGACCAACAACATCATTTCCGGCACGAAATCATGCGCCTCAGTCCACACAATGGCATGATGATGGTCATCGTCTTCCTCTGCAGCCTCACCGATCACAATCTCACTGATGCGACTCACAGGCGCCCGGTAGACGATGTCTATCGGGTAAGGCCATTTCAAATGCATCCCCGGCGAAAGTACGGGATCATCACCAACCAATCGGCCAAAACGCTCCACCACCGCTTGCTCGTCAGCATCTACAATGACCACGCTACTCAACGACACAACAGCCACACAAGTCACCACGGTAATAGGAAACAGCCAACGTTGAAGAAGCTGATAAAACCACGTTGAAGACACCTCAAACCCAAACTGGTAGTTCATCGTTTCCGCGATGGACTTGGCTATACCGCCAGGCTCACTAAGCAGCCCCAGCAATCGGCTGTCAAACGAAGGTCGTGGAATCGTCCCTGATACACGTGGTCTATAGAAATCTAAAATGAAATTAGCCGTAAACTCGATGCCTAACACCACCAGCAGCACACGCACGGTGTAAGCAGCCACCGGCTCCACCCACTCAATAGTAGAGCCTAACATCAAGGCAATCGCCAGCACCAAACAGCCGATGGCGTTTCCGGCCATGCACGCCGCCCCCGACCGCAACAATCGCCAATTCGCCAATCGCGACAGCGCGACGACATATCGGGCATACAGAAAGCTGATAAATCCAACCCCGATGACAAACCACATCATCAGGGTGGGATTGTCCGTAGACTTCACACGCGCTGAAGAATCGACGGCAAAGGCCTGATCGAGAGTCCACGTCCACCCGACAAAGTGACCGATCAACAAGATAGCAGCCACGATGACCGTCCCGGCTGGTAACATCCAGCGCAGCATCCACCGCAGGCGATTCTGTTCCAATAGCAGCGCTTCGTCATCCAGCTCAAAGATGGATTCGGTCCCACCTTCCGCCCTGGCTCGTTTGAGCTGCTCGGTTTCCAACGCCTCATCCGCCACCCGGCGCATCTGCTTAAATACCAGTGCCAGAATCGCCCAAACAGGCAACCCAATCAGCATAAACCTCGATACAGCCCCGATCGCGTCGGATGAGGACCAAATCGAAATGCCCAACAACGTGCCGTACGACAACAACTGGAGTACAAACCCAACGCTGGCCACGCTCTGGGCACGTCTAAATTGGTGTGGAGATCGATTGTCTTGTGACTCAGCCATGTAGATGATTCTCAATACCTATAGCGTATAACAGTCAATGGTAGGGGGATGGATCCCTGTTCCAAAAAGTCTCAGGGAATCCTCCGTCCCCCATCCTTCGCTACGCGAAGAATGAGGTACCCAGCTACAATTAAATAGAGCTTTCTCTAGTACGTTTTGCCGAACCATGATCATTGCTCAGGCGTAACCATTAGTAACGTAGCTCGCTGTGGAGCGTAGCTTGTAACAGCGAGGAGACAGGGTACAATATCACCCTACAAGTGCCAAGCAAGTATTGGCAGCCGGTGGATTCCCTCGGAACGATTGTCGTCTCTAACTTGGTCATAGGTCGGTCATTTTCGTATGTGGCAACGGTTTTACACGGTAGCTCAAAACACCTTCGTCGAGACGATTCGACAGCCGATATACGGCGTCATCCTCCTCGCCACGGCCCTACTGCTGATTCTCAACGTCTCCCTGGCTGGCTTTACCCTTGAGGACGACGACAAACTCCTACTCGACCTGGGCCTTTCTACGCTACTGATTAGCGGTTTGTTCTTATCCGTCTTCTGTGCAGCGGGAATTTTGACCAGGGAGATCGAAAACAAAACCGTTCTTTCCGTCATTTCCAAGCCTATCTCTCGCCCGGTATTCATCCTGGGTAAGTTCACAGGCCTTGCCTCCGCCTTAATCCTGGCGTTTTACATCAGTTTTCTCGTATTTGTGCTCGCCCAGCGTCACGGTGTTCTCCAAAACACCACCGATCCCTGGGATGGGCCTGTCCTCGCCCTGGGTACGGGAGCCGTCATCATTTCCCTGCTCATTGCCACCTTCAAGAACTACTTTTACGGAAAAGACTTCCCCACAACGAATCTCATGTTCCTCACCCCGACATTGACCCTGGCTGTCATGATTGTGGCTAAATTTGACGAACGTTGGGAGGTCATCCCGTTGGGCAGTAATTTCATAGGCGGGCAGATCTTCATGGCGGCCTATCTCGTTCTGCTGATTACTGTCATAACCGCAGCCGTAGCTCTGGCCGCTTCTACACGTTTCAGCCAACTGGTCACCTTAATCATCTGCACATCCGTCCTTAGCCTGGGTATCATCGCCGACTACGCCTTCGGACAATATCTGGAGTCTTCCTGGCTGGCGACGGTTGCCTATCAGTTAGTACCCAATGCCGGATTGTTCTGGGTCATTGACGGACTGCACGCCCAAACATCGAGAACAGCCATTCCATTATCATACCTGGGATATGCCACGGGATATGCCGCGCTGTGGACCATAGCCATCATCGCCATCGCCGTCGCCACATTTCAGCGCCGCGAAGTTGGTTAAATCACTGTAGGTAGGCAGACAACCAGCTCACCAAATCGTCATACACTCCGAACCAGCCTCTTATCCGAACCGCGCCCGTGAGGAAGCGGCCTTGCGTGTACGGTCCAAAACCGCTTCCTCACGGGCGCGGATTGGATAATCAGAGCACCTGGCGCAAGCCTGGTGACAGGGGAGGAGAGTAACATCGGTATGCGACATGTGACCGCACCAAAACCACTTCCTAACCAAGCTGTCTAAATACCTTGCGTACGCTGGATGGCTTGCGCCTCTTCAAACCCGGCTGGTGTTCCGTTTGGTTGGCCCGGATCATGGGGCAACCTGGCGACCGAACTTTACCAGGCGAGG
>JAJRWX010000016.1 GCA_024276605.1 Planctomycetota bacterium | reverse complement strand
TTGTTGGAATCAAAACGCGGACGCATCCGCGATCGCATCAATTTCGTGATTCGCAGTGCTGATCCTAAGCACCTGAACGAACCAGGATTGGAAACAATCAAACGCCGTATCAAGCATGAATTGGATCGTCTTTTGGGCGATGAGAGGCTAATCAAGGAAGTTCTGATCCCGGAACTGCTTCAATCAAACGCAGGCAATTAGGTGTGGCGATTCGACGCGTATCGTCGATAGTAGGTGGGTGCATGGGTGGTCCGTGCGCGCTAAGGACTTTTTTGCATGACTGCGCAAGAAAATACCAACAATCCTTCTGAGCCGGACGCTGCCGATGGTGCCGCTTTCGACCAAGGTGACATCGATTCAATGTTCGAATCTGATGCCCCTGATGTAGAGGCCCAGGCCCAAGGCGCAGAATCTGCGCAAGGTGCGGCGAAGGGTGATGATGAGCCTGCTTCGGTTGGGGCGGCCGTCGATCAGTCGGATATTGACGCTCTTTTTGACTCAGGCAATGCGCCTGAACCTGCCGCTGGAGATGCCGGGGAAACTGGTACCTCTGCGGTTAATCAATCTGATATTGATTCGATGTTTAGTAGTGATAGCTCGGAAGGCGCTACGGAAGAAGTATCTGCGGTTAGTGAACCCGAAGAAGACGCGCGGCTGGATTCGCAGGGTCGTCCGTTTGATGCCGCTGCCGCTGAAATGGCTGCTGCTATTGCAGAAGAAAAGGGGGCTACCGCTACGGCAGTCGCGTCAGCTCCGCCGCTGGCGCAGACGGATTCCGTTAGCCTGGAAGATTTTGGTACACCCGGTCAAGCCTCGATTGACCCCAAGCGGGTGACCATGCTAAGTGATGTGAAGCTTCGCGTGCGGGTCGAGCTTGGCCGGTCCCGCATGTTGGTGGAAGATGTGCTGCATTTGAGTGAAGGAAGTGTGGTTGAATTGCAAAAAGCAGCTGGTGATCCTGTCGATATTATCGTGAATGAACGATTAATCGCACGAGGCGAGGTGCTTGTCCTTAACGACAATTTTTGTGTTCGAATTAGTGAAATCGTAGCCACTGATCCGCATCGGGTTACAATATGATCGACAGCTAGGATGGCTGTTGCGATGGGTGTGTCACGGATGACTAGTCAAATCAACATTTCTCGAAGGCAACGATCCTCGTTTTTGCTTCTGGATGCCTTGGCCATACATGATGGACGGTGTTGTAGGAATCCGTTCCGGTTACTCGTACGTCAGGTTTTACCGTCGCCAGCTCCGCGACAAAATAAAACAGGACGTGATAAAACAGGACGTGCGCTGGTTGGCGTAATTGTACTTGCGTTTGTTATTTGCCTATGGTCCCCGGTAGCCTTAGCCGAGCCGCCAAGTGAAGCATCAGTGAAGCATGCCTTGGCGACAAATCAGAGCGTTACGTTAGATGACGTAGTCTCTGCAGCGGAGTCTGACGACTATGCAGAGAAGGTTGAACAGCAGGATGTAGCGCAGAAAAACGAGCAGCCATCGACGACAGCGCTTATGTTGCCGGCGCGTGGTGATGTCGCCCGCAGTGAACTGCGTGAGTCTCGCCGGTTCCGTACTTCAGAACCGGCTGCCGTGCCGTGGTATCGTAGCGGTGTCGGTGCGTTATTTATTGTGTTTGTTGTGATCGGCGCAAGTTATTATGTGATACGTAAGTGGATGCCGACTATGAGGGCGCCCGACGGGGATATTATCAAGGTGTTGAGTCGCACGGCATTGTCACCCAAGCATCACGCTGTCTTAATCAAGGTGGGAAAGCGTATGTTGTTGGTGGGCATGACGACGGATCGTATGACTACGCTCACCGAGTTGACCGATGATGATGAGTTGGGAGATGCGCTGGTTTCATCCGGTGCAGCGAAGAGGAAGCAACGGGAACAGTTTGAATCGCTGCTGGTAGAGGAGCAGGATCGTTTTTCCGAAGAGGAGGCCGATCTCGAAGAGACGCATTCATCGCCTAGTGGCCGTCGTGAACCTTTATCGAAACTGTTGCATCGTTTACGACAACTCCAGTCGTCGTCGTAATCAGATGATGATTACCGAATAATTTCGGATGTGCGCATCGGAGATGCGCTACTTTGACCGAGCATGGAGGCTCGTTGAGAATCCGATTCATCTATCTTTTGATGATGATTGTAGCTATCCAGGCCAATACAGCCTGGGGGCAATCAACCACCGTTGCGCCCTCTACGTCTGCCTTTAACAATCCACACAACATTCCTGATTTAAGTAAAATCGTACCGACGGCTACCGATTCTGAGGGCGTAAGTTCCTCATTGAAGATTCTGGTATTCCTCACGGTGTTGACGCTTGTGCCGTCTATCTTGGTGATGATGACGGCTTTTCCGCGCATTATCATCGTACTTGCGCTACTACGTCAGGCCATTGGTACGCCGCAGTTGCCACCGGGGCAAGTATTGTTGGGGTTATCATTATTTATGACCATACTGATTATGTCACCAGTATGGCACAAAATACAAACCCAGGCTGCAGAGCCTTACTTTGACAACCGCATGGGGCAAGAACAGGCCATGGACATTACGGCAGGGCATCTGAAGGATTTTATGTATCGTCAGATCGAACGAGCGGAAAATTTTGAAGATGTTTACCTTTTTCTGGAATACGCAGAGGGGCGTGAAATAGCTCCGGATCAGCCTATTGAAGTGTCGACGGTGCCTATGACGGTGATGATTCCGGCGTTTTTACTGAGTGAGCTGAAGACGGCGTTTATCATGGGGTTTCGCATCTACCTGCCGTTCCTGGTGATTGATATGGTCATCGCGACGATTCTCATTTCCATGGGCATGATGATGCTGCCACCGGTGTTGATTTCCCTACCGTTCAAGTTGCTCTTGTTTGTTCTTGCCGACGGATGGCATCTGGTTGTGCAGACTTTGTTAAACAGTTTTTCGTAGTGCGATTTATCAGTGGTCAGATGAGGAGATGAAGCGATATGGACTTTACTACTGCGTTAGAACTTGGTCGTCATGCGTTTTGGATGGCACTGATGACTTCGGCACCCATTTTGATCATCGGGCTTGTCGTAGGGTTGATGATTTCTCTTTTTCAAGCGGTTACGCAGTTGCAAGAGCAAACGCTGACCTTTGTGCCCAAGATCGCAGCGATGGTTGTGGCCGGTGCGATTTTTATTCCTTGGATAGCCAATCAAATGGTGGCTTATACGCGGACATTACTAAGTACGTTGCCCCATTAAAGGCGGATATGAAAAATACATTGGGAGAGTTCGTTCGTGCCTTGGTCGTTGTTTGAGATACCGTTAGCACTGCCTACCTTTGCGTTGGTGATGTTTCGCCTCGGTGGGTTGATGGCTACTGCGCCGATATTTGCGAGTCGCATTGTGCCGGTTCGTGTACGCATAGCGCTGACCATGACGCTTTCTGCGATGATTTTTCCGTTTGTTCGACAACAAGTGCCTACTGAGATTTCTCTCGTTACCGTGGTTATTTCCGGTATGGGGGAGGTGTTGATCGGATTGTCGATAGGCCTGGCTGTTACGGTGTTGTTAGTAGGTGCGGATATTGCCGGACAAATGGTAGCTCAACAGGCTGGTATAGCGCTGGGACAGGTATTTGATCCATCGCGGCAGGATCGTACCACCGTAGTTGGTCAGTTGTACGGTTTGACTTTGCTGACGGTGTTTCTACTTGCTGGTGGACATCGCGCAACCATGGCGGCCCTGTTGGATACCTATGCCGTGATTCCTATTTTGTCATATAGCCATGATGAATCAGTGGTTTTGCTTCTGATCGAGATGTTCACCGCCGCGTTCATTTTCGGTCTACGCCTAGCTGCACCTGTTTTGATCGCTCTATTTTTATCCAGTATTACGCTTGGTTTTCTGTCACGCACGATGCCACAAATGAATATCCTAAGTGTGGGCTTTACGTTGCGTGTCATGGTTGCGCTTGGTGCGGCCAGCATTGCGCTGGCCAGTTGTCATGAATTACTCATGGATGCAGTCTGGTCAGGATTAGAGGCAGTGCGTGGCGCCTTTGGTCTGGATGTTTCGCAGCTACGATTGGTACACTGATGGGTATTTTCGATTCGGAAGAAAAAACAGAAGCACCGACGCCGCGCAAGCGTGAGGAGTCACGCAATAACGGTCAGGTGGCGCGAAGTCAGGATTTATCTGCTGCCGTGCTGTTGTTCGTTAGTTTTCTATCACTCAATTGGTTTGGTCCTGCGCTATGGCGTAGTTTGGTCATGATACTCAGGTCTGCACTGACGTCTGAGGATCCAGCGAATGTTTCGCATCTACTCCCACTTATTACGGCTATCGCGCGAGAATCATTTACTAGAATGGCTCCAATTCTTCTGGTACTTTTAGCGGCCATTCTAGTCGTTCTGTACGCGCAGGTTGGATGGCTGTTAACCGGGAAGCCGCTCATACCCAGCTTGAGCAAGGTGAGTCCACTGGCAGGTCTCAAACGATTGATGTCCGTTCGATCTTTAATGACCGGTGTGATCAATTTTGGCAAGCTGCTGATTGTTGTAGCGGTAGCCGTATATTTTTTCATGCATAATATGCCGGCGATCATGTTTGCGTATACGTCGGAGTTTTATGCTGCATTTCAGCTTGGGGCGAGCTTGGCTTTTAGCTTGGCGATGCAAATGTCAGCGGCCATGCTCTTGCTTGCTTTGTTGGACTTCGCTTGGCAAAGATTTCGCCATGAACAGGATCTCAAGATGACCAAGGAAGAGGTCAAGGATGAAATGCGTAGTATGGAGGGTGATCCAAAACTCAAGGAGCGACGGCGTCGTGTGCAGATGCAGCTCTCCTTGCAACGACTACAGAAAGATGTGCCGCAAGCAGATGTGATTGTTACGAACCCAACCCACTTTGCGGTGGCGATTGCTTATGACGCACAGCGCATGCCCTCGCCGAAAGTTGTGGCGAAGGGGGCTGATTATGTTGCGCTGCGCATACGACAGATTGCTACGGAGATGGGCATACCAATTGTTGAGCGTAAACCGTTGGCACGCGCGCTCTATGATACTGTTGAACCGGGCGAATACATCCCCGAGCGGTTTTACCTGGCCATAGCTGAGATTCTTGCCTTTGTTTACGAACTCACTGGTGACGGTCCCAGAAAATCGAGGGCTGGAAAATCTACCAAAAAACCAGCGATGGCAGCCGTATAAGGAGATGTTCATGGGTGCAGATCGTGGGAGTTAGCGCGATGGAGATGGTAGGAATGTGTACATCGGAGTTATTGCTGCTTTTTTTGTTGCAACAAAAAATATCCGGAATATCACCACGGTTTCGTGAATATGGCGCGACGCCAATGGCAAACCTACGCTGAGTCGAATGGTTGTTAGAAGGGCGCATGCGACAAGAATATGGCAAAGTTTGAGATTACCAACTCGGTTATTGTGCGAAAGCTGTCGCAGTATCATGGCATGGTGTTGCCGGCTGCGGCGCTCTCGCTCATCCTTGTGATCTTGATACCGCTGCCTACCTCGGTGATGGATTTCCTGTTGTTAATCAATATCACGTTGTCGGGCATTGTATTGCTCACGGTCATGTACATGAAAAGGCCGTTTGATTTTTCTTCATTTCCTTCGCTTCTTCTTGGGTTGACGCTGCTTCGTTTGGTACTTAATACCGCCACCACGCGGCTTATTTTAACCAATGCCGATGCCGGATACGTCATTCAGACGTTT
>JAJRWX010000110.1 GCA_024276605.1 Planctomycetota bacterium | reverse complement strand
AATCTGCCATTGGGTTTGGTATGTACGATGCGGATAACGGTACACTCAATCTTTCCATCGACCCGCCGTTAGAATTAGCCGCTCGCGAAACTGCCACGCTTTTAATCACATACAACATTGCCAATGCCCAAGCAGCGGCTGGTGCGAAGACAATGTCCGGCGCTCGAGCGATGAATGTCAAACCAGAGGCACCGGCATCACGCCCATCCTTTGTGACAGCCGTATTAGCTTTACCGCTGATCTTTGGCCTCGGTTTGGTCACTTGGCGTAAACCGAAAGCTTCCGCTTGGTGTAGCCTAACCTTAGCCATGACAGTCTGGATCACCGGCTGTCCCATGGGCGGAACTGGTCCAAGTGTGGTACCAACCCCGGTCACTTTTCAGGTCACGCTAACAGCCATTGGTGCCAATGAAATGGGAACCGGCATCGACGCTTCAGTGGAAAACCTGTCATTGACCGGTACCGCGCTCACCGTACTGCGATAAAAGTGACGAATAGCCGCAATCTTGGGACACATGTCATCATTGTGTTTCGTCGTTATCGCAAATGGCAGAACCTTTAATCACGTACCCTGTCTCGAACGCAGCTTCAAATCAGCACCACTACCCCTAACTTGAACCGAATAAGTGATCTGGGTATTATATCAACTCGGGCTTTGGGCTAGACGCTTCTACATGGTAATCAATTTACACGTAAGGATGCCAACATATGGTGAATCATTCTTTGAAGTCAATACGTATGGTGATCTCTATTTGCGTGTTGCTAGTTGCTAGTAGGCAAGAAATACGTGCGCAAGACATTACTATAAATACCATTGCCCTATCCACAGACTCAGGTCTAAGTACGGGCGACCCGGTCATTGGTGTGGGTGGCAACGTAGCCATTGATTCCTTCGGGAAAGTCATGTTTTTCGTCACTACGGAAAGAGATGATGACACCAGTACGCGCGAATTCTATGTGGCTACATCAAATGGCACAGCTACATCGGTATTGCAGGATTTCGACTTCCTGAATATTCAAAAACCTAGACCGATTCTTAACGCGACTGGAACCGTAGCCTATTCCTGGTTCGATGGTGTTAATGAGACAAGTGAAAATGGAATCTATATCGGGTCCAATTTGTCCGGTCTTGCTTTTGTTGATGCGAAGGTAGTCGCACCGCCCACTGACCCAGACGTCAAGGTTGTGACAGCGGGAAGGCCCACACTCAATCAATCGGGTTTCGTAGCCTTTGCCGCTGGCGGGGGGATTTATGTAGGTAGGAATTCTGGTGGATTTACCAGAATTGCCCTAGCCGGTGAACAAGCACCGGGTACGGCGACAGGCACGGTGTTCAGTAGTGTCAGCCTTCCGTTTATCAACGAGCGTGGCGACATTGCATTTTTTGGACGCCTTTCGTTAGCAGATAGTGAAGTCGGTACGGAAGGGCAGACGGGGATTTGGCTTTATCTTAACCAAACAAGCAAAGTTCAACTTGTGGTTAGAGCCGGTACGGTTTTGTTGCCGAGCATGGAAGTCGGTACCAACTTCACCAGCGTTTCCAGTGATGCGTTTTCGATCGGGCCTAATGGTGACGTTCTTTTCGAGGCGACTTTTCAACCTCCCAGATTTGTACCAAGTTCGCGCATGTGGCGGGGGTCGAGCATGGATACGCTTGAACCTCTATTCGGCGTAACTAAGTCAAGCAGTTTGGGATTCGATGTTGAACTTGCAGTCGATACCGATGTAGTGATAACGGGTGCGGGAGATTTGGTTTTTACGTCATCGAGCTTGCGCGTTGTAGATGGATCGATTCTACAGAACTCGCGCGTTAAAGATGCCATCTGGAGAGACACTGGCACATCTGTGGAGGCCATTATGCATACCGGGATTGGCGGAGACCAGTCTGGTAGCGATGCCCCCGATACTACCGGTACATTTACAGGCGCGGCTCAATTTACCGCTAACGGCGCTGGAAGGGTAGCGTTCATCAGCCAGTACGAGGTCGGTGGCGTAACTCAAGGTAGAGGATTGTGGGCGCAGGATTCGGATGGCGATCTTCAACTCGTAGCGTTAGAGGGGCAGTCCTTAATGACACGGGACGGTCTCAAAACGGTTAGCGGATTGATACTCCTGTCGGGACCAGGCAACGCCAGTGGATTCAGTAGTAGTTATAACGACAAATTTGAACTGGCTTTTGGGACAGTTTTCGACGATTCCACGTCAGGTGTTTTTCGCGCAACGATAGGGGAAGTTGCTCCGTCTGATGGCAACGCTTATTTTTGGAACCGTGGCTGTGGTGATGACAATTGGCATACAGTTTGCGCGGGCATTACCAACTGGCTCAACTCAGATAATCAACCTCAGATGATGCCACCGGGGGCTGGCGGTGATGAAAACGTCACCATTGCCATGAACTCAGACGTCGGCGTAACGCTGGGCCAAGAAAACGCACAAATCGGTACATTAACTGTAAACGCTATGCTCATTGTCCGTAAATCGCTAACGCTGAATGAAGCCTCCACTATAGACTCGTTGATCTTCGATAGTTTGGATAGTCAGGTAATCGTCAACGATAAGCTAACCTTAACCGGAAACGACAGTATTTTTCAAGCCGGCACGATTACCATCAATGGTGATGGTGGGCTTGTCAATGAGGGCACGGTGATAACTGAGCTATTTCTCTTAGGGGCTGCGCCTGATCCCAATCTTGCCATTGAGGGCACACGCAGATGGACTAACGCGGCTTCCTCTATTTTCGTACAGCAAATCGACATATTAATAAATACAGATACATCAGTGGCTGCCATTGAAAACGCCAAAAGAGCGATGTGGTTAATCGATGAGGGAAGCCTACTCACCGGGGATTTGAGTAAAAATGCCAAATTTACGAATAAGGGTGAATTGTTCAAACGAGCGACCAATCGCGAAGATGAGTCATTCATCGATCTTTTTTACGAAGGTATTAACGGAGGTCAGATAAGAGTTGACGGCGGGGCCTTAACCTTGCGCGGTGGGGGAACTTTCGACTTGACAGACTTTGACATAAATCTTGAAGGGGGCGATTCAATACTCCGGCTCACAACTCCAGAAGGACCAGAAGGTGCTATTTACGTTATCGAAGCGGGTAGAAATGGTGTTGTGGGTTCAGAGTCAGTGCTAACTGGATCTGGTTCCGAAGAAACTATGATCGTGGAAAATGGAGCGGTGCTGCGTGTGGCGCAGGGTGCCACCTTCTCGTCTTCGCTTCTCCATAAACTTGACGGTGAACTTGGTGGTTTTGTATTAAACGACACCGCAGAGATTTCTGTTGCTGGAAAATTCCAAAACTTTGGTGATTTTATTTGGAACGGTGGAAGAATAGCTACCGAGGCTACAAATGCCGTAACCGGTCGGTTCGAAAATCACATAAAGATGACAATCACCGGCACGACAGACAAAACACTGTCCGGTGTCTTGACAAATGAGGTAGGAGAGCGTGCTCAACTGTTTGACTTCGATCGCACCCCGAGCGGCGAGCTTACTATTTCGAGTAAGCTCATGATAGAGGACGGACTATTGGACAACGGTGGTGATTTATTCCTTACGGGCGATGCCGAGATTACCAGTAAGGGAAACAACGACATGTTCAAGAACACGGGATTTGTCTCATATACGACTTCTAGTTCCTCATCCTTGCTGTCCACGATCAGCGTGCCATTCGACAATCCTGGTACCGTAACCGTCGGTCAAGAACTTGATGACGCTTCTTTATCTGCGACGCTTAAATTTACAGGTATGGTCGAGCAAATTCAAGGTGATGTGCTGACCAGCGGTACATGGAAAGTATCAGACGGCGCGTCGTTGGACTTCAATGGTTCTATCATTAACACCATAGGTGCTCCAAGCGGTCCTAAAGCGAATGTAAGACTCAGCGATGGTGGGATAATCAATGGCTTGTCGCTTAAACTCATTGACACTACTGGCTATGTAAACGTCTCTGGTAATCATACACTCTCGACAACAACTTCGCTCGTAGTAGTCGGATCGCTCACTGTTGGCGAATCTACTTTTTTTCTTGACTTACTCAATGATCCGCCACCTGAAAAGGAAGCATTCGTTGACGTAGGCGGTGATCTAGATGTTCATGGCTCCTTGACAGTGAACACCACTGGCAAAATGCGTGTTTCTATCGGGATCATGACCCTACACGAAGGATCAGAAACCACCATCGATGGTTCGGTGACGATCATATCGCTGCTCGAAGGTGATAGGCCACGAGGAACGCTTGATGTGCTGGGTGACTTAAAGGGTACCGGCACAGTCAATGCTACATTCATAAGTCAGATCAACAGGGAGCTTGAGATGATACGGGCATCGAGAGTTTGCCCAGGAGATTCTCCAGGCACACTCACTTTTAACGGCGATTTCACTCAGGCTCCGGGAACGATTCTTGAGATCGAGATTGGTGGCACCGACATCGGCACCAACCAGGATCAATTGATCATCAACGGCGACGCTGACATCGGCGGTTCGTTAGTGCTCAAGTTCATCGACGACTTTTCGCCGACAACCGGTCAGACATTTGACTTCCTCTTAGTTAGTGGATCGCAAAGCGGCGATTTTGAAAGTGTAGAAATTATTGACTTAGCTGAGGGATTTGAATTTGAAGTGACGCCTACCGACAGCGGATTTATGATGACGGCTATGAGTGACGGCGTCTTCACTGGTATTCTTGGTGAGATTAACGACGTGAACATCGGATTCAACACACCTGAAGCTGAAACCATGGCCGCGCTGGGTGACACCAACGTGCCCATGCTCCAGTT
>JAJRWX010000109.1 GCA_024276605.1 Planctomycetota bacterium | reverse complement strand
ACTTGTCACGAAATGACGCAACACCAGTTGGGTACCGTGCGTCTATGGACCGATCCCAACAACCCGGTGACACCACTACCGCTCACCGGTAATCCGGCGGAAGTGGAGACATTCTGCACCAACTGTCATAGCGGCGTAGACCATCCCATCATTCACACGACAGGCGCCGCTTGGGAGCCGACTTGCTTGCAATGTCACGAATTGCATGATCCGGCCAACGCCAACCTGTTCCTGGTGAACAACATCGTCCGTAATGAGACGTTAGCGATAGACAAGCCTGTGGTGTTTACGGCACTGACCGGACCGAACAGCTTCGATGACGGTAACCCGACGGTCAACGACGGCCTATGTCAGGTTTGCCATACGGCAACCGCGTACCACCGACAAGACGGTAGTGGCGTCGTACACAACAACGGACAAAACTGCACGACGTGCCACCTACACAGCGCAGGGTATATACCCACCGGTGGTTCATCGTGCATCACATGTCACAGCAATCCGCAGGACAACGGTGACGGGATTCCGGTCGGCGGTCGCCAGTTGGTGGTTAACGCGGACGGCAGCGGCGGTCATCACTTAGCCGGTGCGGTCATGACGGATACGGACTGCACGACTTGTCACGAAATGACGCAACACCAGTTGGGTACCGTGCGTCTATGGACCGATCCCAACAACCCCGTGACACCATTACCGTTAACCGGTAATCCGGCGGAAGTGGAGACGTTCTGCACCAACTGTCATAGCGGCGTAGACCATCCCATCATTCACACGACAGGCGCCGCTTGGGAGCCGACTTGCTTGCAATGTCACGAATTACATGACCCGGCCAACGCCAACTTGTTCCTGGTGAACAACCTCGTCCGCAACGAGACGCTGGCGGTGGACAAGCCGGTGGTGTTCTCGGCACTGACCGGACCGAACAGCTTCGATGACGGCGACCCGGCGGTTAATGACGGCATTTGTCAGGTTTGCCACACGGCTACAACTTACCACTTGCAAGACGGATCTGGTATCGCTCACAACGATGCCACTGATTGCACGACCTGTCACTCGCACAAGGACGGGTTCCTACCGACGAACACTTCGTGTCAGGATTGCCATCAGGTGGCCCAAGGACCGCGCCGACCTGTGATTGGGGAGTTCGCGTTGGCGAGCCATCACTTGCAGAGCGTGCTTGACGACGCTGATTGTGTGGTATGTCACGATATGAGTCAGCACCAACAGGGTCAGGTACGACTCAAAAACGTCGACGACCCGACGAATCCGGCAGCCGTAGTGGTACTGGCAGGCGATCCGAAGACCAGTTCGGTCGAGGCGGCGAAGTTGGATGTATTCTGTATGGCGTGTCATGACACGGATGCAGCGGGTGGGGCCACGCCATTCACGGACGGAATGACGCCAGCACCGATCGACGGCACGGCGTGGACACTGTCGTCGCATCGGATGACGCCGATGAGCTGCTACGGCGACGGGGAGACGTTTGGTTGTCATAGTTCCGGTCACGGTTCAGCCAAGCGCAAGATGCTGGCTCCGGCGGATGCCTCACAGACGCCGATCGCCGGTGATGCGCTGCGTGAGGAAGAGGGTATGTGCTATACGTGCCACGATGCTGACGGTCCGGCTGGGACTGATGTCATGGCCGCGTTCAATCTCTCGACGCATCATAATGTGAGTTCGTTGGAGCAGACCGATGGATCGAAGGTGGAGTGTACGCACTGTCACAACCCGCATATAGCCAGCGCGACAAATCTGCTAGCCGATCCTGACGCGGGTAGTCTTACCGCGTGGGCCGGTACAAAGGCCGACTTCTGCGTGGTTTGTCACGACGGTACACCGCCGGCAGGTGTAACGTTCCCGACGACTTCTGCGGGAACGGGGTACAACAAATCGATGTTTGCGGGTACGACACACGCGACGCAACTTGGTCCAGCTAGCTGTACGCACTGTCACGATCAGCACGGCTCGCAATATGTTTCGATTCTACGGCGTAATTATGTCATGGCTGACAACAATAAATGGACTGCGGGAGACGGTGATTATGAAGCCTGCTGGCTGTGCCACAGTGAGGACGAAACAGTCATGCAGACAAACGCATTTGACGATCGTCATAGGAAGCATGTTCAGAAAAAAAACTCACCTTGTATACTCTGTCACGATGTGCATGGGGGCACCGACGCCAACGAGCCGGGTCTGATCAATTTCGATTTCCCGGTCAACAATGGCTATGACATCCAGTACATCAATAATAACGATGCCAGCACTTCGTTCTTCCTCAATGGCGCTGGAAATCTAGGAAACTGCCTCCTAACGTGCCACGGTAAGAACCACTTGCCGAAAAATTACAGTCGTGCGCCGAACCCGATAGTGGATTGTAGCGTCTGTCACGTCACACCACCGTAGGGTCATACGGGCGATCATCAGGTAGACTGCCGACGGGCCTCCGGAACAGCACGGGCAAGCTGATGATTTCCCATGTTATAACGCGAACAATTCCTTTGATGTTGGTGAGCCTGGCTAGATTGATTTGTCCTATCCGATTGAGCACGGGTACAATTTCAATTGTATCAACGGTACTGACGCCAGCACGGCAAACCAGCGCAGACCAACTGTCTGAGGTGGTCGGTCAGTGCAAAAGAGGAAACGAGAATCGGCAGGTCCGCCCCGTGGACAATTTTCCTTGTATCGGGTTCCTCGTTTTGCTATAGTCAAATCTTGGGTTCGATCTTCGTAATTCACGTTCAGTGATTGGTCGGACATGAAGCGTTTTAACGGTAGCGATTGCCAGCTCGGAAGGAGCCATTATGTCCAAACGTCACTATCTTTTACTCCTCATGGCAACTGTTCTGTTAGCCGGGTTGGCCATTCCCGTCCGGGCACAGTCCCCATTAAAGGTTGGCGATCATTTTCCGATCACTATCGAATCGAATTGGCGTTCAGATAACGAGGGCTACAGCACCGACAGCAGTCGCGTCTTCGAACTCCATCACGAAGGGGCATCCTACATCGCGATACACTTCGCTGATTTCGCATTGGCGACTGGGGAATACGTGACCATCTCTGACGCTTATGGCAAGCAGAAGTACACGCTACGTGGTCGCGGCAAAATGGATGCGGGCACATTCTGGGCACGCCACATCAAAGGTGATACGGCGGTTATCGAATACTTCACGAAGGATCGCAAACTCGGCAAGGGATTCGAGATAGACGAATACGTCGCCGGCAACGCCGCGTTCGGCGGTCGTATGTCCCGGGCCATCTGCGGTGCAGATGACAAATTGAATGCCGTATGTTACCAATCCTCTCACCCAACCGAGTATGATCGTAGTCGCGCTGTGGCACGCCTGTTGATTCAAGGCAGCGGCTTATGCACTGGCTGGCTGGCGTCGGCGTTCAATCATTTCATCACTAATGAGCATTGCATCACGACCGCCTCGGACGCGCTTAACACCGACTATGAATTCATGGCGGAAGCGCCCAATTGCACCGATGCTAACTGCCAATTGTGCTATGCTGGAACGGTGTTTTCCGGTGCCACATTTATCCAGGATAACGCTGGATTAGACTATGCACTGGTTCAGATTACGACGGGCAACCCGGCTGGAACGTATGGATTTCTGAACATCGACAACCGCACTGCGGTCGTAGGCGAAGAGATATATATTCCTCAACACCCCGGCGGGCGAGCTAAAGAGCTTGGTATCAATAGCTCTGATCCCGCTGATACCGGCGGAATCTGTCATGTGACAACCTTTGACGCCCCGTGTTCCGGATCCGGCTTTAGTGACGTGGGCTATCAGTGCGATACGGAGGGCGGAAGCTCGGGATCGCCGGTGCTGGCACGATCGAGTCACGAGGTTATCGCCTTGCACCATTGCGCAAACTGCCCCAATCGTGGTGTCCCGATTGATCTGATATGCACGGAGATTTGCAGCAAGCTAGGCCCTTGTATCGTGAACGCGGACTGTGACGACAATAATCCTTGTACGACGGATATTTGCACAGCTGACATCTGCTCGAACGATCCCATCAACTGCCCTGCCGGCCAAGTATGTGACGGTGGCAATTGCGTCGACATCTGCGCCAACACGCAAACCGTTTCCGTACCATCCAGTGCGAGCTACGTAGATCATAGCGGATGGTTTGATTTTGTGGCCACTTCGACACGGACTTCCATCGAACTTTGCGGCTCCAGTTTCGACACCGTCATGGACGCATACAACGATGCGTGCTCCGTGTTGATTGTCGCGAATGACGACTGTAACGACGGCTCGTTTGGTGCTAATGGCAATCCGAGCGCTTCATGCTATGGTGGTTCTGAGCTTACCTCGTGCCTATGTCTATCAACAACACCTGGAACAACCTACCGCCTAAATGTTTTCGCGTACCCCACTGACCCCCCTCCTAGTGGTGGCAGCATCGTTCTAACCATTTCTAATGATAGTTGCGGCTCGTTTGCCGTGATCTCTCCGGCTACTTTGGCCGGTGAACCTGGGTTTAGTAAGGATAGTTATGTTTCCTTCGATCCCACTACGAACGGCAGCGAACTAATAGCCACGCGCGTCACCCGTGTCGGTGGCACCGACAAGTACGTAGACTGCTCATCACTAACCGATCTTGGATCCGATGGTTGGGTTGCGACATTAATCGATGGTCCTCTACCTGCGCCAGGTGACACAACCTACTACTGCGATCTTGGTGGTGTGACCACCGGATTGCACGTGAGAGGATGCAGTGTGGTTCCGGGTAACACCTATGACGTAGCTATGACCACCAACGGTTCGTCTTTCTCGGTTGATTTGTCAATCCTAACCACGCCAGTGCCTCTGCCTCGTGAATATGGTGATACGGTGGGATCATTTGTAGCCGGTGTCTGGACGGCGCAGGATGGTCTCGTTACAACCAACGATATTGTTGCAGCCGTCAAGAAGTTTAGTTTGGACACAGAAGCTGCGATACTCGCGCGATTGGATACCGATGGCGGAGTCCCCAATGCCGTAATGTCATCCAGTGACATCCTTCGGTCGGTAACCGGCTTCGCAGGTCAAGCCTTTGGCAGTGGCGTGACGGGTTGCAGCACGGGAACCTGTATCCCACCGCAAGCCGGTGTGTGTGAGTAAGTGTTGATGATCCCATGTAGATGAGCCGTACATCTTTGACATGGCGGCGTGTGGTGCAAGATAACATTGGCAGTTGGGTGGCATGGACAAACGCCGCGGTATCGGGCTGTCGAAGCCCAATGGATGCAACCTGCGGTGTTTGCCCGTGCGAGCGCAATCGAGGAAAAGCACGGGCATCCCACCACAGACCCCGCACGACTCGGAACAATGAAATTAGGAATTAGGTCAATCGGGGCGGGTACCCAGTTTTCTTGCGGCGTCGAGAAAGCTATCGTATGCGTAGCGGACTTCCTCTATCGTATCGCCGGCAAACTTTTCCAGAAAAGCACGGGCTAATTCAAAGGCTACCACATTTTCAGCTACGACACTCGCCGCGGCGACCGCAGCAATATCGCTTCTTTCGTAATCGGAGCGCTGAGGCGCTTTCGTTTCGAGATTCACACTGTCCAACCCGCGCAGTAGCGTACTGATAGGCTTCATCACCCCACGCAGGATGATCGGTTGACCGTTGGTCATACCACCCTCCAACCCGCCGGCTCGGTTACTGCGACGCACATATCCAAGGTTAGGGCTATCTCGTTGATTAACGTCGTAGTCAATCTCATCGTGAACCTTGCTACCAGGCCGCGAGGCGCAACCAAAGCCGAGACCAATTTCAACACCCTTAAACGCTTGGATCGACCCGACAGCCTGCAACAAACGGCCATCCAACTTATCCTGCCATCTCATGCAACTACCCAAACCCGGGGGATGGCCATGCACCTGCACCTCAACGATGCCACCGAGTGTATCCTTATCAATCTTGGCTTGCTTTATCGCCGCGATCATATCCGTCGCGGCTTTATCATCCGGACAGTAGGCCTCATTGTTATCGCGTAATTGTCGTAATTCACTAAGCGTGAGGTTTTCGTTATGCTTCGCCTCAACGCCGCCAATGCGCACGACATAGCCAACTACATCGACACAAAATAGCTGCAACAACGATCGTACCAACGCACCCGCCGCTACCCGTGCAGCCGTCTCACGTGCAGACGCACGCTCTAGGATAGTGCGACTATCGGTCGTGAGCCATTTCAGACTACCAGCTAGATCAGCATGACCGGGGCGCGGGTTAGGCACTGGTGGTGCATCATCAATACGAAAATCTTTATTATCAATTTGAAGTGTGATGGGCGATCCGATGGTTACACCTCGACATACACCGGAGAGAATGTTGACCTCGTCGTGCTCGATCTTCATACGAGCGCCACGACCATAGCCACCCTGCCGTCGCTTTAACTCTGCATTGATAAAATCCACATCAATGTTCATCCCAGCAGGCAAGCCCTCGACCAATGCAAGGAGAGCGCGTCCGTGAGATTCGCCGGCTGTTCGATAATCTAACTGTGTCATAGATTGACAGTATAATTGCGAATGCACGAAGTGAACAGGTTACTACGATGCCTGGGCGTAGATTCCCTATGCATGCCGTTAATCATTTATAACAAGGGTGAATTGTTCACGGGAAGTACGCGCCCCCGCTGCTTTGTCGCAGGTAGTTTTGTGTATAGCCTGGATCCCAATGCAATGCTGTTGACTTAACGCGGTGGATCGTAGCGCAGGCTTCTAGCCTGCTTTTTGATCGCAGACTGAGCAGGCAAGATGCCTGCGGTACAAACCTAAGTCAACAGCATTGGAATCCCAATGTACCCCCACGTAAAGTCGGGATACTCCGAACCGGCTTCGGGTCACATCGGGATTTGCCCATGTGCCTAAAGTTTCGAAAGACACGGGTAAGCTTTCGCTTACCCATGCCACCCAACGCATCATTCCAACGCGGCATTGTATATGACCTTGCGAAAAAAACTGTCGTCTGGTCCTATCGTATAGCAATACGCAATTCGGCAAAATAGGTTCTGGGTACCTCGGCACTATTGAGAAAGGCTGTCGCCCCTTCGAGATGGTCACGGTCGAGCAGGTTACGTACACCCACGGCAAAATAGGCACCGTCATCCCAAAGCTGTTGTTCAGCGCGAATATCCAAGCGAATATAGGGGTCGATATGCAATTTTCCAAATGGATTCACCGGATCCGGTGAATGTACGGCATCGACATAATACATATGCGCAGAGAGAGATAATTTATCGCTGGCTGCGTATCGAGTGCCTAACATAATTTTATGTTTAGGCGGTGAGATGAAATCCCGCTGCGTGAACGGTTCATCCAAATCCCAATTTATTTGCTGATAAGTGTAGTTCGCCAGTATGTCTAGTTTTGATGTAGCTGACCATTTTGTTTCAAACTCCACGCCGTAAAGCGCAGCGTTGCCACTGCGGTTATCAAAATCAATGGTTAATAAAGACTGCCCCCCCAATTCGGGACGTAAGGTTGTCAATTCGTCATAATCATGCCAGAAAAAGTTCAGACTGGTCTGGAGCTTGTCAGCCAGGACACCTCGATAGCCTACTTCGTAGGCAATGAGTGTCGTCGGATCAAAATCTCTGTTCGATGTAACTCGGACGAGACCATTGAATAGCGGCATGTTGAGATATCCGCCAGCCGATGTCCCCAAATAGAAGGCCCGAGATACGGAACCATAAATAATCGAATTCTCCGACAATTGATAAGTCAATGATGCACGGGCACTGGGCTGAAATCCACCATAAGATTCGTAATCAAGCCTTCCACCCAAATTGAGTGACCACTTGGGAGATAGGCGTAATTCTTCCTGTAAATAGGCACCAATCAGAACGGCATTAACGTGATCTTTGGTTAGCATGAACGGATCTGCATTCGAAGCATCAAAAATTTCAAAGCGCGTATCCAATCCGTAGGTTTGCGTTCGCGTCTCGCTCTTTTTATCTAGATATGAAAGGAGTAAACCAAACTGCTGGTAACGATAATCGATGGACGGAACACCCGGCGAAGCGAAAAAATCGTTGATATACGCTGTCATCTCAAAACTGCGTTTATCGTCTATACGATGAGACCAGTTGGTTAATAAAAACGATGCTTGAGACCCAGAATTGCGTCGATTGAATAGGCCCGCTCCCGGTGTCGGTGGAAATAAGCCATCCACGACAGCACTACCGGCAGAAAAAGTCCATACATTATCAGCATCTTTCTCGTAGACGCCGTGGATGCCGATTTTTCCACCTATTTGCCCATCATCAAGCTTCCGCATAAAGGAACCCCCTTTGCGGAATCCATCACTACCGTCATACTCGACTGAAATCCGTAGACTCAGATCACCTTCTGTAAAGCCGTATCCGATATGTTGTTTCACCTCCCCGCGCGAACCTGCCCGAGATAGAATCGTCCAACCTTGCTGGTCTTTCGGACTCTTTGTGATGATGTTGATGACGCCATTTACGGCATTGGCGCCCCACGTCACCCCACCCGGACCACGAATGACTTCGATCCGTGCAATGTCTTCAAGCTGAAACGGCCAACTCCCCCAGAGCGTCCCTGCAAATAAAGAATCGAAAATTTGTCGTCCGTCAACCAGGACGAGTACTTGACTAGATAAAAAACCATGAAAGCCTCGTGGAGATACGGCTGAGTTTCCAAATGACAAATCCGCCACATCCACGCCCGGTGCAAGTCGTAACGCATCGGGTATGGTGCGTGCGCCTGAGCGACGAATATCTTCCGCTGTGATGATGCTCATTGCATAGGGGACTGTTGACAGCTTTTGCTCATGTCGAGACGCCGTCACAACCATGGGGATATCCAACTCCAGCAAGGCCATCTCATCGAACTCGGACTCCTCATCCCATGCTCCCTCTTGGTCCAGCGTCTCAACGACCGTGTTGCCCTCTTCCCGCTCATCTGTAACAGGTATCTCTTGCGCAGATACGGTAGCTGTCAATATGACAGAAAGGGAAATGAAAACACCCCACTTTATATCGCGCACTACACCTGTTAAAGTTAACAACTTGTCTATCCAGCGGCTAAACGTATGTGGCATGCGCTGAAATCTCCTACTGTCAATCATTGATTATCTCCGTAACGAACGGTATTTGGCGGAAGGGTAGCCAAGGGTACTTGCAGATCGATCATGGAGGATGTGTGTAGATTGATCGCGGTATCCAACGCTTCGACATATTGAATATCAATATCCCCGGGCGACTGCCCCTGTAAAATCTTCAAGACAACCCGGGCCGTCTGTCGGCCAAGGCCATCAGGATTAAAAAACTGTCCGGCGAATGCACCGGCTTTGACGAAATTCTTTGAAAACGACCAAACAGGCTTACGATTCCGCGCCCCCCAAACCAATAGTGCTCGAATGGTGGGTGAATTATAGACATTCGCATCCAATATCATTAACACACCGTCGCAGTCGGCGCGTTCCACGGATGAAAGTGCTTCCATAAATGTGTCTTTCGTCGCCTTGATGTCGACAATCTCAATGCCAAATTGACTAGCAACCACCTGCAACGAAGCTACCGTTCGCTTTGTCGCATCACTATAAAGAATAACCACGCGGCGTAACGCGTTCCCTGTACGGGTAACCCAACGTATACGACGTTGCGGTGATGCATCTGAGCTGATGCCGGTTATACGATGTCGCTGATTACCTGTTTTTATGAAAGAGGCATCTAACACGTTGGGCACCATCGTAAAAACAATAGGCGTGTTTGGGGTTGCAGCGAGGATGTGTTTGGTGCTTTTAGCCCCTACCGTCACAATCAGTTTGGGATTGTTCTTCAGTACAGTAGCAGTCCATCGCGTGAGTGCTTCGCGATTTGCTTTCTTGGGCAGCGTATATATTTCGCAATGATGCCCACTGATCATCAGCATGTTGCAACAAGCCTCTGCTGCTTGCTGATAAATAGAGAGCGATCCTCTTACGATGGCTACGTAGGCGCCACGGGCAGGCTGCGCATGCAAAACCGATGGGCCTGCGTAACAGAAAAATATAACTATGTAACACACAAGTCCGAAAATCATGCGGACAGGTCGCGTACCGTCACGGCGTACATCTACCACACTGCGTAACCTATTTTCAGGATGACCTACAACCAAAGCAGTCACAAAGGATTCACCATGCCTATTAGTTACATGCCGGGCGTTAAACCTAGCTGACCTGCGGAGATGGCCGTAAGGGTTATATCGGTGAGTTAAAGGTATGTGGGTATTTTTTTGGTGGTCATGCCGAATGACCGTGAATAGAAGGCGACCAACCAAGGTTGCGCTTTTATCGGACAAACATGCGGCAACATAACGACTGATTGAAAGCCGATCTATTCATGCCAAGCACATGTTGATGTGTCTGATCTGCGTTGAGCGTGCCATAGCTAATGAAACGTAGGTTCTCGTGTGGGAGTACGCGCATCGTATGAATGAAACATCGGACCATAAGTTTCAGCAAAAAGATCGAACCGGCTCAAAACGCTGGGGGATACAGGCACGGTCCATTGCATACTGCGTTACACTACTCATAGTAACCTCAGTACTACTCTCCACCACCCTCATTTATAGATCTTATTATGCCGCACTGTCATCCGAGCGACAGGGCGCGTTGCTCTACGCAGAAGCGATCGCTAACGATGCTGAGATCGGTATGTTGATCAACGATGTAAAGGTTATAGAGCATTTGGTGGCCGGCACGGCACATAACGAAGCCATTGATTCCACGCAAATTATCAACCTCAAAGGTAAGGTATTAGCGCGTTTCAACCGCGATAGAAAATTTCATATAAACCAAACAGCACAACACTATTCTCCACTACAATTACAACATCAAACGGTCACCCGGATGGAACACGGCAGCGAAGGGCATTTTAGGGTCAGCGTGCCGATTCGTCGGACTTCGAATAATTTGGATATCGGACTACTTGGGGAAGACCAGTCGACGGAACAAAACGATACGCTCGGTTTGATCGCCATCGATTACAATACAGACAAAGTCTATGCTGATTTCCGCGGGCGCGCACAGGAGAGCCTACTCATATTGTTCTTTTTTTTGATCGTTGGCATCACCGTCACTATTTTGATGGTCCGGCGTTTATTGCATCCCATCACAGAACTCGCCTTTGTGGCCTCTGAAATCGAACAAGGCAATTTCAAAAAAATAGCTTCAGAAAACGCCATCGGTGAGATCGGAGCATTGGCACGCATGTTCAATCGCATGGCTCGATCGCTAGCCAACTATACCGGAAATCTTGAACAGCAAGTTCAACAACGCACTTCAGAGTTAGAGAGCCGGCGCTGCGAACTTGAAATTGAAGTTCGAGAACGAAAACTAGCACAAAGTATAGAGCGTGGGCGCAATCGTGTGCTTGAGATCATGACGTCCGGAGCATCTCTGCCGGAAGCCATGAACGAACTCATTCAGTCGATCGAATCAATACATCCAACAATGCAATGCTCGATTCTGTTGGTCGATCCACACGAAAAATGCCTGCGGCATTGTGCAGCTCCATCACTACCTATCTATTACATTGATGCCGTCGATGGGATACCAATTAAAGAAGGTGTAGGCAGTTGCGGTACAGCCGCGTATAGAGCAAGTCGAGTTATCGTTGAGGATGTGGAAATACATCCCTTTTGGCTGGACTTTCTAGATCTTGCAAAAAATTTGGGTGTACGTGCCTGTTGGTCCGAACCGATCATGTCAAGCAGTGGCGAAGTGCTAGGTACGTTTGCCATGTATTTCAATGAGCCTCGTGCACCAAGTGAAATGGATATAGCCACTATATTAAGTGCTACGCGTGTGGCAGGTATTGCCATAGAACGCAGTCTGGCGGATGAACAAATTCGTGTTCATACACAACAACAGGAGGCCGTGGCAGCACTCGGACGCTTGGCTTTATCAAATACCGATTTGTCAGAACTATTCAAGGCTACGGTTCACCGCGTAGCTGAAACGCTGCAAGTGCCATTGTGCAAAGTATTAGAGCTTTCAAAGGATGGAGAAAGTTTGCTACTTCGCAGCGGTGTTGGATGGCGAGAGGGTATCGTCGGGACAGCCAGCGTATTAGCCGGGGAAAATTCCCAGGCCGGATATACACTCATGCAGGACGTTCCTGTCGTCGTCAATGATCTACGTTCGGAAACTAGGTTTACCGGGCCGGCACTTTTAGAAGAACACGGTGTGGTTGCCGGTATCAGTGTGACGATCTCCGGTAAAGACACGCCTTTCGGCGTACTAGGCGCTCATAGTTTGCAGCACCACCATTTTACGGCAGACGACATTCACTTTTTCAATGCTGTAGCGAACATCCTGGCGGAAGCCATCAATCGCGTTCATTCGGAGCAAAAGTTGCATGAAGCACGCAAACATGCGGAGGAGGGTAATCGTGCTAAGAGTGAATTTCTAGCCAATATGAGTCATGAGATCAGAACACCCATGAATGGCATTCTAGGTATGACCGAACTGGTTTTACAGACAGACCTCACACCTGATCAAATGGATAGCTTACAAACGGTGATGTCATGCTCTGAATCACTGCTCAGTATCATCAATGATATTTTGGATTTTTCAAAAATCGAAGCTGGGAAACTCGAGCTCGAAAATCGAGAATTCGACCTCGGTTGCGTGATCAATGACATGATAAAATTGTTCTCCGTTGAAGCCGCACGTAAAGGTCTTCGTCTGATTTCAAAGCAGGACAAGCAAGCCTTTCCACAAGTAAAGGGGGACGCGCATCGCCTGCGCCAAGTTTTAATCAATCTTGTGGGTAACGGCCTCAAATTTACCAACGAGGGCGAAGTGAACGTTTCAGTAGCTATGCGTCAACAAAGTTCACAAGAAGCAGAATTCACTTTCGAAATTAGAGATACCGGCATTGGCATTGAAAAGTCTCATCTCGAAAAAATCTTTGAGAGTTTTACTCAGGCTGACGGTGCTACGACACGACAGTTCGGCGGAACGGGGCTGGGTTTAGCCATTTCCAAGCAACTAATAGAGATCATGGGTGGGCATATTAATGTCAAAAGTAAGCCCGGCATTGGTAGTACATTTTCGTTTTCCATCATGTTATCACTGGCTGAACAACCACCTAGCGAAGCAAATGATCCAACCCCTACCATCTGCGCAGAAGAATCAAATACGTTGACAACGCATGACCATCGCCAGCCCGTCAAAGTTTTATTAGTCGAGGACAATAAAGTTAACCGTACAGTGGCGATCGGGCTGTTGAAACGTGCAGGTCATGACGTCGTTTCTGCGACAAACGGTATGGAAGCGCTCAGAGCTTTAGAGAGTGATACATTCGATATCGTCCTAATGGATATTCAGATGCCTGTATTGGATGGACTGGAAGCAACACGACGTATCAGATCGCAGCCTCAATACGAAAAACTGCCGATTATAGCCATGACAGCCCACGCCATGAAAGGAGATAAAGAGAAGTGCCTTGAGGCCGGCATGAGTGATTACATCGCCAAGCCAATTAACGGCAACATATTGTGTAATATGATAGACGCATGGCTCGGGCAGCGCATCAGCGAAGAGCATAAGCGGCGTCTAATGGATCAGAGCGCAACTAAGCCTGATAGTGATACAAGTGAATTATTCCCGTTAAACGTTGAGGAAGCACTGGATCGCTTAGGGGGGAACCGTGAATTATATGCTACCGTAGTCAATATGTTTCTAAGCCATATGCCGGACACCATTAACAGACTCGCAAAAGCCATAGATGACCGTGCGTGGGAACAACTGTCATTAGATGCACATAGCCTGAAAGGGGCCGCCAGCAACATCGGAGCCGAACCCATACGATGTCTTGCAGAAAAAATGGAATCCCTAGTGGCTGAACATCAAGACAGTGAACTACGATTAGCCGTCCGACAAGCACAGCGTGAATTACAACGGTTACGTGAATTATCCCATTCGATTTTGTGTTAAGCGATCAACGCGATGAAAGCCAAAGCAAAAATTATCATCGTTGATGACGATCCCACGAATATGCTCATCCTGGCTACTGCATTACGCCAGGAAGGATACGAGGTCATCGAAGCCGTCGACGGGGATCAAGCCCTAGCGCATGCCCGAAACTCACCCATAGACATCATCCTGCTTGACCTCATGCTTCCCGGTCGTGATGGTATCGATATCTGTCGTGAACTCAAAGCCAACGAAACCACAGCCATAATTCCTGTGATTTTTGTCACGGCGATCACCGATACCCAAAAACTCGCGCACGCATTTGCCGCAGGTGGATGTGATTACATCACAAAACCATTTCGGATCGAAGAGATTCTAGCACGCGTTTCAGTACAACTCGTACTGCTGACTGAACGACGAAAACTCATAGGTCAAAAGCAGCACGCGGAATCCACGGCACAACACCTCCGGAAGATGAACAAAGACCTAAGCCAGCAAGCTCGGTATGACTCCCTAACCAAAGTGTTGACACGTCGCGCATGGAAACAAGGTGCTAATGTTGAACATTCAAGATCGAAACGCACCAATAACCCCTATGCTGTTTTAATGATCGATGTCGACCATTTTAAGTCTTTTAATGATACACTTGGTCATCCTGCCGGGGATAACTGTCTGCTTAACATGGCTCAAGCCATGTCCTCCGCATGTCGATCGATCGACCTGATCGGTCGGTATGGTGGAGAAGAATTTGTCGTACTGCTATCAGGGACCGATTTATTGGGTGCCAAACATCTAGCAGAACGCATACGACAGGCCGTTTGGGATTTGGGCGTGAACCATCCGGCTAGTCCGGCTGGTCGCGTCACCGTTAGCATTGGCCTTGCGATCAATTCAGACGAAACGCTCGATGAAGTCATCACCTATGCAGATCAAGCACTATATAAAGCTAAAGCCAGTGGTCGTAATGCCGTATGCGCGTATAGTAGCGATGAAATCTACATTGCCGCTCCCGACACTACCGGTGCACCCCATAACAATTCAAGGGATGTATTTTCCGTATTGATTGTAGATGACGACATCACCAGCCGCTTGCTATGTCAAAAAAGTTTGGAGAAGGAAGGATACCACGTTCGTACCGCTGATTGTGGTGTTCAAGCACTGGAGATGATCCACCAGGCAGCGCCTCACGTCATCGTCATGGATGTTGTGATGCCCCAAATGGACGGTCTGGCTTGTGCTAGGGCCATAAGAGCCAACCCGGAAACGGGTAGGGTACCGATCATCCTTATGAGTGCCCGTGTTGAGTCACCGGATATCCTGGCCGGACTTGAAGCAGGTGCTGATGAATATCTACTCAAACCCATACACACGCCCGAGTTGATTGTTCGTGTTCGCTCGATGGCTCTGCTTCATCGCGAACGTATCGATTTATTAACAAGTTATCAGATGCGAGCCGACCAGATTCGTGTCCTTACCGAACTGCTCGATTTCTGCCGAGCGCTGGCTCAGGCTAACGATGACGCTGAAATATTGTCCATGACCGTCGATGCTGTAACCCATATTTTATCATCGCGTCAGGTCGCTATTTTAGTACCCGATGAGAAACGAGAACAGTTAACCTTGGCCAAATTCCACGGTAAAAACCCTGACGATGCCAGCGTGAGAAAAGTGGAAATCGGCAAGGGTATTACTGGTATGGCATTCCTGATGCGCACGCCCATCGTATGCAATACGGAAAAACAACGATGTGCAAAGTGGAGCGTAGACGACGAGTATCTGTTTTCCGGATCCCCACTGGTTTCCGTTTCACTCATCATGGCCGGTGAAGTGATAGGTGTCATGAACATTTCTGATCGCGTTTTGCAGCGACCATTTGAAGTTTGTGATTTAGAATATATAGAAATCATTACCGGTCTGGTGGCCACATCTTTACACGGCTTTCGCTATCGGATCGCCAAAGAAGAAGCCCGAGATCTCATCCTGGTTTCGTTGGCTAAATTGGCTGAGCATCGGGATGATGATACTGCCCAACATGTTGACAGGGTAACTATATACTCGCGTTTACTTGCCGAAGACCTAGAGCACTCACCGTATGGCGACTCTATTGACGAAAATTTTATTCGTTGTCTGGAGCGAGCGGTTCCATTACATGATATTGGCAAAGTGGCCATTCCCGATTCTATTTTGCGTAAACCGGGAAAACTCACTGTCGAAGAAATGGCTATTATGAGAACACACGCAGATATAGGTGCGGCTACACTGCAACCCATAATCGAGCGTGCGCCGGATTCCAAATTCCTGCAAATGGCGATTGATATCATAAGAACTCACCACGAGTGGTATGATGGTTCAGGTTACCCGAAAGGTCTTCGTGGCCAATCAATACCGCTATCTGGGCGTATCGTAGCGCTAGTAGACGTGTACGACGCTTTGACGACGAAGCGCGTGTACAAGGATGCCTTCTCTCACGAAAAGGCCGTGGCTATCATCAAAGAACTGTCGGGAAAACAATTCGATGAAGTCATCGTGACATCCTTCCTACGACGAGAAGCAAGTTTTGCTCATTTAGCCGAGTATATGGCTGACATCATTACCGCTGCAAATAAAAGCAGTAACAAAACAACACCGCGTAAAATCGCTAACCCGACTGACGGCCATTACCCAACCAGTGATATCAAAAAAAGGTCGTAAGCGTCGTATCTGTCAATATCGCCAACTCGTCAGGTCTGCACCCTTGGGGGCAGTCATCTCCATTCGTTGGATTATTTTATCCACATACATGACATGATAACGAAGGCGCGAGAGCGCATTGGGTCGTTGATGGTCACCGTTCCAACAATGCTCTGCCCGTTCGCCATAGTCGACTTGGCCATCGTAGTGGGGATTTTTCGTAGATTCCAGAAATTCCTCCATCAGGTATACCGCATTGTTGAGGTAGTAATTATCCATCGTCCCGCAGTAGATGTGGATCTTCCCCTGTAATTTTGAGCCGAGTTTATCCCAATCGCGCTTGAGGATATAACGCAAATCGTAGTTTTCCCGCCAGAATGCTGCAACATCTTTGTTTATCTCGCCCGTACGCTTATTCCAAATACGTTTCGGATAACCACCCTCACCAACAGGACTATACACCGCCTCCCAAATATCCCACTGGTCTCCTGAACGAGAATGCGTACCTAGTACAATCTCTCGTTGGTTAATTTGTTCCAGCGTTGCGTGCACTTGGCCAAGGTAATTTCGCTGACCTGGTCTCGGCGTTTGAGACCAATCGCCTTTTTCGTAATAGGCATTTTCATCTTCGTAGATATTTACGACCGTATATGCCCGAAAATCGATCGGGTCGGGACAAGCGGCAAAACATCCATTGAAATCGTCCGGATAAAATATTTGCACAGCCAGCGCCTCCCATCCCCCGGTAGATCCGCCATACGTGAAACGTGCCCAGCCCTGTCCTATACCGCGATATTTCTTTTCTATTTGCGGTACCAGTTCGTGCATGATGGCATCACCGTAAGGGCCTAGGTTTTGAGAATTCACTGCGTAAGAATCGTCGTAATAGGGATTGGCGTGCTGAATTTCAATAATGATAAACCTGGGCATGTCATGCCCGATCCACTGCTTGTAAAAATCATAGGCGTATTGCTGCACGATACGATTGTAGCCAGGTAGATTAAACCGTTCGCTATGAACCGGCTTAAGATCAGGGTCCGGTGGCGTCTCGCGAAACCCTCCGAAGGTATGTGGAAAGTGTCCGTGATTGATAATTAAGGGGTAGCGTGCCTCGGGGTGCTCGTCGAATCCTTCAGGGAGCAGCACGGCTGCCCCTAGGTGCATGGGGCGCCCCCAGAATTTTGACAGTAACTCGCTTTTGATTTTGATATGCTTGATGTATTTTGTATCAGCCGGTGGTGTGATGGGGGGAATCTGTTGATCCAATGTAATGCGCAATGACTGTTCCTTGGCTGGATCTAGCAGCATTTTCCTTGGTGTACTATACAGATTACCGGGTGCGAGATTCCAGTGTTGCCCCTCACCTCGATCCATGGGTAATTTGATGACGTGACCATCTGCGCGATGAAAGGTTTCATACTTGTGGAGCAGAGCCTGTACCCAATACTCGCCTTTGGGAATGTCGGCTAAACTTTCGCGCGGATAGCCTAATATCGATGCGTCGAATACCACATCCTCACCCGGAACCATACCGTCCACATCCATGCCGAATATTTGCTGCGTACGCACACCATCACGTATCTGAAACCGTGGCTCGGTTTTATTGTTGTTGGAAATCATCAATAGCATACGACCGTCCAACGGAGTTGAGGATGCGGATGCCGGTAATGTAACCGCCATTGTCAATGTTGCATGTGCTTCTCCGCTGACAGGCGCCTCAGCTACTGACAGCATAAGTATGATAAACATCGTAAAGATGGTCTTTGTCATCAATCGATTCTCCCTAGTTGCTATTCTTGCAAAACGGAATCTTCCCAGACTTCTTTCATGGTATGTTACACTCGATCTATTTTCATTCCGGCTGTGAAGATTATCTACAACCGAGTCTACACCGGCAACTATAACGGCTTGGTCATAATCAGAGGTGCATGACGAAACAGGTACATCAATCCGCCAATAGCCGTCCAATGTAATGCACATCCAAGCACGACACCGCCTACACACCACGAAACAGGAAAGGTTAGCAAGACTTGGCTCAGCGTATGCGTACCCGGCATGGCTAAAGAAAAATCCGGTAGCCCTAGATGTGTCAACAGATGACCAATCGTAATAGATACCTTGGCTAGTTCGTCACCCATCGGTGGTAAAGCCAATGTAGCACCGAGGGCTGTGACCCATAGATTATGATGTAATCGTTTAGAGCTATACAACACAGCCGGTATAATCCACCATCCCAACGGCATGCAAGCCATGAATGCACCTAAACCCACATCGGAAGCCATGATTAATTGTGACAAACGACTATCTCGTATCTGTCGCCACCACGTCAACGGGCTTATCCAATGCAACCAAGACTCCCTCCCGGTGAGCACAGATTTTTCGACCTTGTTGTTAGAATCAGTTGTGATAACCTGAGGCATTGGCCAGGGGATCAGCCTTCGTATGGCCAGCGCCCAGTGCATGAAAAATCCTTTGATCCCATCTTTGACTGGCCGAAAATGCGAGACGCTTTGATCCTGCGGAGGATATTCGCAGGCAACCGGAACCTCAATAATGGAAAACCCAGCCCAAAGCGCACGGGCAATAATCTCCGCCTCGAAGCCAAACCGACCCACACGACATTGAACGTGGTCAAACAATCGTAACGGGTAGATGCGCAACCCACATTGACTGTCAATCAAGGCAACCCCTGTCTCCACCCAAATGCCCAATCCTGACGTATACCACCCGATCAGATTTGATTGCGGTAAACCCGGCGTTGTCGTACTTCGTCGTCCGAGGACTAACGCATCCGGGGACGACTTAGCTGCGGCTAACATCGCGGGAATATCTTCCGGTGACAGTTGCCCGTCCGTGTCCATCGTCACCGCATGTGTATAGCCCAAGCGCCGCGCCCCCGAAAATCCCGTCATTAATGCTGCAGCCTTGCCTTGATTTTTCTGATGTGTCAGAACTTTGACATATACTGAATGTTTCTGACCGACCCATTGCTTTAATATGGAAGGCGTGTCGTCCGAAGCGCCGTCATCAATGACGATCATCGCAACACCGATACACTCGATTCGATCCAGAATGTCAGTAAGTGTCGCAGCATTGTTGTAGGTCGGAACAACAACTACCGCATTAAAATCACTTGCCGCCTCCGATTTCACTTCTTGCTCCAACTACTGCACTGGAACCTAACCTTTATCCGGCCAGGAGAATCCTCGGACACCGATCACGAAAAAAAGAAGTCCTACTCCAGCCAGCACGCTCCACGGAAGCAACATCTCACTCGTAGAAAAGCCACGCCAAACAGCACCTTCCATCGCAAGAATCGCCCAACTTACAGGACTTATCGTACTGAGTGTTTGCATCCAATGCGGCATAAAAAATCGCGGCACCATCCCTCCGCCGAGCATGGCCATCGACAACAACACCGCCCAACCAATTCCACTGACGGCGCGTTCTGTTTTACCCAGGATTGAGATAAACATCATAATCCCTACGAACGCCGTAGAAATGGCCAATAAGGAAATGGCTAAATGGAAAGGGGCTTGTGGATTCACGTTAAACGCAACCATACCTACAACGAACAGCACAGTGCCAAGCAATAGTGTGGAACTAAAACAAGCTAGCGCTTTACCAGCGAGAATATCCGTGCGGGTGATTGGGGCTACGAGAAGCCTGGAGAGTGTACCTGTCGTGCGTTCGTTGACTAATGAAATACCAAAGGAAGCACAACAACCGAGCACGCCCCAAATAATGCCTTGAGGAAATGATATATCATAGCTGCTTGACGGCCCGGTTCTCGTCTGCACGATCTCGGTAGTCTCGATCTCGACAGGCGTAAAACCAGACCACGCTTCGTGCTGATTGTCAGGCACATCGCCCACTAGGCGTTTATTTATATGGGAATAGAAAAATTCAAAGGCGTACTTTGAGATAAGACCCTTGACTACTTCTGATTCAGCCTTACGGGAGGGATCGAGACCAATCTCTATTTTCGGTCGATCATCTGTTCGTACGTTTTGTGATGCCTTACCGAACCCTTCAGTAATCACTACGTATGCAGCATGATTACCACGACGTACCTGCTCCATCGCCTGTTCACGCGAAGCCATCTTTAATTCAACAGCGCCGCTTTGCTTGAGTAATTCAACAAACTCCTCAGACTGTTGATTATGATCTTCGTCCACTATCACAATATCGATCGCACGAGGCGATGTATTATGCGTTGCGAAAATAAGCCCGAAGAAAATACAATAAGCCAGTGGAAAGACAAACGTCACAAACGCGCCGCCCTTGTCTCTCAGCAGGAGACGTATGTCATTGACTGCTATGGTTGTGACTACTTTTCGCATTAATCCCTCATCGCCCGGCCTGTCAGATTCAAAAAAACGCGTTCCAAGTTTGGTTGATCTACGCGCAAAGAAAGTATTTCACCTTCCTTTTGCAACCGCACACACTCCGCCAATGGATCATCGGATTCGATTTGCACCCGACCGTTTTGTCGTTCGACGGTGACCATGCTATGACCACCATATGCCTCGATAAGACGGGCCACCGTATCAAACGCAAGAAACGCTCCATGATCCATGATGCCAACGCGGTCACAAAGTTTTTCAGCTTCTTCCATATAGTGTGTGGTATAAATCACAGTTCGTCCTTGGGCCTTCATGGCCAGGACATTTTCAAATAGGGCATTCCGTGATTGTGGATCCACGCCAACGGTAGGTTCATCCAAAAGCAATAGTGGCGGATCGTGTACTAGTGCCGCCGCTAAATTGATACGCCTTTTCATGCCGCCTGAATAAGTTTTAACTCGATCGTGCTTTCGATCCGTCAACAACACAAAATCAAGTGACCAAGACACACGATCACGCAGCGCCTTGCCGGACAACCCTGCCAATCGCCCGAAAAATCGCAGGTTTTCCTCTCCTGTAAGTGCGTCATACAACGCTAACGCTTGCGGCGCTATCCCGATTTTTCGCCTGACTTCGGATCGAGTTGGTGAACCTAGCCCCCCCACATCGACCTCACCGGCATCCGCATGAAGCAACCCTGCAATCATGTTGATGCTCGTCGTTTTCCCAGCACCATTTGGTCCTAGCAGGCCTAGAATTTCCCCGGGCTGTGCATCAAACGATAGAGAATCCACCGCGAGGATTGATCCAAAACGCTTACAAAGTTGACATACCTTTAACATCGTGCGGCGAAGTATACTCGCTTACAGGACGACCGTCGAAGACGTCATGGTTTGCAGCGTATCGCACAATCTCACCGTCGTTTCGACCGGTTGACAATTCCAGGAAAATCCGCCATCGTGAGCGGTATCAGCACCAACGATTTATTGGATATGTGAGGACATTTTTGGCCTGAAGTAGAAGTTAACCATGCCTAACAACCAAAACCTAATCAGTCGGATTGTCGAGATTTTACGACGAGATCTCAAACTCGGACCTGACATCACCATCGCGCCGGATACCGCCCTGTTTGGTGGGGATCTCGATCTCGATTCCCTCGATGCACTACTGTTAGCTCAAAGCATCGAAAAAGCATTTAACATCAAGATTCCTTCCGAAGCCATGGGGCCTGAAATTTTTGCCACTACCCAAACACTAGGTGATTTCGTAGCGGCTCAGAGCAATATCCGGGAAGGCCTGTGAGAATTTTAGTATGGACCATCAAGCGGAGAACATCTTAGATTGTTTACCGCATCGTCCACCATTCCTATTTATCACTGAACAAGTTCATGTCGACACTGATTCATCGGGACATGCTATCTGGTGCGTCGATGGTAGTGAGGCGTTCTTTGCAGGCCATTTTCCTGACCATCCTATCGTGCCCGGCGTGTTGATCGGTGAAGCGCTTGCACAACTTTCCGGTATGGTAGCCGTTGTAAAATACCAAGCCATGAACCGTCCTCCATCCGATCGTGAAGCACCGCTTGGCAAACTCGCCCATATTGACCTTCGATTTAGTGATTCGGTGACACCGCCTGCCAAGATACATCTTTCGAGCCGCATCCGTTGCACCTTCGGCGACCTGATTCAATTTGACGTGCAAGCGGCGGTTAACGATAAGCGCATCACCCATGGTACCCTAACTCTTTCTCTACCGTCTCTAACCACGAACAGCGCCGCTACCTCAACATGAACGCCACAAGAAAACACGCTGTCACGTTAGTTTGCAAAGCTTGTTCTTATCGCGCAAGTGTCCTACTCATAGTCCTTACGGCCCCATACAGCTGGGCTAATGATCTCGATGTACGCCTTTCACAACTCGACGAGAAGACCCAACACATCCGTGATGTCACGGCTAATTTTCAAGAAAAAGTTTTCACTGCGATGTTGAAAAAACCTCTCTTATCCAAGGGAACCATCTTCATCAAGGGTAAGCGAACTCACTGGAAAACCACCGAACCGACAGCCATTAGTCTCTTTATGGGTGATGAAAACATCACCATCTATTACGCCGCTCGAAAAACAGTCGAGATATATACGCTCGACAGACACCTGCGTTCATTGGCTATTTCTCCGCTGCCTAAACTCATAACGCTTCGACGCTACTTCACAATCGAACTTGATCCGCGCAACCTCAATTCACCTTCGGATTCGCTCCAACTTCGCCTCACACCCAAAGATGAATCTGTAGGCGACTTCATCGAAGAACTGTTCGTCCGGATTGATGAAAGAATAGGTATAGCTAACCATGTAGAAATGATAGACCCCGACGGCGATCGTACGGTTATCACTTTTACGAATATCCGCACGAATGTAGGTGTGACAAATGCTCAGGTTAAACTACATGTTCCAGACGATGTGACAACAGTGTATCCTCTCGGAGATCGCACGGAGAGCGACTCAACGAAGCCCAAGAGTCAACCATGAACAATTCAACCTTGCAAGGTCAGATTCACGCACCAGCAAGTCCCGTCTCTCGTATTCGTGAGGCCACAGCCAATTTCTGGCGAGATTTTATGTACTGGTCCGTAGAGCATTGCCCTTTGTTCGTACTCATCACGCGTCCATTTTTTTTATGGTTCGCGCTAAAATTCTCCAAGACGTTACGCGACGGACCCACAGCCAACGCGCGCAGGCTTCTAAGTCCCGGCGCTAGCGATGTGGAGGTAGAACGCCTGCGTCGCAAAATGATTCAAAGTGCTTACACAAGCATTTATGAACTCGGCCTAGCAGCCGGAGCAACCGAAACAGTGCTATCCAATTGGATCGAGAAAGTGGATGGCCTGGAGTATTACCAGCAAGCCCGAGAATCAGGTAATGGGGCGATCATCGTTACCGCCCATATTGGTCCTTTTGAAGTCAGCCTTTCCGCATTACGTAGTCGAGAAAAAAAAATCCATGTCATCTATCAGCGAGATGCCAGGTCTGGATTTGACCACTTACGATCTAAACTCCGAGCCAAACTCGGCATCATCGAAGAGGCTATCGACGATGGGTGGGCCATCTGGACACACATGAGAGATGCGCTCTTGGCGGACAACATCATCGTCATTCAGGGAGACCGAGTCATGCCCGGACAACGCGGCGTCCCTGTCCCCTTTCTCGGCGGCCATGTGCTTTTCCCGACCGGACCGATCAAACTTGCGATGATTAGTGGTTCGCCGATTATACCTATATTCTCAGTACGGACGCGCGTCGGTCATTGTCGCGTCATTATCAATAAGCCCGTCTTCGTATCGCGCGAGCCGGGACCGGTAAATGGGGACCACCCAGCCTTGCGTAACATTACCTCGGCCATAGCACGGGTTGTCCAAGCCCATCCTGAGCAATGGGCTATGTATGAAAAAGTATGGTTGGAAGATATGAATTCCGATCCAGCCCCCTTCAAAACATAGCATGTTGAACAAAGATAATCATGACATTGTTATCAGCGGTGCAGGACTCGTCACTTGTCTTGGTCGAGACCGCGAATCCACGTGGCAAGCGGTTATACGCGGGCAATGTGGTATCATGCCGCTGACTGCGATCGAATCTCCACTCGACCCTAACCTAGGAGGCGGAGAAGTACGCGATCCCGACCTTGGTGCAGGTGTTGATCTCGCTAACCCGCGCGAAGCTCATCTGTTACAACTCGCCTTCAATGAAGCATGCACGACCGCAGGGCTGAACAATCAGGAATCCGATCTTTCAATGCGCTATGCGGTTGTACTTGGCACCTCACTACACGGGATGAGAAATGGCGGGGCATTTCTACGAACTCGTGATACCACTGCCCTCCAATCATTCCTCGCTGGTGCAGTAGTACCAAACATCGTGAAAAACTTATCCCATGTCGCTATGACCACGACGACATGTTCGGCCTGTTCTTCCGGTCTGGCCAGCATTTCGTTGGGATGCACACTGCTGCAAACAAATCAAGCGGACATCGTCATCGCCGGTGGATATGACCCCATTAGTGAATACGCCTATGGTGGCTTTAATTCGATGCGACTCGTTAGCGATACGACACTTCGACCGTTTGCTCATACAAGAAATGGCATGAAGCTAGCCGAGGCATACGCGATAGTAATATTGGAACGTGCGCAACATGCGTTGGCACGAAACGCCAAACCACTTGCCCGAATTATCGGTTTCGGTGAATCGTGCGATGCCTTCCATTTATCCAAGCCTCATCCCGAAGGCTCGGGCGCAGCCCAGGCCATGCGTCAGGCCATCAGCGCTGCTCATCTCGATCCGGAAGATATTGACCTGCTAGTCGCTCACGCTACCGCTACGCCGGATAATGACGCATCAGAACACGCCGCATTAGCCCAAGTTTTCGGCAAGTGCCTACCGGATATACCCATCGTAGGCTTCAAGAGTCACCTCGGGCATTCTTTAGGGGCAGCCGGGGCGGTTGACCTGATCTTGGCCGCACTAGCCATTCGTGACCAAATGGTACCGCCGTGTGCCAACATCACGACTGAAGATTCGGAATTTTCAGACCTACAAGTATCATGCGGGCGATCGGCAACGCAACCTATACGATATGTACTCAACACCTCGCTGGGTTTCGGTGGGGCAAATTCCTGCATGATCCTGGCGGCGCCGAAAACCGACCCGCACCACCACATATCTACAGCGACAGACAATAAACTTGACGGTAACAAGTTTAACCATGACGTCGTCATCACTGGCATTGGCGTCGTTCTACCCGCTGCCATTGGAAACGATGCGTTCGTTAAACAAATAAACAACGTTGACGGACAAGTTTATGATGGCGGTGTTGGCACGATTCCTGCGGAAAAATACGAACACCTTATCAACGCCAGACGCACGCGCCGTATGAGTGAATACGCCAAACTTTGTTTAGCCGCCACGTCAGAAGCTTATCGCGATGCCGGTATTGAAGATGTTCCTGATTTTGGCGCACATTGCGCCGCCCTGGTAGCCACGACACATGCGGCATCCCATTACTGTGAATCTTACTATCAACAACTCATAGATGAAGGTATTAACTCAGTCAATCCCATACTCTTCGCGGAAGGTGTTCCCAACGTCGCCAGCGCGCATCTTAGTACAACATTCTCAATCAAAGGGTTCTGCCAAACATTAATTGGCACACGTACCGCAGGGTTGGAAGCCCTTCATCTTGCAGCCGCACGCATCCGCGCAGAACAGTGGGACCGAGTGGTCGTGGTCGCGGTGGAAGAAACTACTGACATTGTCACACAAGCCTATTGTGATCGGTTTAAGAAACTCTACGGTAATAGACACGCCGAAGAATTTTCGTTTGCTAGTGGCGCAATTACTTTCATTTTAGAAAGAGGCGATCTAGCTAAGAAACGCCAAGCGACGATCCGAGCCACGCTCGCAAAAACCGCCGCATCGTATGCGACAAATCCAGGTGCGAGTGCTCGTATACGCACCACACAACGTGTCATCCGGGAACTCGGAAAGCTCGATACGCTGTTCTCCTCCGGTAATGGCCACTACCTCGACCGCATCGACGCGGCAGCTGTTCGACATTTCCCCCATGATGTCTGTCGATATGTCGGTGCTGATACAGCGATTACAGAGCGATTTAGTGTTGGCCCCCTGGCCTCACTGAGCGCTGCCATGATGATGTACTTACCCAGTGCAGGCGTCATCTGTTCCGATTATTACGGCGGTGTGTACGGTACGAAAATCCAACTGACCACTTCCGCCCATAAATGAGCACCCCATGTGCGAATACGGGTGCTACACCCCTTTGTATGAAGTCTCAGGCATGGTTTGATACTCAATCACAGTCTCTTACTTTCTATCCACCTTTCGACTATCCTGCACGTACTATGCTTGCTCAAGTACGTCATGAAAAAAACCGGCCATCGTTTCAGCCCACGGCTCAAGCCACGCTACCGGGATGGGCACTGCGTATATTCGAGAACAGCTCAAGACAGGAAATAAAACAGCCGTCACTGTGTGGGCAAGACAATGAAGTAACGATCCGAATCGCTGAAAACTCAGATCTGTTACTGATCGAAATATGCGTGCGTCATGCATCTTCGATGGAACCGCTTGCGTTGCAGCAACGTACCGTTGAAGCCTACCGCGCTATCCATCATCTCCTTGACGAAAAACAATCTCGACATGCAATACGAATCTGGAATTATATACCCAATATTCAAACTATGCTGCCGGATGGATTGGATCGATATATGATATTTAATGCGGGTCGATTCGCCGCTTATTATGACTGGTACGGACGCGACAAAACACTAGAAACATCCATCGCTACTGCCACAGGTATTGGTTACGCTGGATCAGACCTGTGTGTACAGGTACTCGCAAGCACGCAACAGGGTAAGCCCGTTGAAAACCCACGCCAAGTGCGATCGTACCGATACTCACCGCGATACGGACCGTTGCCGCCATGTTTCGCCCGTGCCACTTTAACCTCCAAGCGGGAGTCCACGTTGCCTGATCTGCTTATCGGAGGCACGGCTAGCGTCTGCGGTGAACGATCCATCCATGACCAAGACATCATAGCGCAAACCAAGGAAACGCTGATAAACTTGGGACATCTCGTGCATGCCGCCGCTCAATTGGATAACCATTCAGGCTTGAAAGATAAATCAGTCGATGTTGACGTTCAACTACGACGATTTGAATCGATGAGAGTCTACTATCGCGACAAATGTCATCTCAACCCAATCATGGACATCGTCTGGCCACATATCGATCACCTTGATCCATCGCAGATTGAAGTTGTTCATGCAAACATTTGCCGGCGCGAATTACTTGTAGAAATAGAAGGAACCGCTTCGCTCGATCGACCGCAATGATGCAAGCATGTACAGCTTGATTTCAATGGATACTTTCTAAGAAAGGTTTCAGTTGGAAAACGACAATCATCCTAAAAACGATGTTGTAATCATAGGCGGTGGACCAGTCGGAGCGACGGCTGCCCTGCTCCTTACGCGGGCTGGAAAGCGCGTGATCGTACTTGAAAAAAGTGCTTTTCCCCGTTTTCACGTGGGAGAGTCATTTTTACCCGCTGGTTTCGAGCTACTCAAACAGCTAGGCTTAGAGGAGCAACTCTCCCGGTTGCCACGCATGACTAAAGTTGGTGCGGAGTTCGGCTTTGGACATGGCAAGGATACCAGTTGCTTCGATTTTAGTGAGTCACTATTCGATGACGGCTACGAAACCTTCAACATCGAACGTGCCATTTTCGACGACATGATGCTTGAAGCTGCAGCCGATGCCGGCGCAGATGTCCGAACGGAAGCTCCTGTCAGACGAATCGTCCAACTCAATGAAGGTGACATCGCCGTTGAAGTCGACGGTAACATCATCGAAGGTAAGTGCCTGTTAGATGCCAGCGGCCAAGGCACCGTCCTCGCACGACATCTTGGCTCCAAAAAAATCATGCAACATCACCGCAAAGTCGCCTATTTCGGACACTTTGAACAGGTGCAACGACTACCCGGACAATCCGAAGGTCATCCCACGGTAGCCATGTGCGACGAGGGGTGGTTCTGGCTCATCAACATCGACAAAAAGCGTACCAGCATTGGTATGGTTTTGGATAGTGATGTAGCTCGATCGATCGATTGCCCCACTTCCGAAATGCTTCACTGGGGGATTCAGCGATGCCCACTTGTGCGAGACCGTACGGCGTCTGCCGTATTCCCTGATCAAACACACACGATCGCCGACTTCAGCTATTACTGTCGCCCCTTCGCCGGACCGGGATATTTTCTCATTGGTGACGCAGCTTTTTTTCTGGATCCCATTTTCTCCAGCGGCCTGGGACTTGGCATGGAGATGGCCGTCAGAGCAGCCGCAGATGCCGAAGAGTTACTTGCACATCTCGACGGTACACATACAACGAACGGTAAGAAACCGCGTAGACCAGCCCGTATTCGACGAGATTACATCAACTATATCAACCGATCATCCGCCCCGTTCGTCACATTAGTCAACCTTTTCTACGATCACAGTTTTCGCGAACTTTTCTTGCATGGACAAGGCCCAGTGAATATTCAACCGGCGATCATCTCCATACTCAGCGGCTATATTTTCCCCAGAATTTCGTGGCCTTTGAGATGGCGATTATACCTTATGGAGCTCTTCACCAAAATACATGCTCGGGTGGCCATGGTTCCTCGACGAGACTCACACTCATTATGCAGTACGCAACCTGTCCCCTTGCCTTTGGTTGAGGCGGTGGCCACGTCCGCATAGAATGACAGGCTGTAGCGCATTGCGCACTTGCTACCGTAGCTTTACCAAGACTGACAACCATGGCCAACCTACTCCTTCATCACCTCAGACAGCACGCCACACAGCGCGGTGATACGATAGCCATTCGTGAAATTTCTCGCGAAGGCCAAGAAGAGCGATGCGTGACCTATGCCCAACTAAACGACAGAATTGAATCATTGGCTGCGACTATCTCATCTACGCTCAAACCCAGCGGTGTTGTAGTCATTAGCTTTCCCAACAAGATCGATTGTACAGTTGCCTTCTTGTCTACCCTGCGAGCGGGAATGGTCGGCTTCCTCATCAATCCCAACGTCTCAGATCGCGAACTGTGTCGCGCTGCGAAATCTGCCTCAGCCAAGGCGTTAATCGCAGCCGAAGGTGTCATAGAGAAACTAGACGGACTAGACATTCAACACATAGTCAACGATAAAGCTATAGATGGTGGTATTCACTACACAGACCTACCAAGTATGAGCATTGACACAAAGGGCTGTGGACTCATGTTACTCAGCAGCGGCACAACGGGTACGCCGAAAATCGTTTTTCGAGACGGGCCTTCGCTTGATGCCGTAGCGCACAATATTGCGACCGCTACGAATCTACGTTATGACGATCGTATACTTGGCATGGTACCATTATGCCATTCTTACGGTGTGGAACATGGCATCCTAGCACCCGCGTATGCCGGTTGCTGCGTACATTTGTGCCAAGGTTTCGACATACAAACGGTCATGGATCAACTGCGTAATGGAGCTATCACGGTATTACCGGGCGTACCATCCGTCTTCGAGATGCTCGCACAACTCGATAACCGCCAACAGGCTTTTCCCTCGCTACGATGTGCGTACTCCGCAGGCTCTCAACTTCCCCAAAGCGTGGTTGATAGCTGTCAACAGCGATTGCAACTAACCGTTGGCCAACTTTATGGTTCTAGCGAAGTAGGCTCCATCACGTTCAATAATCCCAATATCAGTGGTCGCAACCCGCAGAGTGCGGGCTTACCTATGGAGGGTGTGACGATCCGCATTGTTGATCCAGACAAACCACAAATTGATCATCCACTACCATGCGGCGTTGAAGGAGAAGTGGCTATTTGCGCACCTTCCATGCTTGTTCACTATATCAACCAAAACGAAACATCGTTGCAAGACGGTTATTTTCTAACCGGCGATCTTGGACGGTTGGATACGGATGGCTCATTGACCATCACCGGTCGTATCAAAATTCTGATCGATGTCGGCGCCCTCAAGGTAAACCCTTTGGAAGTTGAATCCGTACTCTGCGAACACCCTCTGGTAAAAGAATGCGCAGTCCTAGCCTTGCCGGTTACGGATACTATTTCCCGTGTGAAAGCGGTTATCGTCCCTATTGACAAGGATCACCCACCATCAGCCGAAGAACTGCGGAATTTCTCACGTGAGCGTCTCAGCGTTCACAAGGTGCCTCGCGTTTTTGACATTGTGACGTCACTACCAAAATCTCCCACCGGAAAACTATTGCGACTTCAAATCGCCTGATGACTTACCGAATCACAGTATTCATGTCGAGTATTACATTCACAGTCATGTTGGCTGGCGGGTGCATGCACGCACTTCCACATTACACATGGCACGACACAAACACAGCCTTATCTACTATGACTGCACGCGACAATCGTATTCAAACAATCTCAACAACCTTTTCACTATTATTACAATCCGGTAAGGGACAAATCGAATTGAAAGGCGCTATCGTAGCCAGGCCGCCGAACCATTTTCGACTTCGCGTGTGGAAGCTTACCCGTACCGTCATGGATGTTACACTAAACAAAGATGGGCTTTTCGTATTTACCGCAGACAGGAAAGATAAATCAGCGTCACCAACGGATAAACTAACCCACGAACGTCTCATCGAAGCATTATCGATGCTGCCGGGTTTTGGTGACATGACAACATGGAAGATAGGCGCATCGACGAATCAACATGGTTTTGCGCTCAATAAAAATACGCGTCTTGACCACGCCACGCTTACTTGTACCGTTGACAAATCCACATTGACCACATCAACTTGCACTTACTTCGACGAGCAAAGCAAAGTCCGCCAAGTGCTCACCCTCGATGCCTACCGACCAATCCACAACATCGTCTGGCCGATGCATGTCAAGGGAAGCGGTGACGGGGGAGATTTCGAGATACACTTTTCACGTGTAGACATAAATGAAGAACTATCGAAGCGTGCGTTCGTACCGTCACGTCGAGCGAAAAAACAACCATGACCAACAGCCCCCACCCCCCTACTTCGCTTCTGTCACGACTGATCCAAAAGCTAACACGCCGCGCCGGTACGGTAGTCATCCTAGCCATGGTACTGAGTGTAGCTGCGGCAATTAGTGCCTCGCGATTACAGCCAGTAGCTACCATCGACGCCATGGTCGCTAGCGATGAACCGGCGGCCAAAGCACTCGCACGACTCTCTCACGATTTCGCTGCGGCGGACGAACTCATCATACTCGTTTCATCACCCGAAACCCTCGCCCATGAGGATTCAAACCTTAATGCTACGGACTACCTCGTCTCATTTGCCCAACGCCTCTCAGACACGTTCGCTTCTTCACCAGAACTCTCAGCTATGTGTAACAGTGTGCAATGGAAACCTTCTTCCGACTTGCGCTCATTCATTGAGACTCATATCATTCCCAATGCTCTGTTATATCTGAATGATGAAACGATAACAGATCTTGCTCAACGATTAACGCCAACTTCGATGCGCCGGCAGTTACGCAAAACGGCTGACATGTTATCCGTTCCCGGCGGTGCAGGAAGCATTATGTTACGCTCAGCCATGAAGGATCCGCTAGGCCTACGCGACTTTCTTATCTCAGCATTGCCGCGCCCGTTCGGTGCGCACACTGGATTGTTCAGTAGTGACCAGGGTTTTTTCAGTAAGGATGGTAAGCACTTACTCATCCGACTACGCGGCGTTTCACCCGTATCGGACCTCAACTTCGCAGGCACGTTCACGCGTGCCGCTCGAAAGGTTGCCACCAGCATTAACAAAGACAATCTCGATCTCGTGTTCACCGGTGCTTATGCGATTGCAGCCACTGCCCACCAATCGATTCGCGCTGATATGATCCGTAGTATCGTCCTATCAATTCTTTTTCTTCAGATGCTATATCTGCTTGTTTATCGAAACATCTGGATGCTACCTGCGGCGCTGGCCCCCGTAGCCATCGGCATTCTATTCGGCTTCGGCACGTTCGCCATGCTCGGTATGAACTTATCTCCCATGACCGCTGTCATCGGGGCGATACTCGCCGGACTAGGAATAGATTATTGCATACATATCATCTCTCACTACAAAGCCAAACGTGCTTTACATATTGCTCACACACAGGCCATCGTTGATACGCTCATCGATTTGACACCGGCACTAGTCGCAACCTGCATAACCACGGTCATCGGTTTTTTCGCTATCTCTCAATCCAGCGTGCCCGCCCTACGTGAATTTGGCGCACTGGGTGTGATGGGACTTGTTGCCTGTCTCGTTTTGGCTGTGATGTTACTTCCTGCGATATTAACCTTATCCCCCACTCGACCTCAATCATCCCATACATCAGTTAACAAGCCTGTTGGATCCATAACGAGTCGTATGCTCGTGCATGCCGTGTCACATCGTCGAATCTTCTTGATGCTGGGCGGTATGGTATCGGTGACAGCGATAATCATATCGTTTCTAACCTATGACACGCGTGCCCTCTTTGAGAACGACCTGACCATCATGCACCCGCGACCCAATGAAGCCATGTTAGCCCAGCGTCGTATCGAAACGCTTTTTCCAGGTGCTGCCGACCCACTTCTTCTTTATCTCGAAGCACAGACACCGCAAGACCTACTCATACTCGCTCACCAAGTCGAAGCGCGTATCAAGCCATTAACTCACAGCGCCGACCACATATTAGGCGTATTTGGACTATCCTCTTTGCTTCCCGACCCCACAACTTTCCAACAACAACATGAAGCTATCAAAGCATTCGATGTTGATCTAATCATACATCACTTCGATGATGCGTTGGACGATAGCCCGTTCAATCCGGATGCGTTTGATACCTATCGCGGCTTTCTGAGACAACTCTTTTCGCCTCAACGGATCGGTCTACGAGAATTACTGAATTATCCCGGTATTACAGATTCGATGTTACCTATCACGAGAGACAATTCTATGGGGCTACCCACCGAGGCCCTGACTGTCATCTTTACGCCAAAAGCATTGGGGCAGCGATCACAGCGCAATACGACCATCGAAGCGGTTCGAACGGCGCTAGCTGACTTGGACGGCGCAACACTAACAGGCATTACGGTCATAGGTTATGACACCGAAAAAACAATCCGTCATGAACTTGGCAAGTTACTCGGAATTGCGGCCTGCGTTGTCTTGGGCTGGCTATTCATTCAATTCCGTAGCCTGTGGGCCACTATGATGGCACTATTACCCGCAGTATTCGGGATGGTCGTGTTACTAGCTTGCATGCTTTTGTTTAACATTAAACTGAACACATTCAATCTGATTGCATTGCCGCTACTCGTAGGTATTGGGGTCGATGACGGCATTTTCCTAACCATGGTGGCTCGGCGAGCACAACGACGTAGCCGCAGTTCGGAAGAAACGGTAGATGCTTTTAGCGCTAGCTGTCACGCCATCGGTATGACCAGTCTAACAACCGTTCTCACATTCGGTACGTTGGCCTTCACCAGCACGCCCGCCATTCAATCCCTCGGTCTCTTGTTGGCTATTGGCGTCGTGGCAAGTTGGATCGGGGCTATGTGGATCCTCATGCCCCTGCTTGCTGGACAGGAAAATTGAAAACATCGTAAGCATTGCGCGTGGTTGGTTTACGACCAAAATCGCCTGTAACCAGCCAATGTAAAGAGTATCAGGAACACAGGTAACATATTCACGACACCGCAAGGTGTAGCATTTCCACCCGCACCGGACGCCCCGGCACCATCTAGCACCGGAATTTCACCCGGACCATTATTGAGACCCTCGCCCGGCTGCACCGTAATCGTTCGTGAAATGGTTGTTGTGAGGACCGTCGTACCAGATGTCAAAGTCGTTATCCGTGCGGTAATTGGCAAACGTAAATCGCCACCTGTTTCATTCACATAGGTATGTGTAACAAACAAACTGTCCGCAGTCGTCCCATCACCCAGATCCCAGCGAATAGCCTGAAGCGTCCCGGGCAACCCGCTAGTATTGACGCTCAATTCAACACTAAACGGCGACACCCCTGTATCAACGTCAGAACCGGTACCACCAGGTATGCTAATTGATATTTCTCCTGCATCAGTCGTTACCCCTGTTTTATCGTCAGCATCCGCCCCGGTAACCGTAATCGTCGTCTGGGCAAAACCAATATTATCGTTCACATCGAACATAGTGAGCCTGGCTGTAAAGGTCTTCGTTTCACCCGCATCCGCCGTATATTCAAATGTCGCAATACGTGAACTGGTATTGAATGCTATATCGTCGTCAATATCGAAATCCCACGTGGTCTTATCTTCATTAATAGGCAACTCACTAGTAGCATTACCCATAAAGCGTACGGTAAGAGGGGATGTCCCTAATCTAGGTGAAACACGAATACTAATTTTCGGTCCCAAATCGGTTGTATTCGTACCGGGTGTAGTTCCAGAGGCGGCCCCGGGTATAAAGGCTTCATCCGTAACATTACCGTCTGAATCGATAGCTACACCAAACGAATAACGTCCAATGTTACTTCTGGCGTATATCGCGAAATACTTCTTGCCGGATGATGCATCAAAGTTCATGCAGTGAACGGAATTGGCCTCACAGGCTGCTGTGCCTTCCGCCAAACAGGAAAAACCGCACCCTACGCCGGCTTGGTTCGCATCGCTGTGAATACTCACGCCATCCGGCAATGGAGCCAGTTGGTCGGAAGGAACATCGCTACAGCCAAGTTGCATATTTGAGTAACACTGGCCATCAACTGGGAAATCCGTAACGATGTCAAAGGGTTGAGCACTAACAAGAATCAAAAATTCATCCGTCGTGCGTAATTCAGACAAAATCGTCTCCGGGTCGTCCTGCGTACTCGCACGCTCTTCCAACACGCGAAATTCAAGACGGTCACCATTTTGCCGCCATAATAATTGACCGTTTGACACACGCACATCGCCTACCCGTTCAGGCCAGCTTCGCCGACCATTTGACAGCGAGTCTTGAGCGGCCCGAACGGCTGCCCCCGCATTGATCCTACCGTAACCATATCGCAGACTACGACTGGTTACGCCATGGTATACGGCATCGGATGGGCTTACTTTATCTGTTGTATGTGCAAGGATAAGTCTGACGTCAGTTGCAGTAAGGTTAGGATTGACCGAAAGAATCAAAGCGGCGACACCGGCAGTAATAGGACATGAAGCGGATGTACCTGAAAAACCCCCGTGATATAGCCCAGATGGGTCGATATCTACCGCTCCGCTAATGCTATCGAATCCGCCTGTGTTAAAACCAGGATCAACGTAACCTGCGGCATCATCATTGTCAGTGGTGGTAATGGGAGGCCCCCCCGGCGCTATCACGTCAATTTCAGGACCATAGTCACTAAAAGTTGTCAGTTGATCCAATGAGCTACTAGCCCCTACGCCAATGACCGTTGGCAATGTCGCGAGAAATTCACGAAAGGCCAAATTTCGTCCTTCGCCAAAAAAATCGCCGTTGCCAGCTGCAAAGACAACCACCATACCGCGTGGGCGCTGTTCTCCGTCAGGACCATCCAAATCACGACCATCATTGAAGGCGGTCTCGATGGCATCTTCAAGCACCGCTGGTACAAGCGACAGACCTTCAATACCCCAGCTATTAATATGCACATCGACGTTTTGCTGCCTGGCAAACGTATACGCTCCGGCAATCTGCTCGAAAGTCACCGCCGCATTAAGCCCGCGAGAAGCCGTAAACCGTGATGCCGGGGCCACCCCACGAACACCAATCGAGTTAGCACTGGCCACCGCCAAGCCCATCACAGCGGTACCGTGAGCATCACCAAGAGACTTGGGACTTGGATCGTCCGCGCCCGGAGAATCACCCTGAATTGTGATGTCGTCACCCACGCCTACATAGTTTGCACGTAAGTCTTCATGCTGAACATCACATGAGTCATCGAACATACCGAAAATGATGTCCTCACCAAGCGTCACTTGCCACGCCTCTGTCACATCAATATCTGCATCGGCTTGCCCGAATTCATTGCCTTCATTTTCAAGATGCCACTGTTTGGAATAAAAAGGGTCGGAGATGCTCACCTGATATTTCTGCACCCGTGTTTGGAAATCCGGCTGAGCCCAGACCGTCCGCCGATCAACGGCTAACACTTCAGCTCGCAGCACCTCATCGGTGACACCATATCGAGGTCGGACTACATACACATCCGCCAATCCTGCCGCACGCTGCTTCACAACGTCAACACTATAGTCATCCCATAGCTCGCCCCGCTGAGCTTCGCTTAATCCCGGTTTCACCCGAACAGTAATCTTACCGGTAGAAACAAAAGGCACCGTGTGCCCCTCAAAGTAGTATACATCACGGACTTCCTCGACAGCCATATCCTGTCGGATAAGTTTACGCTGCTTGGTTGACATGGCAGCAACGTTTAACAATTTCGTCCGCACATCTGCGTCGGCACTAAAATCCGAAAGCACACCATAGCCGCCCGATTTTAACCTGGCGGCACAATCTTTGGAGGAGGTACTACTTTTGAGTACGAGACCTAATTGTGTCGTAGATTTGACTAACGGCACACGCTTGCCATCACGCGCAACGATACATCTTGTCCCTTTCTCAGCAAACGCAGGCATAGCTAACACGGCACTGATACCAAGGGTCAAAACCGCCATCCACACGGCACTCTTGTGAAAACGCAACTCAAACTGAAACGTCATGGGCGTGCTAACCTTTCTCAATCGCATACTTATCACTTAGCCGGCTATAGTACCGGTCCAAAACTCCCCAAGTCCCCGAAGGAGCGGATGACCATATCCACCCGCACTTCTCAACGCACCGATTACATCTTCAACCAACCGTCACAAGTACCCAGACCCCTCATGCAGGCTTCCCGCTCACATACAGGACACCAAGCCCTTGGCTGACAATCCACGTTAGCATTGTTGGGATAGCTAAATAGGGTGTCAAGCTTGATAATTTTAACGATTGGCTCACCATAGCGTGTTGACGGCTTCAAAACCACTATTTGCAGGGGGTAAACGGTATCCTCCGACGGATTGTATCCTTACAATTTCCCCATAATCCCAATTGTCGCTTCCCAGATGTCAAACACTTCTTGATCCAACATCACCCACCGGACATGCTGTGGTGTTGTATGGGTTCGCTGATACGCTATTACAGCGGCTATGGACACGCTAGCGGCAGTATCCAGTGGATATCCGAATACACCACAACTGATTGCCGGAAATGCCACGATTTTACAATGATGCTGCTTCGCTAGAGTCAGACTTTCACGATAACACGATGCTAGTTGTGACGACTCGTTAGCCTCCCCTCCTCGCCAAACCGGCCCCACAGTATGGATAATATAATCCGCCGATAACTGAAAACCCGGCGTAATGCAGGCATGGCCAGTGGCACATCCTCCCATCTTGCGGCAATGCGCCAGCAATTCCGGACCCGCCGCCCGATGGATAGCGCCATCCACGCCGCCGCCACCCAGTAGTGTCTCATTCGCAGCATTGACGATGGCATCCACCGTCTGCTTCGTAATATCTCCGCGAATTACCTCAATACTCATCCTATCACCACCTAAGGGATATACCAGACATCAGATTCCGTCGTCATCGACTAATTCATTTGGATGAACGGAAACACTCAGGTCAACAAGCCCTAATTGAGCGCGCTGAAAGTACCCCAATATGAGAGGTGCATTGTGGCCACGATGCCGCTTTCGCTGACTATCCAGAAATGCGCGTTTTGCGGGCGAACCTAACCATGTCCATCGCCATCGTTCAAGCAAACTCGCCGCCCGCTGATACCTCCACTGCAACCCTTCAAATTCCAGACTTCCTTCCCCTCCCTTGCAGCTGGCCAATTTTGGCAGCACTTCGCTTAATAGCGTAGACCATTCCTTTTCATTGCGATCTTCCACAGCCGGTTCCGAAAAAACATGTCGTCGTTCCAAGGCCAAAGTTACCACGCCTCCCCAGCCACCACGGCGTCGCAACTGGGTAAAATATTTTCCGCTGCGATGTAACCGTCGATCGCGCTGACGCGCTAGAGACTGAGCGTCGTGCGCTACTTGGGTTAGCATCGATCCAACCCACTCCCGTCGCAAGTGTTTAGCAGCCCCCCCCTGCCCAAACAGACCAATATAAGACAAATAGGCTCGCAAGAAACGCAGTCTGTGCGTTTTCGAGGATACGCGCCCGAAAAACTGATGCAATTGTGACAGCGACCGTATCGCAGCCGATCGCTCTACCGCACTACGACAAACGCAACTACCTAACAAATCGACGAATCGAAACTCGTAGCCACAATCATGCACTTTGCGTACAAGTATATTGGCCGGGTGCAGATCGCGATGAACAAACCCTTTCTGATGACTATCCGCGATAAACCCCGCTAAAGTGTCGATCAACACCCGCACTTCTACAGTTGATGAATATTCGGAGGTTCCACGTCGTAGACTCTGCAAATCCGACCAACACTTTCCCAGATCAGTGCCCCTTTCGAAAGCATGCGTAATTAGCACGGAATGTTTTCCGCCTCCCCTTTCCACTCCCACAGCCAACGGCTCAACAACACTCACCCCATGAGCTAGCGCCTTTCTGATGGCGCGCCATTCCCGCTTTGCGGATGTACCAACAAGAAAAGTTTTTAAGGTATCCAGCCAATGTGTCGGTCCGGCAACCTTGGCGTAGACAATATCTTCCCCCAACTTCACACGCCAAACTTCGCGTCCCCGACCACATTTGACTCGCTGTGCTTTGTCCGACTCTATCAGATGTAACCAGTCAGGAGCTTCTAAACCTGTGAGACGCTGTAGCCACGATGTCCGTACTTGCCACGTCAAACTTTGTCCATGCATTTGAGTTTGACATGTTACCACACGTTCCGACGTAGAATCATCCGGCGATGACGATGTATCCTGTAATATCGTACGCGCTGACTTGGACATGGTATCACCGGCGGGGAACCAAAGGCTCTGTCTGACAATACGGTATTGGCGTAAGCGTATTACGGAAGCGTTATCACATCCAAATCGTTAGCGGATACAACCTTTCCAGCATAGGCTGCGCGTACTTCGGCCAAGAGAGATTCATCACTTGCACCCCAAAATAGTTGATGGTAAAGCACTAATAGCTTCGGCTTGAGCTTACCGGCAATCGCCGCGAGCTGCGTCGTGGACGTATGATAACTCGCATGATATCGCTGCCATCGCGGAGGCCGCCGTGCAAACTGTTTGGCTGAATACACTTCATGCACCAATACATCACAACCCTTGGCAAACTCAAGCAGTGAAGGTGAAGGTGCGGTATCACCGGAAATCACGATCACCCCATCCGGTGTTTGGAATTTATACGCCAGTGCGTGCTTCCATGAACCATGATTAACTTGCTGTGCGTGCACTGTAATGCGTTGATCAGCATAGATTTCACCGCCTTGAATTTCGTGCACATCCAAGAGATACCCCTTACGATTCGCACGTTCTAACCCTAGCGTACGCATCTCGATATCTTCCGTATAAGCCAGGTGCAGATGATCAACCATATGCTTCAAGCCGGGAGGCCCGTAGGCTTGCACGGGCTTCGAACGCCCTAATACCCAAGGTGTAAAAATGAAATCCGCCAGGCCGGTCGTATGGTCCGAATGCAAGTGGGTCACAAAGATATGCGAAAGCTTCGTGACATTTAGGGATGGTGACAAGTTGGCAAACGCCGCAGCCGCTCGTCTCACGACGCCCGGTCCACAATCAATTAAATAAGGTGAATCATCCACGATGACGGCGACAGCCGGGCCTGAGCGGTTGGGATCGGCATTGGGCGTCCCAGTGCCCAGCATCACAATCCGCGTACGCTTTACGCCAGCTTGTTCACCATGCGCACCGCCAACCAGCATCAACACCGGTAATAGAAACAGCCAATGTCTCAATTCAAAAACCTCTACGGAAACTTCTCCGCTTGTTTAGCTAAAGCGCCATCGTTTCACTACTGGGCCTGGAGGGATTCGAACCCCCGACCAAGCGATTATGAGTCGCCGGCTCTAACCACTGAGCTACAGGCCCTAAATGACAACGCCTCCCATACTACATCATCTGGCAAAAAATCGAAACGTGTACCACATTGCTCAACACTATATGGTTGATAGACAGAATCGGCGTTGGATGACATAGGCAAGCGTTGCCCCACTCATGGCCACACACTATATCAGTACTGCCTGCATGACGTTATTCAGGCCATTCACCGGTAAATACTTCAACGGCTGGTCCCTCCATATAGACGTGATCGTCCGAGGCCCATTCAACACTCAGATCCCCACCGGGTAACGATACCCGAATGGCCCTGCTACACCGATCCGTGATGGCACCAGCTACACACACCGCACAAGCACCCGTGCCACAGGCCCGAGTGGCTCCGCTACCGCGTTCCCACGTTTTCACCAACAAATGGCCGGGAGACTCAACTTGTACAAAATGAGCGTTGATGCGTTGCGGGAATGCGGGATCCATCTCCACCGCAGGACCAAGTTGAGACAATCGCACAACTGAAATATCAGGCACGAATATCACGGCGTGTGGATTACCCATAGAAACACACGTAACGGCATAAGACTCATCATGAAAGACCATAGGGTGATTTACAACCTGCGGAGAATCAATCTTAACGTGTACATCCTCGGCATCCAACAACGGAACACCCATATCCACACGGACGATAGCCATGACTGAATCTGATCGTATATACTCGGCATGGCGAATTCCGGCATCCGTCTCAATCGTAATCGTCGTGCTAGAAACAAGATGTCGATCTACAGCATACTTGGCCACACAGCGCAATCCATTACCACACATCTGCGCGCGTGAACCATCGGCGTTGTAAATCGTCATGCGAACATCAGCCACCGAAGACGGCTCAACAACGATCAGACCATCACCACCGATGCCAACATGACGATCAGACACCGCTCGCGCCAATTCGCCCGCCCGTGCTGCGTTTGTAAGCGGGCCGTCAACATATATGTAATCGTTCCCCAGTCCTTGCATCTTAGTAAATCGCATGACACCATTGTACGAAAAAAACGCCACATATAAAATCCGGCAAAAGGTAACCATGCTGTAGCAACAAGAGGTATCACCAAGGACGGCCCAGGTTCTTCTTTTGGGACCTGGGGGAGTCGATGATATGCGCTCAACGTAATGCCCACTCACTTACGTAGATATGACGAACTGGGTGATTCTCACTTCTGGATGATTTCCTGCCGACGGCGAGATCACGCGCAGCGGCGCGGGCGTGTACTCTAGTGCTTTGTCACAGCCTGTGATCGACTCCTGATTCGCGTAGACCAAGAAGGCATCAGCCCCGTTCTCGGGTCAATGCTGTTGACTTAAGCGGGCATGACTGGGTAGCCATTCGGGACAACCTCGAATGGCACTGTCGCTATTGCGGTGTCTTTGCCCTTCATATCAACCGTAATACTCGGCTATAAGTACAAGTACTATCGAAAGGAAAGTTGGCCTAACTGGAAGACGAATCGCCTGGTATGCCACGGCATGTATAACTGAATCGGCGGATGGTCGCATGGGCAAACGCAACGGAATTGGGCTTCCCAGTGCCCGATGGATGCTACCCGCTGCATTTACCCGTGCGAACGCAATCGAGGAAAAACACGGACACCCCACTCAAGAGGCGCACAAACTGTCATGCATTCAATGCTTCATAAAGGTGAGAGAATGCGATAGAGTCCGGGGTTTATTACACGAAAGATGACCTTACCGAATTTGCGGGAGTAGTGCCTTGGCCTTTAGAATGTCTTTGGATGACGCGGTTCAGTTCGTCCCGGGGGTTGGTCCGGGACGTGCCAAAGCCTTCGCCAAGCTCGGCGTAACCACCGTGGAAGATTTGATCGAGCATTTTCCCAGCCGATACGACCTCTCACCCAAGTCTATACCCATCGAGGACATTGAAGAAGGTCAGGTCGCTACCATTGTCGGCGAATTGCGACGTTTGCGAAGTCGAGGATCATTAACCAAACAGCGCGTTACAGCCACTCTCGAGGATGGCACGGGGAAGTGTCACATCCAGTGGTTTCACTCGCCCTACTTGCTCGATAAGTTGCACGAAGGTCAGGTCGTGCGACTCACCGGAAAAATCGTCGTGCTCGAAGACCGAGCCAAGCTGACTAATCCCAAATGGCAGGCGATGGATGATGAATGTGATGCGCTCGAAGGCGACGAAGAGGTATGGAACCCGGTGTATCCGGCTAATCAACAGCTAACCAGTGCGCAGATTAAGCGTATCATCGTCAACGTCATCGATGACGTTGTCGAACTCATCGCCGAATTCCTACCGCCGGACTTACTCCATCGTAGGAACTTACCCTCGCGCCGATTAGCCATCTTGCGATACCACAAACCGTTGTCACCGTCAGACGTAAATGTATCGCGCCGCAGACTCGCATACGATGAACTCCTGCTTTGTCAATTAGCCGTGCAAATGGGCCGAGCGCAAGCGCACCAGTCACGTGGGGCGGTGCCCCTTCCGCGAAGTGAAACCGTCGATGCCCGCATCCGCCAACGCCTCCCCTTCAAACTTACCCCCGGGCAGGACAACGTCATCGAAGAAATATGCACGGACTTGGCTCGTGACGTACCGATGAGTCGACTACTCCAAGCCGACGTCGGTGCCGGAAAGACGGCAGTAGCGGTATACGCCTCCTTAGTCGCCGTAGCCAACCGTAAACAAGTGGCTATGCTGGCGCCGACCGAAGTTTTGGCCGCGCAACATTTTCAAAAGTTCACTTCCTATCTAAGCGACAGCAAAGTTAAGATCGGATATTTAGCAGGATCATTATCAAAACAAAAGCGAACATCAGCCCTGGATGAAATACGCAGTGGCCAAGTCGATATCGTCATCGGCACCCATGCGCTTATTGAACAAAGTGTTGACTTTAGCGACCTCGGTTTGGTCATTATCGACGAGCAACATAAATTCGGTGTCGCACAACGGGCCGCTTTGAGTGCGAAAGGGCGCCGTCCACATACGTTGGTGCTTACAGCCACGCCGATTCCGCGATCACTGGCGATGACGTTATTCGGAGACTTAGACGCCTCCGTTATTGACGATGCGCCACCAGGGCGTCAGCCAATTGTCACCACGCTGGTCACAGCGGATGTAGAAACACGGGCGTGGAAATTTATACGTGACCTCATTGCCATCGGTCAGCAAGTGTATATTGTCTACCCACTGGTAGACGAATCCGAAGTACTACCCCTTAAAGCCGCCACGGTGGAAGTATCTCAACTTGCACGTGAGCATCTGGCAGGTGTGAAGGTAGGTCTGCTACATGGTCGCATGAAACCGGCTGAAAAACAGCAGGTCATGGCGCAGTTTCGTAGCGGCGCATTGCCTGCGCTCGTAGCTACCACAGTGATCGAAGTCGGCCTCGATGTGCCTAACGCCACGGTGATAGTCATTCAACATGCCGAGCGATACGGCCTTAGTCAGTTACATCAATTACGCGGTCGGATTGGGCGTGGCTCGAAAAAATCTTATTGCCTACTTTTTTCCGATACCAATAACCCAAAATCCAAGGAACGTCTCAACATCCTTTGTCAGTCTACGGATGGTTTTCATATCGCCGAGCAAGATTTACTCTTACGAGGTCCGGGCGAACTACTGGGCACACGACAACATGGCCTGCCGACATTCAAGGTGGCTGATCTTTGCCGTGATATTCATTTGCTCCAGCAGGCCCGAGACGACGCCGCAAAAATTCTCCGCGATGATCCCAAACTGAAAAAATCTCAAAATCGAGAACTTCAGCGAGAATTGAATCGACGCCATAGCGCCAGTCAAACGCTCATACGAGTGGGATAACCAGGCGCCGGATAAAAGACCCACGTATCACCAACCGGTGTTTCCACGACTATCGGACCTTGTAATCGTTGCTGGATTGTCTGGAATCAACCACTCTGGACTTCTATGATACAGCGTAGAGTAGTCATTGGCACAAGATATGCCGTAGTGTTTACTGATGCTAGGGTAAAACCCGCAGTAGTCTACCAGATGAACCGGTAAGGAAACTGTTTTTGATTCACCGAAACTACGCAGGCTTCCGACAAGTCGGAATTTTTTTGCGGCCCGCAGCTAAAGTTAGCAGTTAGAGCAAGCAGCGATGTAGTTTGTGCACAGGGGGGAGGGAATAGATGCGCGGTTTAACTTCTCATTTGTTACTTATCACAATCATGGTCGGTCTGATCAGCACTGGTGTGCGTGCCGGACGCGACGGCGCAGCACCCGGCCATACTAGTGGCCCCACCAATAGTCCGACACTGCTTTTTAACGGACAGACCTGTCATGCCTGTCATACACCGTTTAATCGGGGCATTGGCAGCGTAACCCTTCTTGATGTACCCGAACGCTATGAACCATTAAGAATCTATGACTTACGTGTGCATATTTTTGATCCGGAGCGCGATGGTGCAGGGTTTCAAATTAGCGTAGAAAATGAGACAGGGCATGTTGGCACACTCATTGACGCCGACGGCAATGCCGGCGTAACACAATTCGCCGACGGGGTACCCTTTTACATCACCCATACTGGAGGCGGAGCGCCCGGAGAAAAATGCACGGCTAAGGGCTATGGTGATTCGATTAACAATTGGATCGCGAACGGGTTTTCTTATGAGTATCCGGTTCGATGGCAAGCGCCAAGCAGCGATGTGGGACCGATCACTTTTTTTGTGGCAGCGATAGCCTCGACCTGCCCTGATGGTTTTTCAACCTCACATTATTATGCCACGCAGGTAACCATTGATAGCGCCACTATAGGAGATGCCGACGGAGACACGGACATAGACGTAGCCGACTACGCGGCACTTCAACAATGTTTTTCACAGGACGTATCGGGGCTTCTTTCCGGATGCGTGTTTACGGATTCAGTCCGCGATAATGACATATCGCAATCAGATTTAGCCGCATACCTCGATGCCGTCAGCGGACCTACCTCTCGACTCCCGGCTGGATACGTCCTGGCTGATGCCATACGCGGTGGATTAATATATGACAAATGGTGGGTGGTAAGTGGCGTAGCCGCTCCAGGTCAGACGGACGATCACCCGTTGTATCCCATTACCGGCGACAGAGCAGGCTCAGGAAGCACAACCTATCGCTGTAAGGAATGTCATGGCTGGGATTACAAAGGCGTCGATGGAGCTTATGGTATCGCCTCCACAACTCATTTCACCGGCATCGGTGGCGTGCTAGGTACTATACGTAGTCCTCAGACACTATTCGATTTGTTGATGTCAAATGACACCGCATCCAATGGCCATGATATGGGAACCTATGGTCTAACCGAGTCCGACGCCTGGGATGTGGTCAAAATGGTGCTCGAAAAGACCATCGATACGGATACGTATATCCTCCCTCCCGACGGTCCAGTGCCAGGCCTAATCATCGGTAATAGTACGACAGGATCATTTCGTTACAATGAAGTATGCGTCGCCTGTCACGATATAGACGGTTCGGGTAATTTTGGAGAAGGGGTCATACCGGCACATCTTGGCACGCTCGCGTTTGATAATCCATGGGAATTCTTCCACAAAACCCGATTCGGCCATCCGGGATCGTCAATGCCCATGCTAGAGCGTATCGACGCCGACTTACAGATGATCGCCAACATCGGCAGATTTATGCAAACGCAAGCCCCGTAGCTAATCTTACGGCGACGGCTATCCACCGACAGCAACACTTTGGGGCGCATATTGCCTACCCACCGGCGCTAACGTACATTCAAGTAGCGTATAAATGTATTGCTCTGCCGCTGATCCCTTGATAGGTGCAATAAGTATAGGAGCGTAGTCTTAGTTACCGTGGAAACAATAATAGTGACAAACTGTTTGCATCGAATATGGCTTTGGTCATCCATTAGCGTATGGTTCGCCATGTGTACCGTAGGTTGTGCTTCCATTTCCATTCAGCCAACGTGTCCCAGCGAATTAGCTGTGGGCGAATCCGGTAGCGTAGCTGCCAACGAGATCGACCCCGGCGCGATCCCCACCTACCTATGGGAAGTCTTACCCAGCGGTGCTGGGACGTTCACCAACGCGACATCCCCAACTACATCCTTTACAGCCTTGCAAGCTGGCAGTGCCGTCATTCGTTTGACCGCAAGCGATGGTCTATTCCAGGTCATCTCGCAATGTACGACTATAGTCTCCGGCCCAAACCAGGTAGCGGTATCGATCACGGCAAACGTAAATCCGGCTGGGGTGGACCAAACAGTCACCCTGACCTGCAGCAGCATCGGCGTCACACCGGCGATAACATTCGTCATCGAACAAATCAGCGGCCCTTCGATTTCGCTTATTCAAAATGGCAACGGGATGGTCACACTGACGCCGGCCATCACCGGCTCACCGCAATTCCAATGCATTGGTAGCAGCAACGATGGCCAGGATAGCGACCCTGCTACGCTGACACTAACAGTCAATGAAACAGCAGGCGATACCGGCGGCGGAAGGCGGTAGCTCAAACGGACTGGACTGCCCGTCCAGTAGAACCACTTTGTCATTCCCGCGAAGGCGGGAATCCAGCAGCCACCAACGTATGTACGTCATGAAACTGGCTTCCTGATAGCACGGGAACGACGGAAGGTGTGGCTATTATTTTTCACCTTGAAATCTTGACGGTTTCGCTCACGCGTACTACGCTCTTAACACGTTCGGTAAAGATAAATTTTCATTGTAACTGCTGGCACATACGCGAGAGCAATCCTATCGACTTGGCCGATCCATTGATCTTGCTAGAGTGGTTTTGATGCTTTAGTGCATGGTGCCCGCGCTGGCAAAAACAACTTAGGAGAACAGACCATGGCCCATGAAGTACCCGCTCTTCCATACGATTTTTCTGCATTGGAACCACACATCGATGCGAAAACAATGGAAATCCATCATGACAAACACCATGCCGCGTATGTAAGCAAATTGAATGCAGCACTGTCCAAGCATCCTGAATTGGAATCCAAAAGCGTTGAGGACTTACTAAGTAATTTGTCCGCCGTACCTGAAGACATTCGAGGTGCAGTCAACAATCATGGCGGCGGGCATCTCAACCACACCATATTCTGGAACAACATGTGTCCCAACGGTGGCGGCACACCAAGTGGTGGGCTGGCCGATGGTATCGCCAATGCCTTTAGCAGCTTTGACGGATTCAAAGAGCAATTCGCCAGCGCCGCAGCCACCCAGTTTGGCAGCGGGTGGGCGTGGCTTTGCGTTGAAAGTAACGGAAATCTCGTCGTAAAAGCCTACCCCAACCAAACCAGCCCATTAACGGAAGGCTTAAAGCCCATCCTCGGCATCGACGTCTGGGAACACGCTTACTATCTCAACTATCAAAACCGCCGTCCGGATTACATCGCCGCTTGGTGGAATGTCGTCAACTGGACAGACGTAGCCGATCGATACGCCAAAGCGCGATAGATGTGTGGCATAATGCGCCACGTTTGGCATGACTGGGTGACACATGTCCTTCCTTTTGGACGTGGGGGAGTCGATGACGACGTTTCTCTTTCTTTCATGACGAGATTCACCCGCCATCATCGACTCCCCCACCTCGAAAACGAGATGGGACACCCGCCGACATGCCCGCGCTTTCAGCTTGGGCATGCCACACGCCGCGCCGCGTACTGATCCGAGCGGCAAGCGCCAGCGACCCGTGTCTTCAACACGTAGGGGTAGGGCAGGTCGTTCTTTCGCCAATGCAATAAGCATTGGCGAAAGGTTGACCTGCCCTACGCGCTAAGGTATGTCACCCATCTTCAGCTGGTAAGGCTGGATACACGCCTTCGCGGGTACGACGTATGTGGGTATCATGGGACCGGCCCATGTCCATTTGGACCGACAGGTGCATTCGGCGCAGGTATAGCCCACCCCGGCGGTTTTGAAGTACAATATATCCATGGGTATGGTCACTGATAAGCCTGCTTGGTCGAAACCGCTTCTCCGCAGCCCGCATAAAGTAGCTGATAAGGCCCAGCGCGTACGCGGCATGTTTAATGAAATTGCTCCGCGTTACGAGTTGGTCAATCGGTTGTTTAGCGGCGGGCGAGATGCTTATTGGCGCCGGCAAGCGGTAAACCTAGCCAGGGTGCGAGCTGATGACGACGTGCTGGATATCGCCTGCGGTACGGGTGATTTTGCACGTACTTTCGCTTCGGCCTCACCAAGATCGATCATCGGCACGGATTTTGCCCATGAGATGCTATCACGCGCAGCGGGGCGCGGTGACAATCGCATCCGCTGGGTAGAGTCGGATGCACTGCATTTACCATTTGCCGATCATTCATTCTCTATTGTGTCGTGCGCATTCGGCGTACGCAACTTCGTCGATTTAGACAAAGGTTTAGCCGAAATGGCCCGCGTCCTTCGTCCGGGCGGTCGGGCTATTATCCTTGAATTCACCCGCCCCACCAATCTGATGTTCCGTCGCGCTTATGAACTCTACGCGAATTACATCATGCCTATTGGGGCATCGTGGATTAGTCGAGATCGAAGCGGCGCTTATCGCTATCTTCCCCGCTCGGTTGTTTCCTTCCTAGACGCTGAAGAAATGGTGAATCGCTTAGATCAATCCGGGTTTTCAAACTGCCAAGCTAAGCATCTGACCATGGGCGTCGTAACGATATACTTGGCTCAGATGCATGAATAAGATATGAACCACTCGACGCAAACATCGACTTCACCTTTAGCCACTTCGCAGGATAGCACTGCCTATGCCAGTAGCATCTTTAAGAACGTTTGGTCACGATCAGGTTCAAAGTATCGAACGCGGGCTTTCGTTTTACTGGCCGTCAATGTGATACTCTTCGCCGGCGTGTGCAATTTCGCTTTTTGGCTACGGAGCGGAGAAATTTTCGCGCCTTATTCGATGACCTATTGGGATGATTTTATACAAACTTTTCGATTCTGGTCGGACACCCCCGTCTCACTCGGCTCACTATTGGTAGAGCCTATCAGCGTGCAATATATCCCCATGCAAATTCCCATTCTGGGACTCTTAATGTCGGCGATGATTGCCATCCCGATTCTGATCAGTATTTTGTACGGCTTTGCGTTTAGCTTGCCCTTTATTGCCGTCGTTTCTTTCTTTGCCGTGATGCCTTGGCTGGGCATCACTCTCATTGCGTCATGCATTCTCTCTTCGGTGCGTCCGTTTCGATCAAAATTTCGATTTGTATCCGCGCTGTGGGGATTGATTCCTGCGGTTATCTATCTGGCACTTGCCTGGCAGGGTAGTTTTGACAGCCCATTATTACAAATCAATCCGGCAGATCGCATCAAGTTTATTGCACCTTGGGTACTGGCTATTGTGTTTTCTACTACCGTGTTCTTTATCGTATTGCTCATTGCCAAGTTGGTGGACTATCGCCCTGGCGCCGTCACACCGTTGCTGGCTATCATGCTCGGCTTGCCAGTGGGGCTTTTCGAGTATTATGTAGGACGAGACGAATTGTATTATCGCCTGCTCTCCTCACATAATCGAGTATCATTTTCAGATGTTGACGCCTCACGGGGTCTTGAACAAGCCATCCGCGAGGAAATGGCCCAGCGTCCCATGCGCGGACAAAGCGTCGAGTCTATGCGGGAGATGATCGAACAACGATGGCTGTTTAGCTTGGCGTCTGATCTATCACGCGAAGAAACCGTTCTTGTGCGTCATCAGTCAGAAATCATATCCCGTTGCGATTGGTTCCTAAAATATTTCCCACGAAGCCCCTATGCGGGCAATGTACTGTATCTCAAGGCCAAAGCCTATGATCGTCGCGTTGACCCGGTTGAATTCCAGCAAAGTAAATGGATTCGCTTTTACGACGATTTCCCCAACGCCGCCTCACGTGAAAGTTGGCGTTTGCTGGTGGCCAATTACCCGGACTCCATTCTTTCAGCGGTCGCGCTGTTGCAATTAGCCAAATTGGATGCACGCATGGGCAACGTTGATCGTGCACGGGACGAACTGCTGCAAGTGTTATTCAAACTCGATAGCGGTTTCAAGCCACCGGAAGGTCAAACCCCGCCCAATCTCAACCAAAGCGCTCTTCGCATAGTGCTGGCACCGGAATCGACGGAAACAAGTTTGAACATCTCGCGCGACTTGATTATTTTACAGGCCACGCGCCTGTACGAATTGTTAGCCTACAATCGAGATCCCATTTACAACTATGACCCCATCAGCGGACCAAGTCGTGGTCAAGAGCCAATCTGGTTCGGCTTACTCGATATCATACCCAGAAGCTCAACCTATGTGGATCAGCTACGGCGCCTGGATGCGGCTTATCCCAACTCTCAGATTCAAGACAACATCGCCTTGGAAATCGCTAAATGCGCAACATCTTCGCAGGAGAAAATTACAGGACTTGAAACCTGCCTCGAAAAATTCAACAACCGAGATATCGTCGCTGAGACGCTCTTTCGCTTGGGCGTTGCTTATAAACAGGCTGATCAATTACGAAAAAGTGATGAGTCCATGGCCCGCTTATACCGCGAATACCCTAATTCCATTTGGGCCAAGGAAGCGCAGCGTTTCATGCCCAGGCCGGTCTCTACACAGTTTACTGAGGCTCGACGATGAATACTCCTTCTAGCATCAAGCACATCATTCTGGGCATCACTGGTGCCAGTGGCGCGATATACGCGTGCCGGCTGATCGAATGCCTCACTGACGGCGGCGCACATGTTCACCTGATAGCCACGGAATACGGGAAGCGCTTGCTCCATGATGAGTTGGCAATAACTGAGGTGTCTGCGCTTGGCCTGCTAGGGCATGAGTCGGATCAAATCACTGTTAACTCCTGCCGTGATGTCGGCGCCATCATCGCGAGTGGAAGCTATCCCATAAATGCTATGATCATCTGCCCATGCAGTAGTAATACATTGGCTGCGGTGGCGACGGGCCTAGCTAACAATTTGCTGTGCCGCGCAGCAGCGGTCACATTAAAAGAAACTCGCCCGCTTATCGTCGTCCCTCGAGAAATGCCCATGAGTCAGATTGACTTGCAAAACGCATTGAGATTAAGTCAAGTGGGGGCCATCATCTGTCCTGCGTCTCCTGGTTTTTACATGATGCCCCAGTCCATCAACGATTTGGTCGATTTCGTCGTCGGTAAGTTATTGGATCTTGTATCCGTACCACATACATTGAATACGCGTTGGGCGGCGCAACTTGAAATAACATCACAGATGAAAAAGGAACCATTGAGTGATTAGCAAAGCGATGACTTCCCTACGCATCTGGGCTGAAATGGTCAAGTTATCGCACTCCGTCTTCGCGCTGCCGTTTGCGCTGTTGGCAGCTTTTCTTGCGGGGAGAAATATCGAAGGTCGCGGCATCCCGCACCTGGGACAGCTTGGCCTTGTCGTAGTGTGTATGATTACCGCGCGCAGTGTCGCGATGACTTTCAATCGTATTGTTGACGCCGGGATCGACGCACGCAATCCACGAACAGCCTCGCGACCGCTTCCTGCGGGTCAATTAAGCCTGACGATGGGATGGATCATGTTAGGTATTTCCACGTTTTTTTTCATCCTTGGTTGCTTAGGTTTCGCATTGGTTTACGGCAACTACTGGCCTATCGTATTGTCTACGCCTATGCTGGCATTGCTTTGTGGATACTCATTCACCAAGCGATTCACTCAGTGGTCACACTTTTACCTGGGCCTATCGATTGCTTTATCTCCAGGTGCAGCCTGGCTGGCGGTCCATCCTGCATCCATCGGTCCAACAGTAGGACTACTGACCATAGCTGTCGCCTGTTGGATTGCCGGTTTCGACATCATCTACGCTTGCCAAGATATAGACATCGATCGATGTGAAAAACTTCATAGTCTACCCTCACGCCTGGGACCATCCGCCGCATTGTTCATCGCTCGCATCGCGCATATCATCGTCGTACTTGCACTAATAGGCGTGGGTGTCACTGCCCAGTTGGGTACGCTGTACTTCGTCGGCTTGGTGGGTGCCGCCATAGTGCTGGCCATTGAAAATGCCATCGTTTACCCTGGCAATTATAGTCGTGTGAACCTGGCTTTTTTCACCCTAAACGGAGTTGTGAGCTTAATGTTTGCCATAGCAGCCATCGGAGATATTTTACTTTCACGCGGGCCGGTTCCTTGAATTACGTCGTAAAGATACACCTTTACTTGACGATCAGTCACCTATGTCAGTATGCTCATGCGGGGGAAGAGATTTTCGTTATCCATTGACGTGCATAAAAACCATGCCATCTACGGGGCACAGCATGCTTAGGCAAGTTAGAGTCATATTTGTTTCTTTATTTTCAACCACAACCGCCGGACCAACTTTGCATGCACGTATCATGGCCGTTGCGCTTTTGGTCGCTGTGATGTTTTGTGCTACAGGTTGTGGTCCTTTTATTTGGGAAAAAGTGTCAACTAAACAGGTTGATCTGGGGGTAGCTCCACAACTCAGTCCGTGGACGAAATCTGCCGCCATTCGCGATACGATCGGTGCACTTGCTTTTTACGACGGCGTAGGCGGCATGCGCGTGCGTGGGTATGGGTTGGTACTTGGTCTAGGGGAAAACGGGTCGCGTGAATGTCCTAAACACGTGCGCGAACAGCTTGTGGAAATGTTGTACAAACAGCGATTTCGTATCCTCACCGAGATCGGTCAAAAACACACCACACCCGAACAACTTATCGACTCACGCAATACAGCCGTCGTCGTGGTACAGGGTACAATTTCCGTGGCGAACTCTATGGGACAAGCGTTCGATGTTACCGTCACAGCACTTCCCGGCACGCAAACCAAATCACTCGTGGGTGGTATTTTGGCACCTACGGACCTACAAATCTATCGAAACACAGCTGGCACAACCATCGCAGGAAAGGTGTTAGCCCGAGCGAGCGGCCCGCTTTTCCTAAACCCATTCGCCGGCGGGGACGCGGCCACCAAGATCAGCCCATTACAGGGAACCGTTCTAGGTGGCGGCAAAGCCTTAAAGCCACGCCAACTACGCCTGGTTTTATCCTCACCCTCTTATCTTTGGGCCAGAAAAATTCAGGATCGCATCAACGCTAAATTTCCAAACGATCCGCCCATTGCCAGTGCGATCTCCCCTTCGTTTATCAAACTATACGTACCCCATACCTATGCAGATGATACGGGCCACTTTCTATCGCTGGTTCGCGCGCTGTATTTATCATCGAACCGACGATTTGAAGCTATCCGCGCGCGAGAATTACGACAAGAACTTGTCAACGAAGATGCACCGCATGCCTTAATCTCATTAGCGATGGAAGGTATTGGACAGACCGCCGTTGGCGAACTTAGCCAACTCTATGGACATCCCAAGCCGCATGTTCGTTTTTATTCCGCCGTAGCCGGACTACGTCTGGGTGATCATATTGCCGCAGATGCCGTCGCTTTGATCGCGCAGGATCCCCTTGATCCACGTCGATTCAATGCCATCCGTGCGTTAGGCGGCGAGAAGGGAATGGCTGTAGCCGGTATCGCGCTTCGGCGTTTATTACATGACGATGACCCACGCGTACAAATCGCCGCCTACGAAGCGCTGTCGGACCGTGATGATGCATCCATCACGCGACTTCGCATCGGAGCCGACAATTTCATTCTCGACTTGGTACCCGATGCCCATTCAACTTTCATCTACGCCAAACGAACCGGATCAAGAACATTGGTTCTGTTCGGGGAAAAAACGCAATGCAAACCGCCAATCTTCTATCGCTCCCCCAATGGCAAAGTCACGATTAACGCCCAGATCAACGATGATACACTCACACTACTTCGCCAAGTAACAACAAGCGGACACATGTCTCCTCCTATCAAGTCGTCGCGTGATGTGAAGAAACTCATCCAGTTGATGGGATCGCAAGCCAGTGCTGATGCCCAAGGCCACGTCACCGGTTTGGGGCTGGATTATAGCACGATCGTGAGAACGTTATATCACCTCTGCGCAGATGGTGCGATTGACTCTCGCCTGATGTGGGAACAACCCAATGTCGCAGAACTTTTTGGACCAGGACGACCAACAGGACGACCCGAATCGGAATTATAAATCATGCCAAAACTTTTTTCGACACCTAACAATCTCTCTTACTTGATGCTCATAGGACTTGTGGGATTATTTTTATCTGTCATTACCGTGGCACAATCCAACGATGGAAATGACGACGAGGCAACCTACGAGACTGCAACATCCGATCATCATAACTCATCTCTTGGTGCCCTGCGTATATGGGATGACGGTCTGGCCGAGATGTCCTATTATCGAGCTATCGACACCATTTATGGAAAACCTCGACCATACACGCGCGTCGTACTTGTCAATCGCCAATGGATGCATCCGCAAACGGGCATCAAAACAGATCTCATCACCAGCGACTCCGTCCCGGTATTCAAACTTAACATGGTTGAGGAAATCCCTACGGAAAACTATAACTATCGCTATCAAACCACAATGTTCCTTGAACGCCATCATCTCAAACCATTCAAAATGGTCGCATCCTCTCAAGAATGGTGCGGAACGACTTTCAAACACCTACGTTGGTCAGACGGCGAACTAACCGTAAAAAACTTCTCTTATATTCCAAACGAAGGTGACACGACATCCACGATCAATACAGATGCCGTTCCTTATGAATCGCTTCTACTCATTGCACGGGACGTTGTAGCATCCGGGCAATCAAGAACGCTCAACGTTCTCAATCCGATGCGTTCCAGGCATGGTATCGAACCGCAAGTTACACCTGCCACACTAACGATAGGAGATAGGAGTCACGTGACTACGCCCATAGGAACCATGTGCACTGTGCGTGTCAACGTACAATGGTCAGGTCAGCCGACGAGCTTTGTCGTAGAATCTATGCCTCCTTACCGATTGATACGATACCGCACCGGTGGCAATAAAGGCACATTAGAGCAGATCGAACGACGGGCCTATTGGGACCGTAAGTGGCCCAGTCGTTTCCACAAGATCAATCAAGCGCCGTAAAATCACCAAGCTCTAAACAATGTAACTAACGCCACGTTATAGGCTGCATGACAACCGGCGGCTGATCCGTATCCGCGAAACCAAAAAACACCCGCCAAGTATAGTCCAGCCACTGTACGGAAAGAAAATCTACCCATATCAAACACTTCAACGCCGATCGGTTTGTGGTGATGGGCTGCGAACACCAATGCAGAAACAACCACCGCAACGATAGCTACGCTGCTGGGCTTAAGGCGAAGTATATCAACACCGACCATCATCAATACCGTAATGAAAATCAGTCGAAACACCATCTCCTCATACACACCCGCGCCAACACCCAGTGCCAGTTGATCGATTGTCGTCGTCGAAATCCCCAGCACACCGGTCATGGGCACCGCCCAATTGAGTGCCAGCAGTGGTAGCGCTAGTAACAAAGCCTCGATATACAACCACCCAACCCGCCGGAATTTTATCGACCACCGCATACCGGAAGCAGATTGCGTAGCCAGCAAAATCACCGTAACCATCGCAGGCGGTGCCCAGGCGCCGAATGGCCCGAACAGTTCGAGCACACGGAGAATCAAATCAAACGCAATCACATGGTCACTGCGACCACTCAATCCCGCCGGTCGCATCATGGCCACGATCTGATAGAAGGCCATAAGAGGAATGAGAAAAACCAGCGCATCCAAAGGCCGGGCGAGAATCCCACGGTCTGACGGGGCCTTGTTGTCACTTCGCTGTAAACCCATAGACACACCATACTGTCAGGAATCTCACGACGATCAAGACCGAAAACTGAATCATACAAAAATTTGCTTCATTGATCCTCGATCATAGAGGGTGCAATCCGGGGTTTAAGCGATTATCATCGCCCAACTATGGAATATTGGTATGCGCTCGCAATGGTGTAGTATCGCAAACATGGAAAAAGATGGACATGACGCGTTTTAGACGGTTACATGAAATCGAGCTTGCTCCGGGAAGTAGGCCCATCGTCCAAAAGAACCTCCATGCCAGGCGGCATCCTGTATGAACGAACCTGATTTCACAAGCTTGAGAATCCTCGACGCTAACCTCAACCGTGCAGGCGAAGCGCTGCGCGTCTGGGAGGAGTACGCTAGATTTCAGCTTGAAGACCCTAGCCTTTACGAAAGCATCAAGCAACTTCGACATGATCTGTCAGCCAGTGTGCCTGATGAATTGCGAACGTCGATGCTACACCACCGGGACGCGATCGGCGACATTGGCCGAACCATTGAAACTTCTTCGGAATACCAACGTAAACACACGCTGGACGTTGCCCAGGCCAATGGCCAACGCGCCACACAGGCACTTCGGACCATCGAAGAATATAGTAAACCCTTTGCCGGCGAATTCGCCCGCCACGCAGAATCCATACGCTATCGAGTGTACGAGATTCAGCGTCAACTGCATGTAACCCATTGGGCCGGTGAACGATTTGGACACGTTCGTCTATATGTACTCATCACAGAGGCCCTGTGCAAACGGGATTGGTTCGAGACGGCACAGGCTGTCATGCAGGGTGGCGCCGACGCGATTCAACTCAGGGAAAAACACCTATCCGATCGCGAGCTAATCATTCGTGGCAGACGTTTGACATCACTCTGCCGTGAACACGGCGCACTGTTTATTCTAAACGACCGACCGGATATTGCTCGCCTGGTGAATGCCCATGGGGTTCATCTGGGGCAAGATGATATGTCGATGATGGATGCCCGCCGCCTGCTACCATCTCACATGATCGTAGGCTTGAGTACCCATTCACCTGAGCAGGTGCAATGCGCCATCAAGCAAGCACCGGACTATATCGCGGTTGGTCCGATGTTTGCGTCGTCCACGAAACCACAGGATCACATCCCCGGACCGGCGCTACTCAACATGGTTGCACAACAAACGTCTCTCCCCCTGGTCGCTATCGGTGGTATTCATCATACCAACATGAGCGCAATCACACATACTGCCTCTCGCGCCTGTGTGTGTGTATGCCGTTCGGTCATTAGCACGGCTGACCCTGCCACTGCTGCGGCTGAGCTTTGTGCCCATCTTCACCCACCTGTTGTTTCCTAACACACAGGATTTTATAGGGCGTCATCTCACCACCTTTTCTCAAAGCCTTCTCCATTTCGTGCATTGTCGCCATTACCAAAATTTACCGTGACATACCGTGCGATAAACAAGGAAATCATCGTGGTGCATCATTTTACAATCGATCCCGATAACTTCCTGTACTACATGACTTTATGGAACATGCAACTGAGAACGTACCCGTAATATACACAAAACTGTTGGGGAGTAGGGACTTTGGGAGACCTACGTCAATTGCATACGCCATCATCCTGCGGGTTGGCTAATTCTCCCAATCGCCCTGACGAGATCGGTCGATAGTACACTGTAAGGTGCGCATGGCGTGAGTAGCCTAGACCTTGATACACAAGTCCTTTGTTTGTAAAGACTTGTGATCTTGCCACGTTGACACAGGGATCGCGGGATTCCTATGATTACATGATGCTTCAATCGGATGGTGGAACATTCATCACTGATGTGTAGTAAATAAATAAATGGCGAAGCGCTACTATAACTATGGTGTGTTTTGCGTTTCATAGCTTCGTGCGATGAGAACAATGGATTTGTGGCGCTGGCCACGGGAGTAATCGAGATGGCGAATGCAAAAGATATTCTCGGTGTCGTTGATCAATGCGTGAATCCCAGTCAATTTCGTGAACAACACTGGGAAGGATCGTTTGAGGACTATCTTAACCTCGTAGCCAAGAAACCCCAGATCGCTCGTAACGCGTTTCAACGCATGTACGACATGATCATGCACTTCGGATGCAAGCGATACACGCAACTGCGCGAAGAGCTGGTACATTATAATTTCTTCGACGATCCACTGAATAATGGTTTAGATGGTATCTTCGGACTCGATCGACCGTTGATGCACCTAGTAGATTTTTTCAAATCTGCCGCCCATGCATACGGTACGGAACGACGCATACTATTACTACATGGTCCTGTCGGATCGTCTAAAAGTACCATTGCTCGACTACTCAAAAAAGGGTTGGAATATTATTCCGCACTAGATGAAGGCGCATTGTACTCATTCTCCTGGCATTTGCCTGAAGACTCCGGCAAAACAAATGTTTGTCCTTGCCCCATGCACGAAGAGCCGCTAAAGCTCATTCCGATGGAAGCCCGCAACTCAGTACTGGATTCGATCAATAAGGATTTAGGTGAATTATCGCGCATTCGCGTTGAAGGTCCGCTCGATCCGCTTTGCCGCCGCCTCTATGAAGACCTGATGGTTCGATACGACGGTGAATGGCGGAAAGTACTCGACCATGTACGTGTGCGTCGTATTAACCTCAGCGAAAAGGATCGTCTCGGCATCGGCACATTTCAGCCCAAGGACGAAAAGAATCAGGACTCCACCGAACTTACCGGTGACATTAACTATCGAAAAATAGCTGAGTATGGCACGGATAGTGATCCCCGGGCGTTTAATTTTGATGGTGAACTCAACGTGGCTAATCGAGGCATGGTTGAGTTTATTGAAGTGCTAAAACTCGACGTAGCTTTTCTCTATGATTTGCTGGGCGCATCGCAGGAACATCTCATTAAGCCGAAGAAATTCGCCCAGACACATATAGATGAAGTCATCTTAGGTCACACCAACGAGCCGGAATATAAAAAGTTACAATCCAACGATTTAATGGAAGCCTTTCGTGATCGCACGATCAAAATCGATATCCCATACAATATCAGGCTCGACGACGAAATCGCTATCTACACGAAAGATTTCAATAAGGAACGCATTCGCGGCATCCACATCGCGCCGCATACGATCGAAGTAGCGGCCATGTGGGCTGTGATGACACGATTGGAGCAGCCCAAAAAAGCTGGTTTGACGTTGCTGCAAAAGCTCAAACTCTATAACGGGAAAAATATCCCCAACTTTACGGAAGAATCGGTCCGTGAGCTGCGCGACGAAGCCCCGCGCGAGGGTATGCAGGGCATCAGCCCGCGATACGTACAGGATAAACTTTCCAACTCACTGGTCTCCGACCATGCCGTCCAGCAAAAATGCATCAACCCCTTTATGGTCATGAACGAGTTAGAAAACGGTTTATCACACCACAGTTTGCTCACCGACAAAGATATGAAAACGCGCTACCAGGAACTCCTAGCCGTAGCCTGTGAAGAATACGAGGACATCATCAAGTCCGAGGTGCAGCGGGCCATCAGCGCAGACGAAGATGCCATCAGCCGACTGTGCTCCAACTATATTGAGAACGTGCGGGCCTATACGCAACATGAAAAAGTACGCAACAAATACACGGGCAAAGATGAAGAACCTGACGAACGACTCATGCGATCGATCGAGGAAAAGATCGATATTCCAGAGTCTCGCAAGGATGACTTCCGCCAGGAGATCATGAACTACATCGGCGCCTTATCGCTGGACGGGAAAAAGTTCGAGTATCATACGAATGCCCGCCTCCAAAAAGCGCTGGAACTCAAACTCTTTGAAGACCAACGCGATACCATCAAACTCAAGAATGTCGTGTCGGGCGTGGTGGATGATGAGACGCAAGCCAAAATCGACGTAGTCAAGCAGCGATTGATTAAACACTTTGGCTATAACGAAACTTCCGCCACCGATGTACTCAACTATGTAGCTAGTATTTTCGCCAGAGGAGACACGAAAGAGTCTGAGTCATAATTCAACCGTGCCACGTATCCGAAGTCGTCAAGCATGTACGTAGCAAGCTAACAGTGATGCGAGAGCCATGATATTGCCGATCAACCACGACCATCAACGCTTCCGCAAAATCGTCAAGGGAAAAATTCGCGACGATTTACGAAAGTTTCTGACACGCGGCGAGTTGATCGGGCGTGAAGGGAAAAAGTACATCAGCATCCCGGTTAGCGGAATCGATACACCGCACTTTCGTTACGGCGACAACAACGACGGTGGCGTTGGTAAAGGCGACGGCAAACCCGGTGATACCGTCGGTCAACCAGGCGACGACGGCCCGGGAGGTACGCAAGAAGGGAGACACATACTCGAAGTCGATATTAGCCTTGATGAACTCGCTGATATTCTCGGAGAAGACCTTCAACTACCACGGATTAAACCCAAGGGAAAACATCTTATCACCAGCCAGCGCGATCGCTACACCGGCATTCGCCAAACAGGCCCGGAATCCTTACGCCATTTCAAACGCACGTTTCGTCGCGCATTGCGCCGACAGATTATGTCCGGTCTATACAATCCGGATCGACCCAAGATATTTTTCGAACGACGCGACAAGATATATCGAAGCTGGAAAACCGTGCTAAGCCCACAATCCAACGCGGTGATCATATACATGATGGACGTATCCGGCTCGATGGGTGATGAACAGAAAGAGTTGGTCAGGCTCGAAGCCTTTTGGATCGATGCATGGTTGCGACGAAATTATCAGGGTATCGAAAGCCGCTATATCGTTCATGATGTGCGTGCGGGCGAGGTAGATCGTGAAACCTTTTTCCACATTCGTGAGGATGGCGGCACGCGTATTAGCAGCGCTTACAAACTCGCCCGCGATGTCATCGCGCGGACCTACGCACCTAGTGAATGGAATATCTATCTTTTTCACTTCTCCGACGGTGACAACAGTAGTGAATCAGACAGCCGAGAATGTTGTGAGCTGTTGAAAGAACATCTTATACCAAACTTGAATATGTTCGGTTATTGCCAGGTGGCCAGTGCCTACGGTAGTGGAAATTTTATCAATGTCCTCCACGAACATATGGCCGATGAAGAAGCGCTGATTACCTCGCGGGTCAATGTGAAGGACGACATCTACGATAGCCTGAAGACCTTCTTCACCCCGGGGCGATAGTCGTCATCAACCTTGCACGAGGCAAACGCAAAGAGAAGAAGGGATGAACCAACCGCTATCCAAAGCCATTGCCGAGCAAGTCGAAATCATCGCCGAGCATGCGCGCCGGGAGGGGCTGGATTTTTATCCCACCATCTTCGAAATGCTCACCTCCGAACAGATGTCGGAGTTCGCAGCCTACGGCGGATTTCCCAAACGATACCCGCATTGGCGTTTTGGTATGGGCTATGAAAAACTCCGCAAACAGCACAAATACGGATTAGGTAAAATCTATGAAATGGTTATTAACAACGACCCGTGCTACGCTTACCTGCTCAACGATAACCTTTTAGTCGATCATAAAACGGTCATCGCCCATGTGTATGGCCACGGCGATTTTTTCAAGAACAATCACTGGTTCAGCCAAACCAACCGCCGCATGATGGACGAGATGGCTAACCACGCCACACGCATCCGACGCTTTCGAGAAAGACACGGGCTGGAGCGTGTCGAACGTTATATTGACACAATACTGTCACTAGAAAATCTCATCGACCCTCACTCCGTGTTCATGCAGCGCGATCACATGAACACGCCGCCTGACGAGGCACCGGCCAAAGACGCCTCAGCGCCGACACGCTACCCGGCTAAAAGCTATATGGATCGTTATATCAACCCCCCGGGCCAACTCAGTAATGAACGCGAAAAAAATCAGGAACAGCAAGCCCAACAAAAAGTGGCCTTCCCCCCTTCCCCCATGCGCGACATCCTGCTTTTCCTGCTGCATAACGCCCCGTTGGAGGATTGGGAAGCCGACGTACTAGCCATGATTCGCGAGGAGGCCTATTACTTCGCGCCGCAAGGGCAAACCAAAATCATGAACGAAGGATGGGCGAGCTATTGGCATTCTACCATCATGACTAACTATGTGTTGCAGGCACATGAACTGATCGATTATTGCGATCACCACTCCGGCACATTAGCCACCTCTCCCGGGCAACTTAACCCCTACAAGCTGGGTATCGAACTGCTTCGTGACATCGAATATCGCTGGAACACTGGCCGCTACGGGCCGGAGTTCGACGCTTGTCAGGATATGCAGGCACGGCGCAAGTGGGGCAAAGGCAAAGCACCGAAACATCGCGTCGTCGGTCAAGATTCACCCGGAAGACAAAAAATCTTTCAGGTACGAGCGTTATACAACGACGTAAATTTTCTCGATGAATTCCTCACACCCGAATTCGTCGAACAACAAAACCTTTACCATTACAAGCAGGATCCTGCCACAGGTCGTATGGTCGTGGTCAATCGAGATTTCGATACCATCAAACAGCAGTTACTCTTCATGCTTACCAACCACGCCCAGCCCTTCTTGTATGTGCTGGACGGCAACTATCGTAACCGAGGCGAACTATATCTCGGCCATCGCCACACCGGCGCGGACCTGGAGATCAAATACGCCGTAGCCACACTCAAGGAACTTCATCGCTTATGGAAACGCCCCGTCCATCTGCACGCCCGCATCGATGAGGACCACATTCTCTTCAGCTTCGACGGTGAACAATCCACGCAACAACACATCGACGAAAACATCGATAAACCCGCAAACATGGTTTGATATACGGGCGGATGGCATGGCTATGGGTGCCATGCCCAAGCTTCCAGGCGCGGGCATGTTTAACGTGATATTAAACCCAATACCCGACGTCACATGATTGGCACTATAGCATCACACGTCGGGTGGCCCATGTCCTTCTTTTTGGACATGGGGGAGTCGATGATATGCACTCAGTGCCATGCCCACGCACCTCCACAGATTTGAAGAAACAGTTAATAGTTATTCCTGACGATCTCTTGCCGAAGACGTCTGACGT
>JAJRWX010000108.1 GCA_024276605.1 Planctomycetota bacterium | reverse complement strand
TTACCTCCCGCAACGTATCGCGTTCTTCATCACTCAATCGAACCACGTACTTCTTCTGCATCGGGAAACCTCCTTGTCTTCCGAAACGTCAAAAACAAGAAGATAGGATAACCCCTATTCTTAGCTGTGACAAAGCACTAGAGGCGATCAGTAGTCTCCATTTGAATCGACGATTTATAGGCATAACAAGATAATCCGTGGATGCTCGAGCAATCTCTTTTATTGTGTAGCAGTCAATACTCATCGTTTCCCGTAAGATTGCTTCAAAAAAGCGATACGCAAAAACGAAGAATGCTGTAAGCAATCATATCGAGCGTCGAATCAGAGCCGCCGGCGCGAGCCTGCGGACCCCTTGTATCAGTCCCGATATACATCGGGAATACGTTGAACAATGCCCGATGTCGTGGAGGAACTTGTTCCTAAAAACCACAGCCAAACAATCCCATAGACATTACCGAGGTATTTAAGGCCGCGTGGATAACAATGGCTACTACAATATAAACGTACGCCGGTGACAGTGAAGGCATTCGATCTTCCTCCCGTCCGCGCCGCCATACACGGACCAATCCAGCGGCAGCAATGCCCGTACACAACATGTGCAACGCCACACAACCCGTCCATCGCCAGGCGATCATGGCTCGCGGCGAAACGCTGTAAATATAGTTAAGGCATACCCAGTTTTGCACCAAAGCAAACAACAGCGCTGTCCCGATGGTCATCACATAAATATGAGCCGGGCGTTTGATGTACGGGCTTTTTCTTTCGATCAGCATCGCGCATAAAAATATCTTTGATAGCTCCGCAGTGGCAGGGCCAATCAGACCAAAAAACAGTAGCGTTAAGTACTCCGTCAGCAGAAACGAAAACAACAGTGCCAGAGGTACGCCGAGTAACATACCGCTAACGGCGACTAACCAGGCGCCGGTGGATGATACTTCGCTACGACGGCTGGCTATGAGCTTGGCATAGGTGATTTCACCGTCACGCGGTGGTTCGTAGCGTTCGATACTTCCACACTCCGGACAAGGATGGCCGGTCATTAAGCCGCGTAGGTTGTAATGGCAATTGCGGCAATGCCAATCTTGCTTAATTTCCACCGCCTCACGATGGGGAAATGATATAGGTTCATCGAAAACGGAGTGCTTAGCCCGCTCTAATTCTGGGTCCGTGGTGAGTTGTTCGTTAGCCAGTTTGCGAGCGGCCGACTTTTCCGCATCGTCCGGCGTAAAGTGTCCCTCACGAATTTGAGGTTCGCGATCAATCGAATGCTTATCTTCGGAGTGAGTCATGGCTGTTTGATGCACAACATTGGATCAATCAATCTCACGGCTGTTCCATAGGCGCACATTTCCACCATCGCAGCGCGATTGCGTCGCTGGGCTGAGCGTATCGAACTCGTACCGAAGCGCACATTGTACACGGCGTTGGCACCAAGTTGCTTAGCCTGCTCCAGCATGCGCACAAGTGATTCACGACGTGCGCGTTCCATGAGCGATTCATAAGTGCGAAGCTCTCCTCCGATGAGCATTCGCAAGGAAGCGGCGAACGTCTTAAAATAATCCGAAGCGATGGTAACATCCCCCACGACCAGTCGGCATGACTGAGACACGCACTGTTTGGGGATCGTTTTTAAGTTGGTTACAATGATATCAGCGAGTGCGGCCTCGCGTATGGCAAGCTGTTTGAAATGACGACGTTCGACGAAGCCGCCGATGCTGACGCCCAGTATCAAAAATACAACAACGGGGATGACCTGTATCCAGAATTCCCAGCCCATCGTTTATTCCTCCTCGACGATGACCGCTGTCCCATACGCATAAAGCTCGGCTGCGCCTTGCGTGACGGCGCTGGTGGTGAATCGCACATTGACCACGGCATTGGCCCCAAGTTGTTCGGCTTGGGCAAGCATGCGCTCGAGCGCTTGCCGGCGGGCCTCGACGAGAAGTTCCGTATAGCCTTTTATCTCACCGCCGACGAGGTTTTTTAACCCGGCCATCATATCCCGGCCTACATGCTTGGCCCGGATGGTATTGCCTTGCACCAAACCCTTAACCTCTTTGATGTGATAACCCGGCAACATTTCGGTATTGACGACAATCATCGGCGCAGTCCTCCAATGTTAAAGAGGTCACAACAACTTGTGTAAGATCGTTCGGCAGTCGAGCGTAACGTAGTAACCATACGTCGAAACGGTGCGCATGCAAAAGCAAAAGGCTCATGGGCCATTTTTTATCACGTGGAGATTGTTTATGTGAAAATAGTTTAGGACTCAGCAGCCGTGTCAGCCGGTGCTTGTTCCGGTTTCCATGTACGTTTTTGCGGTTTGATAACCAAGCCCATTAGTATGGCCTTGGCAGAGACTTTAATGCGGCAGACCTTGCCATCGACAACGGCGCGCACACGCTGGATGTTGGGTTTGAACTTACGTTTGGTGACACCGGTGGTTTTGCGTCCGACGCCTCCGAGGTACTTAGCTTTACCCTTGCGAGCGATGGAGCGCCCGGCGCGGGTCTTCTTTCCAGTGTAATAACAAACGCGTGACATAAAGCACCTCTAAAGCAGGTTTCCGTAGCATCTTCTACTGTAATTCACACCCAACTGGGGCGAGTCGGACCAGTATAAGTTCTTAGTGCTGGGTGGCAAGTGGTTACGTAATCATATCAGTGCTTTGGCACTTCTTTCGAAGCTGTAGACCAATACACGTCTTAGCCGAATGTGATGTAAACCTTGACTATATAATAACTTACGATGGATGGCATGGGGACGCTCACCCCATAAGATCCGCAGCCTTGTCGGCTGCTCCTGGCATGGACAAGCGTCGCATTGAAGTAATCACGGATGAAAAGAGGCGTATGGGGCAACGCTTGCCCGTGCTTTTCCTCGGTTACGCCTACACGGGCAAACGCCGCATGCAGCATCCATTGGACATTCGATAGCCCGATTCCACGGCGTTTGTCCATGCCATCCACACGCCGTAGCCATAACGACTAGAGGAGTTAGCGTATAGTCCGCGTTCATTCAATCCGAACCGCGCCTGTTAAGAAGCGGTCACTTGCCAGTCGTCCGAAAACCGCTTCCCGACGGGCGCGGCTCTGTGTCATAGTGTTGGATCCGCGAAACGGCTATTGATGCTTTTTGGCAACATAGGCTTAGAACCGTTACACGCCGACCAAGGCTTCGGCGTCAACCGAGCGTTCATATCTTCTTTATTCGCAACGTCTTACAACTAAATCTGGCATGGTGAGTTCGGGCATACCAAAGGGTATGCCATCTGTACTCTTCTCATTCTATCGTGCGGCGCACGGCCTAAAGAGGTCTGTGCCTAAGGGAATAGCCGCCGGCTCTTTTGGGGGACGGACGGAGGGGCGTGAGGGGGGAGAAGCATCAGATGAATGAAGAATCGTTTCAGCGCAAGTTAGCCGAGTTGATCGCCGAGATCGGTACGCTGCCGTCCAATGAACGTGACAAACTGGAGTCACTAGCGGCGCAGACCCGTGAGCGACATGAAAAATTGAAAGAAACCGTCTCTAGCCTACAGGAGAGTATCGACTTTGTCAGGCTGAGCATTAAGTACATGTTGTTCGATCTGGAGGCTACCCGTCGTGAGAACGCGCAGCTGCGCCGCATCATCGACGAACAACAGTAACAAGTACTAGTATTACCTCTCCAGCCTTATAGGAGGGGGGAGAGTAGCCAGTGCGTTCCGCTAACCTTGTGGTCGATTGCTCGAGCGGTCGACCGCACGCGGTTCGCCAAGGCGCCCAAGCCACGGTCACCTGGGGGCCGTGGCCTTCCTTTTGCGCGGGTTTGATTACAACAATGCTGATCGAAAGAACATGACACAGTCAAGACAGTATATCATTACAGTTTACTCGTTTCACCAATAGGCTCTACAACCGCCCCACCTTATTCATCACCAGCAGTTTTATTTCGCTCATGTCTTCCATCGCAAACCTTACGCCCTCTCGGCCTAGTCCTGAATCTCTTACGCCGCCGTAGGGCATGTTATCCACGCGGATGCTGGGTACGTCGTTGATGACCACGCCGCCGACTTCCAATTCGTTGTAGGCGTACATGGCGTGATCGATGTTTTTGGTGAACACCCCCGCCTGTAATCCGTAGATGCTGTCGTTAGCTACGTCGATGGCTGATTTGAAATCGCTAAAACGTTGCATGACCGCCACCGGGCCGAAGGCTTCTATACAACTGATGCGCATGTTCGGTTCGACGTTTTCTAAAATCGTCGCCTCATAAAACACGCCGTTTCGCTTACCGCCGCATACGATTCTACCACCACCTTCAACGGCTTCGTTCACCCATGTTTCCATGCGCTTGGCGTCGTTTTCCGTAATCATGGGGCCTAAGAAGGTGTCTTCGTTTAGCGGATCACCGGCGATGAGTTTGCCCGCCCGCTCCGCTAATTTCGCTTTGAGATCGTCGTAAATGTTTTCATGGGCAATAATACGCTGCACACCGATGCAGCTTTGTCCCGACTGATAGAAAGCGCCGATGATGAGTCGATCCGCGGCGAAGTTCAGATCAGCGTCAGCGTCTACGATGCAGGCTGCGTTGCCACCGAGTTCGAGCACAACCTTTTTCTTCCCGGCCTTGGCTTTAAGCTTCCAACCAACGTCCGGTGAGCCGGTGAACGACAGTAATTTGAACCGATCGTCGGTGGTAAACAAATCGGCTCCGTCGCGTGAGCAGGGTAATATGCTAAAGGCCCCGGGCGGCAAATCCGTCTCCGCTAAAATTTCTCCCAAAATCAGCGCACCAATCGGCGTACGCGAAGCCGGCTTTAATACAAACGGGCAACCTACAGCGATAGCTGGTGCCACTTTGTGGGCTACGAGGTTTAGCGGAAAATTAAACGGCGAGATAAAACTGCAAGGCCCAATCGGAAAACGCCGCCACATACTCTCATACCCCTCCGCTCGGGCACTAATATCAAGCGGCAGATACTCACCCGTGATGCGCACAGCCTCCTCCGCAGCTACGCGAAAGGTATCGATAAGCCGCGTTACCTCGCCACGCGCGTCGCGGATAGGCTTACCCGCTTCAATGCACAAAGCCTTGGATAGCTCCTCGTGCCGCTCGGTGACGCGCATCACCACATGATTAAGCACATCCTGACGTTTGTAAGCCGGCATCTTCCGCATCGCATCAAACGCCTCGACCGAAGCCGCAATAGCTTTGTCAATCGTAGCCGCATCCGCCAGCGCCACCCGCGTAGCCGGTTCGCTGGTATACTTATTGGTAACGACCAGATCAGTGTTAGGTTGCAACGGCTTGTTCGCTAAATAGTACGGATAAGTCTCATTGAGCATAATGATAATCTCCTGTAAGCATTATACACCATGACGAGCGACGTGTAATTGGTTTAGCTATGCCCATTCGTAACCCGACCGTACCCATTCGTCGTTCCCACGCAGGTAGGAATCCAGAGGGTGTCCCATCTCGTTCCGAGGTGGGGGAGTCGATGATAAAGCTCTATCAAATTGTGGAAAAACGTCGGACAAGTGGTGCTGCATCCATACGCAAATTGGACGGGACATCAGCGATATCACTTCTACTATTTCAAGCAAATTCTGCACTAAGCTTATTGAGCGCATCAGATTGTTCGCGACTTAGACTCAGCGATCCCTTGTCAGCAATAGTAAGGAGTATCCTTGCATAGTAATGCATACAAAATGTGAACAGTAACTCATGTGTGCCAAATGTATTCGTCTGCTGACTGGTCGAAAAAGGATCGCCATGCGACCAACTTGCAGTCGACTTGAAGACAAGATTATATTCACCGAGCCAACCCACTTCTTCGGCCAATTTAGCTACACTCATTTTGTACCAATTGTTATGCTCTTTCTTCTCCGATCGCATAAACTGCGGACGAACTCGAAGATAATTTTTTTCGTTAATAGGAGCTCCCTTGGGGCGCAGTGGTGAATCTGCCACATATTGCGCAATCGGACCACGTGGAGTTTTCGTGACAGCATGCACTTCGTGATACTTGGTGATATGTGCGAAATCAATATAGTCCTTCGCACGATTGTCTGGATCATCCATCAAATACTGAAATTGTACAGCCAGCTCGAAGAGAGATCGAATAAAAAGCGGTCCCCCGTATGTACAATGCATTCGCAAAAGCGACTCCGCACTCGCGTATAACTGACCTGCACGATTAAGAAATCTATTCACGACTTGGTACGTAGAATCTGAAAACTTAAGTTGCTGCCAATTAGCTATGATAACCTTCTCAGAATCAATGATGAATTGCCGTATTCTTAATGAATCTTGTTCCAGCCAGGGCGCGGTTATTCGCGTCTCCTGTAGAGTGCCATCAAAATCAAAATGCAGACAGTCAATCGCATTGGAACGACCAAGCAAGTTTGGTACTATCTCGTTCGTCGCAATGGCAAATGGCACTACATATTCAATGTTCGCGCAAAATTTCGTATAGATGTTGTGAACAAAGGCCACCGTTTGTGTGCCACCGATGCTTCCCAACTCGACGCGGCGACCGGATTCAAGATCAATGCCGAGAAGCTCGGCCATGGACTGCCTTAGCAAGGATACAACCGCACCCGTATCAATTTGCAACGCCAACACATGAAATGATGAGTCGTTTGCACGAAGACTAACTTGTGCAAAAGGAACGTAGGTATCACCGAAATGCTTAGTGGGGCGACTACGCCATCTGTAAGTCGGCATAAATAACGTCACCCTCAGCGTCTACGGCTTCCAAAATAAATTCCTCAGATCCAACAGTATCCCGCGCCTGCGTAGCTGCCTCGGTAGCCGTAGTTCCCACGCCGACAACATTACTGTCGTGTACAGCAATCCACTTTCCGGCGTACTCCGCGTAGATATGAGGACCGTTATTGATAAGCCATGCAAAATCTATTTCGTTCATATGGTCACCTGTACATACATTATAGCCTAATATCACCAAGAAAACAAAATAATGAATATTTTGTCGTGTCATGGCTATGCAAAGACGAATGCCGCTCCATCATTAGGCCTCACCCCTCCTCCACCGTATACAAAAACCAACGATGCTTGGCGTTGCCGGATTTTGGGGATTGGCGGATGAAGTAGATGGTCCACACGCTGTTGTCGTTCATGCGGAGTTTGTAATAGTGACGGCGGAGGTACACTTCGTTACCGGCTAAGCCGCCTTCGGGTGAGGATTTTTTCCAGGACTCGATGCGCTCCACGATGGTGTATTCTTAATCGCGCCAAGTGAAACCACTTGGCAAGCCCGGTTCGCCGCGTCCCATGGCTAAGGCATCGAAAGTGCTGGCGAAGGGTACGATTTTTTCACTGATAAGATCAGCCATGATGGTCATCTTAATGACGTAGCTGATAAGTACCATACGGACGACTTTCCCATTTTCAAAAAGTAATGGCATGGCTTTTTTTGACACCCTAGCCAACAAGTTGCAACATACACGTAACAGACAATCTGATTAATTGTAAAAGAAGCGGTGGTATCGTATTTTGCGACCGCTTCACAAAAATAGGTGTATCAGAAGTATGGCTAAGAAGACTAAGAAAACAATCAAACGTACCGGCCCTTCGCTGCTCATCTCGGGTCGATTGGCTCGATGTCGACGACAGATGAAAAAGCATCGCGTCGCAGCGCTGCTCATCTCCAAACCTCGAGACGCGTTTTATCTGATTGGATTTACCGGCGAAGATTCTGCGGTACTTGTTTTAGCTAAAGAAGTGCATTTGATTAGCGATGGCCGATTCGATGAGAGCATCAATCAGGAATGCCCATGGGTCACGCGGTGGATGCGGAAAGGGTTACTCAACGCCGAAATCGCTAAGGTATGTAAGTCGCTAAAACTTCGCCGCCTAGCCGTACAAGCCGACGGACTCAGTGTGGCCGATCATCGGGCCATCGACAAGTTAGCCGGGACTACCAAACTTACAGATGCCCCGCCCATCCTTGAAGATATGCGATGTCACAAAGATGAGCATGAGCTACAGGTGATGCAGCGTGCGATCAAAGTTGCGCAGCAGGCATTTCTAGCCATGCGAAAATCAATCCGTGTGGGGCAAACGGAACTCGAGTTAGCCGCTCGTCTGGAATACGAAATGAAGAAACGAGGCTCATCGAGACCGGCCTTCCCGACGATTTGTGCGGAAGGTCTTAATGGTGCGTTGCCTCATGCCCATCCCGGCTCGCGTAGGGTGAAGCGTGGCAGCGCCATACTCTTCGATTGGGGCGCTCGGGTGGGTGAATATTGCAGCGATTTGACCCGTATGGTCTTCGTCGGTAGCATCCCACCGAAAATGAGCGCCGTTTACGATGTGGTACTGGAGGCGCAAAAGCGGGCGATCAAGGCCATTAAGCCTGGGCGGCGTATGTGTGATGTGGACGCGGTCGCCAGGAATTATATTATAGACGCCGGATACGGCGATGCGTTTAATCATGGGCTTGGACATGGCCTGGGATTGGATGTGCATGAGTCACCCTCATTGAGTTGGCGATCTGATCAGAAGCTTCGCACCGGCATGGTGGTTACGGTTGAGCCGGGTGTTTACTTGCCGGGTATCGGTGGCGTGCGTATAGAAGATGACGTACTGGTGACATCTAATGGGTATCGTGTGTTAAGTACACTTAAAAAATCCAAAACCGGGTCTGTAATTTAACTCGATTTCGACACGATGAACGAAGTCGGAGATGCTTCTCGGAGACGAAAAACTTGCTAGACATTAAACAAATTCGTGAGCTGATCGAGATGATGGTTAAAAACGACCTTCTGGAGATTTCGCTCCGTGATGGTGAAGAGGAAGTAAATCTGCGTCGGCCTAATCAATCCTTAGCGATATCTGAGGCGGAAATGGTAGCCCGGTCGGCGGCGACGGTCACGGCGCAACCTCCGCCGGTAGCCATGACGACAACCGCAGCTTCGGAACCTGATGAAGAGGAGGATTTTGTAGAAATCTCTTCACCGATGGTGGGCACCTATTACGCCTCACCCGATCCTGAATCGGCGCCATTTGTGCAGATAGGTGCGAAAGTCCATGTGGGTATGGTCGTTTGCATCCTGGAAGCCATGAAAGTGTTCAACGAGATAAAGGCTGAGGTAGCCGGTACGATCGAGCGTACCCTGGTGAACAACGCACAGGCCGTCGAATTCGGCCAGCCTCTTTTTCTGGTTCGTCCACAGTGATTTGCCACCATACTGTCACGAACATCCAAGCTCATGGCGTGGTGAGGACGAAAATCTGATATGTTTCGACGAATCCTCATCGCCAATCGGGGAGAGATTGCTCTGCGTGTCGTTCGTGCCTGTCGCGAACTCAACATCGAAACCGTATGCGTATTTTCCGAGGAAGATCGCAACGCATCATTTTTACATCTAGCGGATCGGGCGATTTGTATCGGCGGCCCGGCCCCCAAAGATAGCTATCTCAAGACCGATCGCATTATCGCCGCCGCAGAAATCACCGGGGCGGATGCGATTCATCCGGGTTATGGATTCCTCGCGGAAAATGCCGCCTTTGCCGAAAAATGTCGCGCATCCAACATCGAATTCATCGGTCCCAGCGCCGAAGCCATGCGTTTACTGGGCGATAAATCCACCGCTCGGGCCATGGCCAAGAAAGCCAAAGTCAACATCGTTCCCGGTAGCGAAGAGTTGCCTGATAATGAGCTTGACATTGTGAAGGTCGCTGAATCCATCGGTTATCCGATTATGATAAAAGCCTCGGCTGGCGGCGGTGGGCGCGGTATGCGTATCGTATTGGATAAAACTGATTTGATGGGGGCGCTCAAGCAGGCTCAACAAGAAGCAGAGGGCGCGTTTAGTAACAGCGAAGTCTATTTCGAAAAATTCATCGAGCGGCCTCGACACGTTGAAGTGCAGATTATTGCGGACAACGCCGGAAACGTCGTCCACTTAGGTGAACGGGATTGCACCTTACAGCGACGATATCAAAAACTGCTCGAAGAATCGCCGTCGCCATCGATTGAAAGTCGAACCCGTAAGGAATTGTTCAATGCTGCAGTGCGTCTGTGCAAAGCCTCGGGTTATAGCGGTGCAGGCACGGTTGAGTTTCTTATTGATGCGAAGGGCAAGTCCTATTTTATCGAGGTCAATACGCGTATCCAAGTTGAACATCCCGTATCTGAAATGGTCACGGGATTGGACCTGATTAAAACGCAAATTGCCGTGGCTTCCGGCGAACCTTTACCGTTTAACCAGCGGGCTGTGCAATGGCGAGGGCATGCCATCGAATGTCGTATCAACGCCGAGGATGCTGATCATGGGTTTAGACCATGTGCTGGTGTGGTGACGAAGTTTCGCCCCCCGGGTGGGCCTGGTGTTCGCGTAGATACGTATGGGCACGACGGCTGTCGTGTGTCACCGCATTATGATTCGCTACTAGCTAAAGTCATCGTACATCAACCCACGCGAGCCGAAGCGATTCGATGTATGCAACGATGTCTTGCAGAATTCGTCATCGAGCCGATCAAAACAACGATTCCTTTTCTGCGTAAAGTGCTAGCCCACCCCGACTTTGCTACGGGGAATATCGATACCAGCTTTGTCGAAAGACACTTCCTTAAATAATATACTTTTATCCGCAGATTCTAACTTGCATAGCATCTCGGTTTTCATTACACCAAGCCGCTTTGATGCCGCACAGGCTAGTAACCTGCGGTTGTAAGGGGGCTTCTATCGTTGCCCTATTAGCCAATGAATGCTGGAACACTTAATATATAACCGCGTTCACGCTTAGTGGAACAATGCAAAGACCTTAATGGATATAAACTCAGCTATGTCAGATCCGTTGACGAATATGATAGGCCGGCGTGTCGTGCTCGATACTACCACCCCCATCGTATATCTTGGTAAGCTGCTAGAAGTTACGGGCGATGTATTCGTCCTGGCCGAAGCGGATATGCACGATTGTCGCGATGGTCATGCTGGTAAAGAAGCGTACTTGGTTCAGACACACGCGGAGGGTGTGACAGTCAACCGTCGTGAAATAGTCGTTATGCGTAGCGCGGTGATAAGCGTATCCCTGTTAAAAGACGTCGTGACGGAATAACTTTTTCCGGTTAGTTACGCTGAGGAAAATATCGCTATGACGCCACCAGCCAGGTGCCAGGTTTCGGTTCGGAATGTACAACGCTGTGTCGAAACATGCGTTAGGACAAACATACGTCGAACGGTAACCAAGCCACAACACATTCGATCAGGTGAATTATAGATAACAGCTTTCGTCATGATTTGTTTCGTGCCCTGTGGCGCGTCCGGTGTTGAAGTAATTCAATGAGTATCTGTCGAGGTTGTGCAACAAGTGTCATGTATGTTGCGTTTATTGCCCTTAAAACCACTTTTGGCATTTTTGAACCCCTTTTTTGTAACGTTTTTTTCATTGCCTTGGTCAGGCATTGTTGATATAGTGACATACGTACTGTCTGCGGCATCAGGTAGTAATCTGAGAGGGGATACATGTCGCTACCACTTAGATGGCAGGTGATAGGTGTATTGTATTGCGTATCGCTTGTGGTTAGTACTGCGGGGGCCAATCAGCGCAAGAACGCGAATCCAATAAGCGTTTGTGTAATAGCGGATTCGAATTGTCCCGTTGTCGGGAGTGCTGTTCGGTATACGGTCAAACTTGATCCCAGCGGTAGCGATATATTCGGTGGGCAATTATCCCTACATTATGATTCCGCGACACTTGACTTTATTTCTGTCACGCCGGGGGTGAGTTGTGATCCTACATCACCTTTTTCAACGATAGATTTTGTAGATATTAATGAGGTTGCCGGATCCATTTTTGTAGTCGTTAGTACGAATCCTGGTGTCACGGCTATGACTCCCACAACGATAGCATGCCTAACATTTGCTGCCAAAATAGTTGGCACGGCGGAGTTGTGTCTTGATGAGGGTGTGAATCCGTCCAGGACAATCATCACGGATTCATCCGGTACTACATTTCCCATCGATAATTCAACAGTATGTCCTCCAATCCAGCCCTTACCGATCATATCGTGCGATAGTACGGAAGTGTTATCTACTTGTGATTGTTTGGATGGAACACCGGATTGCAGTCCATTGGATTCCGATTGTTCCATCGGCTATTGTGATACAAGCCTTGGCGCGTGCGCGACGCAAGCGGTCAATGAAGGTGAGGTCTGCGATGACAACAATAGTTGCACCTTGACCGATCGCTGTATGCAGGGCGCCTGTGTGGGGAGTGGGTGTGATAATCCTAGTCTATGCCTTGTTATCGATGATACGTGTGAGTTGATCAATCAAGGTTTGATGGTAGCACGTGTGGCGCTTGGTGCAGGAGAGCCGGTGATTATTGGCGGACAAGTTGCGTTATCGTTTGATCCAGCATCTGTCGAGGTTGCCAGTCTAGCACCGGGAAGCTTTTGTGATCCGCAATCGCCGTTTAGTTTAGAAGCTTTCCGTAGTGTGAATCCCCAAACTGGAAGAATAGTTTATGCTGTTACAGTGGATCCTTTCGCGGGTAGCCTAGGCACGCGCGGACCGACTACATTGGCATGTATCACCTTTCGTGCCGTTGGTCTGAAACGTAGCGATGTATGCCTGTTAACCGGATTGAACCCTACTTTCACACTGTTGGTCGATCAGTTTGGTAATGGTGTTGATGTATTCAATAATTTGGACTGTCCAGGCGGCATCCAACCGGGTGATCTCGACTGTGATCAGACATGCGAATTGATTCCAACGGTTTCAGGCTGGGGTCTTATCATTCTCGCACTGCTCTTATTGACAGCGGTCAAGATACATATGACCAGTCTGGATCGGTCTTTCATTAAAAACAGACTCACTTTGACCGACTCTAGAGCAAGCTCTATTTAACTGTAGCGTCCCGTCGTACGTTTTTCATGGAGGTTTTCGATGTTTCAATGCTACACTTGACTGTTAAACGCTCTATCTACGAGTAAATTGAATTACGATTGTCACCCCAGAGGATAACAAAACTGCTTGTACATAACGCCGCTACCGCTGATCGACCAAAGGAATTCGCTTAGTGATTTCCTCGATTGGTGAGCACAGCCTTTATCTCAGGATGAAGCGGAAAGGGATGCGCACGGTGTCTTTGGTGGGGTGGCCGTCGCGGGTGGCAGGTTTGAAGCGGCCTTTTCGAACGGCGGAAATGGCTGCTTGCGTGAGCCGTCGAAAACCTGCGTCTTCTAATACGATGATCTCGCCCACGCTGCCATCGGGCAAGACCTCGACTTGAAGCAATACCAAGCCTTCTTCGCCCCGCTTGCGGGATAGTGATGGGTATTTTGGTGTCGGAAGATGAAGCGTCTCGACGCCGGTCTCGACGCCGACCGTCTGTGCGGAAGATGCTTTCGATGGGTTGGATTCTGCGGTCATCGGTGGAACAGCCACGTCCATGGTTGCATCCACGGAAGGCGGTTGGTGGTCAGCTCGATCGTTCGTTTCGAGTTCTGTGATAAACCGTGTGAATCGGTCAAACAGAGTGTCGAGGATTTTTGCCACTGGCTGTGCTTGGGGAACGGTCTCGCGGTTGTTGTCCAAAGGTGGATTCTCGGCAACTTCTTCGTGAACGGGAGTGTGATCTACGACCGCTTTCTTTGGAACTTGCTCGGTAGGTTGATCCCGTGGTTCGGCATTCAGAACCGAAGGGTCGATACGTGAGTCTGACGTAAGCTCTTCCGGCAGAGTTACAACTTCTACCTTATCGGCGTTTACGGTCACTGTGGGCGTAACAGATGGCGGCGTGTCCTTTTGGGTTTCTTCCTTCGTCTTTTCCTCTTGGGGAGAATCAGGCCAGGGTATCAATTGCACTTCAATACGGCTGGCTTGATCTCCTCGTGCAAAGCTGACCTCGGGATTTGAGATTGGCGCGGGACGCCAGGTCACGAAGTAGGATGCGGTAAGTAGACCGCCATGAATGATGGTGGACAGACCCCAAGCAACCGCCGTTACCGGAACCTTCCATGAACCTACATGAATAGCCATCCGCGTCGTCATCGTATGATCTGCGATGGGATGTTGCGATCGTTCTAGAACAAGCTCTAAAACGAGATGCTTATGCCAATGTTAAGGCTCCGTCCAAGCTCGTTCAGGCCCGATCCGTGGATGCGATAATCCTCGTCGGTGATGTTCTCCAATGCAACGGTTAGATTGACATTATCCTTGAGTTGCCACCCGCTACGAAGCGAAAAAACGGTGTAGCTCGGCGTGCCCCCCGGTGGAATGCGGCTGGTATCGGCGCGATCCCTGGATGATAGATTATCTTGTCCATCGGCGATCGTAGCTAGCCCTTCTACCCAGAACTTTTTCGAAGGATCATCCCACCGTACACCAACAAGGCCAGTTACCGGCATAAGGCGGGAAATTGGTTCACGGGCGCGTCTTGGACGCGATGTGGGAAAGGTGTCAACTTCCCCATCGATCCAGGTGAGATTGCCGAAAGCGGTCCATTGTGGATGAAAACGATAACTCGTGGCCAGCTCGATACCTTGCACGAAACCGTCGCCGCCGTTGAGTTTGGTCACCTCGAATTCATCATCGATGATTCTCCCCGTCGGGACGCGCACAATACTTTCGTCGATTAACGTATGGAAATAAGCGGCCTGCATGGACCAATTATTATACTCCGTTTTAAGCCCCACTTCGAAAGAAAGGAAGTTTTCAGGATCAAGCCCGAGCGCGGGCGTTTCGATCTCATTGCTTCTAGCGGAATCAAAACGGGTCAGGTCCGAGAGGTTGGGGGCGCGATATCCCTGAGACACAGCCCCGAAGAAATTAATATGTTCCGGAACCACGTGGTAGACTAATCGAGCACTACCCACAAATGACCACCACTCGTCAGCTGTGGATGTCCGCCGTCCGAGCAGTGGGTCGCTTACCCGATTGGCATCCGCCCGGGCGAAGTTGATGCGACCACCGAGCACGAGATCGAGCCGATCCGATACGTTAACTTCATCCTGCAGATAAACGCCCAACAGGTCATAGCTTGCATTGTTCGCCACCGGGCCTTGGATGTTATTACGTGTGGAGAAGGAGTTCACGCGGTCGCGGTAGTATTCGATACCGTAGGTTAAATAGCCGATAGGACTGAAGCTCTCGAACTGCGCGCTGGCGCCGAATGTTCCCACATCAAAACCTTGCAGGTCACGGCGACCACTGCCTCGGATTCGATCCCTTGTTTCGTGCATCTCCTGCCACGATATGCTCAGCCTCATGGTTTCGATAAACGAGTCTATGTTCTCAGCGTGCAACTGGATGTAGGTAAGCCTACGTTCCTGATCGAGGTCTCGCCGTCGGTCGGACCCGATAGTCGTGCCTTTGAAGCTCTTGGCGAAGATGGTCCGGTGCGTGCGTGGCACATTGTTCTGGTCAACCTCCTGGTGAGCGAAGACCAGTCGGGTATCGGGATTGAAAAAGTATTCGAGTTTGAATTCGGCGTCCCATTCCTCGTACCCGGTATTGGGTTGACTGCCGGTTCCGCGACCGGCACGGAGCGAGCCGAAGTCCTTGAAGGTGCCGCCCAGCCACAACCCCAGCTTGTCATCCCAGGTTGCGTTCAACTCAAACCGGTAAGTGTGTGATCGTTCGCCACTGGAGAAGCGATAGTATATGCGCCGGCTGTACTGGAAGCCTTCGCCGTATCCGCTCGGACCTTTCGTGATGGCGTTGACGGTTCCACCGATGGCGTCGGACCCGTACAACACCGATGTCGGTCCTTTTACGATCTCCAGCCGATTGAGAGAAAAGGGATCAACCGTGTTCCAGTATTGGTTAGGGCCTGGGCGGAACACCGAATTATTCAATCGAATGCCGTCAATCAGAAGCAGATTCTGAAATCCCGTGAACCCTCGGATGTATGGTGAACCTTGGCCATGTGAAGTCTTTTGCACCATGATACCCGGCAACTCGCGTAGTGCTTCGGGCGTTGATCGGTAGAATGAATTGCTGATGTCGTCCGAAGTGACGGCGTGTGTGGAGAAGGACAAATCGAACGGTCGTTGCGATCGGCGGGTGGCAGTGATGACAACTTCCTTCAGCGTTGACTTATTCAGCTCTTCTTGCAGGATGTCCCGGCGCGATTGTTCGTCGATCGCTAGAGGTACGTTTTCGTTAACCTGTTCTTTAACTCGTTGCTGATCGGATTCGGTCGGCTGGGTGACAGGCGATGACGCGACTTGTGCCGATAGGATCGTCGGTGTGAGTATGACGAACAGAAAAGAACACGCGGCACGGACGTGCAGACCAAAGTATCCTATACTTACGGCGCAGCGGTTGGGTAAGCTATTGGTTCTCATGTATCAATGTCTCCAAACCCGGCACAGATTTAGACGAAATGACCGTCGTTTGTAAAGTTTCTTTTGGGGTAGGCCTGCATGTCGCATGGGTGATGCGCCATATTACTGTCCATCACCCGGAAGCGCGACGTACAACTACAAGATGGCCAGGTTCATGTTTGATTACTGTGGGATATTCTACCCGCCATTGCTACTAACGGAGCCGATCAAGTCGGCTACTAGTGTGGCAATTCCGTCGCTAAGACCGTCGGTGACACCGATCGATACTCCGTCGCTTAGTGCTCTACTGCATCCTGACAATATAATGACACAGACAAAGGCAACCGATACGGCTATCGATAACTTATGCAACTTCATGTTCGTATTTCCTTTCGTTTGTTTAAGCGTTCATCACAACCAAGTGGAATATGGAACCGTCTGGTCGTTTGGCTGTCAAGTCGAATGACATGTACATGTGTTGGACAAAGATTAAATGGACAACTGATGTATGAACGACCGTGCGGACTGAAGCCCGCAGCTCGTAGGAGGGGTTTTTGGCACATATAATCTTCCTTGCATCATCATTTCTTCGCAGGGTGTCAGGTACATTTGACCGGCTATGCGGGCAAGAGTAACCTTATATCTCACATATGCGGGGCGTAGCTCAGTCTGGTAGAGCGCAGCGTTCGGGACGCTGAGGTCGCAGGTTCAAATCCTGTCGCCCCGATTTTTTCCGCCTTACTCGGCGGAAAAAATAGAGCAGTGGAACAGATGAACAGGAGAGCAGGGGGAGAAGAATTTCGTGGCCGTAAGCAAAGAACGCGCCGGAACACGATTAAATCCGTTCCGCCGCGGTCTACTGATCTTCTGCTCACCTACTCAAGGGGCTGTTTATGGCATTCATGTTCGAGAAACTGGATGTCTATCAGAAAGCCGTGGATCTTGCTGATCAGGTCGCGGTTCTGACTGAGCGGTTTCCACGAGGTTACGGCTACCTTGCCAACCAACTCAACCGTGCTGCACTCTCCGTTGCGGCCAACCTTGCGGAAGGCAACGGTCGTTTTACGAAACCCGACCGCAAGAACTTCTTCATTATCGCTCGTGGTTCCGTTCAAGAATGTGTTCCTTTGCTGGAGGTGGCTCGGAGGAGAAATCTCTTGGAGGATTGTAGGCATGCTGCATTACGAGACGATTTGGAAACGATAGCCAAGATGATAAGTGGCTTGATCAATGGCTTGGATAAACGGAGGCAATAAAGAGAGTATGACAACTCAAGATTACATAGGAGGCAACTGGATTGAAAAAACGACCGGATGAACCTCGCTTCAAACTATCCAGAGTGCGCGGTTCTCCCGTTAGTGATGACGAGTTGCTTTCCGACCTCCAAAGAATTGCTCGTCAGTTGGGAACGGATACTGTACCTCAAAAAAAGTACGGGAAGCTGGGATCATACGACTACAGCACAGTAACTCGCCGATTTGGATCTTGGAATGATGCCCTGCGAAAAGCAGGATTATCCATTTCAAATGAAGTTGGGATTCCGGACGAGCGACTGTTCGAGAACCTCTTGACCCTTTGGCAGACCTACGGACGTCAGCCACGTCGCGCAGAACTCCACCATCCACCATCGACCATATCACAAGGTCCCTACAGACGTCGGTTTAGATCTTGGACAGCTGCACTTGAGGCATTTGTGGATTATGCGAATTCAGTCGATACCGGATCGGATGATCTTAAGGCCATGGAACAAGCAGCCTCAACCGGTAAGCGACGTACGCCACGAGATCCTTCACTTCGTTTACGTTGGAGAATATTGCATCGGGATAGATTTACGTGTTGCGGTTGCGGGGCAAGCCCAGCGTTAACTCCGGGGGTGGTCCTTCACGTAGATCATGTCCAACCCTGGAGCAAAGGCGGCCAGACGGTAGTGGAGAACCTACAGACCTTGTGTGCTACGTGCAATTTGGGAAAATCGAATATGTCCTCTAAATGAGCTACCTGGCGTATAGGAGTTGGGACTCAGGCCGATCCAAAAAGGAAAGAAGAAGCGGCAAGGTGATCTCAAGTAATGATTTTAAATACCAACAGTCGCCCCGAGTTGTATACTGCAGTAAACAAAGCACTTATCAATCACGACGATCGTGGGTTGCCGTTGCGTTTTTGGTTTGTTGAGGTTAATCCTGGCATAACGGTAGGGCCATCTCCCCGCAAAACCGTGACGATCAATTATGAAAACATCGACAATCACACTAACCGCGATCATGGCTGCTTGCTTTGTCACGATAGCAACGGGTTCTCCAAAAGATGACGCCCGCCAAAAAACCGGTCAGACCGTTGTGTACATCGTTCGCCATGCAGAGAAAACGGGTGAACAAGCTAATGCTGATTTGTCAGAAGCAGGAAAATCACGGGCGGATGTGTTAAAGTGGATGTTAAGAGACATTTCTCTGGACGCTATTTACTCGACTGATACCGCGCGTACTCGTCATACCGTCGAACCAACTGCGAAGGCCAAGCAAGTAAAACTCACACTGTATACGCCGCATTCGGGTAAACTAGTCCAAGCTATTCGTCGGCATCATACGGGACAATCGCTACTGGTGTGTGGCCATTCTAATACCGTACCCGAATTGCTGAAGTCACTCGGTGTTGGCATCAAGGAACATGTTCTTGAAGGATTCGACGATTTGTTTATCGTCACGATTGACAGTCCTGCTGATTCGACTGTGCGTCGGGTACATCTGCAGCGTTTACATTATCCGGGATCACGTTGATTCAACAACCAGTCGCACTGCGTAGGAATATGTCTTAGATTACGGCAAGAACATGCGTTGGAAAGCGGCAAAGTCTTGCATATCTATATCGCCGTCAAAGTCGAAATCGAAGGCGGCTGTTAGTTGCGTGGCGGGGGTTGTGGGGCCGCTGAGGCTGAGTAGTAGTTGTGAAAAATCGACAAGGTCTACGTCGGCATCCAAATCGTAATCGCCGTTTAGTAGACTAATAGAACGAAGTACGCGGAAACCCACACGATGATCCAAGGCGTCCGGTAGAAGTGGAACCCTTGCGGTCAGGTCAAGGCTCGTCCCAGAAGTGATATTTTGCCAACTTCCACCTCGAACGACATGGGAGTCGCCTTGGTTGAGTCGCCCTTGGACCCACTCATACACATTACCTGTCAGGTCAAACAAACCAAAGGCGTTGCCGGTTGTTACCGTGGTCGATCCGTTATCGAGAAGATTTATACCATCATAAAAACCGACAGGTGTTGTCGCGGGCATCAAGGCTTCGAACGGATCATCACTCACCGAGAAATTCGCGTCGGTGGATAAGATCGTATCTCGACCGAAGCCATATTGTCGATTTACGCCGGCTGTTATATCCCAAGCAGCGGCGGCATACCATTCGTTATAGGTATCAGCGGTGTCGATGGTCGCCACAGCGTTATTGCTGCCATGATCCATAGGTAAACGGTAGCCCAAGTAATTAACCACAAAATCAGCCCGTTCCGTATCTGTTAAATCGCGGAATGCCCAGAACGTGTCACTAATAACCATCGGTCGCCAACCAGAAAGGTTTGAGGCTGTGTCCTCTGCGTAACATCTGTGTGATGGTGGCAAGCCTTGGTCAATGGTGAGCCAATTGCAGTATTTGACTGCACCATACCAGCTTACACCGCTGACGGGATGCGTTGTAAAATCAACGGCGTCGGTTACAATTTCGTATTGTCCGGTTGCCAGGTTGTACGTGATGCGATTAGCTATGCCGGGAGAAAACATTTTCGTCGTGCGTAGTCCCGGGCCGTTTCCCACGGCACCATCAACACGGTTGTTTATATATACATCGCCGTTGGTTTGATCGACGTATACGTATTGACCTCGCTCGTTGGTGGGATTGGCTAAGGCATCGTTGAGAAACGCGATATACTCAGCGTTGGTCGTTTCGTAGGCATTCATCACGAACGGATAAGTTGGTCCGTTGGGTTGGACAGTGGTGTTGGGAACCAGCTTGGGTGATTGCGTGAAAGTTGGTGTCGTCACATTCAACACAACCGATCTAGTTAATGGCGTGGACCCGGCGTCATCGGTGATGGTCAACACCGTAGTATACGTACCGGTAGGTAGCGACGTAGCACTGACAGGCTCTATGGATAGAACGACGTCCACGCGTTCTCCGGCAAGTAGCAGCGTTTGTGGCGTACTGGCCGCCCCGTTGATGCGCAGCCAAGCCACGGGTGGATTGCTAGAGGCTTGCCAGGATACATCACCTGCGGTTGAGCCGTTGATTAAGGTGAAGGTTTTGGATGTCGGTGTGAACGGCCCTCCAACCGGAGCGAAGATGTCGTAGTTTTCCAGAGGTGTGAGTGTTAAGTCGCCCGGTACTTGCAGGGCAATCGTGCGCATCTGTACATGGGTAGCTGTGATGTCATCGAACGAAAGCGTGGCGATGTGCTCACCGCCGCCGAGGTTATCCGCTAGATTGTTGATCGACAGTGTGATCATCTGAACAAGCCCGGGCAAGATGGTGTCAGCTACACTGGTCGCACCGTTGAGGTCCAGCCAATCGACATCCACCGTGAGATCATAGTCAATCGAAAAATCGGCGGGAACAGCTACGGTAAGTGTGTAGGTATCTCCAAGCGTTGGCGTATAGACCCCGGCTGATTGTTTGATCCAGGTGAAATCCGGATCGGTATCTACCATCGCCGGCTGAATATCAAGCGGATCGCGGACGTTTAATTCGAGTGGCATATCTATGGCACTGGACGCGGTGTCGTTGTTGAAGGTAATCGCCAGGTTTTCGACGAGGCCGATTGGCTCATCCACCAAGGCATTGCCGGCGGAAATGATGATATTAATCTGATCATTACTATCGACATTGCCGGCGGCAGCTAAGGTTCCTGACATGAGCAGCGGATCATCCAACTCGATCCATGCAGGTAAAGTAGAAAGACTGTAATCTAGCAGTGAAGATGAGAGATTCGTTAGCGTAAACGTTCGCGATTGGTTCGCCGCTTGTGTCGACCAGACCGTTGAAACTGAAAATATATCGTTGGTACAATCGTCCAATGCTGTCGGTAGGCATGCGACGGTAAGAATTTCATCCACGACTAGATCGAAGTCTCGGGTCTCGCTATGGCCGGTGGTGATGTTAGTAAACGTAACCGTGGCGGTATACGTGCCCGGCGGTAAGGCCTCGGCGAAGCGATTGATGGTCACATCTACAAGCTGGGGCACCTGACCATTGAGCGTACCAGTGACACTAACTGAACCGTTGACATCCAACCAGCGCGTGCCTGTGGTACTGACCGTCGCTTCCCAATCCATATCCGTCGCGGATTCGCTGATGAGCGTATATTGCAACGTGTTGTTGGTAAACGGTCCGCCGAAAAAACCTTGCGATGAAAATCCCCTATCCGGTGTGACGGTGAGCGGTTCGTGCAAAATCAGTCGAACATGTTGCTGTCGACTGACATCTGCAGAGATATCGGTGATCGTTAAGGTAGCTATTTGATCGAGTGTGGATTGTGCAACGCGAAAACCTACATCAGGCAACGTACTACCCGGCTGGGCGGCGTCTTGAGCGGAAGTCAGGAGTGCACCGCTTGTGGAAGCATCCATAAAACTTCCGCCACGAATGGTGTGCAATTGTGGATCGAAAACCACACCACCGCGATCCTGCATCCATTCCGCCACGTTGCCGCTCATATCGAAAAGCGCGTAGGCATTGGCATCAGCAACGGTAGCCAACTCCGTACCATCACCCACTGAACCTGCACCACCTGGGTTGTACGTTGTGCCATCATAAAAACCGACCGGCGTAGCATCAGGCTCAAAAGGATCGCCGCTGGTTTGAAAATTTGCGTCGGCAGGATTTAACCCTACGGCGACGTCCCGACCAAACCCATAGTCGTGGTTGATAGTAAGCATCTCATCCCACGCCGCTGCTTTATACCATTCGTTGTATGCGCCAGCCGTTGCCGTGAACTCGTCCATCGGCAAGCGATAGCCTTTGATGTTGTTAATGAGTTTTTTGCGCTCGGCGATGTTAAGATCGCGTGCGCCGGTAAGTGGTATGGGTTGCCCGAACGTGTCGTTCGTACCCCACCATGCACAGGTGGATATGGTGACCGGATGCCAATCGCCGGGGTTTGGTCCTTCCGTATAAGCCCGATGAGTTAGTCCCAGACCATCTTTAATGGTGAGCCAATTACAATACTTCGCGGCACCGAACCAACTGACGCCGGTAACCGGATGATTTTCAAAACCCGTTTCCACGATATATTGACTCGTGACAAGATCGAATGAAACACGGGCATTAGCTGCGGGACTAAATAGTAGTGTGGTGCGCAAGTTTGCACCGATGCCGGTTTCACCCAGCGCGTTCGTGTTGATGTATACGTCCCCAGTCGCGGTATTGAAATACATATACTGCCCGCGTGCGCCGCTTAGGTTTTGTAAAGCGTTATTAAGAAACGCTACAAATGAGGCGTTAGTGGTTTCCAACGTGGATATGCGGTAAGAATAACGCGGGCCGCTTGGTTGGTTATCCGTGGCGGGAATCACCGTCATAGGCAATGCGGGCTTTGCCGGGGCGGGCAATACATTCGTAGCGTCATTAAAACCGAGTGTAAAATCGGCAGTGATGCCGGGCATTCCGACGGGTGAAGGCTCGACAATACCTTCAATACAAGATTCCGTATCGTTGATAGATAACCAATTGGCATCTATGCACACTCGATATTCATTGGACGATGTTGTTGAGTTATTGCTTATCGAAAATGAAAACGACGATGGTGTGTAGGCTCCACCGATAGGCGCGGATGAAAGACAATCGTCTGCAAGACTCGTTCCACAATCAGACGAAATAGTCATGCTACCTGTGAATTGACTTTGCACGACACGTAGTCCTGTGAATGCGCGGGTAGCGCTAGCTATATCACTTTCACGTTCGGTATTGGTAAGTAATAAGGAAGCGATGTTATTTTGCCAGTGACCGCCGCGCGTCGCCCGTTCATTGGGTAGCAGCCCGACATCCTGCATCCACTCGCTCACGTTTCCACAGACATCATATAAACCATAGGCGTTGCCGGTGTCATTGGTTGGTGTCTGCCCGTTGTCAACTTGGTTGCTACCGTCAAACCAGCCAACCGGTGACAGGTCATCATCGAATGGATCACCACTAAATCGAAAATTCGCATCAGGGCTGGACAGTGTGTCTCGTCCAAACCCATATAATGTATGTGTGCCGCCAAGACCGGGACAAATAGCCGGGGCACCGGTACATGCATCACGCGCGTCGTCGTTGGCCGCTAGGCATGGAGGTCCGGTCAGGGTCATTGAGAATGTTGTGGGTTGGCTCTCGTCGACCGCGACGCGTATCCAATATGGTATGTTAGCCACAACATTGGCTGACAGGTTTGTGGCGTTATTGCAGGTGATTTCGCTACATGTGGTACCCGGGCAAGCATCGTGAATGGAGAGGACCGGCGTGATCCCTGATCTGGTTTGTACATTGAGCGTCAGGATACCGTCACTTGTCGGTGTATATTTCCACCAGACGTCTACCAGCGATGTCCCGCCGTCGCATAATGAAACGCCGTCCTGGCTGGTCAAGTCCGTATGGCCGTAAGCGATGTCATTGATCCATGATGCGGCTTTGTACCATTCGTTATACAGCGAAGTGGTGGAGCGTCCGTGATCCATCGGCAGTCGATAGCCGGCCAAGTTGACCAACGCGCTGCGTTCCAAATCGTTAAGATCGCGTGCGCCGCTTACGGGAAGCGGATTGGTTGCCGTATTGCCGGTTCCCCACCAATCTAAGGTGGAAATAGTGACCGGATGCCATTCTCCCGCGTTTGGGCCTTCGCTATAGGCTCGCTGGGAAGGCGGCATACCTTGGCGCAGTGTTAACCAATTGCAGAACTTCAGCGCGCCGTACCAACTCACACCGGCGACAGGTTCCTTTTCGCTGCCCGGCACGACGCGGTATTGCACGATGTCGTATGTGATGCGACCGCTATCTGACGCATCAAACATGAGAATGCCGCTACCCGTAGAACCTATTTGGCCAATGAGACCGTTGTTGATGTATACATCACCCGTTGCGGTGTCATGGGCCATGTACGCGCCACGATCGTTGGTTGTGTTAAACAGCGAATCGTTCAAAAAAGCGACGAACTCGGCGTTGCTCACTTCGAATGCCCCAATGCGATAATCATGGCTTGGGCCGCCCGGTTCTGTATCTAGTGTTGGTACGCTAGCCATGTCTAACATCAGCGGCGACAGACCTACACTGACAGCCACTTGTCGCGTGGCCGTAGCTCCGTTGACTTGATCAGTGAATTCAACTGTGGCTGATTGAATCTCACCGGGAGGAAATAAAATGGCATCCTCGGCTTTGATCGAGATGGTGAAAGATGAAGACAAGCTTGGTGCGATGCTACTACACACCGTATCAGTCCCGTCTATAAGTACCCATGCTTGGGTTGGGGTGACGCACAGGGAAAGTAGTTCGGTTGATTGATTCGTGACGGTATATATTTGCTCGCTTGGGAAAAACGGCCCGCCGACTGGTCCGGAAGCCATTAACCCTGTCGCCGGATCGACGTCCAGCTCTTCCGAAATACTTAACACGACATCACGCGTGGTACAGCTTTGTTGGTCAACGGAGAAGGTGACAATGGCGGCATTGTCGCCAACGGGTAGTGTCAGGGCGGTGTCGTTAGTCGTGAACGTCATGGAAACGCTATCAAACGGTGCGAGCGTGCCTGAAGCCGTCAAAGCGCCGTTGATATCAAGCCAATTCACATTGGAACTCACTTGCCAGTCGATAGGATCATGCGATTGGCTGGTGAGTGTATACACTAAAGGATCGGGGGCCGGTGCAAACGGTCCACCCAGTGGGCCGGTGAACTTCCCAGGTGCATTGGGGCCAACCATAGGATCAAGTCCCGGGTCGGCATGTACAATTCTAAGCCCCACCCAACTTGGCGTAGCCGCAGGAAGATCGCTGGTGATCGACGTATTGCCAACAAAAATGGGAATTGAATTGCGACCGCCGCCTCGATATCTTCGAAGGGTCGGATTAGCGGCACTACCCTGCACCCATTCCCACACATTACCAGCCAGATCATACGATCCATAAGCGTTGTCCGTGTCTTGCGTTACCGTGACACCGTCAGCCAACATATTTAGACCGTTGTAATACCCCACGGGCGTCGTGTTGCTTTCACCGCACAGGGTAGGATCTGGATTTTCGAAGGGGTCCAAACTACACGCATAATTGGCATCGGTTGGGTTGAGTGCATCCCGACCGAAGCCATAGGCATAATTCGTAAATGTAAATTCATCCCAGGCCGCCGCTTTATACCATTCGTTGTATGTCGAGGCTGTCGTGATGCCGTCGTCCATGGGTAAACGAAAACCAAGATATGTCGTGACGAGCAACCGACGCTCCGCATCGTTTAAGTCGCGTGCTGCCCAAAGGACGTCGGATATCGTGGCAGGATGCCAGCCGGCCAGGTTCGTGCTTGGTGCTTCCGTATAACACCGCTGACTTACAGGAAGACCGGCATCAAGTGTAAGCCAGTTACAATACTTCAGCGCGCCATACCAACTCATACCCGTCACCGGGTGTGATTCAAATCCTAATTCCACTTCATACTGATTGGTGGTTATATTAAAGGTTATGTGAGCGTTACCGGCTGGGCTAAATAATAAACTGCCACTACCACCACTCATCAATTCGCCCATCTGCTGCGTATGGATATATATATCACCCGTATCCGTATCGAATAACATATAGTCGCTGCGCGGGCCGGGCTGTGCCGATTGGGCATCAGTTATGGCATCGTTTAGAAAGGCGGCGAACTGATCGTTACGCACCTCGTATCTGGAGATGCGATAATCGTAATCAGGTCCGTTCGGTTGGGTATCCACCGTCGGTATCGCAATGAATTCCAGTGGCGGCGACTGTGCCCAAGCGGTGGTCGCGACCAGCATCCACTGGGTAACGATCAGAAAAAGTCCATAATTTAGCCGTACTGAAAACATCTATGCTTATGAGCCTCCATGCTCTATCACGCTACGCCAAATCGCCAAAAAACGACGAAAAGCGAACGCAATCACCCTTTTTCAGCGCATACCCCAACCCAGGCGCTGATGGAATAGGTATCGGCGTTTCCTCCCTTCTCCGAACACATCACCGGCACGATAGCCCCTAGATAGCTGGTTCAAGCTTGCCGACGGGTGCAAGATAGATCAGACGGGCTTGCGTTGGGATCAGGATAAAACTCGGACGCGCGTTTTTAAGTGGAGGGTTTCCAGCCCCGCTGTTTAGGTTGCGGAGTGGGTTCAAAGTTCCACCATGAGCCACATTTCCCGTGGCCCCCTGCAATCCCGGACGGTCGGGTTTCCCGAGAGGCGTTGTTTTCGCAGCTGCAGCCATTCGCTAATGTTCAGGCCTCCAAGTTTGCTTGCCACCCCGCTCGCTCCAACCGCTGCAGTACTGAGCCTGCAAGGCAGCCTTGGCGTTTTCGTTCGAGCAGAACACGTGCATCGTACAAGCTAGCCGTCCGAGCCGGGAAACTGACGGCATGGGGACGCTCACCCCATAAGATCCGCAGCCTTGTCGGCTGCTCCTGGCATGGGTAAGTGAAAGCTTACCCGTGGTGTTAGGCATAACCCGCGATCAACATTAAAGCGTATTCATCGACTCGCCATCATGCACGTGACCGCGTTCGTGGCCGTCTCGACGCGGATCAATGCGATTGAGAATTTTTCTTCGACACCACAAAAACGGAAAAGTGAGCGTGCGATGTAACCTGACGTACCACGGCTTACGGTAGGAGGAGGCTAACTCCTCGGCAGACATTTGATCTCGCCGTGTGCGTCGCTTCAGTTTTCGCAGATGGTACAAATCGCCATGCTGAAACCAACGCCGCAATGCCCGCATCGGCCATAGCTCGCCGCCCCACCGTTTCGACCAATGCCAACAGATTTGAAAATCGAACAGGTGCGGACGCCCGTCATCTCCGACCAACACATTCTCACATTTTTCCAGGTCCACATAGGCCATGTCTCGCTCGTGAATTTTTTGAATAAGCTTGGCTAAGCGTTCATGAAAATCGTCTGGGACATGCTCCCCTTTTTCCAAAGGATGCCCTTCAGCAAATTCACGAATCACACCCGTGCGCTCCCAACGCGCAATCGGCTTGGGTATGCCCGCTATATCCTGCAATCTCGTCAACGCAGCCCACTCGCGATTCGCCAGCCATCTACCTATCCATGCGAGCGGGATAAGCATAAAAGAGACCTGCCTACCCACTTTTAGTACAACCCGATGTCCCTGACACTCGTACATACTGGTAATGGCGAAGAAATCGTTTTTGAAAATGCGCTGCAGCACGTACCGATGGCCAGTGACAACGATGTCTTGCGGTAACGCACGTCGGCCAAGTGCTCTCAAACTGGAAGGTACTTTTTTAGACAAGGCAGACATTATTCAGAGACCCTGCACGGTAAGTTCTAATCGCGATTAAAGCATTGTAGTGCAAGCCGAGGCGGTTTCCAGTAGAGTTCGCTTGAAGATGACAAAAAGTTTGAGCCAACCTGACAACCATCATGCACACAAACGGACCGTTCTTACCACCACGGCCTTGTTCATATTGCTTTGCGTCATTGCTTTACGACCACTGGTCTGGGAATCTTATGATACGGCGGCCAGCAGCTTCGGACAAGCTTTGTCGCAGATAGAAGACCCCTCACCGCTACGTACGATTATTTTTGACCTGTCGATCCTGCTGGCTACGCTTCTTTGGCTCATCGGCTATACGCTAGGCAAATTTTCAAGCTACCGAAAAACCGGGCTGGAGTGGGGCCTGCTACTGCTCGCCATCGCGGGGGCAGTGTCGTGCTACTATGCGAGCAACAAACGCCTTGCAATCAATGCTACCATTGATTGGCTATGCCTGCCGGTGATGACCATCGTGCTCGTGAATCTGCTGCGTACTCACGGTCATCGGCAACTACTGCTCGCGGTGATCGTGGCCTCGGCATGCGCGCAGACTGCCCAATGCCTGGAACAATCGCTGATCGGTAATGCAGATAGCTGGGCGCATTATCAAAGCACGAAGGAATCGTTTTGGGCTAACCAGGGCATCTCAATGGATGACCCAACGGTGACACTGTTTGAGAAACGCATTAAAGCCAACGAAGCCCAGGGATTTTTACCTCATAGCAACATCACGGGGTCGTATTTGGTACTCAGTGCGTTTCTGGCACTTGGTGCCCTTCTCCATCGTTGGCGAAGTGGCGGCTTTCATTCGGCACCGTTGCGCAGCTTGGCTTTACTGTTGATTGTCCCGGCTATCATCGCCGCAGTAGCCACAACCCGCAGCTTGGGCGCTGTGGTATCTGCACTTCTCGGCCTGTTACTGCTAGCGGTGTTACTCCGCTGGGCAAAGTGGGTATCGGTCAACAAAATAAAAATCCTATATGTCGGATGGGCGGGTTTTGTGGCTGCGACGATCGCCTTTGTAGGGCATGGCCTATATCACAACACCTTCCCACATATGTCACTGACATTCCGCTGGCAGTATTGGAAAGCCTCGGCGAAACTCATCGGTGATTATTTCCTGACCGGCGTTGGTCGAGAAAACTTCGGCAGACATTACCTGCAATATAAATCCATCCTAAGTCCGGAAGAAATCACTAATCCACATAACCTATTCGTACAGGCGACGGCGGAATGGGGTATCCTCGGCTTAGCGGGCATCCTGGTTATGCTTGTCAGCGTAACCTATCTAATAGCTCGTAGCCGCCACGTACAAACAACAAAGACGCCTTCCCACCAAAAAGATTCACTACATACACTCTGGTGGTTGTGGGGTATCGGCCTAACACTTGCCGTAGCCTTACTACGTATTCCCATGCTCGGAACGACTGACCCAAACTTTATCTACTACACCACAATCGTTATTACGGGCAGTTGGCTATTAGGATTCACTTGCTCTGCCTACCTTTCCAATCAATCTGACACCGGCACACACACCAACCAATACATAACTACGGCTATCCTATGCGGGCTTTTTGCGTTCCTACTGCACGATATGATCAACTTCGCCATGTTCATCCCAGCTTCAGCGACAACATTTTTCGCGGCGATGGCACTGGTCATTCCGACATCGCAGTCAAACCGCGACGCCACCCCGAACGTAAAACCATATCCTTGGCTATGGCCCCTAGCGAACCTGGCCATGATTGTTGTGGTCTGCACCGCAGCACTCATTCCATCGTATCAGACTAACCGATGCGTAGAAAATCTTACCTCATATCGAAAACAACTTGGCCCGATCAAAGATGAAACAAAACCACCCTATCGAAATATTCCGAGTGCGTGTTACGCCGATGCATTGGACCCCACACCTTTCACAGAACTGGCTAAGCTTTGGATGTTCGCGTCATCCAACGAGGAAAGACCGGCTGGTAACTTTCGCAAGGCGATCGATGCATTACGTGAAGCAAAAACACGAGACCCTTTCGATATACGATTACAACGGTTGATAGCCAATGCAACTATTGAACAAGCACGAAATAGCCACAGCATGCGTACTTACCTATCAGCGGCACAAGCGGCACGGGATACGGTGGCGTTGTATCCGGTGGACCCGGACGGGCTTATAGACGCGGCTAACCTAGAAGCAGAAGTCGGGGCAACGCTGAATGATCGTGATATCTTACGCGGTGCGATCACCCACTTCCAATCAGCCCTAACACTCGACGACGCACGACCCTGGTGGGAGCGCATCCGCAAACTCAGTGACGCCCGACGGAATCAGGTCATGGAAGAAATCCAGCGGCTTGAAAAACTGGCAGCGACACTGACAGAAGATGACGAGTGAACACAATATATGCCAATCCGAGCGGCGAGCGCAAGCGACCCGTGTCTTAACTTCACACGGGTGGCCCATGTCTTTAGACGTGGGGGACACGACGGGTGGCCTATGTCTTCAGACGTGGGGGACACGATGACGGCACCCGAATAACATGGGTGCCCCATCCTTCGGGTACTCCCGTAGGGAGGGGGACGGATCTTGTTTCGCATAGTATCTAACGTGCCGCTATCATGGCACGAAACGTCCTTCCCCCATCCTTTGCCAGTAGGCAAAGGATGGGGTACTCGCTAACACATTCCAGCGCGGATGCCCATCCGAAGACACTGGGCGCTGGCGTTACCGGCTCTGATGGCCTATTCTATTGGCCGGGTTCTTTAACAACCCATAGTCCATGTCGGTCGAGTGCGAAATGTAACACTTGTCGGTCGCGTTTCTTTAATTCACTATTGCGACCATTAATGCGTAGGATCACCAGCTTCTTCCAATTGATCGCCACGCGGCTGGTATCTATCAGAAATGATTCCACCGCATGCGTTTCGATGGTAATTTTATTACGTTTAGGATCAAATGCCCCCGTCGCCCAACCACCATCACCATCTTTCACCACCTTTTGCACAAACAACCAGCGCGTCGGATCATCCAATTCCGGCAACGTCGGGGGCACCGATTCAGCTACAGTAGGCTTGGATTCGACCGGCTGATCGCCCCCTACCCTCACTGCAGGCTCCGATACGTGGGCCGGCTCGCTGCAACCGCATGGCAACATCAAAAGCGCCCCCAAACATACCCAAGTAGTGTAACACCACCGATTACTTAGCCGTACCTGTTTCACCTTGACCATGAGTTGTTTCCACATATCACTACCCACTATCCACTCAGTAGCCTCTACCATTTTCATCGGGAATAGTAGCCAGTGAAAATCACGACAAGTTGCCAAAACACCCGTTTTATTGTACCTTTCCGGCCCACACAAGGATGCAGATATATGAAACATAAGCATGAACCGAACACCATCCGCTCCACCACCATCCTGACCGTGCGTCGAGGCTCGACCGTGGCTATCGGTGGTGATGGGCAGGTTTCGCTGGGTGATACGGTCATCAAGCACGACGCCAAGAAAATTCGACCTCTCGCCGACGGTAAAGTGTTGTGTGGTTTTGCGGGTTCAGCCGCCGACGCTTTCGCCCTGTTGGACCGTTTCGAGGGCAAGCTCAGCCAACATAAGGCGAACCTCAAGCGAGCGGCTATCGAACTTGCGAAGGAATGGCGCACGGACAAAGCACTCCGCCGACTGGAGTCTTTGCTTATTGCCGTATCCGACTCGACCACCCTGATGATCGGCGGCTCAGGCGATGTCATTGAACCTACCGACGGAATCATAGGCATCGGTTCGGGAGGCATGTACGCCACGGCAGCGGCTCGGGCGTTATTCGCCAATACGGATTTACCCGCCCAAGAAATTGTCAAAGAATCTCTGGGCATTGCGGCTAACATTTGCGTCTATTCCAATCAACATATCGCGGTTGAATCACTCTCACAAGGCACGGGCGATGCCTGACATGATATATCATTCATCACTAAGCCGCGTACAAACACCGTCGCATGAGCCAAACCGCAGGAACATATCATTATCATGAACGATCTTACACCACAGCAAATTGTAGAGGCCTTGGATAAATACATCGTCGGACAAAAGGACGCCAAGCGTGCCTCAGCCGTCGCCATCCGCAATCGCTGGCGACGACAGCAGCTTCCGGAAGAACTGCGCGACGAAGTCGGCCCAAGTAACATGATCCTCATCGGACCTACGGGTGTAGGAAAAACCGAGATTGCGCGACGTCTAGCCGGCTTGGTCAATGCACCGTTTATCAAAGTCGAAGCCACAAAATATACCGAAGTGGGTTATCACGGTCGCGATGTCGAGAGCATGATCCGCGACCTGGTCGAACTCGCCATACACATGGTCCACGACGAGCAAACCGAAGTCGTTCGCTTGGAAGCCGAGAGGCGCACCGAAGAACAACTCATTGATACAATCATGCCTCCCACTGAGTTCGATCGACAGGATACTTCTGCAGAGAGCGAAACCGCCGAACGACGGCATCGAAGCCGGGAAAAAATCCGCGCTCAACTGCGAGCCGGAGAACTGGAAGAGCGCACCATTGATATCACCATAGAAACCAGAGCGACGCCCATTGGTATTATGTCAAACGTCGGGATGGACCAGCTCGAACCTGATATGCAGAACTTTATGGAACGACTCATCCCTACCCAACAGAAAAAGCGTTCCACCACGGTCCAAGAAGCCCGTAAAATTATTTTCAATCAACAATGCGACGAACTCATCGACCGTGACAAAACCACCGAGATAGCTATCAAACGCACGGAAGATAGTGGTATCGTTTTCCTCGATGAAATAGACAAACTCGCAGCCCCATCTCAATCGCACGGTCCTGACATTTCCAGGCAGGGTGTACAGCGTGACCTGCTACCGATTATCGAAGGGTGTACCGTGCAGTGTCGTTACGGCCCGGTGAAAACCGACCACATTTTGTTCATCTCAGCCGGCGCATTTCATGCCAGTAAGCCCAGCGACTTGATGCCCGAATTGCAGGGACGGCTCCCAATCCGTGTAGAGTTGGTTGATCTAACGAAAGAGGACTTCAAGCGCATTCTTACGGCTCCACAAAACGCCCTCACCAAGCAGCAGGTGGCGCTCATGGCCACGGAAGGTGTACTCATCGACTTTACCGATGACGCCGTCGACGCCTTGGCAGAAGCCTCATATCAGGTCAACCAATCCACTGATAACATCGGCGCCCGACGCCTCACCACCGTCATGGAACGGGTTATGGAAGAAATCAGCTTCGACGCCCCCCAACGCCGTGGAGAAACGATCACCATCGATCGCGCCTACGTAGAAAAACGACTCGAAGGCATCTCCGAAGACAGCGACCTAAGCCGATTCATCCTGTAAAACACTAACAAGTGCGCCATCAAGCCGACATCATCAGCACCCCAATGGAGTATTATCGGACTATGCCACGTTTCCAACACCACTTGGCTAAACATAAAAGTAGCCCCACCATATTTTCATCACGCTAACACTAGCAGATGTCGATGCGTTGACTTATAATGCTTGGCTCTGTGCTGTGTGGCTATCGCTACATCGCAAAGAAAATCGTGCGTTTGGTGTAATTGTGGCTTTAGATTTGGGAATGAGTTTGCTTTGATTAAGGTACGGCCTCGCGGGAATGAATCCATCCAACAGATGTTGAAGCGGTTTAAGCGTCTTTGTCAGCGCGAAGGTCTGACGCGCGATTTGAAACGTCACAGTTATTACGAAAAGCCCTCTGAACGTAAGCGCCGCCAATCGCGCAAGGCCATTCGAAAATCCGAGAAGGACGAAGAACTAGCCAACAGCGCCAACACAACACGGCGCAAGTAGCCACTACGTTTACCCTCACTTATTGTGTAACAATACGCGGGATTGCATACGCGCGTACATAGCTTACGAACACATTGTCCGTAGCGCGTGTACCACTACACCATACACACCCGACTCCAGTGACCTCTCCTACGATAAGCATTATCATGCGTTGATAAAAGTACGGGAAGAAAAGCGCCGTAGCGCTTTGTCACAATAGTGAGATCTAACATGTCCGATGCACAAAAAGTTGCGCTAGTCACTGGTGGGTCGCGCGGTATTGGTCGGAGTATATGTATCGAGCTTGCCGGACTGGGCTATGCCATCGTCATCAATTTCAATGAAAACCTTGACGCTGCCGAGAAGACGCGCGAGACGGTAGAGTCGATGGGCGTCCCCGCTGAAACTTGCCAGGGGGACATTTCGGCGAAATCCCATCGTGACTTAATCGTGGCATCCACGCTAGAGCGGTTCGGCCGAATCGATTTGCTGGTCAACAACGCAGGTATCGCGCCGAAAGTAAGAACGGATATTCTCGAAACGAATGAGAAAGTTTTCGATCAAATTCTCGCCACCAATCTCAAAGCAACTTACTTTATGACCCAACGCGTAGCTAATGCCATGCTCGACCTGCGCGATAATCATACGATAGAACACGGCATCATTGTCAATATCAGTTCACTGCGCTCATATACGGCTGCACGTAACTATGGAGAGTATTGCATCAGTAAAGCCGGTGTAAGCATGATCACCAAACTGTTTGCCATCCGCTTAGCCGAGCATGGCATCAATGTCTACGAGATCAGTCCCGGTATTATCGAAACGGATATTACCTCCGGTGACGCTACGAAAGAATACTACAACGCCAAACTAGCCAAGGGCATGGCCCCGATCAATCGCTGGGGTAAACCAGAAGAAGTAGCTCAAGCCGTTGGTGCCATCGCCCAGGGCAATTTCCCCTTTAGCACCGGCTCAGTCTTTCACATTGATGGTGGGTGGCACCTGCGTGAGTTATAACACCGCACATAGCTAGATTCTTACAGGGTAGCCCAACCAAATAGACTCAACGTGAACTGCAATCGTTTATCCAATGGTGGGGACGGCTTCTCGGGGTAGGTCTTTTCTGGTGATGGTGGAGACCAGTTCGCCTCTGCTGCGAATCCATTTACCCATTTGTGCTGCGCTGATGGGATGGTTTCCCAGTTGTGCAATCTCCAGCGCCGCCGTGGCGTTGCCGATGTAGGCCGCCTGCATGAGCGAATTTCCCGCAGCAAGCGACAAGGTTCCTGCGGCTAAGGCGGCATCTCCACAACCCAATCGGTCTACGGTACGGGTGGCGAACGATGGTAGATGCTCGGACTTGAGTCTTCCCGACCAAGCCTCATCCGCTCTGTCCTGAGATTGTCGCTCGAAGATGACCATACCGCGTTTTTCCAACGTCACAATAAGGTGACGGGCCTGGGTATTTTGCAGCAGTTGCCAGGCTACGGTGGACAAACCACTATCGTAGTCATTGAGGGCGGAACGAAGTTCTCGCTCGGTGGGGCATAATAAATCGACATGTCTGAAATTGAGAAGGTTAGCCCGACCGCCACTCACATCAGCAGATAGGATGTTGACGTTTTGGCGGATCGTGGGGAGCACACGAGATAATAGCCCGCCCGTAATCATACCGTATCCGAAATCGCAGAATATAATAGCATCAGCCACTCTGGACTGCTGTTCGAGTATCAGGGCTGCACGTCTCTCTGCGACTGAGTCCAATGGAAGTGACTGGGCCTTATCCACTTTGAATAGTTTGTCCTCATCGACGAGAAAGCGTGTTTTTTCCACCAACGAAGGTCTGGTCTTCATCATGTTGGTGTGAATACCCTCAGTCTTTAGCTGATTGGCCACGTCGCGCGAATAGTTGTCGTCACCACCTGCCGTCAGTAGAAAGGTATGTGCACCGAGGGCTGCGACGTGCCGGGCGACAATGGCTGCACCACCGACAAACATCCGCTCGTCGCGTTGGGATAAACTGATCATAGGCGATTCGTGGGCGATGCCCATCGCATCGCACAGGATGTATCGGTCGATGACCGTATCGCCAACGACAACGACGTGGAGGTCTCGAAAACGTGTCAGGGAAGCCTGTAGAGTATCGCGCGACAGCCCGTATCGGTTGCACATTAGGCAGAGGCGCTGAGCCTCGAACTCCTCGCTTACGGCTGACTGTTCCATCAGGGCGGTTGAACTAAACACAACTTCACCGCTGGAGAAGATGATGCGACCACCGTATCCTTCCACGACACCCTTCTCTGATAGAAAACCCGCGTCGTTAGCATGTTCGTATTCACGACCTTTGACGTAAATGTCCGGCTTAACTTGCTCTAATACAACATGGGCGGTCGGGGTGTCGGTAATAAGTACATAATCGACGAACATCAACGCGGCGAGATTTTCAGCCCGCAACTCCTGCGGGATATAGGGTCGCATGTCACCTTTGTCGATGTTGGCATCGCCGGTAAGCGAGACGATGAGTAGATCGCCCTGTTGGCGGGCAAATTCGAGATAGCGCACATGTCCGGGGTGGACGATATCGAAACAACCGTGGCACTGTACCACCGTTTTTTGCTGTAAACGTGCTTGGGCGGCAATTTCCACCAACGAAGGTAAATCAACAATTTTGTCCGTGATTTTTCTTGGCATCGCACGTGTCGTCACATCACATCCCGTATGGGCGCACCTCATCCCCATACTATCCTGGCATTATCGGCGAATTCAGTCATGCAGCGTCACCCCTTTTAGATCTAATACTCTATGCGCTGGGGGACTTTCCAATTGCAGCCGCAGTTCTTACTATCTCCCGCAAATGAGGCAGGTGTAGGTAGAACAAGCTTTATGTTCGCGTATCCACCTAAGACCCGAATTGGCCCGACGTGATTCGTGTTTGCGACGCTACACAAAAAGCGAAAAGGCTGTAGGGTGAAGAACTTCCGGCGCAGTTCCAACCCGCGTACCGGTGTGCCTCAATAACGAACGGCAGGGATTTTGCTCTACAAACAGTGACGCAACCATAGATGATTCCTCTCTGGACATTGCAATGCTATATCTTCCGTGAGATGGGTAGGAGTTTTGCGCTTTCCGCCGTAGCGCTAACGGCTGTGTTGGGATTGGGCGGGGGTGTCATGAACCTCATCAAGCTCGGTTCGGCGACGCCGATGCAAATGTTACAGCTCATAGGTATGATCCTGCCGGTTGCCGCCGGGTTTACGCTCCCCATCGCTGCGCTATTTAGTGCTGCGCAGACGTATGGCCGGTTGAGCGCTGACAATGAATTCGTCGCCTGTCGTAGTAGCGGAATCAACATCCACATCCTTTTTATTCCCTGTATTCTGGTCAGTTTGCTTTCCGGGACGATGACGTTCACATTCAGTAACTATCTAGTGCCCGGCATGGTGCGTAGTTTGAATGAGTTCGTTCAATCTGACATAGCTTCCATGATCCAACAACGACTTGATAGACCTCGCGGTATTAGCTTGCAAGGCAAGATGCGCATCCGCGCTGATGTATGTCTGGTTGATCCGGAGGATACTAGCCGTATATCGCTAGGCGGCATTACTTTCGTCGAAGGTGATGCGGACAGGTGGGTGCGTTTCGGTACGGCGGATCAGGTGGTGCTGCAATTCGAGCAAGATACCGACACGCCGTATGTCAGCGGTGAGATGCTTGGCTTGAGCTACTACGATCGTGACAAAGGCCAGTTCATGGACACGGAAACACTCTCCATACCGGTCAACGATCTACCCAGCCTGATGCCACAGGAAATCAAATTTCTTACGCTGACCGAATTGATTCGCTATTGGTCCGCACCGGGGCAATGGCGCGAAGTCAAGGATGAGGTAGCGAAGTTGCGGCGCCTTGTCGGGCAAAAAGTGCTGTATGATACCCTTGTCGAGGAATGGCTTGAACACGACAAGACGATTCGCTTATCCGGCGATATCACGCACGGCATCATGAATACCCTAGCCGCTGCGCGGGTCGTTGATCAAGGAGGCCTGGAATTTACCGGGATCACGCTCGAAGAAAAACGATCCGGAGAGGTGCGCACCTATACGGCAAAACGAGGCCTTTTGGAATTAACCAGCGGAGATGCAGCAGGCCCTAGGGGTATTGAACTACAACTTTTCGATGTGCACGTCTCAGATGCCGGGCGTGAATATGATCGTGCCAAAGAGACGCTCGGACCTTTCAACATCTCCCCAAGCGTCACAGTGCAAATCGAACGATTAACCGAAAAAGAATTAGTATCCCAAGCCAAGGAGGCCGATCCCAAAAGCCTGTTAGGTAGACAACTAAGGCGCGTCGAGCAGGTACGGCGCGATACGGTTCATCGCATCGCCGGGACCGTTCATGAACGCGTGGCCTTTAGCATCAGCGTACTGGTTCTCGTCATTCTCGGTGCCACGCTCGGCATTATCATGCGCGGCGCTCATGTGCTGACCGCTTTCGGGATCAGTTTCATCCCCTCTCTATGCGTTATTGTCACTATTGTCATGGGACGACAGTTGGCACATAACGACTCATCGCACGCTCTTGGCATTGCTGTGATGTGGGCAGGTATTGTGGTTGTCGCCGTGCTCGACTATTGGGCCATGACGCGTGTTTTGCGCCGATAAAATATAGGATTTTCGATGATGGATGAACGAAAGATATTTCGAAACGAATATCATGACCAACCACCAGCATCATGCTAAGACAAGGTAACTAACAGTGCTAACTGTTTTGGATCGCTATCTTATTCGCTCGTTGATTGTCAATTACCTTATTGGCCTAAGCGTGATGCTTAGCCTGTACATTGTGTTGGACATGTTCGTGAACATGGACGAGTTCACCGAACAAGGCTATCCCGTATGGACCATCGCATGGAACATGGTGAACTACTATTGGCCAAATTTGTTCCTGTATTTCTCTCAACTTTCAGGCATGATTACGTTGGTCGCTTGCATGGCGACGTTAGCACGCGCTCGTCAGCAAAATGAACTGACGGCGGTGCTGGCTTCGGGTGTTAGTTTATATCGCCTCGCCGCCCCGATCTTAGCCTTTGGCATGGTCACTACATCCCTGCTGGTTGTGGATACCGAAGTGGTCATCCCTTCAGTCGCTCATCTACTCGCCCGTGACCACGATGACGTGGACGGTAATCAGGCTTATGAGGTTCTATTTATGCCGGATCGCAACAACGTACTGCTCTCCGCCAGGCAGTACCACCCGATCCGAAATGACCTCACGCGACTGTTGGCACTCGTCCGCGACGAATCCGGAAAGGTGGTGCAGACCATTGAAGCCGATCACGCCTATTGGGAGCCACCCCACGACACGAACCCGATCGGGCAATGGCGATTAGAACGTGGTGTGGAACGAACACGAACATCAGGACAGGCGCAAGGACTGGGGCCGACAGTCGGCGTTGAAGTTAGACTGGTCGATACCCTGGAAAGCGATCTGAGTCCTGCAGCTATCGAACTGCGCCAAGCCAAGGGATGGGTTCGATATTTGAGTCTGTCGCAACTGAGAGAATTGCAGGATGGTGGTTCAGCTGATCGTGCAGAGATCATACAGATTCGACATGGACGAATAGCTACCCCACTTATCAGCCTGGTACTCTTACTGTTAGGGCTACCGTTCTTCTTGGATCGATCACCAACCAATCTCCTTAATGATACCGGCAAGTGCATGATCGTATGCGGCTTGTGTTATGTGGTGACTTTTGTCGCGCAAAATGTAAAGACGGAAACATTGTCTGCGCTGCCGGCGTGGATTCCCATCTTCATTTTTGCTACCCTTGCTATGGTGTTGATCGATCGCATTCGTACTTGATGATGTATGGCATTACCCATCTGATGAGCGTGCCTACACAGGCTCACTATGCCGGGCTATCTTTTCAGATCGCAAATGAGATCGAAGAAGTTCGCGACGAAGAATGCGTTGACGCCGCCTTTCGCGATATCGCACCACACCCCACAAAGCTAAAAAATATGAAATGATGGCGAATATCAAACCTACCAATACGCAGCCGACCCACAATTCAATACCGAGACTGAGTAGTTGGTCAAGCAACCCTTGCCAGTAAGAAAGATCAAAAATACTGGCGCCGACAGCTTTTACGTCTTGTAGTTGTGCCAACACCTCCTGTTGGCCGGTGGCCCCAGGGTCAGCGACCGCCCATTGACCGATGACCCAACACGCCCCATAAATGGGTAAGATGGTAAAAGGGTTGGTAATCCAAACGATCGGAATACACACGGCTTTATTGGCTCGAAATAGTGCAGCCAAGCCCACCGCCACGAAAGTCTGAATGCCGACAATCGGAAGAAATGTAATGAACACAGCCAGGGCTACCCCCAGCGCGATTTGATATGGCGTATCGTTGGCGTGCAACACATTGCTGAGGACGAACTTACGTGTACGTAAAAGAAACCGGGCCACTCCCAAATACCTCGCTTACCCTTATTCAAAGTATGTGTTAACTACTTAACACCTAAAATTTCACAAAGCGATACTGTAGTCCAAGCGGTTGACTACGTCTGCACCCACATATTCAGAATATCACTCGATAAGATGCGAGTTACGCACGCTCAAACAAGCATCCACCCCATAAAGATTACGGCTCTAGGATGAGTCGACTCGACATCCAATGATTTATTGCGATATCATACGAAACCAATCCGCATGGGTATTATGACTATTTATCGGTCGTTTGACGAATATGGTTCCGCTGGATTCACGGCCATTCTAAGACCGGTACGCAGTAGAGACGACTTTTTCATCTAGGGCGCAAACTGCGGCTGAAACAACCGCACTCACCGCTAGTTCTTCCATGCAACGGTGTGCGTGCATACAACGGGTGAGATTTCTGAGATAGCAGGGTGAGCAGGCGAGATCGAGGCGGACGACGGATTCGGGGCGTCGATATGGACCCGTACGGTTGGGGTTGGTGGGGCCTAATATCGCAATCAGTGACCTTTGGAAGGCAACGGCAAGGTGCATAGCCGCTGAATCATGACAAATAACCAGTGAAGCTTTTTTCAAAATAGCTGCAAACTGTCGGATAGAGGTTCGACCGGCTATGTTGACGGGTTTATGTTGACACATCCCTGCGATAGCCTGACAGCGCTGAACGTCCTCCGGACCGCCGACTAAAACGATGGGGATACCCAACTCAGTCGTAAACTTATCGATCGTTTCGGCGAAATATTTGGCGGGCCAGATTTTGGTTTCCCATCGCGCACCGGGCACGATCGCTATGAAGTTTTTATCCAAATCGACATGCGATTCGTTCAGCATGGTTCTTATAGCTTCAGTATCAGTGGCGCCTAAAGTCAATGGAAACGCCACTTCATCTACTTGGCCGGTAAGCGATTGGATAAGTTGCCTATTGCGATCGACGGCATGATCGTTCGTATTGACGCGCACACGACGATTGTAAAAAATCCATGCCCCTTCCCGTGCTTGGGAAAAACCCAAACGCATGGCCGCTCCGGTAGTCCACGCCAAAAAACCCGATCGAAACAATCCCTGCAAGTCGATCGCACAGTCATATCGTGTGTCGCGCAATTGACGCATAAACCGATAGAATTCCTTCGTGGCCCGCGGATTGATACCTATTCCCGCAAAACGCTTACGGTCGAATGTGACCACGTTGGTTATATCCGGATGATCGGTCAATAAGTCGGCAAAACCCGTGTTCACCAGCCAATCAATACGCGCCTCAGGATAGCGATGGCGAAGGGCATGAAGTACTGGCAATGCATGTACTATGTCACCTAGCGAACTCGGTTTAATCAGGAGAATACGCTTATAATGCAGGCTATTCGTAGGTAACGAGGAGGATGTTTTCGACATGCTATACAAACACTATTCACGCAGCGTAACCCAACAGTCCTCCGCAACGAGGATTTCATTGGGACGAAAACGTGATTTATAAGCCATTGTTTTGGCACCAGCCACAAAAAATCCCAGGTAGTAATAGGGGAGTTCGTGCAGCATACAATGATCGATCTCACGTAAAATAGATAGCGTACCCAGACTGCGAGCTGCAAACTCCGGTTCAAAGTACATATACACACTGCTTAACCCACCAGGCACGACATCAGCTATGCTCACGCCGATTAAACGTTGTCCAAGACGGTAAGACATTTCCAACGTCGACGTCGGAGAATTATATAAGAACTCGCGACACGTATGCAGGTCTCGGTTCATCGTACCATCGTGTTGATGATCGAGGTATCGGCAAAACATCGCAAACTTCTCGGTAGTCAATTCGGGCTGGCACGCTTCCATAGAGACATCCCGGTTTCGTTGCCACACACGCTTCATGGAAGAAGTTTTGACGAAATCTTTCACGCAAACGCGCAACTGGCGACATGCCTGACAGGCGTGACACCTGGGACGATACACCACTTGTCCACTACGTCGAAACCCTTTACTCATAAGTCGTTCGTATTGGTCGCTGTCAAGCGTATCAGCCCAATAGGCCTCGTTACGGGCCATCTTCTCCGGTAGGTACGGACACGGGGAATCCGGCGTCACGGATGGCCACTCATCGGATGGCTGAGTTGGCGTACTGATCAAGTGTTGGGCAGTGTTAGATTCGTTCATGGGTCAAGCACAAGTCCAGCATCTCTATGGGGACAACGGCAACAACCAACCTGGAGATATGATACCACATGTGTAGACGATGAGCGGTGGTAAAAAGATACCCGGTAGAAAATTAGCTATAGGCATCCGCTTTATATCCAAAATCAGCAAGGCCGTCGCCAGCATAACCAAGCCACCAACCATGGTCATCAAAGCTAATGAAATCTCATCCAAAGGCTCCGCGACTACCACAGCCAGGAAGGACAGTCCCCCCTGGAAGCCCAATACAACGCCGGCACTGGCGAATACGCCCCATCCCAAGGATGAAGCTAAGGCGATCGAACAGAATCCATCCAGCAGTGATTTAATATATAAATAGTCCGGGTTGCCGTCGGCACCATTTCTAAGGCAACCCAACAAGGTCAGCGGGCCAACACAAAAAATGACGCTGGCCGTCAGAAACCCTTCAGCGAAGCGATGGGCATCTTGGCCTGAAAAGCGCTGGTGAATCCATCCGCCGATTGACTCAATCCGTTCGTGCAGACGCAGAGCAGTGCCTATGATCGAGCCGATGATGAGTGAGCCAATCATCACCATCGCCAGGCGAGCGCCGTAGGTACGTGGGGAATCCGATAGTGGGGCAAAATGGCTGACGGTTTCTGAGAATTTTATCACACAGGCGTCTATCCCCAGCGAAATGGTCACAAGACCCAGGGCGTTGAGTACGATGGTGCGGTATCGATCCGGTAGTCGGCTGGATAACATAATACCCGCCAGACTGCCAACCATAACGGTAAATACATTTACCACGGTACCGTTGATAATGGACCAAAGAGGCAACGCCAAATCTCCTGTTGGAAAAGTCTGCCATGTCGTGTTACGCATCAGCCATGGCGCTGATAGGCATACGTTTTCGCCGTGCAACGTGTTGCACGACATTTTGCAGCCGACATGCCCAAGTGTGCTTGCTCAACACCTGTATTTGAGCGTCTTTATATTTTCGCGTGCCGCCCGTCGAGTCTGATGAAATAGCTGCGCGTACCGCATGAACGAGTTCGTCCGTAGCACGATAAAATTCGATGCCTTGGGTGATATTCTCAAGCCCCGGGTAGCTCTTGGCAAATGATGAAGCTGATCCTCGACAGACAACCGGCTTCGCCTGACCAAGACCTTCCAGCAGACATTGGACTTCGCCATCACCGGCTAGCAACACCAACACCACCCGTGCATTATTGATTGCCCGCTTGCGTGTCGCTATGGCATACGATTCCTGCTTCGATTGAAACCGCCCACCGGACAACTCCGACCAACCCCAACCGTATAGTGCAAAGTTGATGCCTGCTTGTGCTAACGCCTCAACGGCGACAATAGCTCGCCGGGTAGGTAAAATTTGCTGCGTCAGCCAAGTGGTGAACTGAAGGCGTATGGCTTGCTCTTTAAGGCGAACACCGCTTAGTTTCTGCGCCCGGATAAGCAGGTCTTGAGGAGATGCGTCATCCGATGTCGCCTGGGCCTGTACTCGCGCTACGTCGCGCATCGCTTGCCAAAGGGACAACTGACTTGATAGCGTGATGCCAAAGGATTCCGGTCGATCGTCTGGGAGGTCGGCCAGGATCACCACATCGACGGATTCATCCCTCTGAATGATCGATGGTAGTGCCTCCCCATTATCAGGTGTGTCAACCGCTGGTGGGCTTACACATATCGAATCAGCATCGATAGGCCAGGACGCCAGTTGACGTTTGATGCGCGCTGTTGGAGCGACCATGACATCGATTCGATTGAGATCATCAGCCTCCAAGGTAGGCACGATCGAGGACGAAGTTAGCCAACAGATCGTCGAAAGGTCAGCCGGTAACAACAGCCCCAGCGCATGACTCCACCCGCCTACGGAAATGACGATGTTTGCTTCAATTTGTTGCACCGCGCGTAATCGCTCGATGGGATGGCGCAACGCTGGCAAATCAGCACGACACGCGATTGCGGACCAACCTAATTGATGGGCAGCGCGTAGCATGGCATCCATTTCTTCGAGTACCTGCGGCCTGGCATCCGCGGCGATCAAAGCCAATCTAGGTATTTCCAGGTTCGTCGGTGTGGCTGCATCGAGCGTCCCCTTGATGCGTTTGATATTTTCACTTTGTAACGCAAACACACTTTGACCTATGTGTTCAATCTTTTGTTGAATGAGCGCGAATCGCTGACTCCTGCATTGCGGGACGGTAATCATCTGTGTGGGCAGTTCGTAACCTGGATGCGTTTCAAAAAAAGCGCAGAGTTGATGCGACCAATCGTCGGTTGTCACTACGACTAGTCGTCCTTCGCGTATACCTTCAGTGTAATCGTAAAGATGAAAAGCGAGTTTAATAAACAGTGGGTCAGGCTCAACGATGAAAATAGCTGAACTGTTGGGAAACTTATCCAGCATCACGATAGGCTCTTGTCCTGTCAGTATCCCAGGAAGGATTGCGTTCGCATTGGTGGCTGCGATGTGAGCTAGTATCTGGGGGGCACTGACACTTGGCATGGACGAACCGCCCAACCAATCAATCCTGTGCTCATGGCATGACAGTTGGCATGTTGGTTGGCCATCGCGTCCTGTTACGAGTGACACTGAAGTCGGAATGGGTGTGTTATCTACACACGTAGCGACATCAGGCTGAGTTTGCGCAAGGCAGGAGAGATTATCTGCCAATCGAACACGAAGGTCTTTTGGCCAAGGCGATTCCATTCGCGTGCCCATGTTACCCATGATGGTGAAGCTTATTCACACATGACCGTATGAGCAACTCACAGTTCATGATAGGGGTTTTGCCCACGGAATCTTGTTTATAACATCGCACAAGCTAAAACATGCGGCTCAATGAAATGTAAAGGTACAAATGCTGGGAACTTACAGCGACAGGTCATTTCGCGTACGGGTGACCATCATGACAAACAGGAAACCAATCCAGCAGACCCAAAGAAGCGACCACGCATATATCGGCCAGCGTTTAGGTACAAAAGAAGCCTTCGTTGCTTCTGAGGCCGAGGAAGAGGTCTTTGCGCTCGATGTCGCCTCTGATGATTTCGCCTTATCTAGTTGCTTCTCACTCGTTACGGTCATGCTCTTCACTAGACTCCGGTTTGAACCTGTGATACTGACATAGCCATGCTATAAAGGTATAACAATGGCTACAGGAATTTCCAACCTTTGTGCGCCGGCAATGTTGGTCGTCACGATCAGCTTCGTCTCATGACGACCCGGCGCTAGTGTACCATGATACACAACATCAAGATACCTCAAGTGCCGATAACGTGAACTAGACGCCTCATCGACCGAAATGGAGATGCCTTCTATCTCGGCTGTGCTATCCAAGATATCTAACTTGTCCTGAGGTGAGGCTTGCAGCTTCAACCGCCGCCTCGGTCCATTTTGCGTTCCATCCGCCGTGAGAAAAACTACCGGCGGATCCACTTCCACCGGTTGTCGCACGATACCAAAAACAGGGATGGAGATGAGCGGCTGATCCGGTGCGCTGGTCTTAATCCATAGCGTCGTTCCGAATGGGCCGGAGGGGGCATCCTGACCAATGACCATCTCAACTTTATATTCGGTACGGGCTTTCACACGCTCGACTGGATAAAACGACACCTCCAGCCAATCGGCTGACTTTGCACTAAGGATGTCAAAAGGCATCTTGTTCTGAGCACGCACCCTCACAGGCACTAACTTCTTACCTCGATTGGATGCCTGCCGCGTAGCATCCACCTTCACGGGTGTCCAAACTAAATCACCAACAATCTCACCCACCACGACCAACTCACGTTCTCTCTTTATCCCGTCCACTTCCAAGATCAGTGTAGGTGTTGTATGAATACGACCTACCGGGGCATCTTCGACGGCTGTAAATTGCACACGTATGCCTTTGTTGTCGCGTAGCTCAATAGGTTTGGCTGTCGCGGTGATGGGTGATCGTTGAGGAAATTCGATGTCGATAAATGACATTTTTTTACGGCCTGGACCTAGATAGAGATCGAGTGCCTGAGAGGCTGTTTGACCACGCTGAAGCAGACGTAAATTGATAACGCCACCTGGTTTAGCGTTAAATAGCACCTCAATTTTGGCAACAAACTCAAGCGTCAGTTCCGGCTCAGCGGGGTCATTACTTTTTACAATGACTTTCTTGGCTTGATCGCCTCGTCGTAATTTGGTGTTGAATTCGGCGCGAATCTCTAAAGTGGCACCGGGTGCAATGATTTTATCATCATCATCCAACTTGATCACCGTGCATCCACAGCTTGATTGGGTTTGTTCGATAATCAGATCTTCGTTCCCACGATTTTCCAATAGCCAAGTCACGGGATATTTTTCACCATCAATGATTGTACCAAGGTCTTTATGTCGCTGAGCCACGTAAAGACGCGGACCGCTCTGTTTCTTGGCTGTCCCTGTAGGGACCGGCGGCAACTGGGCCATAGCCGGTGACATCACCGATGACCACGCTAAGATCAACAACATTGAAGTAGCTACACTGGGTGCTTTAGTCACTGCAAACAACTCCTATCCATCCAATCCCACATCAAAATTAGCCCTGACAACATAATCCTAGAATCCCACATTGAGATTGAGCGATGACAAGACAACCGTACCCGACACCGAGGAATCTACTTGTAAACACAGACTAAACGAACCAGTGTTTAGAAGATCGATCGTGTCTTGCGTCAGCGTAATGGAAGACGGTGAGACACTGGTAGGTTGAAAAGTTCCATCAAGTGTAACCGTAAACGGGCCGTATTTCTCCCCAACTTCGCACACGGTGTCTAACAATTCAGGGGAGGCTACAAACGCTGTCACCTGGATTGTGTCCGACATCGATTGCGCCGAAATTAACTTAGTCGCATTAGTGGAAGACGCTGTAAAGCCAAGTGCATCCAGATCAATTTCCAATGAACCTCGACCAATTGAGAAATTGCTGTCACTTGAGAAAAATACCCTGCCTCGTTTAGTATTTGCTTCGCCGGCTACCACATCTATCAACGACAAATTTTCATCTAAACCCACTGTAACGGTCACGGTTGGGATAAGGCTCTGGCAACCCACAACTTGCGCACCACCCACCGCAACGAGTACTAAGATCACCTTCTTTATAGACGACTGCATTGGTTAATCTCCTTCTCACAGTGATTGTACGGACCCAAGGCCAGTCAGGTTCGGACATGCCGCCCCCAACTGACTGACGTAGTAAACAAGCTGTTAGGCTACCATCGATAGCACGACTGAGCCAGCGGGCTTGGGCAAGGGACGGATCATGTTTCGGCAGGTATCACAAGTGTCACTGTCATCGCACGGAATATCCGTCCCCCACCCTTTGCCAGTAGGCAAAGAATGGGGCACCCGTGCGTGAATGGCGTTTTGAAGACACGGGTCGCTTGCGCTCGCCGCTCGGATTGGCATAGGTCGTTACGGGGCCACCGTAATGTGATATTTTAGGGTACGCGAAGTTCGAGGACGTGCGTTCGTGGCCCGTCGTTTAGTTCCCGTAATTCCAGTCGTAGCGTAGTATTGATGAGTGAAGTACCGTTACGAAATCGATAGGTAACAATTTGTGTGTCGCCTGGTTGGATGTTGGGCAACGGTCGATATTGTCTTTCGCGACCGGCGACTACAGCTGAGCCACGAAAATGGAGTTCGTCCTGTGTTCGATTCGTCACCACGTGACGTAGCAACAAATCTCCCCCCTCAACCACAGCCACACCGGATATTTCGATCCCCTCCAACCCCACCTCTATCTGAAGTGGCACCTCCATATATACCCCATCTGTCATTCTCACCTGGGCGATGAGACGGCGCAATCCCGCCGGTTCGTTGTGAGGATATTTCACGCGAAATGGCAGTACTCGTTTGCGCTGTGGAAGCAGGCTGAAATTCGCGCTGCGTGGTATGATTTTCCAGTTATCGTGACCAACTAAAAACACCTCGCCGGACATCACCTGATCGGTTTGATTTGATAGCGTCAAGGTATGATTGACCAACTCAGTACCTGATTCAACGCTAGCCGGCTCCCATACTATAGTACTACGAAAGCTTATTAACACCGGATCGACATGAGGTATAAACACGGGCATGGGTGTTAAGGTGACAACATGCCTACCCTTGGTATCGCGCGTCAATGGCGTACTCTGCCCCCAAATATCAATCTGTTCAGAGGCTTGTCCTAGTTGTATTGACAGGGTGGACCCGCCTGGTTTGGCATGCGGATCCCACATAGCCAAGGTCATACCTGACGCCCCACGAAAAGCTAAAACTTGTTGACCATCAGGCGTGGGGATTCTGCCGCTGGGCATGGCATCGGCGAGTATGTCGGCGATCGTTCGGATGACGAGATACTCCTCCGTCGGCTCAATCACCGCACCTCGAATCGTATCTCTCATATGCCACGGTTGAGGCACAAAAACCGTAGCCGCATCTGCAAACCGCGCCTGTATCACCCGCTGCGCATAATCAGCCAACCTGGGTAAACGCTGATATTTATCACCCGACGAGGCTTCGATATATACCGCCACACGTTGATATCCAAGTTGTCTCGTTTCTTGAATCAGGGACTGAAAAGTCGTCTGCTCAGTTTCAGGCCCTATTCGAAGCGAGGCTTGTTCGCTTCCCCATGCCTGTTTGTTAAGTTCGAACGAAGGAAACACTGGTAATTCGATTTGTGGAATGGCAATATAAGCCTTCATCGCCTCGCGCAAATGCCCAATGGCCAGTAGAAATTTTTCCCGATCGACGACAATATCGCTACTGTTTCCGCCAACCTGCCATCTATCAAAAAAACTCGCTGACGGGGCTACGGCCATCGCCAGGTGAGATTCCCAGGAAGCAGGATCGTCAGCCAGTAAATCCACCAACGATCGTTGATAAGGGCCGTCATGCCTTACGATTTCCGCAGGAGGGCCTACAAACACACCGGTTAATGCGAATCCATGCTTCACCAATAGTTGTAGATGGCGATCTAAATCACGCGAGTGTACGGACATGGGTGAAAGCTCAGCCAGTCCGGTCCATACCGGAATTTTCACAGAACGCACCGCGAGTTGAGAGACAAGGGAAAATTCGGTGGGGAAATCTTTGCGATGGGATGGTGAAATAACCACACCAAACGTTCGGCCTCTTGTTTTTATACGCGTTCTGGCAGCCGTGGCGCGCACGAACGTCAACTTACGTGACATAACCCATTCGTCGTGATCGAAAACATTGAGCTCGGCGTGGTAGATTCCGGGCTGAAGATGATCGAGCGACACTTCGGTAGGTGCCGATTGGGCGTCCGAGCGGACGTTAATAGTCTGCTGTTGAACTAAGTTCCCCTCAGCCCCAACAATGGTAAGTTGTCCTGTCAGCCGGCCATACATTCGATCGGACAGGGTTGCCAACAAGGTGGATGGCTCGCCTTCAACAAGTACATTTCCGGGGCTACTTGTAGCCAAAGCGACCCGTGGTATGGATCCGATCGACACATCATCAACCCAAACACCGCCACGCACATCCGTCATCGGTATATGACGACGTCTTCGCTGCGCATGGCTCCACTGTGACTCCTGCAGAACCCATACAGCTAGACCAATCGTGTAGGCATCCGACGGAGCGGATGGTAGATAAAGCTCTACGGGCGTCCAATCATCGTTTTGTTTATTCGACCCCACGTAGATAGATCTCACCAGCGTATCCATAATCGGTTGCCCGGTGTGCGTTACAAAAAAAGCACAGAGACACGCCCGACTGGTTTCGAGCTGATCGGGTTTGAGAAATGCTTGAATTCGATAGTCATTATTGACACGAACGCGTGTCTCAGGTCCTAAATAACGATAAGCGACCGACCGTCCTTCACTGGTAAGCCGGAAAGCCGGTGGTGCATCATGGCCTACCGTCATGTCGAACACGCCCCGCGCGTAAAGGGGGAATCCCGGCATCTGCACAGGCTCCCAATACTTGGGGATGTCCTCTAAGTTACCATCGTCGCGTTCGTCGAAATCGAAATACTTGATTAGCCTTTCAGAGGTCCGTATCTTTCCGGCAAGAGATTGGTCCAGCCCCGTCTGCTGGGCGGAGGCGATTGACCAAGCAGACGATAAGAATGTAAGCATGAACGCGACTTGTCGTTGGGGAGACCTCATAGTGACTTCATTTCGGACGTTCGGGTTGAACCACCAGCGCAAACATATCCTGCGTGGTTCATCGGAGAGGTGCCTCTCACACGTTAGCATCGGTATATCGGGAAGGCTGGGTTTCAATCGAGGCCTTCATACCTGAGTGGGACATACAAATCCTGTGCTTACGTCCATCCGATAATGACGAGCCTAGCATGGGATAGCCGCATTGCGGGGTGAGGTGGCGCAGCTTACGATGCATTGATATGGAAGCTTCACCTGACAATCGACGGTACCTCACCAACTTCGGTTCCCTACAAGCCGGTCATGTTCTCACGGATATTTTAGTAATCGGAAGCGGGGTAGCCGGAAGCAGCGCAGCCATTGAAGCTTCCACTTATGGACGGGTCACGCTAATCACCAAAGGGGCTTTTCGTGACAGCGCGACAGCTACTGCGCAGGGCGGCATCGCTGCATCGGGCGCCTCTGGAGATACACCCAAACTTCACTACGAAGATACCATGCGCGTCGGTGGCGGTTTGAACATATCATCGGCTGTCGATCTATTGGTCACCCGTGGTCCCGCGTGTATTGAGGCGTTGCTATCGTGGGGCTGGCAAGCAGATCGCACCGGTCATGCATTAGCCCGGGGGCGCGAGGCGGGACATTCGGTGAGTCGTATTTTGCACGCCGAGGGTGATCAAACCGGGAAAGTTCTGGCGCACACACTCTATGAAAAAGTACAAGCCCAAACGCGCATTCGCATCTTTGAACATTGCTTTCTGATCGATCTGATTACCGTGGATGATCGGTGCCTAGGTGCTGTCACTTTTCATCATCAGCACGGACACCAACTCATCTGGGCTAGGCAGACCATTCTCGCCTCGGGTGGTTGCGGCCAGATTTGGCGCGAAACGACCAACCCCCCTTGCGCTACGGCCGATGGCGTCGGTGTCGCATTCCGGGCTGGGGCTACGCTGCGCGATATGGAAATGGTGCAATTTCATCCTACCACTTTATACATAGCCGGTGCCGGTCGAGCGTTAATTACCGAGGCTGTGCGGGGGGAAGGCGCTCATCTGGTGGATACCGCCGGAAATCGTATCATGGCGGGTATTCATCCCGACGGTGAGTTAGCGCCGCGTGACATTGTCAGTCGAGCCATTCACGATCATCTTACCAAAACGCGAACGACGTGCGTCTATTTGGATGTGCGACACATTCGCGGCTTTGCGCAGCGTTTTCCGTATATCTCAGAATTGTGTCATAATTTCCAGATTGACCCGGCGCATGATTTAATACCTGTTAGACCCAGCGCTCATTACATGATCGGAGGGGTAGCGGTTGATCTACATGGGGCCACTAGTTTGAACGGTCTATTGTGTTGCGGTGAAGTAGCCAGTACCGGAGTTCACGGGGCTAACCGCCTGGCCAGCAACTCGCTGCTGGAAGGCCTGGTATTCGGCACGATATGCGGCAAAACGGCAGGGCACCGTGCGATGAAAGATAGTCAGCCGGCCCGTATTATCGATCTCACCGAAGAGACGCCTCAATCTACACGTACGGAACTTGACCTCCCGGACATCGACAATTCTCTGCGGAGCGTTATGTGGCGTAATGTCGGCATTGTGCGTAACCAGGATAGGCTCCATGAAACCGACGACATCCTTGGTTTTTGGGCACATTATGTGTTAGACAAAACGCTGGACGGTCCGGCTGGTTGGCAAACACAAAATAAACTAACCGTGGCTCGCATCGTAACCAAGTCGGCGATAGCTCGGGACGAATCACGCGGGGTTCATTTCCGTACTGATGTCCCAGCGCTAACCACTGGAAAACCCTATCATGTCCTGGTTACGCAAAAAGGCACCGAAACCATCGTCGAACGTGCGCCGCACGAGACTATATCGCAGCTTGCCCAACCATCGTAATCACGCGCATTGTCTGATTTGGTCCACGTGAGCACACGTGTTGCCGCCGCCAACGGAGGTCTCTACACTGCGGGCGTCATGAATGCCAACCAGTTACGAATACTATTGGAATCCGTCAAAGACGGAGAGGAATCGGTAGACGCCGCCTTGACACGATTGCGGGCCATGCCTTTTGAAGATATCGGTTTCGCAAAAATCGATCACCATCGTTCGATCCGGTGTGGCTTCCCTGAAGTGATATACTGCGAAGACAAATCGCTCGATCACGCGAGCGCCATTTTCGATCGTTGCGCCGCTAGTGGAGACAATGTATTAGCCACCCGCGCCACGCGAGAGTTGTTTGACCGGGTTCATCAACAACACACCCGTGCCGTATTCCATGAGACCGCGTGCATCATTACCCTTCGACAAATCGAAGCCACCCCATGTGAAGGTACGATTGCTGTGGTCTCAGCAGGTACCAGTGACGCGCGTGTGGCTGAGGAGGCGCGTGTTACAGCCGAGATGATGGATCAGACAGTCACGACGTACTACGATGTCGGCGTGGCGGGTATTCATCGCTTGTTAGCCTACTCACAAGCATTACAAGCTGTGTCGGTAGTGGTAGTGGTGGCTGGGATGGAAGGTGCACTTGCCAGCGTTGTCGGGGGGATGGTAGATTGCCCGGTTATCGCCGTACCTACTAGTGTAGGTTACGGCGCAAGCTTTGGCGGATTGGCAGCGCTACTAGCCATGCTCAATAGCTGTGCTTCCGGCGTGACGGTAGTCAACATCGACAATGGTTTTGGTGCAGGTTACGCCGCTACGCTTATCAATAGACAAAAAAACCATAAGGCCTCGTGAATGCTGTGACAAATGACGTCATCATTACCCAAGAAATTTCACCACTACCCAATATAGCGGCCAACGCTCATAAAGGGCAGCTAGGGCGCGTCGTCGTCATTGGTGGGTGTGGCGGTCAAGTGATGATGGCTGGGGCGCCTGCACTTGCGGCCAACGCTGCGCTACGAACAGGTGCAGGTTTAGTTCAACTGTTTATACCCGAGTCAATTCGAACACCAACGTTGATCATGACCCCGTGTAGCACCGCTCGAACACTGCCTAACGCATCACAGGCTATATTAGATGGCCTGCAAGATTTCAACGCAGACGCTGTTGCCATTGGTCCCGGACTAGGTACATCCATCACATCGGATGTGTTAGCGGCGGTGCTCCAGGCGTTGAACATACCCACTGTGATAGATGCTGATGGACTAAATATTCTTGCAAGGCTTGGCGATTTCACATGGCCTCATGCAAAGAAAACGGTACTGACTCCGCATCTTGGAGAAGCGCGACGGTTACTATCGAGTCGCCACATTGACCTGGTTTTAGATGAAAGCGAAACCTCCCGACGAGCGGCGGCGTTAGCGCTGGTCGAAGCGTACTCATGCACAGTGGTACTCAAAGGAGCGGGCAGCATCGTGACCAATGGCCGGCGTCTATACATCAATGGCACGGGCAATGTGGGCTTAGCCACGGCGGGTACGGGGGATGTATTGACGGGCATGATCGCCGCCTTGTTAGCCCAACACATCGACCCCATTGAAGCCTCAATTCTGGGAACCTATCTTCACGGGTTAGCCGGTGATTTTGCGGCGGAAGAATTGGGGCGACGCGCGATGCTAGCTACGGATGTGATAGCCTATCTGCCTGAAGCGATTAGCGATCACGAAATAGCTGAGTCAACATAGAGTTTTGAAACAGATCATTTGATGGGTGGCATAGGGAAGCATCAAACCACTTGGGTTACTTTCGTATCCTGCCGACCATCCCCTGCGTCGACGATTTTATGCCTTTCACGGCTGAGGCTAAAGATTCGCGATTGGGTGCGTATTCCATGGCTGTGTCGTAGTGTACCTTTTCCGTCTCTATCAGTTCGACAAGCGAAGTCGTGAAGGGTCGCATACCGTCGGACTCGGACTGGGCAATGATAGCAGGCAAATCTTCGTCTTCTTCACGAATGATTTTGTCTTTCACAATCGTATTGTTGATAAGCACTTCCGTTGCGGGATATAAACTACCCTCGTCGATGCCGGGTAAGAGTCGTTGACACATGATAGCCTTTAAGCTCGTGGCTAAGGACGAACGAATGAAGGCATGATCCGTTCGAGGGAAAAATTCGAGGATGCGGGCAAATGTTTGCTGGGCGTCGGCACAGTGCAGTGAGCCGAGGACGAGGTGCCCCGTCTCCGCCGCTTGAATAGCGGCTAACATAGTCTCACGATCACGTAATTCTCCGATTAAAATACAGTCGGGATCTTGTCGAACCACAAACTTCAGTGCTTCAGCAAAGTCCGGGACGTCGATGCCGATTTCTCTTTGGGAAATAATTGCTTTTTCCGGATGGAATAGATATTCGATCGGGTCTTCTACTGTCACAATGTGCATGCTACGAATTTTGTTGATATGCTGGATCATCGCAGCCATAGTGCTGCTCTTGCCGCTTCCCGTTACCCCGCTGACGAGCAAGAGGCCTTCAAAACTTTTACTCATCACATCTTCGTAGACTTGTGGTAAATTCAAACTTTCGTAACTGGGTATCTCACTTTGCACGCGACGAATAGCTGCATTAACACAGCCCATCGAGCGGAATATATTGATGCGGTAACGATCACCTGATGCGCTGGCGGCGGAGAAGTCGAGGTCGCCTCGTTCAAGAAAATCCTCCCTTCGTTTTTCGGGAATATAGTCGTATAGCATGGCCTCGATATATTCACTATCAGAAAATGGCGGCATGCCGATTTTACGTAAGTGACCGGCGACGCGGTAGAATGGCGCATACCCCACCTTAAGATGCAGGTCAGATGCACCGAGCTGTCCCATGTTTGTAAGCAGTTTTTCCATGGCTGCTTTGGGTTCCATCATCTCATCTGACATGTGTAAACTCCTCCGGTATGTTTGTATGCCGACCAACCATTACGTCATGGCATAAATCGATAGACTTAGACCCTGGCGATCTCATTTACCCCCCTGTTGCAGATTCTAGTCAGACCCGGCTGGGCAATCAAACCATCATGAAAAAATAGTGCATTCTCCATCCAATCATATCGTTGAATCGTCTACAAACCCCGACGTCAATCTACTCCCGAAGCTAATAAAGCGTTTATAAGGGATCATAGTAGGGCGTAACTCAAACGTCACGACATGAGGAAAACGCTGTAAAAGATTTGGTTATGCGCTACAAGCACCGGATACTATCAATCCGGGCAAGGAACCGCAAAGCAGGGTGGGAGATAGAGAAGTTTGTTGGTGATAATCCGCCATGGCTGAGTCAAGCGCAGCTCGCGCCTGGTCGGTCTGGCGCATCAACACCACGACAATACCACCACAACCTCGACCACTGATTTTGGCACCATATATTTCGCAATCGCTGCCGTACTGACGCAGGATATTGACAAGCAAGTCGGTCTCAATGGCTCCAAGCCCGCTTCGCTGACCATAACTCCAATGTGAGGCATACATCAGGTCACCCACTTCAACGAGTGGGGATGTTTTCCTCGTGCGTACCGCACGGGCGAGGGCTTCGACAAATTGGACGGCACGGGCTTGTTCGTAAATATGGTGCTCAGTGCGCGATCGAACCTTGTACATAACAGATGGCTCAATGACAGCCAACGGATCGTCGATCGAACCAAAGTGCGATATATAATCACTGCCTTTGATTTGTGCCGGCAACCGATCGCGGAACCGATCGATGTAATCATTGACGGTCAGCCGGGAAAGCAGTCCATCCCAATGCAAATCCGTCAATTCGTCATGCTCGATAATGCGGTTAACGATTTCGCGCCCCATCTGCGAAGCAACGCGTGCTTTAGTATATTTTTCACAAGCATGGCTATGCCTAACACCGGTATCAATACCAACTATAGCGATGTCGTCGGGTAGAGGTAACATCCCCATGCACGTATAGGGGTCACAACGTACCTGTGACAACGCATGAGCTTCGCCATGGAGGATAGCACCAATCCCTTCCAAGCCGATCGCCCGACGCATCCATGTCGATTGAACTGCCTGGAAGGCGGTGTGACATGAAATCGCGTCCACCGTTACATTTAACACCTTTGCGATAGACACCACAACGCCTGACATCAGGGCAACCTGAAAATCAACATCGTCAATAGAACTGTGCGTAAGACCAAAACTTATAGTCGTCGACAAGGCTGTGACCGGTAGCAAGCCATGCCGTATACATTCTACGAGTATCCCCACAACGCCAATGACAGTGTCGTCTTGAATCTCAGACGCCAGGATAGCTATAGCCTCTGCTTCGATCACGCCGGCGCCAGCGACTAGACGGTCTAACGCCACATGCACGACCCCAACCTCATGGTCGTCTGTATGACCGACATGACAAATCGAAAGAGAATTGTTCTCGCTTGGTTGAACCGCGACGCAAACATGATCCGCCAAGGTTAACGAAAGAACCAACGCGCCCACATATTGTCCCATACCACCAAGCACATCGAGCGGCAGCGGAGCCTGGGTGATGTATCTAGGCTTGGCTCCGTCGAGTGGTCGCAAGACTTCCGTAGCCAGCTTTGAGGCTGTCCAATCCGTCTCCACCGGCCTGGTACGGTGAGACGTACCAACCGAAGGGGTCGACGATGTGACAACAGCAGCCTTCGCGTCCAGTGCCATGCTTGTTTCACTCGCTCCCTACAATCAATACGGTTTTGCTAACAAACATCCTGAAGGATGGACTCGTCCACGAATATAGGCGCGTCACTCCCCGCACCAACAGCAATTGCATCTGACGGTCTGGAATCGACCTCGATCAAATCACCATCCCGTCGCAAGACGAGCTTCGCATAAAAGGTGGAATCACGCAACTCATGGATAACAATTCGTTCAAGTTGACATTCCAGTTGGTCAATGATTCGATCGAGAAGATCGTGGGTCAACGGGCGTATAGGAATCTCGCCGCGTAAACGTCGATCAATCGCATAAGCCTCATTCACACCGATGAGTATGGGAAAAGCGCGCTTACCATCAGCTTCCTGCAAAACTATCATCGACATCTTATCCTCGTCCGTATCGACGATGACGATGCGTGCCAGCTTCATTTGCACAAGCATATTAGGCAATCCTTTAGCTTTGACAATCAAATTACTTGCGAGGTGATGATTGTCAAGCCATACTCACACCTCAATGCGTGCCTATCTAAAAAAAATTGAAAAGATACGCTATCCATGATTTAGGGTTGTGCTTTACGAAAATAATTTTTGTAAAATTTTCTTCTGATCTGCGGGCATTTGCGGGCTGGTATCTATCGCAGGAAAAGCACCGTCTCGCACCTCAGAAGAAAAACTTCGAAAAGCCGCTAACAATGGCTCATAAATCTGGGCATATTGCTTGGCTGATCGTGGGGGGTGTCCGCCGCCATACCCCACCATATCGTGGAAGACCAAGACTTGCCCGTCACATCTTGGGCCGGCGCATATGCCAATGACCGGAAGTTCCGTACGCTGCGAGATCAATTCCGCCACTTCCGTGGGTACGGCTTCCAGAAGCAAAGCAACCGCACCGGCGTCCTCCATGATCTTCGCATCCTCGATTAGCTGTTTCGCATCTTCTGCATTTTTTCCTTGGATACGATATCCACCCGCCGTTTGAATCGATTGAGGCTTCAAACCCAGGTGGGCCATGACGGGAATGGTCGCCGCAGCCATGCGCTCTACCGTACCCGCCAAACGACGATCGACTTCCACCTTGACACAATCACAACCAGCATCCGCAATAAATTTTCCGGCGTTACGAATCGCTTCTTCGGGAGAAATTTGATAACTTAAATAAGGCATATCGCCGATCAAGTACGCATGTGGCGCACCACGGCGCACCGCTTCTGTAATGGTAACTAGATGATCCACCTTCACCCGTTGCGTCGTTTCATATCCTAAGCAAACTTCACCGTAGGTATCGCCTACGAGTATGCAATCTATTTCCGCTTCATTGAGGATACGGGCGGTGGCGAAATCATAACACGTAAGCATGGATATCTTGCGCTTGTCCCGCTTCCATGAACGAAGTGTGCGGATTGTCGTCTTAGTGCGATCACTCATCAATTAACAGGATATGGAATCATCCTGCAATTGACAAGTAAACCCAAGTGAGCATGGAAAAACACGCTAGAGCGGCTAACAGTCAACTGCAATGTGGAAGTATGGATAAAGCCCGGGAATAGCATGCTGCGGAACGCCACAGTTAAATAAAGCTTGATCTGGAACTGTTACCTCACAGTGGCAGTATTCGACTGTGACGCGTCTGAAGTGTTGCGAATCGCTATTGAATGCTATAGTTATACTTAACAACGCGAAGTCGCGTGAACTCGTAACGCAGGCATCTTGCCTGCATCGACATTGCAGCGCGTGCAGGCAGGAAGCTTTCGCTACATGAATTTTGCGATGTAGTGTTAAATCAGACGTTAACGTCATCGGTGTCAGCAATGTTTTAGAACCCAACGGCTACGGCCATCCGGAGAGAGATGAAGAAATCAAACATCATCGAATGGGCATCCGTTGTGCTCGCATTGTCGGCCTTGGTCATTAGCTACAACCTACTGCAAAAACATCTCACCGGCTCGTTTGCGATAGGACTGTTCGATATGGGCTGCGCCGCGTCCGAGGAAAAGGGCGCTGCGGATTGCGCCGCCGTTCTGGATAGCCCCTGGAGCTATTGGCCGCCACGCGTGGGAGAAAACAAAGATAAGGGTGGCGTGCCCGTTGCACTCCTTGGCTTGGTGTATTACTCCGTGCTTTCCGTTTGGCTCATAGGCGTAGGAAAACCTTCACGCCCCAAACGCTGGTTACACACGCTACCACTATTGCTCGTCGGATTTGGGCTGGCAGGTTCCGCCTACTTTATGTGGATCATGTTTACCAAACTGGATCAATGGTGTTCGTGGTGTTTAGTCACGCACGTATTAAACCTGTTCCTGGCCATCTTCCTACTCATACTTTGGCCACGCAAACACAAGATCGTAGCGCGGGACAACCATGCCAATCTACCGATCCAGAATCAACGTCATCCTTCAGCCAGACAAGTCACGATCACAATCTTGGCCATGTGTCTAGCTGTGTTTGGTGAAAAACAACTGGTCGAAAAATCCAATTGGCAAAAGCAGGCTCAATTTTATGATCGTTATGTTAAGGAAATGATGAACGACGGCCTGCGTATGTATAGGAACTGGAAAAAAACTCCTGTGACGGCCATCCGCGTTACCGACGACCATCCCGTGAGAGAACATCATAACAACCCCAAAATTTTAGTCCCAGTAGTTATGTTTTCTGATTTTGAATGTCCAGCATGCCGAAGGATAGCGACGTTTATGGAGAAACAAGTGCAGCCGCTATTCGCGGGCAATTTGGCTATTGTTTTCAAACATTATCCGCTCGACCAATCCTGTAACGAACGCATAAAGAAACCTTTCCATCGACACGCATGTGAAGGTGCGCTCCTTGCTGAAGCGGCACGGCGCGTCGGAGGTAACGATGGTTTTTGGTCTGCCCACGACATGCTCTACAAGAACCAAAAGACCCTCAAGGCTGGCAAGATGACCGTCGACATGCTTGCCGGGGCCACCGGACTCGATGCAGCCGCCATGCAAACCGCCTTCGCGTCAAAAGAGGCGCAGGCATTCATATCGCAAGACATGATCGACGCTGTTGCCGCCGATGTTACAGGCACGCCGACCATTTTCGTCACCGGTCGCCGCGTGGATCGCGTGGCTGTATCAGCTATAAAATTCTGGGATTCACTGGCAGAACACTACTGGAAACAAATAGGCAAGCAGCGACCGGCATCGACCAAGCTCAAGAAAGCTGCTACTCAAGATAACCCAGGTCAGCCAGTCGCTCCGTAACGCGCCGCATATCTTCATCGGAGAATACATCACTATCTCGATGTTCGGTTGCCACTGTAGGCTCAGCTTTTTTGCTACGCTCTTTCAAAATAGTGGGCGGTGTGGCGAACATGTCCAACATGACTTGACCTTCCATATCGTCGGGCAATGGCAGACCAAGCAAGGCTAATATCGTTGGTGCACAGTTTACGATATGCGTCGTGAATCGTGGTGCATTGTTCACACCCGGACCGCAGGCCATGAAAATGCCTTCCTTGCGGTGCGTGCCTTCTATCTTCCTAAACGGTAGCCAATTGATCGCTTTTGACCCGCGAATTTTTCTAACGACCGCTAAACCGTCATGCGGCGTAAGGATCAGGTCCGGCAGCCAGGGTTGCTTGTCCCGGCTACAGTTCCAAAGTTGTTCCGGCTTGTTGACCTGCGTAAACGGGGAGATTGTCCGCCCGTTGGGATCGATCGCGTTACAATCCTCCCCGGTCAACCGCTCGATCAATTCATCCCGCAGCGCTTCGTAATCAGCCGGGTCTACAATCCCGGTAGGCTGGCGACCTTTAAGATTCACGTACAAAAACCCAGCCATACCTGCGTGCATGACGCAAGCGCGGGTCTGCGAAAAATCAACGGCTAAATCACGTGCAATGTCATCGACGCGAACGAATTTTTTACGCCGACCAAGCAGTCGATCCAACACTGTTTTACCACGTGTCGCACCCTGTACACCGCCACCATGTAACTTGAGATAACCCCATTTTTTTAGCAGGAGATTGGGCTGAATTTTTCCTTCCAAGCTCCCGTGCCCGTGGTCTGAAACTATGACAACGGTGGCTTTATGCTCGTCCGCATAGTCGAGCAGTCGCCCCACGGCTTTGTCCGCTTCGGCGAAACACGCTCGTGCGATATCACGACGTTTTGGATGGCGATCACACCAGCGCGGGTCCAGATATTTCCAGGTCTTATGTTGGAGATTATCAATGAGTTTGAAAACCACCATCAGCACATCCCAACCAAACCGATCACCTAGCCAGATGGTCATATCCGCACCTTGGTGAAAGCTACGAGACATGTAGGCTACGTTATCTGCGAATAACCGATCACCGCCGAACATCGAGCGTCGCCAATTGGTGCGCAGCGTCGGGTCGGGCCAGCGCTGTAGAATCTCCTCGCGAACACTCTTTGGGTAGACAAAATCCGACTTCGGGCCGGGCGTTTCAAAACCACTGACCACAAATCCATTGACCGGCATGGGTGGGTAAGTCATGGGGACGTTTACGCTACCCACTCTCAAGCCATGATCGCTGAGAATCTGCCAGAGGTTGCGCACGTGGGCCGTAGATTGCGTGCTGTTAAGCAGTAGCTTATTGGTGGAGGCGTCATAGCGTTCAAAGTCGATAATGCCGTGGCTACCCGGTTGTTTGCCCGTGAGGAACGTCGTCCAGGCTGCGGGTGTGATAGGCGGTGTTGTGGATCGCAGGACCGCTGAGGTGCCCCGCGTCATACACGAAGCCAGCCGGGGCATTAAGCCCATTGAAAACAGTGGGTCCAGTACGTCAAACGTCGCACCGTCCAGGCCAATGACCATGACCTTCTCCGTGCATCCACGAGGATAATCACCCGTACGAGGTGTCGAACTGTCTGCGTGCATCATGGGATCATCGTCGGAACCTAGCACATTCACCAAGAAAGCCCGTCGCCTCTCGGCCTGTGTGATACCCGACCGCGAGTGTATCCAGCCTGATCTTCGTAAGCAAACTCAATCAACTCAGCTCTCCACCAATTCACAACCAGAGGTATTTCTCAACAGCACATCCTGTGTTCACATCGCCGGCGCATGGCGACTGACGCCAGAGGTGATAGAATCTAAGCAAACCTGATGGCGACCATTGTCGCTTACTTGAGATTCGAAGGAGTGAGATATATATGAAAATTGTTCGTCGCCCCAAGGTATATTTGGTCGGACGTCAAATGTTGGACCAGTCGCAGATCAACGAATTTTTAACTGACCATCATGCAGCGCAGTGGACCACAGACACGGATGTCGCAGCACAGGCACTACCGGAAATTGCCGGACGACTCTGCTACATGAGCTTTAAGAAACCGCGCCCCGGCGGCAACGCTGCTTATCTAGGGCATATCAAGGAAGTTGGGCATGGTAGTGTGTTAGAGCATGGCGTTTGGAATTTTATCATTACCGGCGTATCTCGATCATTTACGCACGAACTTGTGCGACATCGTGCCGGCTTTGGCTATTCGCAACTGTCGCAGCGCTATGTTGATGAAAGTGTTGCCGATTTTGTTGAGCCTGATTGCATTGGCAACGACGAGAAGCTACACGCCATCTGGGAGAAAGCGGTCAACCAAGCGCAAGCCTCTTATATCGAACTTGTCGATGGATTAAAAGAAAAATTTGCGCATATTGAAGATGGAACGCTGCGGCGAAAAATGGCTCGACAGGCTGCGCGATCGGTCCTGCCTAACGCTACGGAGACAAAAATCTTCGTCACCGCTAATGCCCGCGCGTTACGCCACTTCATTGAATTACGCTGCAACGAACACGCGGAGACGGAAATTCGCATGGTCGCAGCCCAGGTACTAGATATTCTCCAGCGAGAGGCACCCCATATTTTCGGCGACTATGATTTGATCGATCTTCCGGATGGAACCACCGCAGCCAAGACGCCGCATAGCAAAGTGTAGCGCATGATAAACCCATGCCACATGGCAAGACCGCCTTTAGCGGCACTAAAGCGATATAGGATCAGGATATAGGACGATCATGCTGCCTTAATAATCTTTCGGCGAGCCGCCCACTTGCGTGATTCTAGATAACGATAATAATCCCCGCTGCTAGACTCGATCGTGCAATACGTTAGGCCGATCAATCATCTATCATCAAATGACAGGTAGGCATCCATAGAGCGATGGGTGTACAGTCGAAAAACGGAGGTGGCGTGTGCTAGGCATTCAAAATAACGAAGCAAACCAGAACACAGGCGAAGGCTGGATCGGTCCAGCCCCGGAGATTATCACCGAGCTACCAGGACCGGTAGCCAAATCGATGATCGAGCGCGATCATCGTCACTGCTCGCCTTCCAATACGCGAGATTTTCCACTCGTTGTCAAACGCGCCAGCGGGTCTGTAGTAGAAGATGTAGACGGTAACCGGTTTCTCGACTTCGCCGCCGGCATTGCGGTCTGCTCAACAGGCCATTGCCATCCCAAAGTGGTTGAAGCGATCACTAAACAAGCCAACACACTCATTCATATTTGCGGTAGCGACTTTTATTATGAACCCATGGTTGAGTTGATGGAAAAGCTCAACAAGATCGTACCGGGGAAAGGCAACAAACGCATATTTTTAACCAATAGTGGTGCAGAAGCGGTGGAAAGTGCGATAAAACTCTCACGTCACCACACAAAACGCAAGCACATCATCGGCTTCCACGGCGCATTTCATGGCCGTACGATGGGCGCGCTGTCGCTAACCTGCTCTAAAGCCAGACAAAAAGAATATGTCGGCCCACTAGTACCCATGATCAATCATGTCCCCTACGGCGATGTAGATGCGATCGAAGATCAGCTATTCAAATATAAAATGCAACCGGATGAAGTCGCGGCTATTTTTGTGGAAGCGTATCAGGGTGAAGGTGGATATATTATTCCTGATGCACAATTCCTTCCAAAACTTCGTGCACTGTGTGACAAGCATGGCATACTGCTAGTCTGCGACGAAATTCAATCCGGGTCAGGCCGAACCGGCAAGTGGTTCGCGTTTGAGCATTTCAACGTGATTCCGGATATCGTGCTCATGGCTAAGGGGATTGCGAGCGGTATGCCCATCGGTGCCATCATCGCTAAAGAAGAAGTCATGGACTGGCCACCCGGCGCACAGGGTAGCACTTACGGCGGCAATCCCGTCGCCTGTGCCTCCGCGATCGCCACGCTAAATCTCATCGAAAACGGCTTGATGGAAAACGCCGCTAAGCTCGGCGAGCGATTGAAAACCAGCCTGGAAGCCATAGCGAGTAAGCGCAAACTCATCAGCAACATCCGTGGTTTCGGTCTCATGGGCGCAGTTGATGTCGTGAAGAAATCAGGTAAGCCAAGTGCTGAGGTCCGAGAGCGCATCCTCAACGCAGCGTTCGCCCGAGGCCTTATTTTGCTGGGTTGCGGAGAAACAAGTATTCGTTTCTGCCCGCCGTTGTGCATCAACGAAACTCAACTTGACGTTGGTCTTAAAGTACTTGATGAGGCTATATCGACGATCTCGTAAACACATCGGTTTGCGTCAAGTTGATAGCTTTACCAGAGGCCGCTAGATCATATAGTCGGGCATACTGCCGGATGGCGTATCCGGAGCAGGTTTGGCTATTTTGGACTCATCGCGTTGCTTGAGGCGTAGTTCCGGCGGTTTGATCGTGACGGTGGAATTGGGTGGCACGCTGGATGTCACGAACACGGAACCACCAATAACCGAATTTTCACCAATCACCGTATCACCGCCGAGGATAATGGCGTTGGCATAGATCGTTACGTTATCGCAGACGGTGGGATGACGCTTGGCTTCGCGTATCACCCGACCTCGCTCGTCCTTGGGAAAAGATAGCGCACCCAGCGTGACACCTTGATATACCTTAACGGAGTCGCCGATCTCCGTGGTCTCTCCGATGACTACGCCCGTGCCATGATCGATAAAGAAATTTTGTCCAATGCGTGCGCCGGGATGAATGTCTACCCCTGTCTTATTGTGTACCCATTCGGACATAATACGCGGCATAAGCGGCACATCGAGTCGATAAAGCGCGTGCGCGAGCCGTTGAATGCTAATGGCTAACAAACCCGGATAGGCGAGGATCACTTCGTGAAGGTTTAACGCCGCAGGGTCTCCGTCGTATGCAGCTTGTACATCACCGGCGAGCATTTTCCTGATCGATGGAATTTGTTCGAGATAAGTCAGCGTGGTCGACCGAGCCTGTCCGCCGCAATGAAGCTCATTACGATTCGATCCATGTTGGTTCTCGTCCACGTAACACAGGCAAAGATAAATCTGTCGATACAGAGCTTCACTGATGCGCGGCAATAAATCACCCACATGATATGCCACATTGTGCTTGGTTAAGTGTTGACGACCGATGAATCCAGGATACACGAGTTCCAGCAAATCGCGGCAGAGTTGTACGATGCGATCGTGCGATGGCAGGAAAAACTTGTCGATGTGCTGTGTACGAGGCTCGGCTTGGTAACTGTTGACTATGCGGTCAACAAGCTCGGTTAGCTTAGCACCAATGATGAAATCTTCAGGCATATCGTCACTTCTACAAATGGTCGGCTATTTCGCTGAACACCTCAACATCCAGCGCCACAACATCCGCCGGTCAACCATTCTTTTATCCGCGAATAGCAGACGGCAGGTCAGCGCAGCGTCTAAGAATCACCAACGATAGACCTTGCCTCGCTATAAAATCATCGGCATGTTACTCGATTATCTTGGCCTTGCGTACCGGGCTATGATTTGATCTGCAGATCGAATCCCGTCCACTGCGGCACTGATAATGCCTCCTGCATACCCTGCCCCTTCTCCGACGGGATATAAACCTGCGGTTTCGATCGCTTCCCGGGTTTGGGGGTCTCGGGTAAATCGAATGGGTGCGCTGGCCCGTGTTTCCGGTGCGGTGATCAGGGCATCGGGACCGGCGAATCCAGGCATTTTCTCTTCTAGTCCGGGTAGCGCCTGTTCCAGTGCCTCAGCTACAGCTGTCGGAATCGTGGCACGGATATCAACCCAGGCACCGCCCAGCGGATAGGTTGTTTCCAATGATCCTGTTGAGATTTGATGATTAAGAAAATCCGTTGCCCGCTGTACAGGTACGCGATAGGTTGACCCCGTCAACTTAAACGCTTTTTCCTCCCACTTCCGCTGATACGCAAGACTCTCGATCGGGCCCAAACCCAACTTGGCGGGATCGAGCGTGATGACCAATCCCGCATTGCCATACAAGCTAGAGCGATGTGCCCGAGAAGCGCCATTGGTAGCAATCAAGCCTGGCGATTCGTGAGAAGGTAGAATGATGCCTCCCGGACACATACAAAAGCTAAACATATCGCCAAGCTCGTTAGCTGCGTCCTTAGCCACCAAATGGTATTCAGCGGCACCCAATCGCTGATGTCCGGCGACGGCACCAAATTGCCATTGGTCCACCATCGCCTGGGGGTGTTCGATACGTACGCCGATTTGAAACGGCTTGGTTTCGATATGCACACCGCGCGAGGCTAGCATGGTAATGGTGTCACGCGCGGAATGGCCTATACCAAATATCACCGGACCGACACGCATACTTTTCTGAGGAGCTGATTGGCCTTCTCGGACACTGATTGATGTCAACACGTGGTCGTTCACAGCAAGGTCGGTAACCTGCTGTTCAAAGCGTACCTCTCCTCCGAGCGATTCAATATTTTTTCGAAGTCGAGAACATATAGTTGGTAATCGATCGGAACCGATATGAGGCCTGGTATTGATAAGAATGTCCGGGTCGGCACCAAACAGAAAAAGTTTCTCAAGCACATGGCGACACATGGCATTGTTACGTCGCGTATAGAGCTTGCCGTCGCTGTAAGTGCCCGCACCACCTTCGCCAAAAAGTAAATTTGATGTGGGATCGAATTGACGATCTTTGTAATAACTAACCATGACATCGTTATGGCGACGTTGTACTTCACGCCCTCTCTCTAAAACAATCGGGCGATAGCCATGCTCGGACAATCTCAGTGCAGCAAACATGCCAGACGGGCCAAAGCCCACCACAACAGGACGCTCAGGTAACGCCTCCCGGCCATAAACAATCGGTTGATCTTCAGTAGGCGCAATCGAAGATACGTCTTGTCTGCGCAACTTATTCATACATTGTTGCTCAGCGTCGATGCCCGCTTCCAACTCCACTTCGATCTGATAGACGAATTCGACCTGGCCTCGTCGCGCATCGATAGCGCGTCTAATGACTGCCCAACTGCGTATGTCCTGTGGACTGACATGCATTCGCTTGGACACCAGCGATAGTAGTGCATCCTCGGATTCATCGAGCGGCAACGAAAGATTTCTTACGACAATGGGCATAAGTATATGATACTGATATCCCATCATTCGCCTACCCGGCAAGCGTGGTCTCGACACAATCACGGACAATCGCTACACTGGTCAGGTGGATGCCATATTGAACCGGCGAGCCGTATAAAACCGGCGGATGCCGGGTTAAATTAGCGAATGCCGGGCAATAAACCCGGACCCTCCCCCGTTTCCTTGAATATACTTAGGATCACACGATGAACAAACTTTTGAGACTTCGACGAAACGCATGGCCTGTGATGACCTTCGCGTGCGCTTTATGTTGTGCCTTACCTTCCCAGGCGGAGTTCAGTACGCCGATCGCAATTCAAGGGGCTACGATCGTCACCGGTACCGGGGAGACGATTCACAACGGAACCATCTTAATCGATGGCGGGCGTATTCAAGCGGTCGGCGCTGACCTGCCACTTCCGCCGGATGCTATGACCATTGACGCAACCGGACTGATTGCCTACCCGGGATTCATCGATGCCGGTTCGCATATGGGCATCACTGAGACAAAGCGTACCGAATCGCAACGTCAGCGTGTCGAAGATGAAAATCCAGACCTATCGCAACAACCTTTTGTTTCAACAAGATTAGCCAACCGTCGCGGTATTAGGCCGGAAGTAGAAGCGTTCACATTATACGAACCTAAGGCGGAAGCATTAGCCGCTCATCGCCTCGCAGGCTTTACCAACGCGTTGATCGTTCCGCGTGACGGCTTCCTCGGTGGTAGCAGTAGTCTCACGGCGCTGGGAAACATGCCGCGACGACGGTCGGTCATCTCCCCCGCCGTGGGGATGCACGCTTCTTTTGATAGCGGTGAAGATGGTCAATATCCTCAATCCCTACTGGGCATGTTCGCGCAGTTTCGACAGGTCATGCTCGACGCGCAACGCCACTTAAAACTAATAAAGTATTATGCACGACATCCTCACACGTCTGATCGCGTAGCTACGGACCCGGCGTTGGATGCGCTGGGACCGGTGCTATCACGCAAGTTACCGATCATTTTCGAGGCCAATAGCGAACGTGAAATACGCCGGGCTATTGCGCTGACTGAGGAGTTTAACCTGCGCCTTATTATATCCGGCGGTAAAGAAGCGTGGAAAGTGACGGATCTACTCAAAGACAAACGTATCGGCGTCGTCATCAGTCTGAAATTCGATGAAGAACCGGAGTACGGGAAAAAAACCAAGCCCGGTGAAGAAACTAAAAAACCCAAAAAACGTGTTTACGAACCGCTCGAATTACGCAAGCTACGCAGGCACTTGTGGGAAGAGCAGGTGATGAACATGATTAAATTGGATCAAGCCGGCGTACCGTTTGCCCTGCGCAGCAAGGACTTGAAGAAACCAGCTGATTTATTCGAAACATTGCGTAAAGTGATCCAGCGCGGCCTGCCCAGCGAAACCGCCGTCGCCGCACTAACCACCATGCCCGCACAAATTTTAGGATTCCATCGGCAGATGGGCGCCATTAAACCCGGCTATTTGGCCAACATAACTCTCTTAAACGCACCACTGGAAGACAAATCAGCCAAAGTCAACATGATGTTCATCGACGGCAAGAAATATCTACCGACAAAACCATTGAAGACTGAATCCACCGACAAACCAACATCAGATGTTCGAAATTCAACACGCGAATCACATGTTAAAAATGAACCCGCCGTATCACACGTGCCAGACTTGGCTAATGATTCACTAATGCTGACGGATTTACCGGAGCCAAGTTGGCCGGTGGAGACAAAAGCGAATCGAAAGCCGCCACTGCAAACGGGTGGGAACGTGTTGATTACCCATGCCACCGTGATACCTGTCACATCGGAGACACTTGTGCGAGCTTCGCTGTTGGTACGCAACGGAAAAATCGCTGCCATCGGTCCTGACCTCGAAGCCCCTGCCGGATTTGTTGTGATCGACGCCGAAGGACAATTTGTGATACCTGGTTTTGTGGACTGTCACTCTCATTTGGGTGTGGATAGTGTAAACGAAGCCGCCTTATCAGTCAGTGCGGAAGTACGCCTCGCTGATGTCATACGCCCGGACTCCGTTGGTATTTATCGAGCCGTAGCCGGTGGAACCACCACTCATCATGTCATGCACGGGTCAGCCAATCCCATCGGCGGTCAGAATATCATTTTGAAAACCAAGTATGGCCGGCCAGCTAACGACATGCTCATGCACGACGCACCACCAACGATTAAATTCGCACTCGGCGAAAATGTGATTCAATCCAACTTCCCTAAAAACTGGGGCAAGCGTTTCCCTAACTCGCGCATGGGTGTCGAAAGTACGCTTCGGCTGGGGTTAGAAGCGGCCAAGCAATATCAACGCGGCTGGGACAAACACGCTGCCAACCAGCAAGTCGGGTTGGATATCGTGGCACCACGGCGCGATCTGAGACTCGAAGCCTTGTCACGCGTGCTATCCGGTGAACTGACAGTACACGCCCACTGCTACCGTAGCGAAGAGATTTTACGGCTACTAGCGGTAGCTGAAACCTACGGTTTTCGCATTGGCACACTGCAACATGTACTCGAAGGATATCGCATTGCCCCCGAAATCAGACGGCATGGCTGCGGGGCATCGACGTTTGCCAACGCCTGGGCCTATAAGATCGAAGCCTACCAGGCCATTCCGCATAATGCCGCGTTCATGACACGCGCCGGAATCGTCACATCGGTCAACTCAGATTCGCCGAACACCATTCGCTATCTGGGACAAGAGGCCGCCAAATCAATTCGTTGGGGCGGACTCAACGAGATCGAGGCTCTGAGTCTGGTCACTATCAATCCAGCGCGACAACTCCAAATCGCCGACCGTGTAGGCAGCTTGGAAGTTGGCAAGGATGCGGACATAGCCATTTATAACGGCCATCCCCTCAATACGTTTAGTAAGTGTGTTATGACGTTAATTGAAGGTGAAGTATACTTTGAAGATGATAGCCCCAGCCCAATAGAGCCGGCGCATCGCATGGTGGCTACGAATCGTCTGGATATGACCCTGCCATCTTCAAGGCACCATGCTTATGCAATTACAAACGCCACCGTTCACACCATTAGCGGCCCCGTCATAGAAAACGCTTCCGTCGTCATTCTTAACGATATCATTCATGCGGTGGGAACGGATATCACCATCCCACCCGGCACAGGTGTGATCGATGCAAAGGGTCACCACGTGTATCCCGGACTCATCGATGCCGCTTCTCGCGTAGGACTACTTGAAATCGGCGCAGCCCGTGGAACGGTCGACCAACGTGAAATCGGCGATTTTAACGCTTATATACAAGCCGCCAGCGCCATCCATCCGCATAGCGTACACCTGCGCACCGCCCGCACCTCCGGCATCACCATGTCACTCGTTGCGCCAAGTGGTAAACGTATCGCTGGTCGTAGTGCGATTATCCGCATGGAAGGCTGGACCTATCCGGAATTAGCCGTCAACAACGAATTCGCTTTACATATGCGCGTGCCGTCGCTGCCGGTCCACCTACCTAGAGACGATCAGAAAAAGAAGCAAATCAAGATCGCGCACGATAAAGCCGTTAAGGCGCTGGCTGAGTTCATGGAAAAAGCCGAGCACTATGCCAAGATTAAACAGCTTGCCGCACAGCGACCGGGAATCGAGTATGAGTTCGACCTGAACCTCGAAGCGATGGCCCCCTACCTTACCGGGCACCGACCTATCGTTTTCAATGCAGATACGTACAAGCAGATAGTTGACACCTTAGCCTTCGTAGAAAAACACAAACTACGATGCATACTCAGCGGTGCCCGTGAAGCTTGGAAAGTGGCTGAGTATCTGGCTAAGAAACATATTCCTGTCATCATCGCGTCACCAAAAAGTTATCCAAGCCATGAGTATGAACCTTGGGACTCGGTGTATCGATGCGCTGCCGTGCTGGATAAGGCTGGTGTGGCATACTGTTTCGGAACCTCCAGCGCCAGTAGCGCCTTTGATTTAGGGGCGATAGCAGGCATGGCGGTAGCGCACGGATTACCAGCGGATCGCGCGATGTACGGACTTACACTCGGCGCAGCCGCAATGCTCGGTGTAGACGATCAATACGGATCCATCGAAGTCGGAAAAAAGGCAGACCTATTCGTCATCAATGATTCTCCGCTCCAAACCGGTAGCGTTGTATCGCACCTGTTCATCGACGGTAAACCAATCGAACTCACCAGCATCCAAACGAACAATTACGAGAAGTTCAAGCGCCGGCCAACCCCCAAGCTGCCGCCGCCAGCCATTGATCTTCGCGGACCTAAAGCCATATCTATGAATTAGCGTGTTCTAGTGAAATTGTAACCGGCCTCACGAAGCACGCTCTTGACCGGCACCTCCGCGCGGATAGTTCGCAGTTCGGGGGACATACACTTTATCTCACACGCACTGGATTGCTGCCATTCTTGTGCGTATGTCATGAATACACACGGATACACGAATGCACCGTTATTCACACGCACCAGCCTGTGGAGGGATGCACTGACCAAGTTTGCAATCCGTGACACCGCTGCCAAAATCATCACCAGCAAAAGCACGCACCCCTCTGAGGATGTCACCCGATGATATGACGGCATTCGGGACATCACCCTCAGTATCTATTCTGGCCATAATCGCAGCATCCGGATCCAGACCAAACTTTCTGACCGCAGCCACAATATCACTGGTTGTCACAATACCATCCGGCTCCGTCCAGATATTGCCAATAAGTGATCCCACCGTATCACCGAACGCACGAGGAGGCGACTGTGGTGACGTTGTAGGAATCGGCGACGCAGCCGAGAATTCAACGCCATCGATAGTCATAGCCACGTTGTAGATATTACCCGGAACCACACTACAACCTCGTATATGCAATCCGGAGGTTACACCACTCCAATCGCAGTAGTAGGCCGTATCACCCGGCGCTGGTAGTGCAACGGCAGGGTTATGCAATTTCGCATACCAACCGTCCGCACCCGCATCTTGCAGTGAGGTGCAATCTACAAACATATTCGTCATGCTACCGACACGCGTGACACGAATCGCCGCAGCTTGGTTACCGTTCGTGGTAGGATTGATGGAAATATAACGATCCTTAGTAAACCCGGCCTCGCCGGTCAGCGGGGCGGGCGATTGTAGTGGTGCGATGACCTGGAAACTACCCGACCCGGAAAGCGACTCTGTCACACCAGCTAATGCCAAGCGACTGAAATTGTCTATCGCGTTATCTACGACTACTTGATGCAATCCACCACTCATACCTGTTGTGTTGACGGTGATGGTACCTAGTACTAACGTGCTACCTACGGAGGTGATATTGTTACCACCCACGAACACATCTTGATTATAGAAACCAACATCAAACAAGGGAGTTGATGTATTGGAAAAAGCAGATGTCCAGGCGGGATCATACGTAAAGGCAATGTCATTGGCATCGTTTGAACCAATAATAATGTCAGCGGCATCGAAAGAAGCAAGATTGACAGCCGTGACCGACAACACCATCACGATATCGGTGCCGGCATCTACTGTTGTCGCACCTATCGGCGTGAAGGTGACAGTCGCTGCCAGCGAGGGTGACAAAAATATCGCAACCGAGACAGTTGCGACATAAAAATTCATAACGGTAAATAAATTGGTTCGTCGCATCATCATCTCATCCATCACTTAGCTGGTTTTGACGTTCACAGGTACTCATTCAAACCAACTATAATCCATTGTATTGATTGGTTAACACGGCATAATCTTCCACATCCACGTCACCATCAGCATCCGTATCATAAGCGCCACACCCGACAAGTATTGGTTGACCAGGCCCCTGCAAACACGCAGCCATGCTGCTGAAATCGTCAGCGTTCACTTTGCCATCACAGTTGCCGTCTGCGGCTGCACACTGAATTGTAAAGGAGCTCGCTCCCAACAAGGTTTCTTTCACTCCGCCAATGGAAAGGTTGCTGAACTGTCGATCCATAGCACTGTCCACCTTTACGGTGTAGGTTCCTTCCGGTAGTCCCAACGTACCCACAATTACCACACCGGCTACGATTGTTGTTCCTACAGAATTCGAACTGGCCCCGTTATTACCACTGATGTAATAATCTTGCGCGTAGAATTGGTCGGAGTTCTGCGAAATAATGTTTATGAACGCATTGAGCCAAGCTTGGTCAAATACAAAACGCACATCGTTCGCCTGGTTGGCACCTATAATGATGTCAGCCGTTGCGAATCCCCCGGCAGCATCAGCGGTGACGTCGAGTTGAAACAGGACATCCGTCCCTGGGGTGACCGTAGTGGGACCAATGGGTGTGAAGGTCACGGTACCAGCCAAGGCCAGCGCGCCAGGTAATGCTACTGCTACCACTATCCAAAGTAATGTGTTCCGTATCATTTCAAACTCTATAAACAATAACTATCAGGTCTACCTCAATTTCACTAACTCCATTAATGACCTGTTGGCTTTTGTACGATGAACGACGGTATATTAGAGGCAGCAAGATCAATGTCGGCAGCGTTAACGAAGCTGTCACCATCAATGTCGTTGCGGTCGTCGTCTAATGCATTGAATGTGAAATTAGCATTGATGGAGCTAATATCCACATTGCCGACAGTACCATCATTGTCAGCATCACCCACCTGAACCACGAGCTGTATTTCGAAAGGACTGACGCCCGGCCATGATCCCGTATTACGAATCGAGTACCATGTCCGATGGAATAAATCGGCAGCACCGGTGTCCTCGATACGCAAAACACGTGGATTTCCAGACATATCATTTTCGATACTCATTGCAAAACCGGAAGCCAAGTCCACACCAAACTGACTAACAGGTAGCAATTCTTGAATCACCAACTCACCCGTCGCGGGTAGTGTAATATCCTGCGAGAAAGTCAGTCTCATGACATTGCCCGCAGAGCGTGGAAGCGAACGCCCAGTGGCTGGAACTGATGATAAGATAGTCGTTTGCGTACCACCCACGGGATTGAGAGCAAACACTTCTAAAATGTCAACTTCACCAGGCCCGCTACCATCCACGATATAAATATTGTTGATGGAAAGAATGCCCAACTGATCATGCAGGTTATCCAGGTCAAGGAAGATCAAATTGGCAATCACATCGCCATCAGCTCCCACCAGCATGTCAATATCGGCCCCTTGGAAACCGCCTGAGAAACTCAAGAATACAAATTCACCCGGTTCTACAATGGTGTTGTCAGTATCAAGCACTTTGATCATGATACCAAAATCATCCGTCAGACCGCTCTCATATCTGTTGTTGCCTACACTGAAAGAATTATAATCTACAATCAATAACTCAAACGTTCTGGATGTAGTCGCATTTGACAGACCGCTACGCACATTCCCGGTTACCCCTTTACTATCTGCAAAGAAAACCAATTCTGTAGGAGAGAATGTTCCGCCGAATGTTGATATGTCCGGATTATTAAACGACTGCGCCTGAATAAAGGTATCTACGCCAGGTGCACAGACGGCTATACATCTGCCAGTTAAATTCGGTGGATTGCAGGCGTCACCAACGTTCTGAGGCGTTTGTCCACAGAAAGTACCACTACCGTCATCACACACCGTACCTGCGAACGTAGTATTACGCGTGAAAGATTCTGCATAAGTTGTAATCTCTGCATCCTGACAATTCGCCGGATTCACACAATTCTGCGTAGCTTCCGCAGAAGTGAGTACCGTTTGAGCGAAATCCAGTTTAACGCCAGGGCCTGGTATGTTGATCCAGTTGGTACACTCTTCACTGAGTGTGGGTAAGTCCTTCGTCCTACCACTCCATACGGTTGAGTCGCTTAGATTGCTAAGAGGATCAAGCAAGAATGATGCATTACCCACGGTACCCAGTAAAGCTGCGTTAGGTTGTCCTGCGATGAACGTGCCAACGCTTGAAGCTAGGAATTCGTTAAGCACACCTGGATCATCTCTGAGCGGCTGAATCGCAAGAAAAACGGTGGTCTGAAAGGCTGCGCCCGTTACATCCTTACCGTCAATCGGATTGAGAATCGTAGCGGTTACGGAAACTTGCTGTGATGCGTTTTGTACAGCGGGCAGGCCCCCGGAACTGTTGACCGCAGTTACTGTCACATTCGCTGTGGCGCTAGACAAATGGGTAGCTCCGGCATTCGGGGTTATAGCTACCGACGGAAATCCAAAAGTTTGCCCTGCAACATTTGTATCAGTAATTCCTGGCGCAAAAGTGGCTGCCCCCGCAGGCAGGGTTATGCCTGAAACAGACATGTCGATGTTGAAGGCGCCTCCGGTATTCGCTGATAAAATGCCCGGTCGTCCCGTCGTTTTCGTTAAGACTTCAAAATTCTGCTCCGTGTCATCGGCAACACTAAGCTCTGGGGCGGAAGTCGATAGTGGGACAACACCCGGCGTCGGGTAAAACGGTCCAGCATTACGGATCAGTCGATAGCTCTCCATCGCATCCACCACAGGATCATCATTAAATGCGTTACTATCTTCCGTGGTTTTAGCTACATCTGGGTATATTCGCGCGAAACCGTTACCGACAGTAGGCGTCAGACGCGTGGTGTCTTCATCCGGCATTTGCGGGATCAACAAACTAAATGCACCACCAGCCGTGAGTACGGTTTCGAGGTCGTTGCAATTAGCCGGAACATCATTACACGTCACAGGCTGTTGATCGATTCTAAATTTACTATCGTTATTACCAGCATAACCATCCAACAAAGCACTTGTGCTCAATCCGAAGTTATTGTCCGGAAGGACAGGGTGAGCGCCTTGAGGAAGACACTTAGACCCATCAGCACAAGCATTCACCGCCCCTACCGTACAGGGAGTCAGCGTACCCACAATTAAGCTGCCACGACAAAAACCCGCAGACGAACAACCCGTAAGATTTTTGTCGTCGCATAGCTGGACGTAACCAGCGGCATCCCGATTAACGAGCAAATAAACGCCGGAACCGTCTTGTACAATACCACTTCTGGTTTCATTAGGGACATTGATAAAGCTTTCCGCCAATATCGCTGAGAAATTCGGATTGGTTACCCCGCCACCAAAATGGTTACCGTTGATGGCGATAAAGTCGTAAGCACCGCCGGTACTCGTTACCTGGTTATTAATCATGGCTATGCGCGTATTTGACGTTCCAGCCAAGGCCGATGGAGGATCGCCAATGTACTTTAACCAACCCAACACGACGACTTTTCCGGTCGTACCAGCTTGCAGCGTTGGTAAGTCGAAGCGGTAGTTTATTAGCTCTACACCGGAGCTACTCGAATCGCCTTCGACTTCATAGAACGTAAGATTTAACGCATTACAATTGAGACCAACGAGGTCCGCGCACGGCGGAATGTAGATTTCAATGTACTCTTGATGCTGGCTTGCAGGGTCACTTCCTACGGGGCCGTCGTTAAGACCGAAAGGGTCGGTATACACTTCGGTGATGACCGGATGATTAAGCACTTGCGCAAAACTACTGATTGGCGACCACGAAATGGCAACGATGGCAATTAAGCCAGCCAAAGCGCGCACATTGACTCTGGATATGTACACTTCTTCTAACTCCCGTCCTGAGATACTTCTTTGCCCCTAACAAAACCAACCCACCTAACACATCTGAGGATTAGTCTTGTTTATTGTTAGCCGCGAATAAGAGATAATCAAAGCAATTCCAATGCCAAACTCAGTCCGCTAACCTACCTCGCCCCACAATGCCTGCATTCGACGTTTTCCCAAGCTATGTTGGTTTCACCTGATCTCGTCATACATCAATCACTGCGAGCCTACTCGCAATCTGCCATCACGACTGCGAGCCTACTCGCACTACTTTCTCGCCTACCCGATCTGTGCCTTCAAATTCGCCCCCTAGAAGCGATAAGAACACTTACGTGAGTCACTCCAGCGCGGAATGGATCGTGTACTGCCCTTAACCGGTACGTTTATTTTTCGAATTAGGACCATAACTACGCATGAGTGTAAAACAAGATCATAAAGGCCAAGAACGTGTGTTTGCGTATTGCCATGACGGTGTGGGTATCGGACACCTGGCACGCACCACAGCCATCTGCCATCGCATCGGTCGCGATGTTCCCGATACCAGCTTTTTGATTGCTACAGGCACACCCTATGTGTCCATGTTCGATGGCATCCAACACGCTGATTACATCAAGCTACCTGCGTTAATTAAAGCCCACCCTAACGAATATCAGAGTAAATTTTTTGCGCTCCCTTCAGATAACATCATGCAATTGCGTTCCAACATGCTTCGTGACAGCGTTCGTTTTTTTGATCCGACCATTGTCATCGTTGATAAAGCACCGGTCGGCGTCTGTGGCGAGTTGCTGTCTGCCCTGGAATGGTTGCGTGAGCAGCGCCCTAACACACGCATCGTTTTCGGTATGCGTGACATCGAAGATGCGCCACTCGTGACTATTGCGCAGTGGCAGCAATTGGGCGTGCCGGGCAAACTAGCTACGTTGTTCGACGAAATATGGGTGTATGGCATGCAGCAGATTTTCGATGTGGCTGATCATTATCAACTTTCAACGCAAGTGCGCGAAAAACTTCAGTATGTGGGGTACGTCACACGAAAAGTTGCAGCGTCTTCAACGACCGTCGAAAATACACCTCCGTATGTATTAGTGACGGTCGGCGGCGGAACGGATGGCGAATCACTTTTGCAGACGTTTCTCGATGAAGCGGCTGGTCAATTAGCACAGCAAGGCATACGCTCCGTACTCGTTGCTGGTCCTGATCTACCGACGGAAACCAGTCTCGCTCTGCAAGATAAAGCATCATCCATTCCGCTTGTGGAATGGGTACCGTACGATCCTAATCTATCTCAGCGCATCCGCAATGCGGCCCTGGTAGTATCTATGGGAGGATACAACACACTGTGCGAAATCGCGGCAAACAAAAAACGTGCCCTTATTGTTCCACGCATGCAACCTCGCCAGGAACAACTGATGCGTGCGCGTCTATGGCAGGACCTTGGCATTCTCGAAATGATCGAGCCGTCACAACTCTCGCCGCAATTGTTATCTAAGCGCGTTCAATTTTTACTAAACCACCAATCCAAAGTGAACAACCAAGTCCTGGATTTGAACGGTTTGGACCGCGTCGCCCTTCGCTTCAAAGAACTACAGTATAAGGATAATGAAAGTGCGACTGCTGTACGTATGTAGTGATTTCGGTATACCCGTTCGTGGCGTGAAGGGGGCATCGATCCACCTGCGCTCGATCACGACGGCGCTGGCTGAGTTGGGACATGAGGTCTCGATCCTCTCTCCCAATCCGGGAACCGGTGACGACCACGCTACAGTTTCCGTATTGGCACCGCCTTCCAAAGCGATCAAACAAATTCCTCAACAAATGAAAACTTGGCTACGCGATCGCGGTCTAAGTGACGGGATGGCCCGAGAATTTCGTTCATTATGGTACAACATACGCGCTGCGGAGGAGCTGACCGAACCAATCAATGATTTCGCACCCGATGCCGTCATTGAACGGTTGTCGCTGATGGGGCATGTCGGCATAGACATATCTCAACGATTGGACATCCCACACATACTCGAGGTCAATGCCATTCTCACAGAAGAAGCCGCACAATTCCGCTCACTCCACTTGAAGGCATTAGCCGGCGATATCGAGAATCATGTTTTCAACCATTGCGATCGAATGATGGCTGTTTCTCAATGCCTGGCTCAGGCATTAGCCGAAAAAGGCATTGACCCGGAAAAAATCGATGTCATTCCAAACGGTGTGAACATTGACCGTTTTGTGTGTGACCTACCCGCGAGCGACATGCGCCGCGAATTACAGATACCCGATGTATTCACGATCGGCTTTGTCGGCACGTTCAAACCCTGGCACGGCGTAGAAACACTCGTTCACTCGTTTGCCAAACTCAAGCGCGACATACCAGAGGCACACTTACTCTTAGCCGGGTCCGGTCCCCAGGAAAACCATCTGCGCGAACTCGTGACACAATTAGGCTTGGCATCCTCCGTCACGTTCCTAGGCGCGATTGCCCACGCCGAAGTGCCCCGTGTATTGCATGCCATGGACGTAGCTGTCGCACCATCGAAGCAAACGACGTCGTTTTATTATTCACCCATCAAGCTGTTCGAATACATGGCTGCCGGGGTCTGCGTAGTGGCATCTCGACTTGGTCAGATGGCCGACATTTTGAAGGATAACGAGTCCGGACTGCTATTCGAACCTGATGATGTGGACGATCTCTGCGAAAAACTTAAACGTGCCTATGACAATCCAACGATGCGAAAGAAACTTAGTCAAACGGCTTTCGATCATGTGTGCAGTCAATACACCTGGCGACATGCCGCTCAAGCAACAATGCACACATTGGACAAAGCCATGCATCGTAGAATGATAGAATCACAATCAGACGATCCCCATCAACGACTTGAACGTATCGCGTGAACCGGTGAGTAAAGATGAAACCACTAACGACGACAACACCGGCACCCACCAGCGAAAAGCGTATTGGTTATATGCTTCGCATGTACCCCCGTTTTTCTCAGACATTCGTTGTCAATGAAATTCTTGAGCTAGAAAAGCAAGGCACGGATTTACACATTGCTTCGTTACGCTTGCCCAACGAAGGCGTATTTCATGAATCCGCGACGCGGGTGCGCGCACGAGTCAATTACTTCAACGATCGCATCATAGGAAATGTCTGGAAACATCTACGCGCCCAAGTCAAGCTATTTCGTCGACAACCCGGCGACTACATGCGTGCCATACGTCTCGTCCGGAGATACGCAGGAGAAAATTTATTTGAACTCGTACAGGCCAATGAACTTCTACGATGGGTTCGCAAAAATAATATTGACCATGTACACGTTCACTTCGGCACCGATGAAGCTACCGTAGCGCTGTTAGCTAATATGTTAGGAAATTTATCGTATAGCTTAACGCTTCATGCCTTCGACATTTTTCGCGATAACGTCAACAAACAATTGCTATGCAAAAAAATCAATGCCTCGCAATTCGTCGTGACGGTATGCGAATCGAACCGTCAATACATGATCGATCATCTACCCGGCCTGGATGCTTCAAAAGTCAAAGTCCTGTACAACGGCATCGATACCTCGCGTTTTACACCGAACGGCTCTGCTCGAAAGCCTATGACTATTTTCAGCGTGGGACGCCTTATCGAAAAGAAAGGGTTCATTGATCTTATTCACGCCGTCGACATCCTACACAAACGCGGACTACAACTGCAATGCGAAATCGCCGGGGAAGGTCGTGAACAGCGCAAACTTCAACAAGCCATCAAGGAGCTGAACTTAAAGCCTGTGGTGAAACTGGTCGGTGCATTGGAACAAAACGAGGTGCGCAAGAAAATGCAACAGGCCTCGTGCTTCGCACTGCCGTGTGTCCGCGCGAAAGATGGCAACGTGGACGCTTTGCCGACCGTGCTACTAGAATCCTTAGCCTGTGGATGCCCGACGGTCAGTACCAAACTCAGCGGCATTCCAGAGATTATTGAGGATGGCCAAAGCGGGCTGTTGGTCGATCCTGGTGACGCGCAAGGTCTTGCACAGGCCATTGAAAAAACGCTGGTGGATCAACAACTTGCCCTGTCTCTCTCTACCGGTGGACAACAACGCGTGCAGGAACGGTTTAATGTGACGACAAATGTTTGCAAGCTTCGTTCTCTCTTGTGCAACGGAACCCGCGATCATGCCTCGGCTATAGTAACCCAAGACAGACCTGATGCCTGCACCTCGCTGGATGAGAACCTCTCTACGGAGGTTGTATAGATGACCCATTGGATCATCAAGACCGCGCGTGGCAAGCTCGACCTAGGCGCCGCTGGTGCCGTGTGGAAGCGTTTCGCGCAGTATATTCGCCCCTATCGCATGACCCTCGTAGGCGTCATGGCCGCAGCTTTCGGCGCGGTCACAATGCAACTGCTCGCACCGTGGCCTATCAAAATTATTTTCGATTTTGTACTCACTGACAAAATGTCATCCAGTCAGCTAGGGCAGTTTCTTGCGAGCATCGCACCCACGCCAATCTCCGTGTTGGGTTGGGTCTGTGGGGGCATTGTTGTCATTGCGGTGTTAGATGGCATCTTCTCTCACCTTCGTGACGTAAATTTGGCACAGACCGGTCAACGCGTCGTTGGGAACCTCCGTCGTGATCTTTTCGCCCATTTACAATCTCTCCCCCCCCAATTGCTAGAGCGTCGCCGCACGGGGGACTTACTCATGCGGATCACCGGCGACATTCAAATGCTGCGGCAGATGCTCATTAACGCCGTCATCTCGTCGACCCAAGCGGGGCTAACAGTCGTAGCGATGATCGCCGCGATGCTTTGGCTAAATCCCGTACTCGGATTATTGGGATTAGCGACCATTCCGATCACGCTGTGGATGGGATATCGCATCTCACGGCAAATCCGCAAAGCCACCAAGAATCAACGTGAGAATGAGAGCATGGTCGCCAGTATCGCCCACGATGCACTAGGGGCACTGCCGACGATTCAAGCATTTAATCGTCAAGGCATTGAACAGAAACGCTTTTCACGTCAGAATCGTAGTTCAGTTCGCGCCGGAGTCAAAACGACGCGATTACAATCCAAGTTATACCGCGTGATCACTATCGCCTCCGCTACTTCTACCTGCGCCATCCTATACGTCGGCGTACGTGCGGTGTTAAGCGAAACCATGACTGCCGGCGATTTGCTTGTCTTTTTATCCTACCTGCGCTCGCTACAAAAACCCATGCGGCGGTTTGCCAAAGTAGCCGGACAGCTCGCTAAATCAACGTCCTGCGGCGAGCGCGTGGCCGAGCTGTTTGCACTGGAGGCTGAAGTATCTGACGGCGAGCATAGTACGCCGATTGAAAATGTGCGCGGGGACATTTCCATCGAACACGTAACCTACGCTTATGCCGATGGCACTGAGGCGCTTCGTGATGTTTCGCTGCACATCCAAGCGGGAGAGCGTATCGCCGTCGTCGGTCACAACGGCGCAGGAAAAAGTACACTGGCTAAGTTACTGCTTCGATTTTTCGATCCTCATCAGGGCTGCATCAAGCTGGATGGCATGGATATTCGTCAGGCCACTTTGGCGTCACTTCGCCGAAGCATCGGCTGGGTAAACCAGGACACTGTATTATTTGGTTTATCGATACGAGAAAACATCGCGTTTGGCGATCCCGACACAAAGCTCAAAACCGTGCGAGAAACAGCCAAGGCGGTCGGCGCAAATGGTTTCATCCGCGCACTACCCGAGCAGTACAATACCATATTAGGTCAAGCGGGATGTACTTTATCTGGTGGTCAGCGTCAAAAAATCGCCTTAGCCCGAGCGCTATTGTTGGACCCAGCTATTTTGTTGTTGGACGAGCCGGCTACAGGTCTTGACCCCGTATCACGAAAAGAAATAGAAAGCACTTGGATGTCGTCTCCATCAAAGCGCACCACTATTGTCATATGTCACCGACTCCAGGAAATGCATCGATTCGATCGTATTATCGTTTTTCGTGAGGGACAAATTTGCGAAAATGGCACGCACGATCAACTACTAAACCTCGACGGTGAGTATGCCCGATTGGTTGGTAGCCATGATAAACCCTCCACAGGCCATACAAGTGAGGAGCAACTCAAGTGTTAATCGCACCTCATGAATACCCATCGGACCAAGGTGTGGCCGCGCTAGCAGGCATGCTTGATGAACAGGTTGTCCTCGATGCTTGTCGCATGCAACTGACACGTGGCCAAAATACCTCTAATCAGCAGAACTGGTGCGTCGCCAGGCGCATCGAAACACTGTATCACCCCAACCGATACGTCAGGGTCGTCTATGTATTACTCTCAAACACAGACACCCCTGCCAGCCGTTATTGGCCGACCGGGCAATTGGTTTACTTACATGCCCCAGTCAGAGAGTCCATATCGCGACGCGGAGAAGTTATCCGTATCGACGGTCAAGATGTCGAAGCTTATCTGTTTCCCAACGATCGCCGACTGCGCGGCGTGCGCCACTTTGCAGGACGAGAATCATGCATCGAAGTTTGGCAACAATGGCTCAATGCATCCGGAAACCAGGCCACATTAAAAGTCGATACGCTGCAACGCTTGTTGGTTCGTTATGTACCCGAACAAAAATGGATCGTGCGACTCCGCGCAGAACTCGACGGCTGGTCGGACCATCGAGGAAGTAACAAGAAACGTATCGCGATACGTGCAGGCTCTCCGGAATCCATCGACAAACTGGCTCGCCGGCATCAAGCGCTAGCTGAGCCAACCGTATCTACCGGGCCAAGATTTTTAGTTCCCGATGTCGTTGGTACTTCCCATGATAATAGTTTACTCGGCGTCGAATGGATACGCGGTCATCACTTGATTGACGCGATTAAAGATCAAGGTTGCGAAAACATTTTACTGGGCATAGCTACCAGACTACACACCTTGCACACACATGACATAGTAGGACTTGAGCGAATCACTAGAACCGACATTGCCCAACGCATAGGCACATGCTGCATTGATCTTGCAACAGCATACCCAACTCAACAAAGCGCACTCACTTCAATCAGAAGACTATGGGAGCATATGTTTCTTCTCACTGGAGATGCGGCGGAAGCAATAGGCACTGTTCACAATGATTTTCATTGGAATCAACTATCGATTAAACGTGATCGTTATGCTCTATTTGATCTGGAAAGGATGGCCAATGCAGACCCGCTGCTGGATGTGGCCAATTTTGCAAGCCAATTACTCATGCTGGGATACCGCCCGGAAAGCGGTGTCAAGCTTAGCGAGGCGCAGCGCTGGCAAGATATGTTTTTAGCAAACTGGCAAGAGGTAACCGGTGAGTCGATTGATCGCGCTCGATTAAAATGCTACGCGGCTTTATCTAAACTGGACTTAGCCCGCGGCATGATGCGACACCTTCGTCCCGGATGGAAAAATTTAGCAGACCGTTGTATTCAACTGGCCACTGAGGATGTGAAAGACCGTTGATGAAGAACATGGAAACCCGAGTCACTAACATCACCGATAGTCTACGATTTCAGCAACTGCTCGATGAGCGCGTGGCTTTAGGCGTGCTTCGTAAATACGTAGCCACGGACTGGAAAACACTTGACCAACCTACAAACCTGCACATCGAGCGTTATTGGCCGGGACGCGATGGAACACTGTCGATCGAATGGTCTTTCAACTTATCCCACAATCAACGATACTCTTTATATGTCACTACAATCGAGGAAGGGGCATCACCTCAATTGTCCACACCATCAGACCGTGAACCTTTTCTATCCGGAAAGGTGCTATTGGGCGTATCGGTCTATATTACCGATTGGCGCATAGCCGTTCATTCTCCAGATTGTGATCCTCACTTAGATCAACTCGGCAAGTGCTTAGACGATGTAACCGTACTAAAACCTGACGTAAAAACGAAGAACGACCGATCTAATAATGGAAATGGAAACGGCCATCGCTCGCAACACCTAACCGCCTGCTTGTTGGGTTACCGAGCAGGCCGACGGGCAGCCTTTCGTTATTCACTCAGCCAAGTATACGGATCAACGAAAGATTTGTTTTGCAAAATATATCGCGACGATCGTGGGCATCAGCTCATTCGCCGACACGGACAAGTATCAGACCAACTCCGCATGATGACTCATAGCCGAGTGCGCATACCTGAACCTATTCGTTACGACGAGCAATATCGCATGGCTCAATTTCACTGGCTCGGTGGACAGAGGTTGTCAATCCATAGCCCGGATATCACCACACATCTTCATCTTGCCGCAGAAGCCTTAGCCGTCTTTCACAACATGGAGCTGGATGGTCTACATACTTTCACCATCGAGGATGAATGGCAGATCGTCAAACGTTGGATGTCATTAACCGATAAAATTGCACCCCAACATCATCAACAACTGGAATTATTGTCCACCATGCTGCACGATGTATCGACACAAATCGTAGATGACAACCAAGCCACAGTTCATCGCGATTATTATCCTGCGCAGCTTCTGATTGATGGGGATCATATCGCTATCCTAGACTTAGACACCATGGCTAGAGGTCATCGATGCGTTGATATTGGAAATTTTTTAGCGCATCTTTTATTGGAAACAATCGCCAATGATGCACACGATGAGAGTTGGTCAAACCTATATCAATCTTTTATTCGCTCGTATATAACCCATGGAGGCCATATCGATTCGAATGTGCTTACCTATTATTTTAGTTCATCACTCATACGTATTGGGATGGTTCACATTCTTCGTAAAAATGAGGGTTTGGTGGCGGAAGCGTTATGGCATATAGCGAAACAATTGTTAACCAACCCACGCGGCCCCTTGACGATAGATAAAATAACTTGGACCCGCAACTTGCAGCAGACGGCGGAGTTTAACCGGGAGATAGCATAACCATGAACACGGCTGTTCATAAACAAAGACACGGTTTTACGTTGTTGGAGTTACTCATCGTCATTTCCATCATATCTGCATTGATGGGTATCCTCCTACCTTCTATGCATCGCGCACGGTTACAAGCGCGCGACACACTGTGTATGACACAACTCAGAGCGCTACATCTTTCATTGTCCGTATATTTACACGACAACGAACGTTTTCCCCCCTTAAATAATGAACCGGACGACGGCGCATGGCAGTATAATTATCTGATCTACGATGGCCGAGATATGCATAGTAACTTCGGTGCGATTTTAGGCGACGGCGTATCGTTAGATACCATTGCTCCACTGTATTGCCCAAGGCAGACAGACCCTTACCACAGTTTATCCACGCCGGAAAACCCCTGGCCTGCAGTTCCCTTACTTGATACGCGGGCAGCGTACGCCAGGCGTTACCATCTGACCGGCAAAAAACTATCGCAACTTACCAGAAACCCCGCGATTTTGTCGGACATTTTTCATATACCTAAGGTCGTTAAAAGCGGCCACAAAAAAGGCGTCAACGTCGCATATCTTGACGGGCACGTACAATACGTAAAGGATCGAGGTTACCTCTTGGATAATGAACTAACTCACCCATTTAAGCCGGAAGACAATGATCTCATCGAAGACATTTGGGATGAGTTCAACCGAGCAGGAAGATAGTTTCCTATGTCTTTAAGCCCCTTTGCTGACCATCGATGGCGCTACCTTACGATTCTCATCGTCTTGGCGATCACGGCACTGACGCTTGCCTTTTGGCCCAGACGCCAGATTTCCAACGAGCGCAATCCTCATCGCTCATTGTATGTAGACGCTGAATACGCCATCAGTGGAAACAAAGTTCAAATCGATACTGACGGCGAGAAAGACGACGATTACATCATCTACATCGGCTTGCGCGCCCCATTAAGAGGTCACCCACTTTTCGAGGCATCGCTTAATCGTAACAATGAATTGGTCAAGGGAAAACGACTGCGCCTACGATTTGGTAAGAAAAAATATGACGATAAGGGCCGCATGTTGGTCTACGTTTTTGTGGATGATCTTTTCGTCAATGAAATACTCGTCCGAGAAGGCCTCGCCTACGTCAGACTCACGGATAAAAACTATAGATTCAAAAAACGCCTGCTCGAAGCTCAGACTGAGGCGCGATTACACCGACGTGGCTTGTGGAAAATACGAAAACCTTCACACGAAAGCCAGTATATCGCTGACCGTAAGTACGGCAATTTCCATCGACCTCAATGTGAGGAATGCGCAAAAATAAAACCCGAACGCAAAATCGTGCTCCGAGGGACTACCCAAGCATTCAAAGAAGGCTTAGCCCCATGCACAAAGTGCAAACCGTAGTCCAGATGAATCAAAAGCTTCAACACATGATTTCAGACAAGCTTAGTCCATTAGCCCAACCGCTGGATGCCATGTACGATTGGCTTTCACAAGCCGTACGATGGCCCACTGACACATCGTTGTCTCACCTACAACTTCGCCGGCTTTGGCCTTCTCACCGAAGAGGCATCTCTTTTGAACTATTAGTCATCGTCAAGATCAAAAATACCCAGCGCGAAGTAACCCTGCAAGGTGGATGGCTAAGTGAACCCCGATTAGGGCGACCTCATCACAACGCCAGACTCTCCGGCCATGCGCTACTAGGTCTGAGGCTACACCATGAATCGCTGGACCTCTGGGTCTGCTCACCCGATCGTGATAAACGCATACGATGGTCCCGTGAATTATTCGATCACCATGAATTGGCTGAGTTGTTGTCTGTGATCAACCATCACGCAGTGGGATCGCAGCCAATTACCTTTTCGCCACAATCGTTGCAGTTATCGCTACGAGCATACCGGGTGCACCGCCGTTGCGTCATGCACGTGGCGCCGGATCATCATGACGGTGTTTACGTCAAAGCGTTTCACCGACTACCACCCGGATATAACACCGAGCCTTTATCACAACTACAACAACAGCTTACGCGCTTGAGCAAGGATACCATCAAAATACCTGATACCCTGGCTATCGACCAAACAAAACGCCTTATCGTCACATCCTGCGTGAGAGGTAATGCCCATCCTTTGCAATACAATAAAACAGGCGTTGCCCAGGCTGCCCAGGTATTAGCTTGCTTGCATGCCTGCGATCCTGTGGCAACTAACGCTAGCCACTCAACGGAAGATGAAATGGGCACGCTCACACGTTGGCCCAACGCGCTATCCATCATCAACAAAGCACTTGACCAACACCTCTTGTCTGCCGTCATCGAAAAATTAACTTCTCAGGCAAACCATCACATACCGGGACCGACGGTGATGGTCCATCGAGATTTCTATCATACACAATTACTACAACACGAGCAGACCGTCTGGCTGCTGGACCTCGACACATTATGTACGGGGGAGCGAGAAGTTGACTTGGCTACGTTCCTCGCCCACCTGCTACTGGATAGCGCACAACGGAAAAACGACAAACACGCAACCCATGAGCTGACTGAAAGCTTTTTATCGTCATATATTCAACATAGCGGCGTGATACAGGTATCGCGTCTTGGTTTTTATTTATCATGCGCGTTAGCACGATTAGGCTCCATCCACGCCGTTCGCGGACAGCCTACGTCCACGATCCTGAAACTATGGAACATGGCCCATGCCATAATTGACGCCGGCGAGCAAGCCACGTGCCCCTCGAAAATGTTGCGACAGGTAATACATCAAGACTAATTTTTTTAGTTGACTAATTAGATATAAAGGAAAATCTCTTGCGTTGCATTTTACTCATCGTGTTAGACTGTGTCAGAGCGGACCATGTATCAGCCTATGGATACCAAAGGCCCACCACACCAACAATCGACGCATTGGCCAAACATGGTACGCGCTGGACCCGCGCCTACAGCCCTTCGTCATGGACCAAACCATCCGTATCTTCCATGCTCACCGGCCTCTATCCTTCGGCGCACGGCGTTTTTCGAGGCGTGAAAAGTCGCCGTCATGACATCAACACAACCACGGATGCGCTCACGACAACCACACCAACACTTGCAGAAGCGCTTTCACGGGCGGGTTGGCGATGCGGTGCGTTTCTCAACAATGCCCAACTCGGTGAATACACGAATATCAATCGTGGCTTCGATACCTATGTTCCCAACGGTGGAAAAGTGGATCGGCTGCTAGCGCAGTTCGACGCATGGCTGCAAACCGAATTAAATCGCCCCACTTTCGCCTACCTACACTTTCTGGAAGCTCATTGGCCTTATCGTCCACGTCGTCGACACATCGCGGAATTTGGAGGTAACCGTGACACGAACTGTTACCGTGATTTTAGTGCGAAGGATTACGGCAAGTTGCGACGCGAGATGCGCAAAGGGGATAAAAAACTCTCCAACCATGAACTGACGGATATGATCGATATGTATGATGGGGCAATTCGGCGTTTGGATGGAAAAATTAAAATAGTGCGTGCCATGCTGGATGCCGCCGGATTGCTCGACGAAACAACCATCATCGTTACCGCCGATCACGGTGAAGAACTTAACGAACACGGTTCTATAGGCCACGGACAAGACTTGAGTCAAGTTCTTACACACGTTCCGCTTATCATTTCCTCTCCGCAGTATTCACCAGGTAACCGGCTCACGGAACCGGTCAGCTTGGTTGAGTTAACCCCCACCTTACTCAAGACGGTTGGCATCTCCTGCTCATGGTCACACGGAAATTTGTTTCATCAGACGCAACCACGAGAACCGGTATGCGCCGAGCTGTTAGTTGGTCGTCGTTACGTACAATCTCTTTGGGTAAACGAATGGAAAATCGTACGGAGTTATCATTTAGCCTCCTTGCAGGATGGCAACGATAAGATCAACGGATCCCCATGTGCGGCTCAACTCGCACACAAACCACCTGCATCGATCGAACTATTCAATCTAAGCAACGACCCCCAAGGAACCGTCAACCTTGCGGACCAGCCGTTTGCACAAGAAAAATTGCGAGACATGACGCAACATCTGGATCATTGGTGGTCGTCTTGTACACCCAAATACGACGAAAACAACTCGACACAGGTGAGTGTCAACGACGACATCGTTCAACGACTACGCGATCTAGGCTACATCGACTAGAGCAAGTTCTACAGCGTTGAACAGTAAAGTGTAACGTGGAAGCTGTGTGCCCCATTCTTCGCGCAGCGAAGGGTGGGGGACGGAGGATTCCACGAGACTTTTTAAGATCATGGATCCGTCCCCCACCCTTTCCTCAGGAAAGGGATGGGGCACCCGCCACATCAAACCAACGATTTGAGGTAAGAATCATATTGAAAAAAGCGGAAATGTTATGGACTTGAGATTATCGCTTGCAGGGCGGCGTAGTCGGATAGGTCTATTGCGCCGTCGGCGTTGAAGTCGAAAGCGGTGCAGGGGACGGTTGTCGAAGTGTCGTTGGGGTCTGTCATGCAGGTTGGCCAATCAAACGTCATCGAAAACCTCATATTATCACTGCTTGGCGACTTAACACCGGCACTATTGTAGATAAAAGATTTTTTATTGGATTTTTCGTGTTGATCTTGCTACGGTGAACGAACGTACCGGTGGGTTCCGTTCTTAGGGGGTACGAGGGAATGACTCGACTTCCGGCATATGTCTGTTTCTTTGCTTGGCTTGCGGTGGGTTTACAGGTGTCGCTTGCGCAGACTCCTTATCCCTTGTGCGAGGTTTACTACGTCGATCAAAACGCTACGGGGCC